>CALVDR010000026.1 GCA_944326365.1 uncultured Bacteroidales bacterium | reverse complement strand
TGAAAAGAACGTAGTGAATTTCAGAGAACTACCTCTTTTAGAGGATTCGTAAAACGAATCCGTGGGTAAGTCCTCCCATACGAGAGGCCTAAGAAAATCCCCCTAATAGGGGGTGCAGGGGGTTAAGACAGGGCTAGTCTTTCGAAGAAAGACGTAATTGGGTGACTGGGTCACCCAATTTAGGTGGGGTGACACGTAAAATGAAGGGAGATTTCGAAGAAATCGTAACGTCAGTTCGACGAAGTCTCTGGTACTGAGTGGAATATTTCGTCGAACTGATGTTAATATATTGATTTACAGTCCGAACGGCAGGGGAGAAGTGAAGGTGAGGATTTTTCCGGTGTGAGGATGCCTGAAGGAGAGTGTGGCGGCGTGAAGGGCCAGGCGTCCGAAAGGATTGGCGGCAGCCCCGTATTTCCTGTCCCCGGCGATAGGATGTCCGATGGAAGACAACTGTACGCGTATCTGGTTCTTCCTGCCGGTCTCAAGTTCGATTTCCAGGAGTGCGAACCCGTTTTTCTGCTCCAGAACACGGAAATGCGTCACTGCCTTCTGCCCGCCGTTGTCTATAGGAGAAGAGCTCATTTTCAGGGACTTCGGATTTTCTTTCAGCCATGATACTATGGTGTCTTCGCCATGCCGGAAATTTCCTTCGCATACTCCGAGATATTTCCGCTCCACGACATTCCGGTTCCAGTTTTCCTGCAGAAGACGCTTCGTCTGTTCGTCCTTTGCGAATACCAGTAGTCCCGAAGTGTCCCTGTCAAGCCTGTGTACGATGAAAATGCGTCCGTTTTCTACCTTCGATTCCATATATGCGAACAGAATCGAATATGCTGTGATTTCGTTCTCCTTTCCTGTGGAAATGGTCGGCAGTCCGTTCCTCTTGTCCGCAACTATCAGCCACTTGTCTTCGTATACGATTTTCAGATTCCTGTTTTCGAACACTGACTTCCTGTTGGCGTTCACTTCTATCCTGTCACCCGGTTTCAGCGGATGGTCATACGCAGTGGTGACACGGCCGTTCACCGAGATTCGGGAATGTGTAAGCAGCGATTTGATGCTTGTCCTGCTCTGAGGCGAGAGAGCCGTATAAAGATATTCCAAAAGCGGAGCCCCGTCCTTCACTGTGATTTCCATAAGACGCTGAATTTTTGTGCCTTCCGGCAATATTCCCAATGCCCTTCCGGCCAATGTACGTGTGCCGTTCCGGCAATGTTTTCATACCGCTGCAAATTTACAACTAATTTGCCGATTTCAGTTTCTAATTTTGCACCGTAGCCAACAAACGGGTGGCAGCATCCGTGAATTCAATTTGCCGCAATGGAAAATCACAGTATCACGTCCGTACATCACGGACATGCAGGACATCATCACCATCATATTCCCGCTTCATTGAGCAGGATATTCATATTATGCATCATTCTGAACCTGCTTTTCGTAGTCATCGAGGCGGCGGTCGGATTCGTTTCGAATTCGGTCGGACTCCTCTCGGATGCAGGACATAATCTCAGCGATGTATTAAGTCTGCTGATCTCCCTGCTTGCGATCAGGATGGCCATGGTCAAACCTGGCAGGAAATTCACCTACGGGTACAAGAAACTTACTGTAATGGCATCCCTGCTGAATGCCGTCATACTTCTGGTGGCCGTAGGGGCCATAGTCGTGGAAAGCATAGCGAGGATAAATCATCCGCAGCCTGTTTCCGGAGCCGCCATATCCTGGACGGCCGGAGCCGGCATCATCATCAACGGACTCACCGCATGGCTGCTGATGCGGGACCAGAAAAAGGATCTGAACGTAAAGGGTGCATTCCTGCACATGGCCATGGATACGCTCGTGTCTGCCGGAGTCGTCCTTTCCGGAATAGCCATAAATCTGACAGGCATACTGTGGATAGATCCGGCCGTAAGCCTCGTCATAGCGGCCATTATTCTGGTATCCACTTTCAACATGCTGAAAGAGAGTTTCTTCCTGTCGATAGACGCTGTGCCGGAGTCTGTAGATATAGCCGGACTGGAAGACGGACTGTCCCATGTGGCGAATGTGTCCGGCTGGCATCATCTGCACGTGTGGCCCATGAGTACGACCGAAAATGCGGCCACGGTTCATCTGGTACTTGAAGACATAGGACAGATGGAGGCTGCCAAGTCTGAAGCCAGGGAGATTTTCAGAAGGGCCGGAGTATGTCACTGCACCATAGAATGCGAGAGTGAAAACTGCAGTTGCGAGTCCTGCGAATGTTGTTGAATTCTCCGCTAAGTCTGGCGGAAAAATTTTTTGGTGGAAAAAAGCAGATGCATTATATTCGCATAATAATGCCGATGACTTGAAAGCACACTTCCGGGTCATCCTGTACTGAAACCAAACCGAACCTGAACCATGCCCACCGTAGTGAAGAAAGTGTCCACATCGAAAGAGATGCGCACTTTTCTGAATTTTGCCAACAAACTGTACCGGAAGCATCCGTATTATGTCCCGAATCTTATTTCCGACGATGCGGCGACGCTGGACCGCTCGAAGAATTTTGCATTCGAATTCTGCGAGGCAGAGTATTTTCTCGCATGGAAAGACGGGAAAGTGGCCGGAAGGGTGGCCGCTATCATAAATCATAAGGCTAACGAGGCCTGGAAAGTCAGGCAGGTGAGATTCGGCTGGATAGATTTCATAGAAGACATAGAGGTACTGGAAGCCTTGCTGCAGTCAGTGACCGAGTGGGGAAGGGAGCGTGGAATGACCGATATCGCCGGACCGCTTGGATTCACCGATTTCGATCCGGAAGGCATGTTGGTCGAAGGCTTCGACAAGATGGGAACCATGATCACCATCTACAATCACGAGTATTATCCCCTCATGTTCGAAAAACTTGGCTTCCGCAAGGAAGTCGACTGGGTGGAATACCTCATCAAGCTTCCCGAAGACTTGCCGGAACGATATGCGAAGATGGGGCAACTGGTCCTGGAGAAGAACAGGCTCAGGACCAGGAAACTGACCATGAAGGAAGTTCACGGAGAAAAATACGGACAGAAAATGTTCCGTCTGATCAACGAGTGCTACAAGGATCTCTACGGTTATTCCCTTCTTTCGGAGAAGCAGATGGACCAGTACGTGAAACAGTATCTTTCGTTCATGGATCTCCGCATGGTGACATTCATAGAAGACGAGAACGGCGGACTGGTAGCTTGCGGAATCACGCTGCCGTCTCTCTCGAAAGCTCTGCGGAAAGCCCGGGGAAAGCTGTTCCCGTTCGGCTGGGCGTATCTTCTGAATGCCCTGTACCTGAACCGTCCTGCTACCCTTGACCTGCTCCTGGTGGCGGTCAAGCCGGAGTACAGGAGCAAGGGCCTGAATTCAGTCATGTTCTGTGACCTGATTCCGTCTCTGAAAAAACTTGGTTTCAAATATGCCGAGAGCAATCCGGAACTGGAGACGAACCTGAAGGTACAGTCGTTGTGGACTGCTTTCGATCACCAGATACACAAACGGAGAAGGGTT
Organism: uncultured Bacteroidales bacterium; assembly: GCA_944326365.1. Lineage (GTDB taxonomy): Bacteria > Bacteroidota > Bacteroidia > Bacteroidales > UBA932 > Cryptobacteroides. The sequence goes on along the minus strand of CALVDR010000026.1, from coordinate 37,202 downwards.
TATGCCAAATCCATAGACTGAACCGGTACCGCCTGCCTACCAGTCATCGGTCCGGAACGGGTAAGCCGGCAGATTGCGTGCTCCGGTCAGATTCCCGGGGCAGAAATCCTTGAAACAGTATCTGACTGCCACCGGAGCCTTTACTTCGTCGGAACGGACCTTTACACATTTTTTCCCTGGCATGATGCTGGCTGAAGCAGGGTGGAAGACCCTGTCTTCCCCGGCTATCTCGAAACCTTCAATACCGTTCCACGGACTGAATCCCGCCCTGTCATTGTCGAAATACAGTAAGACTTCATCGCCCTCTGTCCGCATTTCACGGAAAACCGGGCCTTCACAGTCTATGTCTGAGAATCCGTAAGTCCGGTTCAGTGCCATGTAAGCCAGCCTCTTGCCTACCTCTTCTTTCCTGCATGGATGTATCTGGTCGCTTTCGTACGGATAGACCAGATCGTTGGTGCACACTATACCGCAGTCAGGTATCATCCTTGAAGCACGGAACTGTGCTTCTCTGAGACGGGCACCGGCAGTTCCGTCGCCTCCGTACCGGTATGGAGCTATCTCTACGATATAGAATGGCAGATTTTCCTGTCCCCACAGATTCCTCCATGTAGAGACCATGGTCTGAAGCCTGTCGGAATATGTCCCGTGTCTTCCAACGTTCGATTCACCCTGATACCAGCAGATTCCTTTGACGGTGTAATGCCTGAGCGGGTGCAGCATGCCGTTGAACATGATCATGGGTGTAGAGGCCTGCCAGTTTCCGTCCTCCGGAACCTGCAAGTCGCAGTCTATGTCGTCATAGTCTGACAGGATATTCTCTGGAAGCCATCCTTCGATGGCGGATCCTCCCCAGCTGCAGTTTATGATTCCTACCGGAATGCCGAGTACGTCATGGAGCATCCTGGCGAAATAATAGGCAGTAGCGGAGAACCATCTCGTATTTTCAGGCGAGGAAACCACCCATTTCCCTGAGACCCTTTCCTGCGGTACGACGGCTCCGGTCTTGGGAATATTCACCATGCGGATTCCTTTCATCCTGCCTGACATGGCGATTTCTTCTGCGCTACCTTCGACAGGGCAGTCCCAGAATCCGTCCAGAGGCATCTCCATGTTCGACTGTCCAGAACAGAACCATACTTCTCCGATCAGAATGTTTCCGACAGAGACGGAAGAGACTGCTTTTTTCAGTGAATGTCCTGCTCCTGCAGGAATTTCGGATATGGTGATGGACTGTGGGGTCATTCCGGCTTCCGGGGTATCTATCCCGGTGATCCAATGTCCGTCCGCGTCGCATTCCGCCGTGTATGTCCGGTCGTTCCAGCTTGTGGAAATGATGATCGTGGCGTTTTCTGTGGCCTCTCCCCAGATATTGACGGAGGCCTGCCGCTGCATGACCATGCCGTCCCCGATGATTTCAGGGAGACGGATTTCCGCTGACATTTGGAATGCTCCGGCGGAAAACAATAGCAGAGTGGAAAATTTTCTGAACATGATGTTATGTAAAAGTTCCGTGTTATTCTACAGTTTTTGCGGGCTGCCGTCCTGCGCGTTCAATGACCTCCATGCACATGCGTCCGTTGTGGTACGGACATTTCCAGAATCCGGCCTTGTCATCGTAGGTATCGGCCGTGCCGTCGGCTTTCAGACTCCAGAACCATTCGCCTCCGGTATGGTCGATGATATGTTTCTTTATGAACTCCCAGCATCCGGCGGCTTTCGCCAATGCATCTTCGCGTCCGGTGATCTGCCACAGGTTTAAATATCCTGCGACTGTCTCCGCCTGCACCCACCAATGTCTGTCGGCATCGACGGCACATGTGTCTCCGTGGAATTCATATATCATTCCGCCTCCGGGGATATAGCCTTCCGCCGCTGCATCGGCAGCTGCCATGACTGCCGGCGTCACACTGGAAATCACTCCTGCATCATCAAGGACTTCCGCAGCCTCGTAAAGAAGCCATGATGCTTCGATATCGTGGCCATACGATATTATATCATGGCTGCTGACCCAGTCTTCGTTGAAGAACAGTCGGAGATGTCCGGTCTCCCTGTCCAGAATCTTCTCAAGGAAGACGGATATCAGATTCCTGAGCTGTTTTTCCAGCTGCGGATCTTTCCACACCCTGTACAAGGCCGTGTATGGCTCCAGTATGTGCAGGTGCGTGTTCATCGTCTTGCAGTCATTGAAATCCTTTTCGCTCAGCCTCATGTCTCCGATAGGACTCCAGTCTTCATTGAAGGCTTCCAGATAGCCGTTCTTTTCAGCATCGAAGCTATGATTTTCTATGTCGTTGAAAAGCCGTACTGCATAGTCCAGGGCCTCGGCATCACCGGTAGCCCTGGCATATTCGCTCAGTCCGTAGATGGCGAAGCCGAGTGCATAAATCTGCTTTTTCCTGTCAGACGGCTTGCCGTCCGGAGACAGACTCCAGTACACCCCTCCGTATGTCCTGTCGTAGAACCTGTCTATTATTTCCCTTTTCGCTCTCGTGGCGGTTGCCAGATACTCTGGCATGCCGGTGATCCTGTATGCGGACGAAAAGGTCCACAGGATTCTGGAGTTGAGTATGGCCCCTTTCGCGGCATGCGGATCCGCTTTTCCGGTGCCGTCTATCCTCGGCAGGAATCCGCCGTTCTTTTCGTCTTTCATCCTTTCCATCCAGAAAGGAAGGATATTCCCGGTGAGTTCGGCAAGCATTTCCTCCCTCATTTTTCTCAGTATATCGTCCATGTCTTAACGTCAGTTCGACGAATTATTTTACTCAGTACCAGAGATTCCGTCGAACTGACGTTACGATTTCTTCGAAATCTCTTTCCTTTTACGTGTCACCCCACCTAAATCCTCCCCTATCGAGGGGAGAACTTACTGCCGGATTCGTTCCACGAATCCTCTACAGAGGTAGTTCTCTGAAATTCACTCCGTTCTTTTCATCGAACTCACGTTATCTTAGTATATGTTTTCATTTGGCTGCCGCCATGATGTCTTGCAAATATAATATTTAAGGTATAATCTCTTCCATGCCCGGAGCCGATTCGGCCTCATGTTGTAAATAATTGATAAAAAAGTATCATTTTTATTCACTTTTGACCTTTGTTAACTGCGACGATGCAGACTTTGCGTAAAAAACCGCTATCTTTACACGGATTTTAATCCCGGTAATCATGAGTGACGTTTTGGAAGAAATCACGCCCCTTTCCGACAAGGACTGTTTCCATGTCGTGGACAGACACAAGTCAGAGTTCACATATCCGCTTCACCAGCACAGGGAGTACGAACTGAATTTCGTGGAGAATGCACCAGGTGTGAGACGTGTAGTCGGTGACAGTGTCGAAACCATAGGAAATTATGATCTGGTCCTGATATGCTCGGAAAATCTCGAGCATGTATGGGATAACGGCGACTGCACCTCACACGACATCAGGGAAGTGACCATCCAGTTTTCTCCTGACCTCCTTTCAGGCAGTCTTATGGCGAAGAACCAGTTTGCATCCATCATGAAGATGTTCAGGAACGCAGACCATGGGGTGGTGTTTTCACAGCATACCATCATGAAAGTATATTCTGCCATCGACGGGCTTGCCGCCGAACAGGAAGGCTTCATGAGATTTCTGAAATTTCTTAAGATCCTCTATGACTTGTCACGGAGTGACTACAGGATACTGGCGAGCAGCTCCTTTTCGCATGCCGAGAGAAATCCGGAAAGCCGCCGGGTACAGAAAGTGAAACAGTACATAAACGATCATTATACAGAGACTCTGAGACTGGAGGAACTGGCCGGAATGGTGGGTATGACACCTACTTCTTTCAGCCGCTTTTTCAAACTCAGGACTGGAAAATCGCTGTCAGACTATGTTCTGGACATCAGACTGGGAAATGCTGCCAGAGCCCTTGTGGACTCCACGAGGAATATCTCTGAAATCTGTTTCGAATGCGGGTTCAACAACCTTTCGAACTTCAACCGCATTTTCAAGGCCAGGCGCGGAGTCACTCCGAAAGAGTTCCGTGCCATGTACAAGAAGAACAAGGTTATCGTATAGGACAGGAATAAAACACTTATTGAAAAAGTATCATTATTGGATATCTAAGTATTTGTTTGCCGTACCGTCATACCGTACCTTTGCGTCATCAACCACATAAAATGACGCTTGAATGAAATTCCACCTTCTGATTTTGTCCTTGCTGGCTGTTCCTGCATTCATGTCGTGCTGCGCGGATGCGGGCGATTCCGGCTTTTTCAGTGCCCGTGACGGCATGTTCATTCCTGCCGAAGGTTATTCCGGAGAGAATGCCTTTTATTATATAGGTACCAACCTGTGGTATGGTGCGGTTTTAGGCTCGGATACGGAGTCCGGGGACAGGGAGAGGCTGGCGGAAGAGCTCGATTCCCTGAAATCTCTCGGAGTGACTAATATCAGGGTATTGGCCGGAGGCGACGGTCCTGCCGGGATTCCGTCACAGATAGAACCGAGTCTCCAGACTGCTGCCGGAGTTTACGATGAGAAGGTCTTCCAGGGGCTCGACTGGCTTCTTTCCGAACTGGGAAAGAGAAAGATGACGGCAGTGGTTTATCTTAACAATGCCTGGGAGTGGTCAGGCGGTTATGCCAGATATCTCGAATGGGCCGGAGCAGGCGATGCTGTGCTTCCGTCAGTGGCAGGATGGCCGGCATATATGGAATATGCCTCGCAGTTTGTCACGAATGACAGGGCGAAGGAACTTTTCGCCGCCCATGTCCGTACAGTGGTCTCGCGTATAAATACTGTTACAGGCATTCCGTACAAGGACGATCCGTCCATCTTTTCATGGCAGATAGCCAACGAACCGAGATGCTTCTCTGCAAATGACGGCGTGAAGACCGCATTTGCCGACTGGCTGTGGGAGACAGCGGCACTGATCAAATCCATTGACCCGAACCACATGGTGTCTACAGGCAGTGAAGGCACGTGGGGATGTGAAAATGATGCGGACCTTTACGAGGAGATACATTCATGTCCGGACATAGATTATCTCACGGCTCATATCTGGCCGTATAACTGGAGCTGGGTCAAGCCGGAGACATTGGCCGAAGACCTGTCTGAGGCCATCGGAAAGACAGATGAATATATCGACGCGCACATCGCGTCAGCGGAAAAGCTGGGCAAGCCGCTCGTAATCGAAGAGTTCGGGTTCCCGAGAGACGGTTTTCTGTTCGCCAAAGGCACACCGACTGAAGCAAGGGATGCATATTACAGTCATGTATTCGACAGAGTGAAGTCATCGAAAGAAACGTGCGGAGTGCTCGCAGGCGCGAATTTCTGGGGCTGGGGCGGTCTGGCCGGGCAGTCAGGAGAAGACTTCTGGAAGCCGGGCGATGACTATTGCGGAGATCCGGCCCAGGAACAGCAGGGGTTGAACTCCGTGTATGCTGCGGACAGGAGTACGGTGGAAATGATCAGGAAAGCCGTATCGGATCTTGATGCCGTGTCCGGGATTTACGCCGAGGCCGTTCTGGAAAACGACTGGATGTACACTTCGGATGATCCGGCGGAATTACGTGTGGCGGTGAAGACTGCCGCCGATGCTTCATGGAAAGGCGGACTCGGCCTCGCTTTACTGACCGATACTGGAGATACCGTCATGACGGCATCGAAGTCTTTTGGCCCTGTGCTGGATACTCTGGATTTCCGTTTCAGCCTGGAGCCGGGTTTCTATAAGGTCATCCTTTCGGCCTTGGATGGCGGCCGTCAGGGTGCTGCCGGAACCGCCAATGGCAATATTCTGCAGACTTTCAATATAGGGTGCGATCCGGAAAAGATCATATCACCGCAGGACAAGCCGGAAGATTTCGATATATTCTGGGAAGAAAGTCTGGCGGAACTTTCGCAGGTCGATCCGGAATACCGGCTCACTCTGCTGCCTGAGCATTCGGACGATGTCCGCAGGACTTACCGTGTGGACATGAAGTCATTCGGCGGCGAACCGGTGTCGGGCATCTATATCGAACCGGTGAAAGAGGGAAAGTATCCCGTATTCATCAATTACATGGGCTATGGAGCCACGCTGTGGTACAACGACCCGTCAGCCCGTCCCGATGCCGCCGAGTTCACTCTCTGTGTGCGGAATCAGGGGCTGAACCGCAAGCCGGGGGAGAAGGATGACTGGGTAGTGCGCGGTCTGGCAGACAAGGATACCTATTATTACAGGGGTGCCTTCATGGATGTGGTCAGGGCCATAGATTTCGTGGCTTCCCGGGAGAAGGTGGATACTTCCCGGATTTTTGCCGAAGGCGGCAGTCAGGGAGGAGCCTTCACCCTGGTATCCGCTTCTCTGGATCGCAGGATCAAGGGTATCGCCCCTTTCGTACCTTTCCTTTCCGATTTTCCTGACTATTTCAGGATAGTGCACTGGCCGGCCGATCCCGTGCTGGCCGAAGCCCGGAGGCTGGGAATCGGTGATGAAGACCTGTACAGGACGCTTTCATATTTCGATATCAAGAACTTTACGGACAGGATTGTCTGTCCTGTGCTGATGGGCTTCGGCCTGCAGGACAACGTCTGTCCTCCGCATACGAATTTCTCGGGGTACAACATGATCTCTGCCCCGAAAAGCTATCTCACTTTTCCTCTTGCCGGCCACCATGTGGAAACCGAGAACGGATGGTGGGCCGCAAGGGATGCATTTTTCGGAAAACTTCTGCAGGAAGTTTTATAATACGGAGAATTCCTAATTATTAACACAAAAAACAATAACTATGAAAAGTAAATTGTTTGCTTGCATGGCATTGCTCTTCTTCTGTCTGTCGATGGCGGCTCAGGAGCGGATCACGGTGACCGGTAAGATTCTCGACGAGTCCGGAGTGCCTGTGATCGGAGCAAGCGTCATTGAAGACGGCACCCAGAACGGTGCCATCACAGATCTCGATGGAAACTATATCCTCGAAGTGAGGACAGGTGCAGTCCTGACCGTATCTTCCATAGGATACAAGGATGTCAAGATCACCGTGCTAGATGACAGGACTGTCTATAACGCCACTTTGGCAGAGGACAGCGAGCTTCTGGACGAAGTGGTCGTCGTGGGCTACGGTACCATGAAGAGAAGCGACCTTTCCGGAGCCTCCGTTTCAGTGAGCGAGGAATCACTCAGAGGTTCCGTGATATCTTCTCTGGACCAGTCTCTCCAGGGTAGGGCAGCCGGTGTGACAGCCGTGACTACCTCGGGAGCTCCGGGTTCCTCATCATCCATCCGTGTCCGTGGACAGGCTACCATCAATGCCAACGCCGAACCTCTTTACGTGATAGACGGTGTGATAGTCCAGAGCGGAGGAAATTCCGGTGCGGACTTCGGTCTCGGTGATGCGCTCGGAAACGGCAAGGTGTCTACCATCTCACCTCTTTCCACCATCAACCCTGCCGATATCGTGAGCATGGAAATCCTGAAGGATGCATCGGCTACGGCCATTTACGGTGCACAGGGCGCAAACGGTGTCGTCCTTATCACTACCAAGAGAGGCAAGGCCGGTGAAGCCAGGATATCATACGACGGCATGTTCGCGGTTTCGCAGCAGACCAAGCGTCTGGACATGATGAATCTCAGACAGTATGCGGAATTCTACAATGATCTGGCGTCAGTCGGCGAAATGTCCGACCCGAGCGATACATATTCGGATCCTTCCATTCTGGGTGAAGGCACGAACTGGCAGGATGCCATCTTCCGTACGGCTCTACAGCATCAGCACCAGCTCTCGGTTTCCGGCGGTACGGAAAAAGTCCAGTACTATGTGTCCGGCTCCTATATGGATCAGGAAGGTACTATCATAGGAAGTAACTTCAACCGTTTCAGCGTCCGCACGAACCTCGATGCCCAGCTGAAGAAATGGATAAAGATGGGGCTTTCGGCCACATTCTCCACGACCAACGATGACCTGAAGCTCGCGGATTCGAACTCCGGTCTGATTTACTACTCCCTTACCTCCAGACCTGATGTTCCTATCTATGACATGGACGGAAACTATGCTACCATAGTGGATGAGCATAACCTGAACCCTAACCCTATAGGAATCGCCATGGAAGACGATATCCTGCTGAACCGTCAGAAACTGACGGGAAACATCTTCGCTGATGTCACTCCGATAAAGCATCTCGTATGGCGCGTGGAACTTGGCTTCGACCTGAACTGGAGCAAAGCCGAGCGGTACAAACCTATGCTCGACTTCGGAAACTGGACGAGGGATACCAATGAGAGCAGCATTCAGAACAACAAGAGCATCTTCTGGCAGTTGAAGAACTATCTGACTTATTCGAATTCATGGGGCAAACACAGCCTGACTGCCATGGTCGGACATGAAATGTGGGAGTCCAGATATGAATATGCCAGCGTGTTCAACAATGCCCTTCCTTCGGATGCTGTCCACAATCCTGCTCTCGGATCAGGTACACCGAGAATTTCAGCCGGTTTCGGCAGCTCGGCCATGTCATCCGTCTTCACACGTGAGACTTACAACTACGATGACCGTTATCTGTTGACCTATACGTTCCGTTACGACGGATCTTCGAACTTCGGACCGGATAACAGATGGGCAGGCTTCCATTCTGCCGCAGCCTCATGGAGATTCTCGAACGAAGCATTCTTCGAAGGAGTCAAGGATGTGATCAGCAACGGAAAGCTCCGTGTCGGATGGGGGCAGACCGGTAACTCCAATATCGGAGGATATGCCTGGGGTGCAGCCATCAGCAGGATGCCTACCGGACTGGGTATGGGCTACAGACCGTCTAACATACCTAATACAGCCATACGCTGGGAATCACAGGAGCAGTGGAACATAGGTCTCGATCTCGGATTCTTCCAGGACAGACTGAATCTCATCGTCGATGCCTATATCAAACGCTCGGATGATATGCTCATGTCCATGCAGCTTCCTTCCTACATGGGAACCCAGGGCAATATTTCGTCAGTCCTGGCCGCACCTAAGGGAAATTATGGAAGCATAGAGAACAAGGGTCTTGAAATCACCCTGGATACCCATCCGTTAGTGGGCAAGTTCCAGTGGGATTCGAATTTCCAGATTTCTTTCAACAAGAACAAGCTGCTCTCACTCGAAGGTACTTCCAATGCATCTCTCGTAGGTTACGGACAGTGGAACGACGTAGTCTGCCTGTCCACCATCGGCGAATCTCTCTACAACTTCTACGGCTATGAAGTGGAAGGCGTGTACGAGTCTCTCGATGACCTCATGAATTCTCCAAAGCCGGCCAAATATCCTGCGGACGGAAACTTCAACAGGGCCAATACCGTGTGGATCGGTGACCTCAAGTACAAGGACCAGCCTACAGTGGATACTGACGGTGACGGCATTCCTGATTCCGGAGACGGTGTCATCGACGAGAACGACCGGACGAACCTCGGTTCTCCGCTTCCTCTCTTCACATTCGGATGGACCAACACATTCCGCTACTGGAATTTCGACCTGAGCATCTTCCTGAACGGCTCATACGGAAACAAGGTGCTGAACTACAACTCCATCACTCTTACCCACATGAACAGCCCGTGGACGAACCAGCTTAATTCCGTGAATGACAGGGCCAGACTGGTACCTATAGATCCGGACAAGGTCTACGAAGACGGCAGCATGTGGTACGATGACGTGACCAACGTGAAGGTGGCGAATCCGGGAACCAAGACTCCTCGTGCTTCCATCAACGACCCGAATGACAATGACCGTATGAGTTCGAGATATATCGAGGACGGTTCATACCTCCGTATCAAGAACATAACCTTAGGCTATACCTTCCCGAAGAAAATGCTGGAAAAGGCCAGGATAGAGAACCTCAGGATATATTGCAACATACAGAATCTCTATACGTTCACCCGCTATTCAGGATATGACCCTGAAATCGGAGCAAGTACGCAGGATGCGACAGGCCTTACCTACGGTATCGACAACGGCCGCTATCCGAGTCCTACCACTTATTCCATAGGTCTGAACATCACATTCTAATTTAAACAGGAATAAAATGAAACACAATATAATCAAGATCGCATTGGCAGGTGTCCTGCTTGCAGCAATGGTCTCTTGCAGCGACTTCCTGAACCGTCCTGCCGAAGACACGTACAATGTGGACAACTTCTATCTGAATGACGAGCAGTGCGTGCAGGGCGTGAACTATCTCTACAATTCTCCGTGGTACGATTTCCTGAGAGCCTTCCTCTGGGTAGGCGAGGTGATGTCCGGAAACCTTTATCTTGGGGAAAGCCAGTATCTGGATTTCTCCGTAAACGGCACAGACACCGACCTGGTGGCCATGTCCTATTCCTTGTGGTCGGTCAACGCACATGCAAATACTGTTATCCGCAATATCCGGAACTCCGAAGGTCCGTCCCAGACAGTAAAGAACCAGTGCATAGGCGAGGCTCTGACCTGGAAGGCTTTCGCATATTTCTTCATGGTGAGATCCTTCGGTGAAGTGCCTATTATCCATGACAATACCGAAGTCCTGACTTCCGGAGAGTATAACAATGTCTACAAGGCCACAAGGGCCAATGTCTACGAATACATCATCATGACTCTGGAAAAGGCGATGGAACTGCTTCCCAAGACAGGCGTGAATGCCAACGGCCGTATAGACTATTATGCTGCCGAGGCCCTTCTCGCCAAGGTATATCTGACCAAGGCAGGCCTTTCAGGCCAGCTCAATGCTGACGACATGTCCAAAGCCGCGCAGTATGCCAAGGATGTCATCGACAATTCCGGCCGTGACCTGATGGAAGAATATTCCGATATTTTCCGTCTTCAGCACAATCAGAACAAGGAATGCATGATTTCATGGCAGTGGTCTCCGTCACGGGACCCTTGGACGCAGCAGAATTCCTTCCAGCCGGAAATAGCCCTTACGGGTTTCTCGGATTTCGAAGAAAACTGCTGGGGCGGATGGCGCGGCCCTTCCATTGACCTGCAGGATGATTTCGGAGTAAGCGCCATAGCTGATCCGGCTACCAGGGCTGCGGAAAAGGACAAGAGAAGAAAGGCTACCATGATGATGGCCGGAGATACCTACGACTATTTCTGGACTGACAGGGGTGGCTTCGACTATCTGAGATTCATCTATGATGACGGCGACTACGGCAAGGGCGGTCCTGCCGGAGAGTACCAGTCTCCTACCGGAGCCAATATTGTAAAGCATCTGACCGGAAGACAGGCAGATCATGTGGCAGGTCTCGGACAGTCCGCCGCAAATATGGCCACAGGTCTTGCCACTCATCTCCTCCGTTTTGCAGATGTCCTTCTTATATATGCGGAAGCCATGACCGGAACGTCCGGCGAAACTTCTGACCAGTCTGCACTGGATGCCATAAACAGGGTGCACAGGCGTGCCGGCTATTCAGAAGAAGATGATTTCAAGGCGCCGCTGACAGTGGAGCAGATATGGAAAGAGCGACGTCTCGAACTGGCTCTGGAAGGAGACTACTGGTATGACTTCGTCCGCAGGTCCTATTATCAGATGGACGTGGTGATAGACGAGATCAAGAACCAGAGAAGAAACCGCTGGTTCGGTCTCGGAGAACTTTACGAGGCATACTATGATTCAGGATACGAAACCTGGAATGCGGAGGACGACGACGTAAGGTACGAGGATGAAGTCCCTGCACCGAACGTGACCGCATCCAGCTTCACTCTCCCTCTTCCTGCGGAAGATCTGGTATTCAATCCTCATCTGGCAGAACCTGCAGTGGAAGTAAATGTACGCGAAACCTACAAGTATGATTTTTAACAGCGAAACGAGATGAAAAGAATATATGATTATATGGCAGTATTGGCTGTCGCAGTGGCAGGTCCGGTCCTGGCATCCTGCGACAGGCAGCAGCCGGGAGCTTATGAGATGGCTGACGGAGTCCCTGAAGTCCGCTATGTCCGTCCTGTGAAATTCGCAGCATCCGATTCCCTCATGACAGGTGCATATATGGACAACCAGATATGCCTGGTGGGCGAGAATCTGCGCAGCATATATGAACTGTGGTTCAATGACCAGAAAGCCATATTGAACTCAAGCTATATCACGGACAATACTCTGATAGTCACCGTACCCGGTACCATCCCCGGCGAGGTGAGCGACAAGATCTACATGATCACGGCATCCAGAGATACGGTGACCTATGATTTCAGTGTGCTCATACCGGGTCCGACCATCACTTCAATGTCCTGCGAGCAGACTCCTGCAGGAGAGACGGCCGTCCTTTACGGAGATTATTTCATAGATGACCCTAACGTGCCGCTTACCATTACATTTGCCGACGGGGTACCTGTGACCGACATCACGGAAATCACCAAGAATGCCGTGACTTTCGTCATCCCTGACGGTGCTGAAGAAGGGAAAATATCAGTAGAGACTGTGTACGGAGAAGATGAGAGCAATTTCCACTATCTCGACAGCAGGGGAATCATGTTCGATTTCGACGGACTGACAGGCCTGACGAATCACGGATGGCACAACAGGGTGATAACCGATGAAGGAGGAATCACAGGCAACTATGTACAGCTCGGAGACGGCTCTACGGCCATGAGCGAAGACGGAGGCTGGAATGATTCGCAGTTCGCTTTCGAATACTGGTGCGGCTCGTGGGACACTCCTCAGAACGTTACATCCGGTGACGGTATCGCCCTGTTCAATCTGGTGGATTTCACGGATTTCGAAAACATGGCCCTTAAATTCGAATTGTGCGTACCTTCTGCTTCTCCATGGAGCGCAGGCGCCCTCCAGATAGCATTCGGAGGATTCGACAAGGTGACCTATTCCGGAAATGCTATCGACGGGTATGACGGTACGGTAGCAAGTGCCAACGCCTATCTGTTTAACGGCGAACAGGGCGAACAGGGCTCTTTCGGACGAGCAATTTACCGTCCTTGGCTTACTTCATCCGGAGTGGTGCCGTTCGATACCGGTGACGAGTGGATCACGGTGACCATCCCTCTGTCTGATTTCATCTATGACAGACTTGGAGCAGTGACCAGCTATGTACCTTCATCTCCGGCGGATTTCGCCAGTCTCACCTTCTTCGTGGTGGGAGGCGGTGTGAACGGTACGGAATGTACTCCGGTTCTCATGATAGACAATATCAGAGCAGTTTCCATCAGATGACAAACAGGATTTGAGTTATGAAAAGAATATTTGAAATATCTTCGGCACTGATTGCAATGTGCCTTGTGACGCTGACCGGATGCTCGCCAGAAGAGCTGAGCACTGACCAGTATGTCGATGACGCTGTGGTCCTGAATGTCTACGGACCCCAGCCTGTTGTCCGCGGAGGACAGTTGCGCTTCCTCGGAAGCAATCTGGATCAGGTCGTGCAGGTGATCATACCGGGTGTGGACCCGATCACCGAGATAGAAGTGGTTCAGGCAGGAGTGCCGAGCGAAATCAGGATTACCGTACCTAAGGACGGCCCTGAGGTCGGATATGTGACGCTGGTCACTTCTGATGGTCTGGAGATCACTACCAAGACGGAACTGACCTATTCCGAACCGATAGTATTCGAGAGTCTTTCACCCGAGTCTGTCAAGGCAGGTGACGTGATCACTATCACGGGCGACTATCTGAATCTTATCCATGAGGTGATATTTTCAGAGAATGTATTCGTTTCGGAGAAAGACTTCCTGAAGCATGACCGCTATGAGATACAGGTACGTGTCCCGGAAGAGGCTCAGACTGGAGTAGTCAGCCTTGGCGACCTCGATGAACTGAACAATGAGGATCCGTCCCTGATGGCGAATATCATCACGTCTGAGGAAGAACTCACGGTAGCCCTTCCTGTGGTGACGGGGCTTTCTCCGGAGACCTGTAAGGCAGGACAGACCATGACGGTCACGGGACAGGATTTGGGACTTGTAGCGACTGTCCGGCTGCCTGGAGCTGATGTTACGGAATTTCAGGTGAATGAAGAAGGTACATCCCTTTCCTGCACCCTGCCTGCAGCTGCTGGAGACGGTGAAGTTCTGCTCGTGGCCAAGTCAGGAGTGGAGATTCCGGCCGGAAGCCTCGAAACTGTGATCCCGTCTGAACTTTCTGTATCCGCTTCTCCTGTCAAGGCCGGAAGCACTCTGTCAGTTAGCGGAAAAGATCTGGATCTGGTGACATCGGTGACTCTTCCCGGTTCCGTGGATGCCGAATTCACTCTGGATGAAGGGACGATTTCGTTTACCGTTCCTGCAACTGCACAGGAAGGAGAGATATCTCTCGGCATGGCCAACGGCAAGGCTGCCGTCGTAGCCTATACACTCGTGAAACCTGTGGTGACACAATACAGTCCGTCTACCGTGGGAGCCGGAGCGGAACTTACATTTACAGGCACTGACCTGGATCTGGTGACTGGAGTCACTTTCGAAGGCGGAGCCGAAGTGGCAGTGGAAGAACCTCAGGCCACGCAGTTTGCCGTCATCGTTCCTACTGCGGCTCTTTCAGGTATTGTCAGACTGAATCTCGCCAACGGTACTGCAGTCGATGCTCCGGAGCTGACCATAGACAGGCCTGTAACATGCTATGTGACCGAGCTTCCTGCCGAAGGGACAGAGATACACGGCGGATCGGTACTTATACTTCCTGTAGCCAACCAGGATCTTCTGACGGGAGTCCGGGTGAACGGTACGGATGTGAACCACATGCTTAACGGAACAGATCTTTACGTGTCTCTTCCTGCCACTGCCGGTGCAGGTACAGTCATCACTCTCGTATCGTCAAACGGTACCATAGATTACACTGTCGACTGCATACCGAGTGAACCGACCGTACAGGAAACAGTCATCTGGGAAGGCAGCTGGAACTGCGGAAACTGGGGAGGAAACCAGGATCTCGCATGGGGCGGATACGACTGGTCTTCAGTCGACCTTTCTGCAGGCAATGTGATTCTTTTCGTGGAACTCGAACAGGATCCTTCATTCACTTACTGGCAGTTCATGCTCAAGAGCGGCACAAGCTGGAATGATCTGGCCGGATTTTCACAGATAGACATGACTGCAGGCCAGACTACACTGGAAATCCCTCTTACACAGACCATGCTCGATGATCTTAAAGCCAACAATGGCCTGATAATTACCGGATCGAACTATACTCTCCTGAAAGTATCGCTCAGGACGGAAGCGGCTGGTGTACCGTCAGGAGACGAGACGGTGATATGGGAAGGGCCTGTCACCCTGACCTGGAATACCGGAGGAAGAGTCTGCATCCCTGCAGCTCCGTTCGAGAGCTGCACGTCAGGAATGAAGATAAACTTCTACTTCGACCAGACACCGGAGACATGGAGCCAGATACAGTTCAATACCGGCTCGTGGACGGAACTCGTATTCGATGAAATCGGAAGCGCCACATTCGCGCCTACCGACAATCCTGCAGGCTGGGGATGGACATTCGGCTCAAGATGCCTGACGTGCACCCTTACTCAGGATATTATAGATACGATACTTGCGAACCGTGCGGATTACGATGATGAAGGAGTCACAGACTGCGGTATCATCCTGCAGGGTGACGGCGGCAACACATTCACGAAAGTGACTTTGTCCCGATAAGTTTTTATTGTCTGAAGTCTATTGTTGCGGAAAAAACAAGAATTTCACTATATGAAAAGGATCTTTACATTCCTTGCCTTGACGGCTTTCGTGCTTCTGGCTTCCTGCCAGAAGCCGGAGCCGGATCCGGTACCTGTTGGCGGTAAAGGGCCGGTACTGGTATCTTCCGATCCGGCCGACGGTACGGCGGATATTCTTGGCAGCAGCCTTGATCTCGTACTGACGTATGACAGGAATATCCTGTGCCTGACTTCCATGCAGGAAAATATAACTGTCGACAACGGTGCCCGGGTGGATGCCGTGGAGGCCGCCATGACCGAACTTACAGTATCCGTTTCCGGCCTTCAGAGCGGCAATACTTACACTGTTACGATACCGGAGGGTACCGTCACCGGGTATGACAACTCTCCTGCCGGCGAGGTCAGGATAAGTTTTTCCACGAAAGAAGAGGTTTCCTTTGAAGATCAGGAGATATCGGAGTCGCTTGTCACCCCGGACCCTATTCCCGCAGCGAAAAAGCTCTACGACTATCTGCGTTCCATTTACGGAAAGCAGACACTCTCCGGAGCGATGGCTCATGTGGCATGGAATACCGGTGAGGCCGAATGGGTAGGGAAGTTTACGGGAAAATACCCTGCAGTGGCTTATTTCGACTATATCCACCTCGCTGCTTCTCCAGCGAACTGGATAGACTACGGAGACATCACCCCCGCTCTCGACTGGTGGAATGCCGGAGGTCTGATAGGGGCAAGCTGGCACTGGAATGTGCCGCGGAACTCTTCGGAAACAGATTCGAACAATTTTACCTGCGATGCCGAGGACAATGAGTTCAACGTCACGGAAGCCCTGAGAGAGGGAACATGGCAGAATGAGTTCATGCACGAAAGTCTGGAAAAAATCACCGGATATCTGAAACTCCTCCAGGACGAGGGTATCCCTGTCATCTGGAGACCTCTGCATGAGGCTGCCGGAAATACCTACACCCAGTGGCACAGCGGAGCATGGTTCTGGTGGGGAGCGGACGGAGCACAGGCATACAAGAAACTCTGGATATATGTCTTCAACTATTTCAAGGATGCCGGGCTGAGGAATCTGATTTGGGTATGGACTACCCAGACTTCATCATTCGATGATGTGGATTTCGAATTCTATCCTGGAGACGGGTACGTGGATATCATAGGAAGGGATGCCTATCAGGACCAGACCAATTCTGTGGATGCACTGAATCTGGCATCGCAGTTCTCTGCCATAACGCAGTTCTCTGCTCACAAGATGGTGACCCTTTCCGAGTTCGGAGGAATGCCGGACATGGCAGACCAGTGGAATGCAGGTGCGCGCTGGCTATATTTCATGCCGTGGTATGATTATGATCTGGGAGAGGCAGGCTATAATTCCGAAAACCATTCCAGTGCAGACATCGGCTGGTGGAATGCCTCTTTCGCTTCCGATGTCGTCATTTCAAGAGACGAACTCCCTGCAGACCTGTTTGAATAAACCTGAATGTCACATCATGAAAAGACGGTATATGTTGTATCCTTTGGTATTCATTTTCATGCTGTTCTTTCCTGCAGTATCGTGCTCGGACGGTAATGACCCGGAGCAGGAAGCCGTTAGCGGCTCCGGGACCCAAACCCCTGTACCTGTCCCGGAACCTGATCCTGTTCCTGGAACGGACAGCCAGATCGCATGGCAGGTAGCGGAAAAGCTCGGCCTTGGCTGGAATCTGGGAAACCAGATGGATGCCCATGTGAACGGAGTCTCTTCCGAGACGGGATGGGGAAATCCTGCGGCTACCCAGGCGACCTTCGACAAGGTGAAGTCTGCCGGTTTCAGCAGTGTCAGGATTCCTGTCACCTGGCTTGGGCATATCGGTCCCGCCCCTGACTATACCATAGATCCCGAGTGGCTCGACAGGGTCGCCGAATTGGTCGGCTATGCCGGGAATGCAGGGCTTAATGTCATCATCAACATGCATCATGACGGGGCTGACAGCGAACATTGGCTGAATATAAGGGAAGCCGCCCTCGATCCTGAAAAGGACAGGCAGATAAACGAACAGATATCGGCCATGTGGACGCAGATAGCCGGAAAATTCATAGACAAAGGGGATTTCCTTATATTTGAAGCTTTCAACGAAATCCACGACGGAGGCTGGGGCTGGGGAGCCAACAGAACCGATGGAGGAAAACAGTACGCCTGTCTGAACGGATGGAACCGGACATTCGTAAAAGCCGTCAGGTCTGCAGGTGGAGCCAATGAAGAAAGGTATCTGGCTGTCCCCGGGTATTGTACGAACCCTGACCTGACCATGGAATATCTGGAACTTCCTGAAGACGTGGTTGAGGACAGGCTCATGGTGTCGGTCCACTATTACGACCCGAACGAGTATACCCTCACGGCGAAATATCCGGAATGGGGACATACCGCACAGCCAGGCAAATGTGCCGGACCTGACGAAGAAGAACATGTGAAGGATGTCTTTTCAGCCCTCCACGAAAAATTCATTTCGAAAGGAATCCCGGTTTACATCGGTGAAACCGGCTGCGTGAACCGTGCGACGGAACTGGAGCAGGCATTCCAGAGATATTGGTTTGAATATGTACTAAAGGCCGCGAAGACATACGGCATGTCTGCCTTCGTATGGGACAACGGTGCGAAAGGTACTGGCAACGAACAGCATGGTTTCATAGACCATGCGACAGGGGAGTATTGTTCGGAACCGGCACGGCTGGCCGTCGAAACCATGGTCAGGGCGATGAATGACGGGGACGGGTCCTATACTCTTGAAACCGTATATGATAACGCCCCTGCAAGATAATCTCGTTAAAATATTTTCGGAAAAATGAAAAACACAGCAATAGTCATAATGATTTCAGCAGCCATAGCTTCCGTATCATGTACCGGCGACCGGAATCCTGTATACCTGGATCCGGAAGCCCCTGTGGAAAAAAGAGTCAAAGACCTTCTCTCGAGAATGACTCTTGAGGAAAAAGTCGGTCAGATGAACCAGTTCGTCGGACTGGAACATATCAGGAAAAACGAAGCTTCTCTCACGGAAGAAGACCTTAAAAACAATACTGCCAACGCTTTCTACCCGGGATTCAATGCAGACTCTGTCGCTGACTGGACGAAAAAGGGTCTGGTAGGTTCTTTCCTCCATGTCGTCACGATAGAAGAGGCCAACTATCTCCAGTCGCTGGCCCTTCAGAGCAGGCTCGCAATCCCTGTCATTTTCGGGATAGATGCCATTCACGGCAATGCCAATGCACCGGATAATACGGTCTATCCGACCAATATCGGACTGGCAAGTTCATTCGATACGGATCTGGCTTACAGGATAGCGAGAGAAACAGCGGCCGAGATGCGTGCGATGAACATGCACTGGACCTTCAATCCGAATGTCGAAGTGGCCCGGGATCCGCGTTGGGGCAGGGTCGGCGAGACATTCGGAGAGGATCCTTATCTGGTGACGAAGATGGGAGTGGCTACAGTGAGAGGCTATCAGGGTGACCTTTCTTCTGACGATGTCCTGGCATGTATCAAGCATTTCGTAGGCGGCAGCCAGCCGATAAACGGCACGAACGGTTCTCCGACAGACCTGTCCGAACGTACCATAAGGGAAGTGTTCTTCCCACCGTTCGAGGCGGGCGTGGATGCAGGTGCGATGTCCCTGATGACAGCGCATAACGAACTGAACGGCATACCTTGCCATTCGAATGAATGGCTGATGGAGGAAGTCGCACGCGGGGAATGGGGCTTCAAGGGTTTTGTGGTGAGCGACTGGATGGACATAGAACACATATACGATCTCCACGCCACTGCCGAGAACCTGAAAGAGGCTTTTTACCAGAGTATCATGGCCGGCATGGACATGCACATGCACGGAGTGTATTGGAACGAATATGTCTGTGAACTGGTCCGTGAAGGAAGGATTCCGGAAAGCAGGATAGACGAGTCCGTGAGAAGGATTCTTGATATAAAGTTCCGATTAGGCCTTTTCGAGCATCCGTATGCAGATGAGAAGACCACGATGGACGTCAGACTGTGTGACGCTCACAGGCAGACCGCTCTGGAGGCGGCCAGGAAATCCATAGTCCTGCTGAAGAATGACGGACTCCTTCCTCTGTCTCCGGACCGGTATCGCAGGGTCCTGGTGACAGGCATAAATGCCGATGATCACAATATCCTCGGTGACTGGAGCGCCGACCAGAAGCCGGAGAATGTCACGACAGTGCTCGAAGGCCTGAAGGAAGTGTCTCCGGAGACGGATTTCGTCTTCGTGGACCAGGGCTGGGATCCGCGGAACATGTCACGCAGGCAGGTGGACAGGGCAGCGTCATTGGCACGGACGTGCGATCTGAACATAGTGGTCGCAGGCGAGTACATGTTCAGGGGCAGATGGACTGAACGGACATCAGGAGAGGATACGGACCGCTCCGACATTGACCTGGTCGGTCTCCAGAACGAGCTGATAGAGAAGGTGTACGCCTCAGGGAAGCCTACGGTGCTGGTGCTGATATCCGGCAGGCCGCTGGGCGTGGAATGGGCTGCAGAACATCTGCCGGCACTGGTGAATGCATGGGAGCCTGGCATGTACGGAGGACAGGCCATAGCGGAGATTCTGTACGGGAAGGTGAATCCGTCGGCAAAGCTGGCCGTGACGATTCCACGCTCTTCCGGACAGGTGCAGATGATATACAACCACAAGCCGTCACAGTACTTCCACCCATATGCGGTGACTCCAAGCACTCCTCTGTATCCTTTCGGCTACGGACTGTCATACAACGATTACGAATATTCTGACCTGACCATAGATAAGACAGAGATGCCGGCTGACGGAAGCCTCAAAGCTTCGGTAAACGTGACGAACAGGGGAACGATGACAGGGGACGAGATCGTGGAACTGTACATCCGTGACAGGTTCTCCCAGGTGACCAGACCGGTGAAGGAACTGAAAGATTTCGCGAGAATCACTCTGGAACCCGGAGAAACGAAGACAGTGGAGTTCACCATATCACCTGATAAACTGCAGTTTCTGGACAAACATCTGAACCAGATAGTGGAGCCTGGAGAATTCATACTTATGATAGGATCATCTTCGGCGGAAGAAGATCTGCTGAAAACAAGTTTCCGGATCAAATAAACTTTATGCGTACGACAATATGAAAACATGGAAAATATCTCTTTATATTGCGGCTGCGGCAGTTCTCTCTGCCTGCAGTGACGGCAGCCTGTCCTTATCTCCGGCCGACAGTCTCATAGCGGATCTCCAGACATCGGCAGGAGAAGGGAAAATCCTTTTCGGACACCAGGATGCCTATATGTACGGACATACATGGCGAGCTTCATCGAAGGACTCCCTTGACCGTACCGATGTGAAGGACGTGTGCGGACAGCATCCTGCGGTTCTGGGCCTGGATTTGGGTGGAATCGAATTCCTGAATCTGAAGAATCTCGACGGAAATCCTTTCGGTTTCATGAGGGAGGCTGCACTAAGGCATTGCGCCGAAGGCGGAGTGGTCACACTATCATGGCATCCGCGGAATCCTCTGACCGGCGGTGACAGCTGGGACGTATCATCAGACAAGGTGGTGGCATCAGTGTTGGACGGAGGCGGGAAACACGATGAATTCATGCAGTGGCTCTCGAACTGTGCCGATTATCTGGATACTTTCAGAAACGATGACGGTGAATTGATACCTCTGATTTTCAGGCCATGGCACGAGCATACGGGCAGCTGGTTCTGGTGGGGACAGAAACTCTGCACCCCGGACCAGTACAGACAGCTTTGGAAGATGACTTACGACTATATGACAGAGGAACGCGGGCTGGACAATCTCGTGTGGGCCTTTTCACCGGGAGCGGATCTGGGTGATGAGGAATACATGACCCGCTATCCAGGGGACGACATGGTGGACATGCTCGGACTGGACTGTTATCAGTACGGGGAGCTTCCTGCATCGAATGAGACATATGCCGCACAGCTCAGGGACAGGCTGTCCCTTATGACTGAACTTGGCAGGGAACACGGAAAACTGACAGCTCTGACAGAGACAGGCTGCGAAGGTGTCCCTTATGAGAAATGGTGGACGGAAGTCCTCTATCAGGCCATCAAGGATTATCCGATAGCGTATGTTCTCGTATGGAGAAATGCATGCGACTTGCCGTGGCATTTCTATGCTCCGTGGCCGGGGCAGGAATCGGAAACTGATTTCAAGGAATTTGCAGTGCTGGAGGACATAGTCATGCTGGATTAGACGCAGGATTTGAGACGGCAAGACGGCGTTATTGTCTTGAGCGGAATGAAATGAAGACGAAAGGACAGGATAATTTGGAAAGCGAAATTTTAAGGAAGATATGAACTTTGAAGAAAGACTCGAGTGGCTGAAAGCTCAGCATGAAGCCCTCATAAACAGGAAAAACGAGCCGGTGGAAGGCAACGGTATTTATGAAAGGTACAAATACCCGATTCTGACAGGAGAGCATGCTCCGCTGACATGGAGATATGACCTGAACAGGGAGACAAATCCGTATCTGATGGAACGTTTCGGCGTCCATGCTACGTTCAATTCCGGAGCCATCAAATGGAACGGCCGTTATATCCTGGTAGTCAGGGTGGAAGGCGCAGACAGAAAATCCTTCTTCGCAGTGGCCGAAAGCCCGAACGGTGTGGATCACTTCCGTTTCTGGGACCGTCCCGTGACCATGCCTGATTATGGCGAACCGGCTACCAATGTCTATGACATGAGACTTACGGCACATGAGGACGGATGGATTTACGGTATCTTCTGCGTCGAGAGGAAAGATCCGAAGGCAGCACCTGGCGATCTGTCATCAGCCGTAGCTTCCGCAGGGGTGGCCAGGACGAAAGACTTCATAAACTGGGAAAGGCTTCCTGACATGGAATCCTCCTCGCAGCAAAGAAACGTGGTCCTGCATCCGGAATTCGTGGACGGGAAATATGCCCTGTACACCCGTCCGCAAGACGGTTTCATAGATGCAGGCCGTGGCGGCGGAATCGGCTGGGCACTTGTAGACAGCATGGAGCATGTAGTCATCAGGGACGAGAAAATCATAAACGCACGGCATTATCATACGATAAAGGAGCAGAAGAACGGCGAAGGCCCGGCCCCGATCAAGACTTCCAAAGGCTGGCTTCATCTGGCTCACGGTGTCCGTGGCTGCGCCTCCGGTCTGCGTTATGTGCTGTATCTCTATGTCACGTCTCTCGAAGATCCGTCGAAGGTGATAGCAGAGCCGGGAGGATTTTTTCTGGTACCGGAAGGAGAAGAATATATCGGTGACGTGATGAATGTCCTCTTTTCGAACGGCTGGATTGCAGATGAGGATGGAAAAGTCTATATTTACTATGCTTCCTGCGACACAAGGATGCATGTGGCGGTTTCTTCAGTGGACAGGCTTCTGGACTACTGTTTCAATACCGAGCCAGACGGTTATACCACATCGGATTCGGTGGCGAGGTTGAACAGACTGATAGACAGAAATACCAGATAGAATATGAAAAGCCACGACAAAGCGACAATATGGGAGAAGGCAGGCTATGGCTTCGGGGATATGTCATCTTCGATGTTCTGGAAGATTTTCTCCTACTACCTGCCTTTCTTCTATTCGAATGTGTTCGGGCTGTCGCTTGCCCATGCAGGGACACTTCTGCTGATAACCAAGCTTTATGACGCCGTTTTCGACCCTATAATGGGAATGATTGCCGACAGGACCAGAACCAGATGGGGCATGTACAGGCCTTATCTTCTCTGGGCGGCGCTGCCTTTTGCCATAGCCGGGGTGCTGACATTTACCACACCTGATGCAGGCTATGGGTTCAAACATGCCTTCGCTTATGTCACTTATATAATAATGATGACCGTATATTCGGTCATCAATGTCCCATATGGGGCGATGCTCGGAGTGGTGACTCCGGATTCCAGGGAGAAGACGGTGTTTTCATCTTACAGGATGTTCTTCGCTTATGGCGGAAGTTTCATAGCTCTGGCCATTTTCGAACCGCTGCTGAAATTCTTCCAAAGTTCTGACGGAGTCTCCACAGCGGCTTCGTGGCAATACACGATGGCTGTCGTGGGCCTTATATGTGCCTTGCTGTTCATCCTGTGTTTCGCCATGACGAAGGAGCGGGTGAAACCGGAGGCGTCGCAGTCAGGCGGGAGCTCTGTGCTGAAAGACATGAAGTCCCTGGTCAGGAATGTCCCGTGGTGGATATTGCTCGGTGCCGGTATAGGTGTACTGCTTTTCAATTCCATCAGAGGTGGCGCTGCGGCCTATTATTTCAAGGATGTGATAGGAGTTTCCGCAATTTTTACGTGCGGAATATTCCTCGCTGTCGGCGAGGTGGCCAATATGCTTGGCGTCGCCCTTGCCGTCCCTCTTTCAGACCGTCTTGGAAAGAAATCTTCCTATATCCTTGCTTTGATTGTGGCTGGGGTGCTGAGTCTTTTCATCATGTTTCTTCCGGTCTCCGAGCCTGCAGGCTTATGGACTCTGATGGGGCTTCAGGTATTGATAAGTGTGGCTGCAGGAGTGACTCTGCCTCTTCTCTGGAGCATGTTCGCTGATATCGCCGACTATTCGGAGTACAAGAACGCATCCGCTTCTACCGGACTGATATTTTCTTCGTCATCCATGGCACAGAAGTTCGGAGGCGCTTTCGGCAGTGCATTGATTCTCTGGGTTCTGGCGGCTTTCGGCTACGATACGTCAGAGAATGCCGTGCAGGCACAGTCCGCCATCACGGGACTGAAGGCGATGATGAGCTGGATTCCGGCAGCCGGGGCTTTCCTCGCGGCGATAGTCGTGGCCTTTTATCCGCTGACTACTTCACGTATGAAGGAAATTTCGGCGGTTCTGGCGGAACGGAGAGCCGGCAATAGCAATTAAGTTTCTATATTTGACGGTCGGTCGTCATTTGCCCGGGAGGGCGCAAGACTTCTTTGCGAGTGACAGCCGGCCCAAAAAGATCAAGACAATGAAAAAAATATTATTGACAATGATATTGGCCTTCGGCCCGGTATTCATGGCATTGGCGTCAGCCGGTACTCCTGTCGGAGAAAACGGATGGCTGTCGGTGAAGGGCCGCGATCTGGTGAACGAGAAAGGGAATCCTGTCATCCTTTCCGGTGTGAGCATCGGCTGGCACAACCTCTGGCCGCGATTCTACAATGCCGGGGCGGTGGAACAGCTTTCGGAAGAGTGGGGGTGCGATGTGGTGCGTGCCGCCATCGGTGCCGAACTGGACGGGAACTTCGCTTCCGACCCGCAGAAAGCTCTTGACTGTCTGTACAGCGTGATGGATGCAGCCATAGAAAAGGGAATCTATGTGATAGTGGACTGGCATGCCCATAAGCTGAGGACGGAAGAGGCCAGGCAGTTCTTTTCTACGGTAGCCGGGAAGTACAAGGGTGTGCCGAATGTGATTTACGAGATATTCAACGAGCCTGTGGAGGACAGCTGGACTGACCTGAAAGCCTATGCAGAGGATATCATCGGTGTCATCCGGGAGGCTGAACCGCGTGCAGTGGTGCTGGTAGGCTGTCCGCACTGGGATCAGGATGTGCATATCGTGGCCGATGATCCTTTGGTCGGTATGGAAAACATCATGTATACCCTGCATTTCTATGCCGGAACCCACGGGGCTGAACTGCGTGTCCGCGGAGACTATGCCATATCACGGAACATCCCTCTTTTCGTGTCGGAATGTGCAGGGATGAATGCCGACGGTGACGGACCTCTCGATCTGGAAGAGTGGGCTGCCTGGTGGAAGTGGATGGATGCCAACGGGCTGAGCCGCGTGATGTGGTCGCTTTCCGACAAGGATGAAACTTGCTCCATGCTCCTGCCGTCAGCTTCTTCCGAAGGACCTTGGAAGGAGGAACAGATCAAGAAGTGGGGAAAGACTGTCCGCGAATATCTGAACATGGAAGAAGCCATGGCCGGGGATCTGGTGCATGTAAGTTCCGGAAATATTTCCCTGGTACTTGATGCCGCCGAGGGACAGGAACTGAAAATACTCTATTTCGGGCAGAAGCTCCGCGAATCTGACGTGAAGACTCTGCAGCATTCCGGAATGGCGTCTCTGCCTGCCTATCCGGCCTACGGGATGAATTGTCCGGCGGAAACTGCGCTTTCCATCGTGCATTCGGACGGGAGCATGGCGACTGTCCTGGTCGTGGAAGGTGTGTCTTCTGATGAAAATGAAACGGCTGTGGTGACCAAAATCCGCCTGAAAGATACAGTGTACCCTGTATATGTCGATGTCTGCTACAAGGCATACAAGGATTCGGAGATGATAGAGACATGGACAGAGATTCTGAATATGGAGAAGAAACCGGTCATGCTGGAAAACTATGCTTCAGGATATCTGCCGGTGCGCAAGGGTGATGTCTGGATTTCGCATCTGTATGGTTCATGGGCGAATGAGGGCAGGGTGGCCTGCGAGCCTCTGGAGCCTGGAGTGAAGGTCATCAAGAACAAGGACGGGGTCAGGAATTCCCATACGGCCCATGCCGAGGTCATGATTTCCCTGGATGGAAAGCCGGCAGAGAACACGGGAGACGTGATAGGTGCCGCCCTGTGCTGGAGCGGAAACTATGAACTGAAATTCGACACGAACGATTCCGACTTCCACCATTTTTTCGCCGGAATCAATCCTGATGCTTCGCAATATCGTCTTGCTTCGAAAGAGACTTTCGTCACGCCTGCCCTGGCTCTGACCTACAGCAGGGAAGGTCTGGGCGGTGTGAGCCGTAATTTTCATGACTGGGCCAGGAAACACAGGCTGGCGCATGGCGATGTGGAGAGGAAGATACTGCTGAACAGCTGGGAAGGAGTGTATTTCGACATCACAGAGGACGGTATGGACAGCATGATGGCAGACATAGCCTCGATGGGAGGAGAACTTTTCGTGATGGACGACGGATGGTTCGGCGGAAAGTACCAGAGGAACAGGGACAATTCTTCTCTCGGAGACTGGACAGTGGATACCAGGAAGCTCCCTCACGGAATATCCGGACTGGTGGAAGATGCCCGGAAGCATGGAATAGGTTTCGGTATCTGGATAGAGCCGGAGATGACCAATACAGTGAGCGAACTCTACGAAAAACATCCTGACTGGGTGGTAAATACCGTGAACAGGGCTCCTGCGACCGGCCGAGGAGGTACGCAGCTGGTCCTCGATCTTTCGAATCCTGAAGTACAGGACTTCATCGTGGATATGGTGGATGATCTCATGACTGGGAATCCGGGCATAGAGTACATCAAATGGGACGCGAACATGGGCATCATGAGCCACGGTTCACATTATCTTGAAGATAGTGAGCAGAGTCATCTCTACTTGGATTTCCACAGAGGCTTCGCTTCCGTCTGCGAAAGGATACGCGCCAAATATCCTGATCTGACCATACAGGCGTGCGCCAGCGGCGGAGGACGTGCGAACTATGGCGTGCTCCCGTGGTTCGACGAGTTCTGGGTAAGCGACAATACCGATGCCCTGCAGAGAATCTACATGCAATGGGGAACTTCCTATTTCTTCCCTGCCATAGCCATGGGCTCGCATATAAGCGCGACCCCGAATCATCAGACTTTCAGGACCATACCTTTGAAATACAGGATAGATGTGGCCATGAGCGGACGTCTGGGCATGGAAATCCAGCCGAAGAACATGACACAGGAGGAAAAGGAGCTCTGCCGCAAGGCGATTTCTGAGTACAAGATGATCCGTCCGGTGGTACAGTTCGGGGACATCTACCGGCTGGTTTCTCCGTATGACGGCT
This sequence comes from uncultured Bacteroidales bacterium, assembly GCA_944326365.1. Classification (GTDB taxonomy): domain Bacteria; phylum Bacteroidota; class Bacteroidia; order Bacteroidales; family UBA932; genus Cryptobacteroides. The sequence continues at coordinate 9,868 of CALVDR010000026.1, read as the reverse complement.
TCAATATAGCTTCGCTCATGTATTGTTCGAAGGACAAATCGCAGGCGGTATTTTACTGGTGGAAGCTCGAACATTTCTGCGACGAACATCTGCCGCGTGTGAAAATGGCTGGGCTTGATCCTGACAGGATGTACCAGGTGAAGGAACTGAACAGGATTGACAACAGGCCGCTGCCTTTCGAGGGAATGGTATTCTCCGGAGAGTATCTGATGTCCACCGGTCTGGAAATTCCGTACAGGCATACGGTGGATTATCACAAGCAGAACGACTGGTCCAGCCGCGTGCTGTATCTCGTGGCCGAGTAGGGCAGTCAGTGATTTTTCGTATACAGCCCGTCGATGATGCCGTCTGCAAGTCCTATTACAGGGACGTAAATGTAGGCGGCATCAGTTATGTCCGCTATGGTCAGGAATATCCTGGCGGCTGGCACGATGACATCCGCACGGTCCGGCTTCAGTGCATATTCTTCCATCCGCTGCTCTACCGTCATGTCTTTCAGTTTGTCATAGAGTTCGTGCAGGGAAGCCGTCGTCATGCGTGAATAACGGCTGTCACGTCCCTTGACCAGCTTGATGAGCTTGTTTATGTTTCCTCCGGAACCGATGATGTTGATCCCCGGATAGGACAGGGCCAGGTCTTTCATGTCTTTGGAAATCCTTTCCCATTCGCTTTCCACCACGGCTTCGTTCAGGATTCGCACCGTACCTATGTTGTATGAGCGTGAACATACCAGTTCTCCGTCTGCCAGAAGGTTGATTTCCGTACTGCCTCCTCCTACATCCACGTACATGAAGTTTCCTTTCCTCCCTTTCATGTATTCGATGTGGTTGTTGTATATCATGCGGGCTTCTTCCTGTCCGTCTATGATTTCTATCCTGATGCCGGTCTTTTTCTCTATGGCTTTGATGATGGCCGGTCCGTTTTCCGCGTCACGCATGGCGGAGGTGGCGCAGGCGCGGTAGTCCGATACATCGTAGATTTTCATCAGGTTCTTGTAGGCTTTCATAAGCCTGATCATGTTCTTTTCTTTCTTTTCCGATATTTTTCCGGATGAGAACACATCGAAACCGAGTCTGAGGGGCACACGCAGGAGCAGGACTTTGCTGAAATGCGGGGCTTCAGGGCTTTCGAGTTGCTTTATGAGCAGTCTTACGGCGTTCGAGCCTATGTCTATGGCAGCGTATGTCACTGCATTTTCCCTGTAGTTTGAAAATTCTTCTTCCATATCTTTCTTTTTATTTTTGCTTTGAAGTCATGATTGTTTAATGCAGGCATTGTCAGGTTACCTGTTCTCATTATAATAATCATACAACGCCTGTTGCGACCCCGTCTCCAGCGGCTCATCGCATGTCCACGGGAGATTCTCACCGGATCCGTCGACCAGACGCCCCTGACGTACATCCCTGAGTCCGTACTCCACTATCCTTTTCATTTCAAGTTTCAGCGTCGGATCATAAACCGGGGCGATCACCTCTATCCTGTTGTCCAGATTCCTTGGCATCCAGTCCGCAGATCCGATATACACTTTCTCCACCCCGCCTCCGGCAAATACGAATATCCTCGAATGTTCCAGATACCTGTCAATGATGGCGGATACCCTCATGCGGCAGTTCTCCGGCAGATTTTTCGTGACCAGGGAACAGTTTCCTCTGACCAGAAGGTCGATCTCCACCCCGGCTTTGGCTGCTTCATAGAGCTTTGCCACCATGGTCTCGTCAGTGATGTGGTTTATCTTTATTTTTATATATGCGGGCTTTCCGGCTTTCCTGTTTTTGATTTCGGCATCGATCAGGCTGAGAAATTTCTTTTTCATTCCGTTAGGAGAGACAAGAAGTTCTCTGAAACGGACTGGAATATAAGGCTTTTCTATGAAGGAGAACAGCAGGTCAACGTCTGAAGTGATGCGCTGGGATGCAGTCATCATGATGCAGTCCGTGTATGTCCTCGCATTCCCTTCATGGAAATTTCCTGTGCTGACACAGGCTATGTCCGGACCTTTTTTCATTCCGATATGGACTACCTTAGAGTGGATTTTGAGTCCTTCCACACCGAAGATGACCTTCACTCCGGCATCCTGGAGCTTCTGTGCCCATACCATGTTGGATTCCTCATCGAAGCGTGCGAGCAGTTCGATGACAGCTGTCACTTTCTTTCCGTTTCTGGCTGCACCGATGAGGGCCTTGATGACTTTCGAGTCCTTTGCCAGTCTGTAAAGAGTGATCTTGATGCTTTTGACATTGCTGTTGAGGGCGGCTTCATGGAGCAGTCCTATAAATGTCGAGAAACTGTGATAAGGCACATGAAGGAATCGATCCTGTTCCTTGATTTTCTGCATTATGGTCCCGGATTCCTGGAACGCTGTCTGGATGATCTGCGGCATCGGTCTGTATTTCAGATCCTTCCTGCCGCAGTCGGGGAATTTCATCAAATCCTTGTGGTTCTGGTATCGTCCTCCCTGCATCACGGTGTCACTCAGACCAAGATCCAGTTTCCCGATCACCCGTTTCAGAAGGTCCTGAGGCATGTTGGCATCGTAGACGACTCTCAGTGCCTCGCCTTTTTTTCTGGTCTTGAGTCCTTTGGATATTTTCTGCAGGATGCCGCTTCTCTGGTCGTCATCTATCTCCATTTCGGCATCTCTGGTGAACTTGAATGAATAGGATTCGAATGATGAATAGCCGGAGCCGGCGAATATCTTCGGCAGCGAGCATCTGACAACGTCGTCCAGATACATGATGTAGCTTTTCCCGTCCTTGTCAGGAAGTCTGACGAAACGTCCGCAATTCTGTACCGGCAGTTCGAAGAACGCATATTCATACGCAGGGTTGCCCGCAGCTGTGGTCTTGACGGCTCTGACAGCATGATATATGTTCTGGTCGGATTCGTAGTCCAGATGTTTTACCGAGGCGAATCTGACAGGCACTATCAGCCCGTCTATATGGTCGGAGTAGTACGAATGGATGAATTCCAGCTGGTCTTCGGTCACATCCTTGTCCGAGATGAGGCAGATGTTCTCTTTGCGCAGGTCTTCGTACACCTGATGCACGCCTTCTTCATATTCTTTCTGATACCTGGCGTTCAGTTTCGATATCTGCCTGACGATGGATTTGGCTTTGGCGGCTTCCGTCGCCCCCTGCTTTCCGTCCCATTCCGCTATCCTGGTCTGGGATGCGACCCTGACGCGGAAGAATTCGTCCAGATTGTTCGAATATATACCCAGAAACGACAGTCTTTCCAGCAGCGGAACATCCTGCCTGCATGCTTCCTGCAGTACTCTTCTGTTGAAGTACAGCCAGCTGATGTCTCTTTCCACGTACGGAATTTTCTTGGTTTTGGTAGCCATATGCAAGTGCGCTGATTATAATTTCTGTAAAATAAGAAAATTTCCGTTAACAAATTGTTAAAAAACGGAAATTCTTGTTAAAAAAAGAAAAAATTGTTCATTCCGATATCAAAAAATACCCGGCATCGGCATATGTGATTCGTGTTTGTATTATTTTTACATTCCAAATTCAGAAAACTATGTGTGGTATAACAGGATATATAGGATACAGGGAAGCATGCCCGATACTGACGGAAGGTCTCAGACGGCTTGAGTACAGAGGCTATGACAGTGCCGGCATCGCTCTGATCGCCGACAACGGCGGACTCAATATTTATAAGGAAAAGGGCAGAGTCTCCGATCTTGAGAACAGTATGGCCGGGAAAGATACCTCGGGACACATCGGTATTGCCCATACCAGATGGGCTACCCACGGCGAACCCTCTGCAGTCAACGCCCATCCTCATGTATCTTCTTCAGGACGCTTTGCGATAGTGCACAACGGCATCATAGAAAATTATGCAGTCATCAGGAAAAATCTGGAACAGAAAGGCTATGTTTTCAGAAGTTCCACCGATACGGAGGTTCTGGTACAGCTTGCAGACTACGTGGCATCCCTCCAGGATTCGGATACGGTGACTGTGCTGCAGAAAGTGCTGTCCGAAGTCGTAGGAGCCTATGCCATAGCATTGCTTGACAGGGAACACCCTGACAGACTGTATGCTGCCAGAAAAAGCAGTCCTCTGGCAGTAGGTATAGGTGACGGGGAGTTCTTCGTCGCCTCCGATATCAGCCCGATAGCAGGATATACTGACAAAGTCGTGTATCTGGATGACGAGGAAATCGCCGAAATGCACTGCGGAGACAGTCTCCATGTCGTGAATCTGGCGAATGTGGAATGCCGCCACGAAATCATTACGGTGCCGGAAAACCTTGGCAAGGCCGGGAAAGACGGTTTCGATCACTTCATGCTGAAGGAAATTTTCGAGCAGCCCTCGTGTTTGACTGATTGCATGAGAGGCCGTGTCGATGTTGCCGGAAAGACGGTGACATTGTCCGCCGTGCGTGAGCACAAGGACAGATTGCTGGCAGCGGAGAGGTTCATCATCGTAGCCTGCGGGACATCGTGGCATGCCGGTCTCATAGGGAAGCAGATGATCGAGAGTTTCTGCAGGATTCCTGCCGAAGTGGCATATGCTTCGGAATTCAGATATTCGAACCCGGTAGTCGGAAGTTCCGATGTAGTCATCGCCATTTCCCAGAGCGGAGAGACCGCAGATACTCTGGCGGCCATAGAACTGGCCAGGTCGAAAGGCGCGTTCATATACGGCATATGCAACGCCGTAGGGTCAAGCATACCGAGGGCGACCGATACCGGTTCCTATATTCATGTAGGGCCGGAAATCGGCGTCGCCTCCACGAAGGCTTTTACCGGCCAGGTGACAGTGCTGGCGATGCTGGCCCTCGACATCGCGAAGGAAAAAAATACGATCGATGACAGGACCTATGCGGAAATGATAGAGGAGCTGGCGACCATCCCCGAAAAGATGAGGGTGGTCCTCCGGACCAATGACAGGATAGCTTCGCTGGCGAAGATGTTCACTTATGCGAAGAATTTCATTTATCTCGGCAGAGGCTATTCTTATCCGGTGGCTCTGGAAGGTGCATTGAAACTGAAAGAAATATCGTACATACATGCAGAAGGCTATCCTGCAGCCGAGATGAAACACGGACCTATCGCGCTGATAGATGAAGAGATGCCCGTGGTGATTATCGCTACGCACAATGCCCTGTATGAGAAAATCCTGAGCAACGTGCAGGAAATCAAGGCCAGGAAAGGCCGTGTGATAGCGATTGTCTCGGAAGGTGACAGTACTGTCAGTGCCATAGCTGACACGGTGATAGAAATCCCTGAGACCGTAGAATGTCTTGACCCTCTTCTGGTTTCAGTCCCGCTGCAGCTTCTCGCCTATCATATTGCAGTCTGCAAGGGCAAGGATGTCGACAGGCCGAGGAATCTGGCCAAAAGCGTCACCGTCGAATAAGGCGGGTCCGGAACAGTACAAGATTACGGCCCGCACCTTTGTGGAAAGGTGTTTGCCTGCGGACAAGGTTCATCCTGAAGCGTTAACAAAAATGAAACAATCGTTAAACCGAAACGAAACAGTGCCGTAATAAAAACTAAATAAGGCTGCCGTACTTTTGCCGCAAATTTTAAGGAATGAGAAAAACAATGAACTTTTTCCTTTTTGCGGCTTTTTTTCTGTCCGCTGTCCCGGTCTCTGCCGAGACAATAATCAAAGGAAAAATCATCGATGCCTCTACAGGCGAAGAAATCATAGGTGCGGCAGTCCTCCTGAAAGAAATGACAGGGGAGGGGACCGTCACCGGTCTTGACGGAAGTTTCACACTGAACACCGAACTTGAAAAATGTACCCTTTTGTGCACTTCCATAGGCTACAAGGATACTGAAATCGTCTTTTCATATTCGGATGCCGGAGGCAATATTCTCGTGAGTCTGGAGCCTGACAGCATATCGCTGGATGCAGTGGTGGTGACCGCCGAGAACGGAGGAAAGACAGAGGCTGCTGCCAGAGGCATAGAAAGAGCTTCCATGAATGTAGTCAATGTCATGAGCGCAAAGGCAATGGAACTCTCGCCGGATCTGACAGTGGCGAATGCCATCAAAAGGATGTCAGGAGTCACCATAGAAAGGAACAGCAGCGGTGAAGGCCAGTATGCCATACTCCGAGGCATGGACAAAAGGTACAACTACACCCTGGTGAACGGCGTGAAGATACCGAGTCCGGACAACAAGAACCGTTTCGTACCTCTTGATATTTTCCCTTCAGAGATGCTTGACAGGCTGGAAGTCACGAAATCTCTGACAGCCGACATGGAGGGTGACGGCATCGGGGGAGCCGTGAATCTGGTGATGAAGGATGCTCCCGAAAAGTTCGAGGTCAACGCTAATCTGGCTACAGGTTACAGTGCCCTGTATTTCGACCGTGATTTCCAGTCATTCAACCACAGGGCCGGTCAACGTATGTCCCCTTTCGAGAGAATGGGGGCTGATGTCAGCAAGGATTATTCAGTGACTGCAGATGACTTCACTTACGAAAACCTGAGAGTGGCCAAGGCCCGTCCGAGACCTGATATCGTCGGAGGTTTCTCGTTCGGTGACAGGTATTTCGGAAACAGACTCGGCCTTATAGTGGGTGTATCTTACCAGAATCTCTTCAGAGGCAAGGATTCGGACATATATTACGTACAGGGCTCTACGGGAGACGGTACGGAAACAAGGACATATTCCGAGGAACAGAACAGGCTCGGAACGCATGCCAAGCTTGACTACAGGTTCAATGAAAGGCACAAACTGATGCTCTACGGAGGATATATGGACCTGCGCAAAAGCGAAGTCCGTGACGGACAGAACGACAAGGACTGGATAGTCAAGATGCAGTGGGAAAGACAATACATCATCAACACCACCATCAAGGGTGATCATTCTTTCCTCGAAGGCAACAGACTGAAAATCGACTGGACGGGAGTCTTTTCGAAAGCATACAGTACCTCTCCGGACAATGCCAGAATATATGTCAATATGCAGAGACCGCATCTGTACAATACCGATTCTGCCGAGAAAAGATGGGAACACAATTCGGACAGGGACTTCGCAGGTTATTTGAATCTGTCATACAGATTCGATTTCACCGGCGAGTCAAGCCTGCAGTTGAAAGCTGGCGGAATGTACAGGAACAAGGCCCGTGACAGTTTCTTCAATGAATACACTTTCGATTCCGCAACCAGCGATCCTTCTACCGGAAAACGTGACCCTCAGTATTACGGTGAGGACTGGACGAATTTCGACGAGCTTCTCCTTACTCCGAAAAAATACGGAAATGTCGGTGACCCGCTCAATTACGGCGCATGGGAAAATATTGCCGCAGGCTATCTTATGGCGAAATACAATTGGCGGAAGTTCGAATTCATCGCAGGCGTGAGGGCGGAGCATACTGATCAGGGATATACTCTCGACTATCCCAGGAAGGAGGAATCGGAAGGCAACCAGATCTATACGGACATTCTTCCGAGCGTCCATCTCAAGTACAATGTCCACAGGAACGCGAACCTGAGATTTTCCTATGGCCGTTCCATAAACCGCCCGGGCTTTTTCGAGATAGTTCCATATACCATATTGAACGAGGACTATGACGAAAAGGGAAACCCTGACCTGAAGCATACTGTGGCCGACAATCTCGACCTCCGTTATGAATTTTTCCCGAGGTCATCCGAGCAGTTCATGGTGGGGCTTTTCTGGAAGAAACTGCAGAATCCGATAGAATACGGTCTGATTACTGAGGGTATGGGCACTTTCATTACTCCGATGAATTTCGGAAACGCGGTTAACGCCGGAGTGGAAGTGGACGTGATGAAGTATTTCAACTGGTTCGGCATCAAGGCCAACTATACCTATACGAATTCCAGCATCACCACCAACAAAAGGATGCGGGAAGGCACGGAAGTCCGGAATGTCTCACAGACACGTCCTCTCTACGGCCAGGCTGCCCATGTGGCCAACCTGTCCCTGCTGTTCAAGTTCACCAGGGCCGGTGTGGAAGCCCAGGTCTCTGGTTCATATACAGGCCGTCGTCTGAGCGAGATTTCTAACTGGCTGGACAACGATATCTGGGAGGCCGGCTACATGCAGCTGGACGCATCCATAGAGAAAAGTTTCAAGGCGGGCTTCGCAATATTTGCGAAAGCGTCAAACCTTCTGGATACTCCGGTCCTCAAATTCGTCAACGACAACTTCATGACAGACTCTCTGACGGACTATGAAAGATACAGAGGCGGTGTGATAGAGCGCAGGGAATGGCACGGACAGGCGATAACCGTCGGTGTCAGATACAGATTCACGGAAAAATAAATCCGGTATGCGGAAACGGCCTTATATACCTGAATTTTATACATACGGAAAATAATACCAAACAATCAATTATGAAAACAAGAAACTTTATCATGCTTTCGGCTGCATTCGCATTCATGTTTGCAGCCTGTGAAAAAGAGAACGGAAGCAATGCCGGCAACGGTAGCGACAACGGCGGCGACGGCCAGCAGACTGACGAGACTGTGCAGACTGTTTCAGGCGTCTGGGAGTCCGGTACTACCGTGAATGTAGACAAGCACCTGCTGGTTCCTAAAGGCGAAAGCCTTACTATCGAGCCGGGAGTTACCGTGATTTTCAGCAGCGAAGGGGTCGGTATCAATCATGTTCCTATCGAATTCACTGTGGACGGGAACCTCTACTGCCTCGGTACAGAGGACCAGCCTGTCCTCCTGACAGTGGCAGAGGCTGACCGGACATATGCCAATACATTCGCCGCTCTGTGGGGCGGTATTGTGGCCGGTGCCACCTGCGAAGAGATGATTATCGACCATACTGTCATCGAATACACCGGAGGTGAAGTGGTGGAAGGTTCGCCAGCAGCCGAGAACGGATATTATACTGCAGGTGACGATGCCTATCCTCAGATCACTACGAACAATGTGAACGGAAAATATGTGATCACGAACAGCATTATCCGCAACGGCTGGTCAGACGGTATCTACATGATGGGAGGAAATGCCATCATCGCGAACAACATCTTCAGCGCTACCGGATATGACGGTGCCGAGGCTGTGAACGTGAAGTCAGGCTGCAAGGTTGATGTGGCAGGAAACATCATGTTCAGCCCTAATACGAACGGTCTCAAGCTTTCAAGCTCGGATCAGGATGAAGTAAGGCATCAGGCTCTCATCCAGGCCTACAACAACACCATCATCAACTCCGGCTGGAGACGTGACGGAGAAAAAGGCGGCTGTATCTATGTGGAGGAAATGGCCAATGTCAGCGTATTCAACAACCTTCTCGTGAACTGCAAGTTCCGCGCTATCACTCCGGCATACGGTACTCCTACCGAAGAGGACTGCTATGACAGGGAGCATTCCATGATAGACTATAACTTCTATGCTTCCGGTACGGTAAAGGTAAGCGAGGATCATTATTTCGGAGGAGAATACGAGGATGACGGCGAGATTCTGGAGTATTCAGGCGTATGGTATGCATACGAAGGCTATGCTTTCGACCATGCTGAATATGACAATGAAAAAGTGGATGCGAACAGCAAGATAGCGAAGACTGAAACTGATGCAAAATCCCTTGATCCGAAATTCGTGAATTACAGCCTTGATGCCGATCCGTCCCTTTATCAGTGGAACGACAGCTGGGATTTCCACGTCCAAGCAGGTTCTCCTGTACTTGAAGGCGCATATACTCCTGCTGATGCATCCAGGAAGCCTTTCTATGCTGAGTCCGGCCTGTCTGTAAACGGCAAGACTTATACTTCGCCTGCCGTACAGCCGTATTTCGGAGCCTTCGGTACCAAATAATTTTGTATTTTTATTGTTCCGGACCGGAACAATAGAATAACGTGAGTTCGATGAAAAGAACGAAGTGAATTTCAGAGAACTACCTCTTTTAGAGGATTCGTGGAACGAATCCGT
>CALVDR010000025.1 GCA_944326365.1 uncultured Bacteroidales bacterium | reverse complement strand
TATATCTCTAGTCTGTCCGGCCTTGAATTGACTTCTTGCTTTGCTTGCTTGTACTTTACCAGTCTTTTCAATGAACTTCAAATTCTGTTTCTCCCGGGCACCGTAGTGCCTTCCGGAGACCCCCTTTTCGTTTGGGGATTGCAAAGGTACGCTTTTTTTATTTCCCTCCAAACTTTTTTTCATCTTTTTTCGGGAAATTTTTCGTGCAAGTCACTCATCGTTCTGAATAGCAGAATGTTGTACCCTACAAAATTTTTCATGGGATATTTCACATATGGAAAAGGCTTGAAAAACCGCAAAATTTTGTAAATTCACACCGATTTTAGAAAAAACCATTGCACCGGATATGGACAAAAAGATAATAATCATACCGACGTACAACGAAAAGGAGAACATAGAAAAGATCATAAGGGCCATCTTCGCACTTGAAGGCGAATACAATATTATAGTAATAGAAGACGGCTCGCCTGACGGGACAGGGAAAATCGTGAAAAGACTTCAGGAAGAGTTCCCGGAAAGGCTTTTCATGATAGAGCGTGCCGGAAAACAGGGGTTGGGCACAGCCTACATAGCCGGATTCAAATGGGCTGTCGGCCACGGCTATGACTACATATTCGAAATGGATGCCGATTTCTCGCACAATCCGGATGATGTGCCGCGTCTGTATGAGGCCTGCGCAAAGGACGGTGCAGATCTGGCTATCGGCTCCAGATATTGCAACGGAATCAGCGTCATAAACTGGCCCATCGGGAGGGTAATCATGTCATATTTCGCATCCGTTTTCGTCAGGAAAGTCCTCGACATGCATATTTACGACTCGACCGCAGGATTCAAGTGCTACAGACGGAAAGTTCTTGAAACCATCGATCTGGACAATATCAGGATGAAAGGATACGGGTTCCAGATAGAGATGAAATACTCTGCCTTCAAACTGGGATTCAAGATAAAGGAAGTCCCTATAATATTCGTGGACAGGAAAGAAGGATCCTCTAAAATGAGCAGCGGCATATTCGGTGAAGCCTTCTGGGGCGTGATAGGCATGAGATTCAGAAAGATCAAAGGGAGAAAAACGGATGAAATACCTGCTGTATAACGGAAAGACTGTCACCGGAGAAGGAGTAACTGAAGCCGCGGTTCTGATCGAAGGCGAAAAAATAGCGGAAATCACGCCGTCTGACAAACTGGATGAGGATTTTCTGTCGCATTATGCAGACGCTCGGGCCATAGACCTTAAAGGCAGATTCATATTTGCCGGAGGCATCGATGCCCATGTGCATTTCAGGGAGCCGGGCATGACGCATAAGGCTGATATCGGCACGGAATCAAAGGCTGCCGTGAAAGGCGGGATCACGTCTTTCATCGATATGCCGAACACTAAACCTGCGACAGTCTCTGCCGGGACTCTGGCGGAGAAACTCGCATTGGCCGAAGGCCGGGCTTTCGCCAATTACGGATTCCATTTAGGTGCGACGAACGGGAATTTTCAGGAAATAACGGAAATTCTGGAATCCGGGAAGGACGGGATTTCGAAAAAGGACTTCGGCGGGATAAAGGTCTTCATGGGATCGTCGACGGGGAACATGCTTGTAGATGACGAAGATACTCTCAGGAAAATTTTCGGAATAAAGGAAAAGGAAATACTCGTCCACTGCGAAGACGAACAGACCATAAGGGAGAATCTGAAAGCGGCGGAAGAAAGGTTCGGGGAAGATATTCCGTTCGGCATGCATCCTGAAATCAGGAGCAGGAGAGCATGCATACTGTCCTCTATCAAGGCTCTGGAAACAGCCGTCGCACTCGGGACCAGACTGCATCTTCTGCATGTCTCCACAAAGGAAGAAGCCGAAATGGTAAGGGCGGCAAAACTTTCGAGCAGCAATATAACAGCCGAGACATCAGTCAATTATCTATGGTTCTGCGATGATGATTATGAAAGGCTCGGAGCGAGGATGAAATGCAATCCGTCCATCAAATCCGCAGATGACAGGAAAGCTCTCAGACAGGCGCTGAAAGACGGGATCATAGATACCATAGGTTCAGACCATGCTCCGCACCTGGCTGAAGAGAAAGACAGAAAATATCCGGTATGCCCTTCCGGCGTGCCGTCGATACAGCATTCGCTGCCGGTTCTGCTGACCATAGCCGCGGAAGAAGACATACCGCTGACACGGATAGCCTCTGTCCTTTCGGAAAAGACAGCCGAAATGTTCGGGATAGAAGACAGGGGTTTCCTGAAAGAAGGATACTATGCGGATCTGGTCGTGGTAGATATGGACTCGTTCCAGACAGTTTCATCAGAAGATACGGACTGCAAATGCGGATGGAGTCCATATGAGGGGGAAAGGCTGAAAGGCAGGATCACCGACGTATTCGTGAACGGACATCACGTGATAGGGGATTCGGAATTCATATCCGAGATCCCTTGCGGGCAGAAACTCATTTTCGGGAAATAGCCAGGAACCGATGAAATCATAGCAGGAGACCTTATATGGTAAGTTTGAACAAGAACATGGGAAAATCCAAATTTCTGATCTATCTCGTATCCGTCTTTGCCATAACGCTCTGGGGCATATCATACATATGGACCGACATGCTGATAGAGCGGAATGTCCCGGTATTCTATTTTGTATTCGTAAGGATACTTCTGGCAGGAATCATCCTTTTCCTTCTGAATGCCACGAGAGGACGTGTGACCCGGATACACAGGGCTGATCTCCCGAAATTCCTGCTACTCGCGTTCTTCGAGCCTTTCATTTATTTCCTGTGCGAATCATATGGCCTGAAGGAGACAGGCTCCCCGACCCTGAGTGCCATGATCATAGCCACCATTCCGATATTCTCCATCGGAGCCGGCGTGATGTTCTTCAAGGAAAAGATAAATGCCGTCAACATTCTGGGAATCCTGCTCTCCCTGTCCGGAATCTGTCTGGTAGTGATGAGCAAGGGCGCCCTCGGTAAAAATTTCATATTCGGAATCATTCTTCTCCTGATAGCCGTCATCGCCGAAGTCGGTCATGCATCGGTGACCAAAAGCCTGTCGAACAACTACAGCAGCCAGGTCATCGTTATGTACCAGTTCCTGATAGGGTCGGTTTACCTGTTTCCACTCTTTCTGGTCAAGGGGCTGGACGGTTTCAATACGACATGGCTTGGGGCGGACGTGATGTACCCGATCCTCTGCCTTGCATTTCTGTGTTCCAGTCTGGCTTTCTCACTCTGGGTCAGCACCATCAAGAATCTCGGAGTCGCGAAGTCAAGCATATTCTCAGCCCTTATTCCGGTAGTGGCCGCCATCGTGGCATGGATTCTCGGACATGAGGATCTCAACCTGAGACAGGCCTGCGGCATCGCCATCTCCACTGTCGGGGTGATAATGTCGCAGTACGAGGGAAAACGTCAGTGAAGCAGCCTCAGACCGATGCGGTTCCTGTCCATGTCCACCGATATGACCTGCACCTTCACGTGCTGGTGAAGTTTCACTGCTTCTGAAGGGTTATGTACCCGGTTCTTCCCGCTCCCCATCTGCGATACGTGTATCAGTCCGTTCTGTTTGATTCCGATATCGACAAATGCACCGAAAGCGGTGATGTTCGTCACGATGCCAGGCAGTTCCATGCCGACAGACAGGTCCTCGATGGAATGGATGTCTTCTGAAAACGAAAACTCCGAGGCACTCTCACGCGGATCACGTCCTGGTTTCACCAGTTCTTTCAGAATGTCGTTCACCGTAGGCAGACCGAAATCTTCCTCCACAAAATCCTCCGCCCTGATTTTCGAGCAAAGTCCGGCATTGGCCACCAGTTCCTCTGTCTTTACGCCGAGACTGCGGGCCATCTTCTCCACTATATGATAGGACTCGGGATGAACCGCAGAATTGTCCAGCGGATTTGCCGCACCGGGTATGCGGAGAAAACCGGCACACTGTTCGAAAGCCTTGTCCCCCAGACGTTTCACTTTCATCAGGTCTTTTCTGGTCTTGAACGGTCCGTTTTCAGTCCTGTACTGTACTATATTTTCAGCCAGTGCAGGTCCTATACCGGCGACATAGCTGAGCAGATGCTTGCTGGCAGTATTCAGATTCACCCCCACGCTGTTCACGCAGCTCTCCACCGTATTGTCCAGTTTTTCCTTCAGCAAAATCTGGTCGACATCATGCTGGTACTGGCCTACGCCCAATGACTTCGGATCTATCTTCACCAGCTCCGCCAGAGGATCCATCAGCCTCCGGCCAATGGAGACGGCTCCGCGGACAGTGACATCATAATCAGGAAATTCCTCCCTGGCCACATCGGAAGCCGAATAAATGGAAGCTCCGTCCTCGCTCACCGAAAACACCCTGACTCCGTCAGGCTTTGGGACTCTTTTTATGAATTCTTCAGTTTCACGTCCGGCAGTACCGTTGCCTATGGCAATGACCTCGATTCCGTATTTCCGTATCATATCCGATACCGCCCTTATGGACTTCACTTTCTCGCTCACCGGAGGATGAGGGAAAATGGTCTCGTAATGCAGGAGATTTCCCTGGGCATCGAGGCATACGACCTTGCAACCCGTCCTGAATCCGGGATCAATGGCCATGACCCTTTTCTGTCCGACCGGAGGAGCAAGGAGAAGCTGGCGCAGATTCTCGCCGAAAACCTTGATGGATTCGATATCGGCCCTCTCTTTTGCCTCCTTTATGACCTCGTTCGAGATAGACGGTTCCAGAAGACGTCTGTACGCATCATCTATGGCAGTGCGTATCTGTTCCGCAAGTGCTGCATTGGGGTATTTCTTGTCATGACAATAGTCATAATACAGCTTGTTCCCGCATTTCTCCGGATCAGCGTCAAGATGCAGGTTCAGATACCCCTCGTCTTCCGCCCGGAGGACAGCCAGAAGTCTGTGGGAGGCTATACGGGACAATGATTCGGAAAAACCGAAATATCCTCTGAACTTCGCCGCCTCAGGCGAATCCGCCTTTCTGGTAGTCTTGGATACCAGACGCCTTTCCCTGAGCATGCGGCGTACCGTCTCCCTGACTGAAGCCGTTTCATTCAGTTTTTCGGCTATGATATCCCTGGCTCCGGCCAAAGCTTCATCCGGTGAGGGAACCTTTTCATTCAGGAATTTCCCGGCTTCTTTCATGGGATCGGATATCTTCTGGTCGAATATCTCTTCCGCCAGAGGCTCCAGTCCGGCTTCACGGGCCACGGTGGCACGTGTCCGCCGCTTCGGTCTGAACGGCAGATACAGATCTTCGAGTTCCCTGCTGTCCACACATTCCGAAATGGTCCTTTCCAGTTCTTCCGTAAGCTTGCCGGCATCCCTGATAGTGGCAAGTATGGATTCCTTACGCTTCTCCATCTCGGCATACACATCTATCCAATGCCTGATCTCCGCCACGGCGACATCATCCAGACCTCCGGTCTTCTCTTTTCTGTAACGGCTGATAAAAGGGATGGTAGCCCCGTCCTCAAAAAGTTTCGCACAGTTCTCCACCTGCCAGTCCCTGACGCTCAGTCTTACAGCTATTGTCTTGATATATAAATCTTTCATACAGAGAGTTTTGGTCATTATTATGGGTTAAAAATATTGCGCCGGCGGCGCAATGACATTGGCCGGAGGCTAGTCATGGGACACTTCCCGGAGCTGGTTCCTGTAAGCCGAAAATATCTTCGATTTTGACACGAATCCTATATAGGTCCTGTAATGGTCCACCACAGGAAGATTCCAGGCATCAGTCTTCTCGAATTTCCTCATCACGCTGTCCATCTTCTCGTCCACGTAAACATAGGCCGGCGAAGATTTCATATAATTGTATACAAACATCTTGTCATACAGGTCTTTCTTGAACATGTCGCTGCGTATATCCTCCAGAGAGACATAACCCTGAAAATGCTTGCGGACATCCACTACCGGGAATATGTTCCGGGAAGAAAGCGACACTGCCTCCACGAGTTCTCCAAGCGTGGCGTCTATCTTCACCGGAGTGAAGTTCGACTCTATCAGGTCCGAAGTCTTGAGAAGCGTGAGTACGGCCTGGTCACTGTCATGCGTCAGCAGTTCGCCTTTTTTCGCTATTCGTTTCGTGTATATCGAATATTGCTCTACAATCCTTGTGGCCCCGAATGAAATGGTGGATGTAAGTATGAGTGGTATCAGCAGCTCGTACCCGCCTGAAATCTCGGCAATGAGGAAGATGGCAGTCATCGGAGCCTGCATCACGCCTGCCATGAGTCCGGCCATACCCACGAGCACCGAATTCTGTTCTGGTACACTCATATCGGTCCCGGCCAATAAAAGATTCAGGGAACGTGCCAGCACGAAACCGGCTATGGCCCCTACGAAAAGTGTCGGACCGAATGTACCTCCCACTCCCCCGCCGGCATTCGTGAATGACATGGAAAAGACCTTCAGCAGCAGAATGAACAGGAAGAATATCGGAATGGTCCAGGGCGTATTCATGAAAAAGCCCAGTACTGTCCTGTTCTCGAAAGAAAATTCACCTCCGTTGAGCAATACCGACAGGGAATCATAGCCCTCACCGTAAAGTGGCGGAAAGAGAAAAATCAGAAGTCCGAGACATGCTGCAGATATGAACCACCTGCGGAAAGGCCCTTCTATCGCCTTGATCCTGTCTTCAAGCCACAGCGTAGTCCTGGTGAAATAAATCGAGCACCCTGCACAGAAAAGACCCAGAAGGATATAGAACGGGATATTGTGCATGGCGAAAGGCGAGAGTGTACACTCGAAAGGAAGTGAATCCCCCAGAAAAAGATAGGATACCACGGTCGCCGATATGGTGGACAGCAGCAGCGGCAGTATGGATGACATGGAGATATTGAAAAGCAGTATCTCCAAAGTGAATAGCACACCGGCAAGCGGGGCCTTGAATATACCTGCCACGGCACCTGCTGCCCCGCATCCGAGGAGTATGGTGATACTCTTGTACGAAAGCCCCATCTTGCGGCCGATGTTCGAACCGATGGCGGCGCCGGTATATACTATGGGTGCCTCCGCTCCGACAGAGCCGCCGAATCCGATGGTGACGGAACTTGCCACCAGCGAAGACCACATGTTGTGAGGCTTGATCTTCGACTCGTTTTTCGATACCGCCAGCAGGACTTTCGTCACACCGTGACCGATATTGTCCCTGATGACATGACGCACGAAAAGCATGGACAGCAGCATGCCGATTCCCGGATATATCAGATAGAGGAAATTGTAGTCGAAATTCCTCCCGTCAAACCAGGAAATCAGCCCGTGATGAATCCATTCGATGGCCACTTTCAGCAGTACGGAAGCCAAGCCGCAGAAAATACCGACAACAAGAGAAAGGACCAGAACCTGATCCTTTTCCGACATTTTCTGCAGCATCCGCCTGATAAAAGCGTAAAAATGACCGGTACGCCTGTCAGTCTTCAATGCCGTGTGATGGTTATATCCGAAAAGATGTAAAACTAATCAAGATCAGACTCCGATGAATCATCGTCTCCAGACGCATACTGGGCTATGTTGTCATCAGGCAAATCTCCCCCGTCGGTTCCGTTTCCTGATACTGAATCATCGTCGTCATCGTCTCCGTCCAGCCATCGCTCTATGTCTTCCGCATCATCGGTATGCACTTTTATCTTGACCAGATAAATGGCAGAAGGTATTTCTATAGTGACTGCATAGAACGAAGTCCCGTCAGGCTTGTCATACTTCAAAAGGTCCGGAAGATAATCTGAAAAGCCCTTAGGATACTTTTCCGCAAAAGCTGCAGCCAACTCTTCAGACATATTCTCATAACTTACGACAGCTCTCTTCTTCTGACTGCTTTTTTCCATATTTTCTTTCCTTTGTTACAGATACTTTTTATGTTGCAATTATAGGACATTATTTCGGATTGGAAAATACTTTTTTCACTTTTTTATGAAGAAAAATGATTTTTGCTTTCTCTTCCTTTCCGTATCGCGTTCTACGAAAACAGGTTGCATGGTATGAGGGTCGAGCCCGGTATAGAACATGACCGATGATACAGTCATCGGCGTAGGTGTAAAATCCTGTACCTGTTCCGTGTGTATGCCCCTCAGAGCCGGATTTTCCGACAGCCGCTTCATTTCCGCCATACCGCAGCCCGGATGCCCTGAAATAAAATAAGGAATAAGAAGACAATGCTTTCCCGTCCTCCGGACAATGGCATCGAATTCCGCCCTGAGCCGGACAAAAAGCCGGAAAGACGGCTTCGCCATAAGTTTGAGGACCTTGTCCTCAGTATGCTCCGGAGCCACTTTCAATATCCCTGAAGTATGTTCAGTCACCAATTCCCTGAAATACGGATACGAAGTCTCGTCCACAAAGCCTTTTTCATCCAGGAAAAGGTCATAGCGTATGCCGCTGCCTATGTAGAAATGCCGGATTCCTTTGAGCGCGGATATGCTTTTGTACAATGACAGCAGACGTGCATGCGACCTGTCCAGATTCCGGCATACTGAGGGGAAAAGGCAGGATTTACGCCGGCATACGGCGCAAAGGCCTGTATCCCGGCCCCTCATTCCATACATATTGGCCGTAGGCGCCCCTACATCGGAAATATTGCCGGCAAAGCCGGGAAGGGATTTCAGTCGGCCGATCTCGCCGAGAATGGATTTCTCGGAACGCGACTGGATGAATTTACCCTGATGGGCTGCTATGGTACAGAAGTTACAGCCCCCGAAACATCCGCGGTGCGTGTTTATGGAAAACTTTATCATCTCATACGCGGGAATATGCTTTCCCTTGTAACGCGGATGCGGAAGTTTCGTGAACGGAAGATCCCAGAAGGAATCCATTTCCGCCTCCGTGGCAGGAGGATATGGGGGATTCACCCTTACATAGCCGTCATGGCACGGTTCTATGATCACAGGCGGATTCATCATGTTCGCAGCAGTCTCTATCTCGTGGAAATTCCTGGCAAAGGCGGCCTTGTCCCGCAGGCACTCTTCAAACGAATGAAGCACCGCCGCATCTTTCTGCCGGCTTCTTCCTGTCATGAAAAAGGCCAGCTGTGGGATTTTCCTGATATCGGACACATTTCTTCCGGATTCAATGGCCCGGGTCAGCTCCAGCATGGTCCGCTCACCCATCCCGTATGAAAGATAATCGGCTCCGGAAGACACCAGGATGGAGGGCTGGAGGGAATCCTGCCAGTAATCATAATGCGTAAGACGGCGCAGCGATGCCTCTATCCCTCCGATGACTACCGGGACATCCGGGTAAAGCCGTTTCAGGATTTTCGTATAGACACTTGTCGCATAATCAGGCCTCGCCCCGGCCTTGCCCATGGGAGTATAGGCGTCATTGCTCCTGAGCCTTTTCGATGCTGTGTAGTGGTTCACCATGGAGTCCATGGCCCCCGAATTCACTCCGAAATAAAGGCGCGGCCTGCCGAGTTTCCTGAAATCGCGGAGATCGTCACGCCAGTTCGGCTGCGGCACCACAGCCACCCTGTATCCGTGTTTCTGCAGATATCTGGCAATGACCGCCGTACCGAAAGAAGGGTGGTCTATAAAGGCGTCACCCGAAAATAGAATGACATCGATATAGTCCCACCCGAGATTTTCGACCTCCTTCACGGAGGTAGGTATCATATATGCCTCGTCCATGAGGAATCACATTCTCTCCGGAAGTCTGATACCCAGTATATCCATGGCTTTTACCAGCACCTTGGCGACACAGGACAGAAGAGCAAGACGGCTCCGCAAAAGATCCTGGTTCTCCTCCCTGAGGATAGGGGTGTCATGATAATACTGGTTGAACTCCTTCGCCAGATCGTATGCATAATTCGCGATGACGGCCGGCGAATGGGCCTGTCCGCCCTCGGCCACCTTGTCAGGATACATGTCCAGGAGCTTTATCAGGCGTATTTCTTTCGGTGACAGTTCCACTTCTGACGAGACAGAGCACAGTTCCAGCCCTTTTTCCGCAGCCTTTCTCAGAATGGACTTGATCCTCGCATGGGTGTACTGGATAAAAGGTCCTGTGTTCCCGTTGAAATCGATGGACTCCTTCGGATCGAAAAGCATGGTCTTTTTCGGGTCCACCTTGATGATAAAGTATTTGAGCGCCCCGAGACTCAGTGTCCGGAAAAGTTCATCCTGTTCCGCCTCATCCATATGGTCGATCTTGCCCAATTCCATCGAAGTTTCCCTGGCAGTGTTGTACATCTTTTCCAGCAGGTCGTCAGCATCCACTACTGTGCCTTCACGGGACTTCATCTTGCCCTCAGGAAGTTCTACCATACCGTATGACAGATGGTATATATTGTCAGACCAGTCGAAACCGAGCTTCTTGAGAATGAGTTTCAGCACCTGGAAATGATAATTCTGTTCATTTCCCACGACGTAGATATGCTCGTCGAGATGGTACTCCGTGAAACGCTGCTCGGCCGTGCCGAGGTCCTGGGTGATATAGACAGATGTGCCGTCACCGCGGAGGAGAAGCTTTCTGTCAAGCCCGTCGGCCGTGAGGTCGCACCATACGGAGCCGTCTGCCTCCGTCTCGAAAATTCCCATCTCCAGTCCCTTCTGCACGAGAGCCTTTCCGAGAAGATAGGTCTGGGACTCATAATAGGTACGGTCAAACGATATGCCGAGGTCGGCATATGTCTTTGCGAATCCGTCATAAACCCATGAATTCATCTTTTTCCACAAGGCCACGACTTCCGGATCGCCCTGTTCCCACTTGAGAAGCATTTCCTGGGCTTCCTTCAGGCTTGGTGCATTCTTTTCCGCTTCCTCTTTGGACATTCCGCCAGCTGTCAGTTCATCCACTTCCTTCTTGTAAA
Organism: uncultured Bacteroidales bacterium; assembly: GCA_944326365.1. GTDB lineage: Bacteria > Bacteroidota > Bacteroidia > Bacteroidales > UBA932 > Cryptobacteroides. Next base: position 30,580 of record CALVDR010000025.1, on the reverse strand, counting down.
TATCGTTGAAAGCGACATAGTAGTCCCCTACCAGATGGTCGCCTTTCTTCCCGGAAGATTCAGGAGTTTCGCCGTTTCCGGTCTTGAGCCATGCCAGCATGGACTTGCAGATATGGATTCCCCTGTCGTTCACCAGATTCACTTTCATGACCTTGTGACCGTTCGCCTCCAGCAGCCTGGAGACTGACCAGCCGAGAAGATTGTTTCTTATATGGCCCAGATGCAGAGGCTTGTTCGTATTGGGAGAGGAAAACTCGACCATGATGGTCTTGCCCGTTGGCGGCAGCTGGCCGAAATTCTCATCGTCAGCGATCGAAGAAAAAAGGCTGTTCCAATAACTGTTCGAAAACGAAAGGTTCAGGAAACCTTTTACGGTATTGTAACCTGCTATCTCGTCCGTATTCGACTTGAGCCATTCTCCTATGGCCTGGCCTGTAGCCTCCGGGGAAAGTTTTGATATTTTCAGAAGGGGAAAAACCACCAGAGTATAATCACCTTCGAATTCCTTTCTGGTCACCTGAACCTGGAAGGAAGTTTCAGGCAGCGCGGCTCCGAAGAGCGAAGAAACAGCCGCCTGAGCTTTTTCAATTATGAATTTGTCCGGACTCATGTTTACGTATGTTCGATTTTACAAAAAAAGAAAGGGGCGGCTGAAAAGAGGACTTTCTGCGTCATACTTGAAATTCCTGCTTTTCAGTCACCCGCATTAATACTAACCGAGGTAGCTTTTAAGAAGCTTGCTTCTGGAATTGGTCCTCAGTCTTCTGATCGCCTTTTCCTTGATCTGGCGGACACGTTCGCGGGTAAGGCCGAACCTCTCCCCGATTTCCTCCAGGGTCATCTCCTGGCATCCGATCCCGAAAAACGATTTCACGATTTCCCTTTCTCTCGGAGCCAGAGTGGAAAGCGCCCTCTCGATCTCCTTGTTCAGAGACTCGTTCACCAGCCCTCTGTCGGCACTCGGGGAATCGTTGTTCACCAGAACATCCAGAAGGCTGTTGTCCTCACCTTCCACGAAAGGAGCGTCCACCGACACATGCCGGCCTGAAACTCTCATGGTATCCGCTATCTTGTCTTTCGGGACATCGATCATCTCCGAAAGCTCCTCGTTCGACGGCATCCGTTCATTCTCCTGTTCGAACTTGGACAGAGCCTTGTTTATCTTGTTCAGGGAACCGACCTGGTTCAAAGGAAGTCTCACTATCCTCGACTGCTCCGCGAGAGCCTGGAGGATGGACTGCCTGATCCACCATACGGCATATGAAATGAACTTGAAGCCTCTGGTCTCGTCGAATTTTTCAGCAGCCTTGATAAGTCCGAGGTTTCCCTCGTTTATAAGGTCAGGAAGACTGAGCCCCTGATTCTGATACTGTTTGGCTACCGATACCACGAACCGCAGGTTCGCCCTTGTAAGTTTTTCAAGCGCTCTCTGGTCACCCTTGCGGATACGCTGCGCCAGTTCTACCTCCTCTTCCACCGTGATGAGTTCCTCCCTTCCGATCTCCTGAAGATACTTGTCCAGAGATGCGCTCTCACGGTTCGTAATGGATTTTGTAATCTTAAGCTGTCTCATAATCAACGTCTGTCGACGGTTTATACTGAATAAATTATTTCAATCTGTCACCGCCGGCAAACGCTGACGGCGGAATCATTCCACTCCGAAACCGAAATACGACGGTTTGCCATATGAGGTCACGCCCTCGATGAAGACCGCACGCTTGGTCTTCTTCGCTATGGCCAGGACATCCTTCGGAGTACTTACAGGCTTGTCGTTCACATACAGGATGACAAAGCCTTCCGACACGCCTGCATCCATGATCTTGCCAGGGCCTACAGAGACGATTTCCACTCCACGTTCAAGTCCGAGTCGTGCGAGTTTCTCAGGATCAGCTTCCTTTATCTTCGCCCCGTAGAATGCCGTTGCACCGTTTTCATCCACGGAACCGTTGTCCACCATGGTGCTCTTGAATTCCACATTCACGGTCTTTTCCTTTCCGTCACGGATGACAGTCATCTCCACCTTGTCTCCAGGTCTGTAGCTGTTCACGGCTTCCTGTACCGCAGCTGCATTCCTGACCTTCACTGAATCTATGGACACAAGCACATCCCCGCTCTTTATTCCGGCCCGGTCAGCTGCACTTCCCTTCAAAACCTCAGTAATATATACGCCGTCGAATGAAGAAAGTTTCAATTCTTCCACAATTTTATCCGTAATCGGAGTCATGGTCACACCCAGGACCGCCCTCTTCACGCTGCCGAAATCGATGAGGTCTTCAGCGACTTTCTTCACCATGTTCGAAGGAATGGCAAACGAATACCCGGTATATGACCCTGTCTGGGATATTATGGCAGTATTCACGCCCACGAGATTCCCTTTCTTGTCCACAAGGGCTCCGCCGCTGTTTCCAGGGTTGACGGCCGCATCCGTCTGGATGAAAGACTCTATCTTGAACTCGCCGTCATAGTTCGGCATGGAACGGCCCTTCGCACTTACGATACCTGCAGTGATGGTGGAACGCAGGTCGTAAGGGCTGCCGATGGCCAGCACCCATTCGCCAAGCCTCAGCTTGTCGGAATCCCCGAAAGGGATTACCGGCAGCCCCTCCGCATCTATCTTGATGATAGCCACATCGGTAGCCGGATCTGTCCCGATCAGTTTCGCATCGAAGGTCTTGTTGTTGTTCAGCGTCACCTGGATTTCCGTAGCGCCTTCGACCACGTGGTTGTTCGTCACGATATAGCCGTCCGGACGGATGATCACGCCGGAACCGCTGCCGACTTTCTCCCTCTCCTGCGGAGTCCCGCCGTATCCGAAGAAGAAATCGAAAATGGAATTCGGGATACGTGTCACCACATCCTTGGCCACGACCTTGACATATACCACTGCATCCACCGCAGACTCGGCTGCATAAGTGAAATCAGGATAGTCTGAAAGTGACAAATTGACAGTCCTGTACTGGCTGCCGTCAGTGGACACTACGGTCATCTTCTCCGAGAGATCCGTGTTCCTGACGACAGCAAAAGCTGTAAGTCCGCCCACTATTGCGGACAGCAGAACGATTAAGATACCTTTTTTCATATCATTCATAATTAAAATTTCTTGTCGGAATTAATTTCCTGTCACACGCAAGTGCTGAAAAAATCAAATTACATGCCATTATTATCAGATATTTTTTAGTATCTTTGCTTGATGTAGATCATGCCATGGCCGCTACCGGCCGGGTATGGAAACCCGAGTTCAACAAATTTAAGAAAATATATGAAACTGGTTATCTCAAGTTCGGAACTACTGAAAGGAATAATGACGGTGGCGAAAGCCATTCCGACGAAGTCGGCTCTCCCTATTCTGGAGAATTTTCTTTTCGACCTGAAAGGCAATACTCTGGAAATCACTGCCTCTGACTCCGAACTCACCATGAAGACGAGCATCGAAGTGGAAAACGCAGAAGAGGAAGGACAGATCGCCATCCCGGCAAAACACCTCATGGACCTGCTGAAAGAACTTCCTGACCAGCCTCTTTCCATCAAGACTGTCAGCGAGACTTCTTTCGAGTTCAGCTGGGCAAACGGAGCTTCCACACTGCCGTATTTCCCTGCAGGAGACTATCCTCCGTTCACAGCCATGGAAGAAAACGCCGTCTCCCTCGAATTTCCGGCCCAAAGCCTCACCGAAGGGATAGCGTCTACAATATATGCGACGGCCGACGATGAGATCAGGCCGACGATGAACGGTATCTATTTCGACATCGATACGGACTCCACCACTCTGGTGGCTTCCGATGCCCACAAGCTCATATGCTACACTACGAAGGATGTCAAGGCTTCCGAAAAGGCCTCGTTCATACTTCACAAGAAGCCGGCAGCCATACTGCGCAGCATCATCGGGAAGAATACCGAGACGGTGGATATCGCTTTCGACTCCAAGAATGCCGTATTCAGATTCGACAATACGATAGTGGTATGCCGGCTGATCGTGGGCAAGTATCCGAGATACCGCGATGTGATTCCGCAGAACAACGTCAACATCATGAAGATAGACAGGCTCCAGCTGCTGAACACGGTCCGCAGGGTGTCCGTATGTGCGAACAAGGGATCGAACCACATCAAGTTCAACCTCAGCGCGAATTCCCTGGAAATCACCGCGCAGGACCTCGGCTTCTCTCTGGCCGCATACGAAAAGGTGCCATGCGAATATGACGGAGACGAACTCAGCATCGGATTCAAGTCCACTTTCATGATAGAGATTCTCAGCAACATAGACTGCAACGAGATCGTGCTCAAGTTCGCCGACGGTACCAGACCGGCGGTCATCGTCCCTTCCGCCGAAGAAGAGGAAAGCGAGAAGATATGTGGAATCCTCATGCCTAGCATTGCCTGACGAATTATGGAACTGAATCTGGAAAGGCCGATACTTTTTTTCGACATAGAAAGTACCGGACTGAATATCGCATCTGACTCTATAATAGAACTGAGTTTCGTAAAAGTACTGCCCGGAGACGAGGTCAGGGTCAGGACATGGAGGGTGAGGCCCTGGGACTACGTCACTGATACGCAGAGGAAAATAAACCCGAGCGCACAGGAGGTGCACAAGATCAGTGACGAAGAGCTGACAGGAGAGAAAAAATTCTGTGAAATCGTGGATGAAGTCCAGGACTGGCTGGACGGCTGCGACCTGGCAGGATTCAACTCGAACAAGTTCGACTTGCCGATGCTTGCGGAAGAGCTGGAAAGGGTCAGGAAGTACAGGAACAGGAACATACGCATAGACCTGCACAAGATGAAGATGGTGGATGTCCAGAACATATACCACCAGATGGAGCCGAGAAACCTGAAAGCCGCTTACAAGTTCTATTGCGGAAAGGACCTGGAAAACGCCCATGCCGCAGAAGCCGACACGATGGCTACATATGAGGTGCTCAAGGCCCAGCTCGACAAATATCCCGAACAGCTGAAAAACGACGTGAACTTCCTCGCGAACTTCTCGGAAAGACAGAAAATCGTGGACTACGCGGGACGTCTGGTATACAACGAGAAAAAAGAAGTGGTCATAAACTTCGGCAAACACAGGGGGAAGACAGCCCGTGAAGTCTATGAATCCGAGCCGTCGTATTTCAGCTGGGTGGAAAACGGGGAATTCACCCTGGACACGAAGCAGCAGTTCACCCTGCTGAGAAGACAGTTCGAGGCTGAAAAGCAGGAGGCCAGGAAAGCCGCCATGAAGAAGCTGACAGACAAGGAACTGGAAAAATCAATAGGGTCTCTGGCGGAAAAATGGGGCTCAGGCAGGCTATTCTGATGAATATCACAGTGAAAATACACGGGTCCCGGAACTTCATCTGCAGACCTGATACTACATGGGAGAGAGAAAGCAGGGATTTCTACTCTCCCGAATTTGCAAGCGAACTGTTCTACACGCCTGTCGTCTTCGCCAGAATATCCAAGGCAGGAAAATGCATAGGGAGAAAATTCGCAGCACGCTACTATGACGGGCTGAATTTCGGGATTCTGCTCTACCCCGGCGAAATCCTCAATGCAGGGCGGCCGGAAAGCCTGGGGGCAGCATCAATACTGGACCATACATCCATCCTTCCGTTCCCTCTGTTCCAGCCGGTCGTCTTCGCCACGTCAGGAAACAGTTTTTCTCTGGAAAAAGACGGGAAAATGATTTACAACACATCCGTCGGGACAGAAAACTTTCTGGAAATGATGGAAGATGCCATATGCGCGGCATCTGAAGCCGTAAGCCAGCGTATCGGGGACCTGGTGGCCGTGGAACTGGCCGCACCCGAGATACTGTGCGGCAAAGACGAAAAAAGAGCCGGAATCAGCGCTTCCTTCTGTGGAAACAGTCTGTTCAGGCTCTCGATTATCAAATGAGCCACTCACGGGATTCGAACCCGCGACCTACGCGTTACGAATGCGTTGCTCTACCAGCTGAGCTAAAGTGGCCTGCGAATCACCCCCCCCCATATCGGAAAGGGACTGCAAAAATACTATATTTTTTTTATTTTACACAACAGTCGGCCCAATTATTTCAAATTTCCGCACATGCAGCTGACTTTGAAGATGACAAACACATGATACATACGGAAATAGCTATCATAGGAGCAGGTGCGGCAGGACTGATGGCTGCTACAGGTGCAGCAAAAGAAGGCGCCGGAGTCCTGGTCCTGGAAAAAATGCCGCGCCCAGGCAGGAAAATCATGATCAGCGGGAAAGGACGGTGCAACATGACCAACCTCAAGGACTGGAACGAATTCTCGCTGCACATCCATCCCAAAGCCGTATTTCTCAAGAATGCCTTTTACAATTTCTCTTCTGACGATACCGTGCGCTTCTTCGGGGACTACGGACTGAAAACTGTCACCGAACGGGGAGACCGCGTATTTCCCACCTCATACAAGGCAGCGGATGTAGTCGACACACTCATGAAAGCAGCCGTAAAACCTGGCTCCAGAATTATGACAGATGCTGAAGTGAGTGATATCACGAAATTCGGCAACGGTTTCATTGTCACCCTGGTATCCGGAGAAGACATTTACGCAGAAAAGGTGATCATCGCTACCGGAGGCCTGTCCTACCCTGCTACAGGTTCCACAGGTGACGGCTACAGATGGGCGGAAAAGTTCGGCCACAATATCAGGCACTGCTTTCCTTCGCTCACAGCTCTGGTTCCCGCAGACTACAAAATCCCTGGCGGCAATCCCGAAAGCAGAGGACATATAAGCCGTGATATCCCTGTTTCGGAACTCGGAAAGACTCTAATGGGAAACCAGCTGAAGAATGTCGGACTGACCGTATGCATTGACGGGAACAGTGTGATGGAAGAATTCGGAGACATCGACTTTACGGATGGCGGACTGGAGGGACCTGTAGGGTTCAGGATCAGCAGGAAATGCGTAAAAGCTCTGGAAAACGGTTCGAAAGTGACTGTCTGCCTGGATCTGAAGCCCGCGGTAAGACAGGAATCGCTGGACTGCAGGATAGAAAAACTCTGGGAAGAAATATCTTCAGACGGCAGAAACCGGAGGAAAAGCCATGAGAGCAGATTCAGAATGCTTCTGGGAAAGCTCATGCCTGCTTCCCTGACAGACGGATTCCTGAAATATTTTCCGGTCACCGACGTAAGAAAACTCGGACGCAGGCTGAAAAACTGGGAATTCAGAATAGCGGGATATGTCGGGTATGAAAGATGTGTGGTCACAGCGGGGGGAGTCGCCACGGAAGAAGTGTCGCAGAAGACCATGGAATCTAAGCTGGTTCCCGGGCTGTATTTCGCCGGAGAAATCCTCGACCTGGACGGCGATACAGGAGGCTACAATCTCCAGACAGCATTCTCTACTGGTTTCCTCGCCGGTCGCTCCGCAGCCCTCAAATGACAATGGTCGAATCCCGCCGGTAACGCCGCAGTGCGCCCGCTATCACATAGCACTGACGGCGGGTCAGAGCGGGTGCAATGCAAGGCCACAAGGGTGAGACCGAGGGAGTTTACTCCCGTAAATGACAGAGGTCGAATCCCGCCGGTAACGCCGCAGTGCGCCCGCTATCACATAGCACTGACGGCGGGTCAGAGCGGGTGCAATGCAAGGCCACAAGGGTGAGACCGAGGGAGTTTACTCCCGTAAATGACAGAGGTCGAATCCCGCCGGTAACGCCGCAGTGCGCCCGCTATCACCCGCCGATAACGCCTGAACCAATCATCTCATCATCATTATACCACACCGCAAACTGGCCCGGAGTGATTCCCCTCTGGGGCTCATCAAACAGGATGAAAAGACCATTGCGACGCATAACAAGCGTCGCATCCTGAAGCGGCTGGCGATATCTGATTCTGACACGGTAGCGACGGATATCTCCGGGAAGCATAGGGATATCTTCCCGGATCCAGTGGATGTCTTCCGGTGCGATTCTCAGACAACTGCGTGACAGACCCTTATGGGTATGGCCCTCCCCTACGAAAACAGTGTTTGAAGGAATATCGGTAGCTATCACGAAAAGACTGTCTGCATGTCCGCCTATATTAAGCCCCTTCCGCTGCCCTATCGTGTAGAACTGCGCCCCGTCATGCTTGCCTATTATCTTTCCGAAAGGATTCTTCTTGTATCTTGTCTTCCTGACATGCTTTTTCCCTGAACGGTAGGTCTCGGTCTCGAATCTGATATCATAGCTTACAGGTCTGGACAGCTGCAGGAGGGCCTCGTCGGAAAGCCCTGCTATCTTTTCCCTGTCGAATATGCCTTCCGTCGCACAACCTCCCTCACAGTCAGGATTGCCTTTTACGGTCTTTTCCCTGACCGGGTCGTTCACTTTCATGGACCTGGTTTCCGAAATATAGGAAGTGACCATGTTCACCGGTTCCGACAGGCCGTCTTTTTCAATGCTTTGCAGAGTGTTCCCTATGAAAGCATAATGGGGCTCGGCATCGAAATAGGCATCATAGACTTCGACTACATCACCTTCCTTAGGCGCGAGTTTCTGCTGGAGGAAGACAGGAAGGTCAACTTTTCCCACAAAACAGATTCCCTGCGAGTCCTTTTTGTCTGCCGACGGAAGGTCCGCTTCCGCGGCAATACGCCTGACCTCAGGCTTGGAAATGTCTCCTATCGGGAAAAGTGCACGGGACAGCTGGGCCTGAGTCAGCTGACAAAGGAAATAGCTCTGATCCTTGTTCGGGTCCGTCCCGGCGAATATCCTGTATATCGGCTTGCCATCCGGCCCGGGTATCTCGTCCTTCCGGCAATAATGGCCCGTGGCCACATAATCGGCGCCCAGTCTTACCGCACATTCCAAAAAGGCCGCAAACTTGATCTCGCGGTTGCACAGCACGTCCGGATTCGGAGTCCTGCCCTTCGAATACTCATCAAACATGTAATCCACCACACGTTTACGGTATTCTTCGCTCAGATCCACGAAATAAAACGGAATCCCTATCTTTCTGGCGACCATCTCAGCCACAAAACGGTCCTCTTCCCACTCGCAATCGCCATGAAGAGTACCGGTCGTATCATGCCAGTTCTGCATGAAAAGGGCAAAGACATCATGCCCCGCCCTTTTCAGAAGAAGGGCGGCCACACTGGAATCCACTCCGCCGGACAATCCTATGCAAACTTTCATAAAATAACAGGTCTATATCGGTATGATGAAAATAATGCGTACATTTGTCGTAAATCCAATGTCTTGCATCAAGTCAGGCATCAAACTGCAGCATTATGACACTGAAAGAAATCAATATCCGCTACAAGGAATACGGCAGCATCGGAGAACTGCCTGAAGATGACAGGAAACTGGCTCTGGAAGCCGTAAAGGCCACGGAAAATTCATATTCGCCATATTCCGGATTCCATGTCGGTGCCGCCCTGAGACTCTCGAACGGGAAAACCGTCTGCGGAAGCAACCAGGAAAACATCGCCTATCCTTCCGGACTATGCGCAGAAAGGACAGCCATGTTCCATGCCAGTCATTCATACCCCGACGCCGCCATCGAGGCCATAGCCATAGCAGCCTCCCAAAACGGGAAAATCTGTGAAGAGCCGGCATCGCCGTGCGGAGCATGCAGGCAGGTGATGGCAGAATACCAGACCCGCTCCGGACATGATATGAGAATCATTCTGGCCGGAACCGGGAAAGTGCTGGTGTTTGAAAAGGTGGATGATATCCTCCCCTTCATTTTCGACAGCCTGAAATAAGAGTGTCATCCTTCCGGAAAAAGCGAAAAATTTTTGTATTCACGAAAAAATGACTACTTTTGCATCCGGGTAAGTCATACACGACCAGCTCCTGCTGAATCCCCCAGGACCGGAAGGTAGCAAGGGTAAGCGGTTGTAGCGGTGCGATGTATTCAGCTTACCCTTTTTTCGTTTCTACTCTTTTCCGCCGGTCTTCGGGGAAGTTGCAGCCTGATGCTGGCCCCCGGTTCTCATCTCAGATGCGGCTTTCTCGTATTCCTGTTCCGATATCATCTTGCAGGTACCGTTGAATGCGGCACCGAGTTCGACTATCAGCCTGCGGACCTGCAGTTCACCTTCCACCGTGCAGTCACTCTTGATGGCCAGAATATCCTTCACTGTGAAACTTCCTTTCGTCTTGCCCCATACATCGGCATTCACGCAGACGATCCTGGCATTCACTTCGGCACTCTCGCCTATGACTACCTTGCCTTCCGAAAATATGCTGCCCTCGAATTTTCCGTCTATCCTGAGGTCATTCGGAGATATGATCTCACCTTTCACATAAGTCCCTGCTGAAATGCGGCTTACGAGATTCACATTGGCAGCCTGTTCTATCTTTGCCATAAAATATTACGCCTGTCCGGTGATTTGTTTACCAGTACCAGAAATCCCGCCGAACTGACGTCATGATTTCTCCGGAATTCCTGGTCTTTTCTTATTCCATCAGAACAGAATGGCGGAACCTGATCAGTTCAGGTTCCGGCCATGACAGTTCTTGTACTTCTTTCCCGAGCCGCACGGACACGGGTCATTTCTGCCGACTGTCTTTTCCACATGCACCGGCATCTTGCTCTTCTGGTCAGGGCCGTTTGTCACCAGATCGGTACGGCTTGTACGCATCATGTTCGGATCCGGTTTGCGTGCAGGGGCAGGAGCATTGACCTGGGACGAATCCCTCAATGGTATGTGCGCCCTGAACAGGAAGGAAAGAATATCCTTGTTCAGAGACTCAAGCATGGCCTTGAAGAGGTTGAAACTCTCGAACTTGTAGATAAGAAGAGGGTCTTTCTGCTCGTAAGTGGCATTCTGGACTGACTGCTTGAGGTCATCCATGTCACGGAGATGCTCTTTCCAGTGCTCGTCTATCTGATAAAGCGTGATGGTCTTGCTCAATGCCCTGGCTATCTCACGCGCCTCGGTATCGTATGCCTTTTTCAGATTGACTGACAAAGTCAGCATCTTGCGGCCGTCGGAAATAGGAATAGCTATGTTCTGGTATATCGCGCCCTGTTTCTCGAACACTTCCTTTATGATAGGCCATGATTTCTGCGCCATGGTATCCATCCTGCGGCGATAGACCTCCTGCATATTCTGGAAAAGCCTCTCGCTCAATTCCTTAGGCGTAGCCTTGTTATAGAACGCTTCATCGAAACCAGCATCTATGGACATCAGACGCATGACTTCTTCATTGAATGATGCGAAATCATATCCCTGGCAGTTTTCCACTACGATATCAGCGGTGTCCTGCATCATGTTCATGACATCTATATCCACCCTGTCGCCTACGAGGGCATTGCGTCTCTTGGTGTAGATGACCTCTCTCTGGGAATTCATCACATCGTCATATTCGAGGAGTCTCTTTCTGATGCCGAAGTTGTTCTCTTCCACCTTTTTCTGTGCACGCTCAATGGATTTGGAGAGCATGGACGATTCGAGGGCCTCGTTTTCCTCCATGCCGAGCTTGTCCACCACCGATGCTATCCTTTCCGAACCGAACAGCCTCATCAGCTTGTCTTCGAGGGAAACATAGAAAGTGGAAGAACCCGGGTCACCCTGACGGCCGGCACGACCTCTGAGCTGGCGGTCGACACGGCGGCTGTCGTGGCGCTCCGTACCTATGATGGCGAGACCTCCGGCCTTGCGCACTTCCTCGGAAAGCTTGATGTCGGTACCACGACCCGCCATGTTCGTGGCTATGGTCACCGTGCTGGTCTGACCAGCGTGGGCCACGACTTCAGCCTCGCGTGCATGCTGCTTGGCATTCAGGACCTGATGCTGGATACCTCTGAGCTTGAGCATCCTGCTCAAGAGCTCCGATGTCTCGACATCGGTAGTGCCGACCAGTACCGGCCGGCCCTCGGAGGTCAGTTCCACGATCTTGTTTATCACGGCTTCGTATTTGGCCTTTTTCGTCTTGTATATCAGGTCGTCGTTGTCTATACGCGCAATAGGCTTGTTCGTAGGTATCACTACCACATCCAGCTTGTAGATAGACCAGAACTCTCCTGCTTCCGTCTCTGCAGTACCTGTCATACCTGCCAGTTTGTGATACATACGGAAATAGTTCTGCAACGTAATGGTGGCGAAGGTCTGTGTCGCAGCCTCGACCTTGACGCTCTCCTTTGCCTCCACAGCCTGATGAAGTCCGTCGCTCCAACGACGGCCCTCCATGATACGTCCGGTCTGCTCGTCGACGATCTTCACCTTATTGTCCATGATGACATAGTCGACATCCTTCTCGAACATCGCATACGCCTTCAGAAGCTGGTTCACAGTGTGGACACGCTCGGACTTGAGAGCGAAGTCCGCCATAATCTCATCCTTCTTCACGCTCTTCTCCTCGTGAGAAAGATCGCTCTTCTCCACATCGGCTATCGCACTGCCCACATCCGGAAGGATGAAAAACTTGGGATCGGAGAGCGTACCACTCAGAAGGTCATGGCCGTTGTCCGTCATTTCGACCGAGTGCTGCTTTTCGTTTATCACGAAATACAGAGGGTCAGTGACCACAGGCATTTCCCTCTCATTGTCCTGAATATAATAATTCTCGGTCTTCTGGAGAATCTGCTTTATTCCCGGCTCGCTGAGATACTTGATGAGCGGCTTGTATTTCGGAAGTCCCTTGTACGCACGCAGCAGGAGCTTGCCGCCTTCCCTCTCGTCGCCCTCGGCTATGAGTTTCTTAGCCTCGTTCAGGGTAGAAGTCACGAGGGTCTTCTGGTTCGCATAAAGTTTCTCGACATAAGGCTTGAAATCCAGATACTGCTGGTCATCGCCCTTGGGAACGGGACCTGAAATGATCAGAGGCGTCCTCGCATCATCGATCAGGACCGAATCGACCTCATCGACTATGGCATAGTGATGCTTGCGCTGTACAAGGTCATTCACGGAAATCGCCATATTGTCCCTCAGGTAATCGAAACCGAACTCGTTGTTCGTTCCGAATGTGATATCGCAGGCATATGCCCTCTTACGCGACTCGCTGTTCGGCTGATGCTTGTCGATACAGTCAACGGAAAGGCCATGGAACATGTAGAGCGGCCCCATCCACTCGGAGTCTCGTTTGGAAAGATAATCATTCACCGTGACCACATGCACGCCTTTTCCTGCCAGTGCATTCAGGAAGACCGGAAGCGTGGCCACAAGGGTCTTTCCCTCACCTGTCGCCATCTCGGCTATCTTACCCTGATGCAGGACAATACCGCCGATGAGCTGCACGTCATAATGAACCATGTCCCACGTGATTTCATTTCCGCCTGCCATCCAGTGGTTCTGCCATATCGCCTCATCCCCTTCTATCTTCACGAAATCCTTCGACGTACTCAGGTAGCGGTCGAAATCGGTGGCCTTTACCCTGATTTCCGGATTCTCCTTGAACCTGCGGGCAGTGGACTTCATCACAGCGAAAGCCTCAGGAAGAATCTCGTTCAGGACTTTTTCTATCTCCTCATCCTCTTTCTTCACCAGTTTGTCCGACTCGGTAGCCAGAGACTCTTTCTTATCCAACGGCAAATCCTTCTCAAGTTCCTCCTTGATCTGGGCTATACGGTCCTCGAACGGAGCTATCCTGTCCCTGATAATCTGTTTCAGTTCCGCCGACTTGGCCCTGAGATCATCGACCGACAGTTTATCAATGACCGCATATGATTCCAGAACCTTTGCCAGTATCGGCTGAAGCTGTTTCAGGTCCCTTTCGGCTTTCGTACCGAACATTTTCTTGAACAAATCTGCTATAGACATAACATATATTTTCCTTTAATTCAACTTGATTCCAAACTTTTTCCGCAAAATAAAATGCCGGAAAAACAATCTGACAAATATAATTATATTTAAGGACAATACAAAAATGTATCAGACAGTCCGGCCAGGATACTGTTCCAGAGCCTTTCCCAAAAGGAATGCGGCCCGCTGCAGGTCTTCCGATTTCAGGACATAGGCCATGCGGACCTGATTCGTTCCGAGTCCGGGGGTGATATAGAAACCGTTTGCAGGCGCCATCATCACGCTTTCGCCCTCATAGCTGAAATCCGAAAGGCACCATGCGCAGAATTTCTCCGCGTCATCCACCGGCAAGGCGGCCATGGCATAGAAAGCTCCGTGAGGAGTCGAGACCTTCACTCCCGGAATATCTGAAAGCGCCTTGACAAGGACTTTCCTGCGCTGGTCATATTCGGAAATGACATTTTCCAGATACGAAGGATCTTCCCCGCAGGAAGCCTCGGCGACGATCTGTCCGAGAAGAGGTGGGCTGAGCCTGGCCTGGCAGAGTTTCAGGACACCTTGGGTGATCGACTTGTTCTTCGTGATCAGTGCCCCGACACGGATACCGCACTCCGAATATCTCTTTGAAAAGGAATCTATCAGGACGACATTTTCGGCAAGTTCCTCGAAATGACCTGCGGAGAAATATTCCTGTCCGTCATAGACGAATTCGCGGTACACTTCGTCCGAGAAAAGATAGAGCCCGTGTTTTCTGACTATATCCGCAAGCATGCGCATCTCACGATGGCCGTAGAGAGTGCCTGATGGATTGTTCGGATTGCAGATCAGAATGGCCTTGGTCCTGTCGGTTATGAGTTCCTCGAAATGTTCCACTTCCGGGAGGGAGAAGTCATTTTCTATGTACGTCTTCAGTGTACGCACCTTCACTCCCGCCACATCGGCGAAAGCAAGGTAGTTCGCATAGGTAGGCTCAGTCGTGATCAGTTCGTCCCCGGGGTCCATGCATGTCAGGAAAGAGAACAGAACAGCCTCGGATGCTCCGGTAGTGACCGTGATGTCATCAGGAGAATATTCCATGCCGTACCCGGCATAATATTCCGATATTTTCCGTCTCAGCGACAGAAATCCCTGTGAGGGACTGTATTCGAGAACAGTCCGGTCAATATGTCTGAGACTCTCAAGGCCTTTGGACGGAGTCCTGATATCAGGCTGGCCAATATTAAGATGGTATATCCTGATGCCTTTTGCCTTGGCTTTATCCGCGAGAGGAGTGAGCTTTCTTATGGGCGAGCTCGCCATCCCCGTAATTCTTTCCGAAATCTTCATCTGTCCTTATTTCAGTCTGCAGGCCGTCTGCAAGCAAGTCATCATCCACGGCCTGTCTATTTACTAACAGGAAGCAAAGATAAAGTTTTTTTCAGAGATGCACGCTTAAAGTGCAGAGGAAAGGATCATTTCGGCATGGTATCTTACTTCATCTCTTAAATGCGCAGGAGACAGGACCTCCACCTCACATCCGTGAGAAAGAATTTCCTGCAAAAAATCGTATGTCGGCGACAGGTAGTAGCGGAACACGGAGAAATCATCTTCCGTTTCTATCTCTTTTTGAGAATGATGCAACGGCAGGGTCCTGAAGTATTCTTTCTGAGTCCCATACACCTTCAGATCGATAGTCTCCGGTGGACAGTCGTCTTCATGGATGATCCCGAAACAGTTATAAAAATACTCTTCGGGACTGAAATCCTTTGGCATGACAAAAGCGTTTCCTGTATTCGCCAATGACTGAATCCTGTCCAAAGCATATATCCTTATCGCATCTTTTATTTTATTCCTGGCTATCAGATACCACCTCTGCCTGAATACTTTCACGAAATAAGGTTCTACCTCTGTCGTATATTCTGACTGTCGCCAAAAACTCTTGTAAGTGATTTCTAGCGACAGTCCGTCACGCATGGCTTCAATAATAGGTGTCAGAAATTTCTGTCCGGACGGAATCTGCTCGAACATTATCCTGCGCTTCAGGTGATGGCTCTCGTTGATAAGGTTGTTCACGGCAAACGTGTTGAGAAGCCAGGTCCTGATACCGCCTTTCTCCATATCGTCCGCATTCTCAATGTAATATTTATAGCCTCCTTTTTTGTCACAGACAATGTTTATATCGAACATATTCTCTATGGCATGCCTATGATTATGAAATGTTTTCAACGGAATATCCACTCCATCACTCATACTGTTCCTAAGCCATTTTTCGTTGATTTCCTCGAAAGTGATTCCATTTGCACGGTATATGGTGTCCACGAGCCATATATACCTGTTGAATAAATCTTTTGCCATAATTTTCTGTTATTTTAAACAAATATAGCTCAATCTTGTGCCAAAATATGACATAGGCTTATTATGCGTAAATATCGGTATATTTTTTTAATTGACTACTGTTCAATATCGCTGAATAGCCTGTCAAACCTGTCCGCCACATCCCTGATACTGTCTGACGCCTGCTTTTCATAATATTCTAATCTTTTTTCGTCCTGTCCTGTAGCAGTTTTCTGAAAATATCGTCACTGGTTATGACATGAGATATTTTAGACAAATAATCAAGGTCAGATTCTCCTGTCATACAGCCTAAATCCGTTTAACGCAGACGCAGGTTTACATTCGCATCCATGTGGTTGCTTGTGTTTTTTACGCTCCTTCTTTCCAAAATTCAACTTCTTCGCTATGACATTTAGTATTGTTGACTTCCCGCTGCCATTTCCTCGGTAAAAATACCTTTGGAGCAAAAGTTCAAACATTGCTCTTCCATGTTCGTTGACATCTTGAGCTTTTTGATACCTTCTTCCCTTTCTGCAAATGGTGTCTCTAAATCATAGTCATAGTCTTCCTGAGCATTCAAAATCCGAATGAAATACACATCAAAGAGTACTCTACAACATAGCAATCTATTGAAAAAATCTTTAATTTCCTCACCGGTGTCTTCGGGAATAAATATTTTTAAATACCCGTATTAGTAATATTGTTATTAGTAATAAAAATATTACTTATATTTGTGCTGTATAACTTTTGCGCATATATGGAGAACAAACCTTTTATATTCGGAGTTGCGACCTCAGGCGATAACTTTACCGACCGGGAGAAAGAAACAGAACGCCTGCTGTTGAATTTCCGGCATGGTGTAAATACCGTGCTGATTTCACCCCGTCGCTGGGGTAAAACTTCTTTGGTGCAGAAGGTGTCTCGCCTGGCACAGTCCGATAATTTGAAAATCGTTTATATCGACATTTTTTCTTGTCGCAGCGACCGGGATTTTTACGATGCTTTTGCGTCCGCCGTTCTCAAACAGACCTCCTCAAAGGTGGATGAATGGCTGGAGAATATCAAATTATTCCTTTCCCGTATCAGTCCCAAAATCTCGATAGGGCCGGATCCGATGACGGATTTTTCCATATCGCTCGAACTGAATCCCAAGAGCAGCGATATCGACGAAATCCTGCAGCTTCCCGAAAAGATAGCGCAGAAGAAAGGCATCAATATCGTGGTTTGCATCGACGAGTTTCAACAGATCGCCGAGTTCAAGGATTCCAAGACATTCCAAAAACGCTTGCGCACTGTGTGGCAACTGCAAAAATCGGTATCATATTGTCTGTTCGGCAGCAAGAAGCATTTGATGAATGAACTGTTCGAGAAAAAGAGCCTGCCGTTTTACAAGTTCGGTGACGCCATCTATTTACAGAAGATAGGAACGGCGGATTGGATCGACTACATCTGCGGACGTTTCGAGGCCACGGGCAAGCAGATTTCAAAAGAACTGGCCGGAAAAATATGTCAAATAGTAGATAACCACTCGTCTTATGTGCAGCAGTTGGCATGGCTGGTATGGATTCATACGGACAAAGTCGCAACGGAGCAGGATTTCGAGGAAGCCTGTCAGGATATTATCGACCAGAACACGCCGCTGTTCGAGAAACAAACCGAGAGCCTTACTACCTATCAGATGAATTTCCTGCGAGCTGTCATAGACGGGGTTCGCAGTGAGTTTACCACGCAGGAGGTTTTGCAGAAATACCAGCTCGGCTCGTCGGCCAATGTCAGCATTGTAAAGCGGGCGTTGGTCAAGAAAGAGCTTATCGAGATCGAGAAACGCCAAGTGGTAATTCCCGATCCGGTAATGAAAGAGTGGCTGAAGCGGGAGTTGCACGGAGTATGGGTGCATTAAATATGGCCGCCTGGAATCGGCCATCCGGTCGATCTTAAACTGGAGAATGGGGAAAATAAATTCCCCGTCGAAGTCCGGTCCGAGACCACCGTTAAAAACAAAAATCGGCAGACTTGTCACGCGTATCATTCGCAACTTCAGGTCGATTCCAATGAATACCGTTGGCAGCCCATAACAGTCCATTCGATGAAAGTTGTTTGCGGAGTATTTTTGCATATTACGGAATGTTGTATCCCGACTATGAATTTTTCTGTACGTGTCGACAATCGCGCAAAGTATTTCCGGAACTACCTGACCATCGACTGGATACGGTTGCCGGACACATCGGGTTCGATCTGAAGGATCACCATCACGCCCTGGCTGATGCACTGGCTTGTGCCGAGATAACGAAAATAATTCTGTGAATTTCCTCGATTACCGCAACCAATTGTCCGCAACACCCGAACAGTTCTCTAAAAGGTCGGCATGCTCCTGCTTTGTAACCACGTTGTAACCAAAGAAGAATCCGGCTTATTCAGCCGGATTCTTTATAAATTCCGCGAATTCCTCTTCTACTTGTAAGCAAAATTGGTCTGCCAACGATTCGCCGGACGATTCGTCAATGTTGAAGTTGAAACAATAATATCGCTTTCGATCACCATGTTCTTTTTCCATGTGTGTAGTGCGTATTTTGTATCCCCAATCTTCGTTCATCAGATAAATGTCATACTCTGTCGAGCTACCTCCTCGATACCATTGTAGATGCAAAGAGTGGCCGTTCTTCGCATGATAAACAAAATAGATATTCAAATCGCCCCAGAATACGACATCTTTGTCGCCATAATCGTCCTTTTCTATATCTATCTTCTTGTTCCAATCTGCGACAAGTTCTATTTTATTGTTTTTCAGCAATTCATTCAGACATTGGTCACGTTTTTCATAATTCAACATGACTCCGTATTTCCTGCCACAGTAGTGTAAAGCATCATGTGGGTTTCGGATGTACATGTCCAAACCTTGTGCGTTTTTCGCTACAAGATATTCGATCAAGGAGCTGCTGGACAATAGCCGTAGCCGTCTGTCCATTTTCCTTTCTTTTGAAGGCCTGGCTTTCATCAACAAATAATGAATCGGCTCAGCATATACATATTGGTCATATTCGTCCACCTTCGTCAGAATCTGGTCTTTCCAGGTATTTGCTTTGCCGTTGAATATTTTGGCATTCCACCAGAATTGCGAACCCCAATCATCACAGTAGCTGTATAGAGTCTGCATGGCAACCACGGTATTGTCAGCCTTGACTCCGTCTTTGTCGAACAGTTGTTGGGCCGTTTCCCATTTCGTCTTGAAATTGGTCCAATCCGTTTCGCCCTTTTCGTTGTTGAACAGAAAGACAATGGCCCCTTTGAAGAAAGCTGTCTTTTCGGCATCATGAATCATATTTTTCCAGTCGGGAGCTTGTTTAATTTGTTTGGCTTTTGCGATTTCTTCAAGCAGTTGCCTGCGTCCGAATACTTTTTTTATCTGCCCCTCGTCTATCCCGGCCAGATAATCGATGATGTTATCGCAGGCTTGATCTGGAGCTTCGTTATTCTTTATCTTCGGTAGTTTGTTGAGTTCTGTGTCGAAGAACCGAATGGCACCGACACTCTGTTCACTGTCTAGGTAGCTGTTTTCTACCATATTCCAGACAAAATGCATCCAATCCTTCAAATTTTCCGTATCGACCTTCTCGCAGTTGGTAAGATAAACGCAAATGGCATGAAAAACGACTTGTTGCTTCAGAGTGATTGGAACAGGGGTATTCGTATTGTCGTCTGTCGCATATCTTGGAATGAAGTTGAAGATTTTGTTTGCCTTGTCGATCTCTTCATTCTCGGCGAATTCCTCCCAATAGGGCATAAAAAGTGCGTCTATTGCCTGTCGTTTCTGCTGCTCTTTATCTCCTTCTGCATTCTGATAAAGGTCGCACATGCGATTGAGACACTTACTGAACGCTTTTATACATTCGGCTTTAAGTGCCGGTTCGTAGATGGAGATACTTTGGTAGCGGTAGTAGGAGCCTTTCCCGGTTTCGGCCGCCGACAGTACTTTGTAGAGGTCGCTGGATATTATCTTATCCGCACTCTCATCCGTATGGGCAATATACCAGTTAAGGAAGAAGCGATTGAGAAAACTCATGTATATCTCGTCAATGTGGCATTCTGTCGAACGATAGTGCCAAAACAGGTCTGTCCATCGGGTATCCAGCAGCAGACGGAAACTCTCATCGCTCATGTTATTCTCTGGAATGAGGTATTCCCCGCCTGATAATTTGTATTTCAGAAGGTCTACCTTGAAATTTTCGAAGTCTGTCAACACTTTGCCACGGGCGTTCATTTTGATATAAAGATCGTCTGTGAGCGGCAGGTTCTTGTCTTCCATGTTCAACAGGTAGAAACAGATGGGGGCATCCTCACCCTTTAATCGTTCCAGCAGTTCTTGAGCCTTTTCTTTTGTAAGGCCTGTTTTGATACAGTATTCTTCAATGCCGTCGGTAATATCCATCTTGTTGCTGTCCGAAATATCCGTCCCATTCAGCATGCGCAGCATCGACTGGATGGTCGGATCCTGCGCGTAGGCCGAGTAGAACCAGGTTTGGTTGCGTACAAAGGTGGCTATACTGTGCGTCTGCGGCTGATAGGACTGGGTGATATCGCAAAGCTTCTGGCAGAATGTTCTGGAAGAGATTCGCGTTTCGTAGGAAAATCTCTCCAGCACCGCCTTGTCTTCAGGCAAAGTTCCGGCGCATAGCGCCAGATACCAATGAAGCAGCCAAAGGGTAGTAAGACGTTGCTGGCCGTCCAGCGGATAGAGCGTATCGTTCTCCACGCTGCCGTACACGAAGTCAAGCACCAGGGGACTAGCATTGTCCTTCAGGACATCGAACAACTGCCCGAGAAAACGCTCGCGCAGAAATTCCTTACCTTCCCGTCCCTGAACATAATCGCGCTGGATGATGGGGATGACTATTTTTTTTTCGTTCAGAAGTTTCCAGAATGAAACCTTGTGACTATACTCGCTCATGACAGAAAATCTTTAAGAACCTCTATTATGTTGTTTTTATAGGCCTCGGCATCGTCTTTGGTCCACGCATTGGGGTCGAAAGAGGCCGTGTTGTAATATTTCAGGAATACATACTTGGTGCATGGCGGAATGAACGAGGAGGAACCATTTTCGGTTGGAGAACTCTCCTTAATTTGTCCATTCCCGTCGATTGTCGGCGGAGTGAACTTCTTTCCCTGGTCCTTGCCGATGATGACCCTGCGTTTAGCCGGGAAAATGGCGTTGCCATAACTCCGGTTGGTCGATGCATCCAGCAGGGTAAAATTCCATATTTTATTCTTTTCAATCTGGCTCAGTCGGTTATTATCGCTGATGCCTTCAATTTGGCGTCTCAGTTCGGCAAACAGCTCGTCGCGTGCCGTCTGTTTGTTTGAATCCTCATTTTGTTCATAAACTTTACCTGTATGTTGCTTGAAAAAATTTTCTATACTGTCCCGAAGTTCTGGATAGGAGCCTTCCTGAAGACCAAAGTAGGCATTGAGCAACCATTCGCGCTGCGACTGGATGTCGTTCAAGCCATTCTCTGTATTCGAGTCGATGTGTTCCACATCCCACCCCTCCAATTTGTACAGATGGAACGGAAACTTGTAAAATACCCCGTTTTTGTACTTTGCATTGGCGCTCAATATCCTGTTCTGATTGATAACTGTCTGCAGGTTGTGCAACAACAGGATGGGGCGACAGTTCGTCTTGCTTCCGCCCTTAATTTGGGCTGAGTTTTCTTCCGTCTCGACTTCGTAAACCGTATTTTCGATATCTTTGTATGGAATGGTTTTCTTGATATCTTCTTTCAGGTAGTTTTCTATGAATCCGGACTTACCGGATTTATTATCAGGGTTGGTCCATTGTTTGTAGATCTCATCAACCCTCCTGCCCATACATATCAGATAACCGATATAGTGATACAGTTCCATGTCGTCGAACCACTCCTGCAGCGTATGAAATATTTCCCGTACTTTCTCCCAAATAGTACGAACGGCCTGTGTCAACGAAATCTCTTTCTGCTTCTGCTCGGTAAGGTAGTGATAAAAGTAGCGGAAGGTCCGGAAATCATCGGTCGCGTCAGTCTCTTTCTCATCCTTGCAGTCCAACAAGTCGCAGCGGCAGATCATATCGAAAACATAATCGATGCGCGTGGGGCGTTCATTGCCGGGGGCATTGAGAAAGAGCCAGAACTCATTGGACTGGAGCGCGTATTCGATGACATCCCACTCCATGGCTATTTCCTGCTGCCAAAGTCTGATTTTATCATCGTTGCTGCTACCAAAATTGGATTTGTTCAACAGCAGGGCCTTAATCAGCTCGGCATTGGTCAATGAAATTTTTCCGATGTTTAATCGGGCGAATACCTCTTTGGGATCCTCTTCGGTTTCATACCAGATAAACTTTACCCGGTTGAGCAAAATGTCCTGAAAGAACTTCTTTCCCTTTTCATCAAATTTCTCGTTCAACCATCTGCCGATAACACTGACTGCCTGGTAAATATGGTAAAAGTCGATATTGTTTTTTTCTGTCTTTTCTTCTGCTGCTTCAGCCGTCGTAACTCCATTTAGAAAATCAGCACTGTTCTCTCTTGTCTGATATGTAATATCATAAAAGCGGGGCAGACCCAATTCTTCCAAAATCAGGCGTATGGTTGTCAGCCGTTGCTGTCCGTCTACCACTTCCCACTGCCCGTTCACAATCCGTTTTACTTCATCCAGGTCTTTGGCGGCGTGTACCTTGTCCAACAGTTGCTCATTTGAGGATCTTTTGACAACCACCAAAGGTTGCAGGCAGTAGATACCGGCATTATCTTTTTGGCTGAATTCAAGAATGTCATTCAGTAAATCTTCTACTTGCCGTTGTGTCCAACGATACCCACGCTGGTAATCGGGAATGTCGAACGCCAGATTTTGTAATTCGGCTATGGATTTCAGCTCCAATGTATTCATGCTTGTAGTTTTAATAATCCGATTTGACAATATAGTGTTTTATTGAGAATAACGATCATTCTTATCAATATTTATATCCTGAAACCTATTTTCGTTCTGACAGAATTGGAAATATGTTCGTTCTGACAAATTTCCATTATTAACCGCAAATCAATGGATTTCTGTCCTGACAGGATGGCATTGACTGTATATTTTCGGGTTATATTCTCTATTTCGCCTCCGGAAAGATCAAACCTGGAAGCGAGGACTCTGGCATCGTTTTCCGTCAATGACGGCAGCATGGACTGCCATATTTGAGTACGGGCATCTTCTGTAGGGCGATCGAACCGAATTTTATAAAGGAAACGCCGTTCAAAAGCCTTGTCAAGATTACTCGTGAGGTTTGTCGTCGCTATCATGATACCTTCGAGTGACTCCATCTCTTGAAGGATGATATTCTGAATCGAATTTTCCATTTTGTCCACGGCTCTGGTCGCCCCTTCCATCCTCACGCCAAGAATGGCATCAGCTTCGTTGAAAAGAAGGATCGGGGCAAGCTGGGTATCCTTGCAGATGTTGCGATATCTGTCGAAGACTTTCTTCATATTCTGCTCACTTTCACCGACCCAGCAACTTTTGATTTTGTCTACATCCACGCGAAGAATATCACGCCCTGTTTCCCGTGCCAACTGATATACGGTTTCCGTTTTCCCGGTACCTGGCGATCCATAGAAAAGACTGCAGAATCCTGTCCTCAATCCTGCCCCTCGAAGACGTGATTGGATCTCACAAAACCGTTCTGCTGAAAGAATGGACGAAAGTTCCGATATCTGGCACTCCTCTGACTGATTGTAAACAAGCTTTTTCTCAGGGAATGAATCCGATTTTATCAGACTGTGGTCAGCTTTGACTTTGATATTCAGATTCAATTCCGAAAGCAAATCGGACTTGGCGTATTCTGTCAGCTTGAAACGATCAGAACGCGCCATTCCGTCTTCATTCGCATTTTCAATCAGTTTACACTCAAACAGAGGTGAAGTATGGCCACGAAGTTCGCTTTTACACCAATTGGGAATTTTACCATTGTCATACAGTCGATCTATGTCTCCAAATCCTATACGGTCATCATTGTCTTCTACAAAAAGATGGGCCATGAAGACAAACAGCAATCTGTCTTCATCAAGAAGATTAAATCTTTTGAGTGAACGTGCAAAGTAGGAATCCTTTATTTCGGCAAGATATTCTTTGGTTTGCAGTAAGAGCGTATCATGTGTCAGCTCATCGTTACTCATTTCTTCCATCAGATCATTGAACCTGTCGAAAAATGCATGAAGATCGGTTATCGGCTCTGTCGAGTATATATAAGGATGATTGTCTTTCAGCGCTTTCAGCACATCTAAAGGCACACGATAGGAAAGCTTGTTGCGCGACCGGGAAGCACGCAAGTAATATTTGTTTTCAAGCGCGTCAATTTCTGAAGAGAGGCGCAGGATTTTGGTCGTACGGCATCCTACGTATGATGCGATTTCCGAAATTAAGATTGAATTATCTTCGCTTCTGTCTACAAACAGTGCCAGCAAGACAGTCTGCATCGAAGATAATGCCAGTTTGCGGGAAGCATATCTTATATAGACTGACGCATTCTCGAAAAACTCCGGACCGAGATTTGTATCTTTTGCCATATCAACGATATGCTCGAATGCTTCAAGGATATTCTTGATTCGGTTCTGCTTTTTCTTCTTACTATTGTCTGCAAACTGTTCCATTGTCTTGTCAGTTTTGAATTACGATACAAATGATCCCCCTTTCCCACCCTCGTATCGTTACAGTCAGCATTCGGTAATGCGTTGTTTATCGGCATCACAGGCCTGAAGCTTGCGCTTGTGAGATGCTTTCGCATGGATGCTGGAAATGCGTCTTGATTCGCGTCGCTCCCGGATCCTGCCGGCAGCTTCTCCGTGTCCATGTTCATTTTCCGATGCAAGAATACGCTATCTCGTATCTTACAGTCAGAATTATGCTCGCCCTGTTTATGATACTACTCCTTATATAGAACACACACTTCAGTCAGTTTTGCTCTTAATTGCTTGAGAATCTGCATCCATCAAATCTGCCGTCCAGTTGGTTTCCTGGATTTTCAGATCCGTTTTCCTAAGTTCAGCAGACATGGTGTCAATCTTTTTCCTGAGTTTGGCCGTATCAACGGTCTTGACATATTTAATTTCATTACGGCTGTACCTGTTTTCCGGTTCGGTAGCAGCTTTCAGGACATTCCTCAGAACGTTGATTTCAAGAGTCAGCACATCTTTTCTCGCAATCATAGCCGTTATCGGTTCTCCGTCTCTGACAGTGTACAGATTGGTGAGATTTATCCGATAAAGGAGTTTTTCGAGTTGTGCTGTTGCCTGATGCAGTTCCGACAGCAAGTCTGCAGGGGACTCCTCGGGAGTGTCTCCTTCCTGGATTTTGACCACAGACTTCAGCCGCTGCTCCAGCTGCTCGGTTTTCTTCTGAAGTTCAGCCCTGATACTCAATGCTTCTGCAAGTTTCATAATATCTTTCATTTTGATTCTGCTACAAAATTAGACTACGCCTGTGCCAAAATATGACACTGGTTTTTAAAATATTCATAGTCATAATTTTTACAATAGTTCGTTAATATTAACGTGAGTTCTCTGAAATTCACTCCGTTCTTTTCATCGAACTACCTCTGCAGAGGATTCGTGGAACGAATCTGCAGGCAAGTCCTCCCATAAGTAACCTTCTTTTCGTGCATAAGCCATGACGGCATTGACAGATTGCAAGTCTTGCAGAAATTTCCGATACACGATCAGAGGTGATATCTTTGCATCACGGAATCCGGCAAACGGTCTCATGACACCGGATATCCGACCTGCCTTCGTCGTCCAACGGAAAGGACATCGGTCTACGAAACCGCAAATAGAGGTTCGAATCCTCTCGAAGGTGCATATATGGTGTTGATAGTTCAGTCGGTCAGAACGCCGGAATGTGGATCCGGAGGTCATGGGTTCGAATCCCATTCTACACCCTACGGATATTTTTACTATCTTTGCCACAAATAAAATCAGAATGGCGGTATACGGATACATATCATCTTGCGGAACTGTGACAAATATTGCCGCAGGATACCCGTATGTGTTGCTGTCTGCCGTCCGACATATTTTCCATCCGGTCAGCCTTTAGGCTGTTCTCATTGGCAGCAAGCCTGGAAACAGCCTGCCACTACTCTCCCAATTTACTTTTACAGGATAAAAAGATGGAAAATTATAATTTGGCATTTCCTGAAGGAAGATGCCTGTCGGCAAATGACGATATTTCGTCTATCATAAAACAGATCAGGGAACTGCTTTCAGAACTCAGGGACAGGGGAATCGATGACGGTGACATAATCGGCTTGTTGTCGGGAAAGGCGAAAAACGCCAGAGTACGGCTCGGTCCGGACAGGATGCTTGTCCTGGCGGACGAAAATCCGATAAAGATCAAACTGACGCCGGTAGAAAGCACTCTGTACAAGCTGGTCCTGAAATACCCGGATGGTATAAACGCCGATGAACTATGGAAATACCGGGAGGAATTATCCGATATATACGGGAATATGACCGTTTATGATGACATGGAAAATATTCTGAATATCATAGAGAATATCTGCGACGAAGACAAGGCCGCATGGTACACGAACATATCCAGGATAAAAAGAAAGATAACCGGCAAGTTAGGCAAACTGTCCGCAGAAAAATATATTATAAAAAGATGCAATGACGGATTGTACAGGATCCAGGCCAGAGCTTTGTAAATTCCGGAGATTCACTTTACTTATGAGATTGTATCGGGATGGGTCATGTTTTGACATGATAAGTTCATATATTTGCAGGCGGATCCGGTATTGGCACGGACATGTGCCGTGGCACCCGGACTCCGGTATGATAAAATGAAGGGAGCAGATGAAACAGGACTTGAATTTCATAGCGATAGATTTCGAGACGGCGACAGCCAGAAGGGCCTCGGTATGCGAGACGGGAATATGTGTCGTCAGGAACGGCGAAATAGCCGAGACACGTTCGTGGCTGGTGCAGCCTGAAGGGAACTGGTACAGTCCGTGGAACATACAGATCCACGGAATCAGGCCGGAGGACACGGAAAACTCCCCGGACTTCGTCACTGTGTGGGAAGAAATAGAACGGGAATACCTCGGTGAATTCGATACGTTCGTGGCACATAATGCAGCCTTCGACCGCAGCTGCCTGCTCCAGTCTGCGGAACTTTACCGCATACATCTGCCCGAACTGAAATGGATGTGCTCCCTCCAGACCGCAAGACGGATATATTCTTTCGGTTGCAACAGACTCGGCTACCTCTGCGAACAGCTCGGCATACACGAAGGCACCCATCACAGGGCGGGAGACGATGCTGAAATGTGCGCCAGACTGTATCTGCGCGAACTGGCAGACATGAAGACAAGATGACAAAACCAACGGCATGAAAAGATATCCATCAGTATTTCGGAGAACCTTGAGAATCCTGGCGGTATCCGCGCTGGCAGTTGGCATGGAAACCGGCATTGCCCTCGGGCAGACTGTCACAGACGGAAGTGACGGACGCAGATGGGCCGACATGTATGAACTGCCTGCATTTTCAGGAAAACCGGGTCAGGAAAGGATCGTGCGCAGGACAGGCTACACGGTATCGTTCAATCCCGGACTCCGCATACCCAACTGGGTGGCATGGATACTTACGGAAGACAGACTGGAGAAAAACGTGGCATCGCGGCCGGGAACAGAAGCCTTCGTTCCGGATCCGGAGATTCCGGGATGTCCTGACAGACAATACAACTATAGCAAATACCGCTACGAACGCGGCCACATCTGCCCAGCAGCCGACAACAAATGGAGCGTGACAGCCATGAGGGAATGCTTTTACATGAGCAACATCTGTCCCATGAGCAGGAGTCTGAACCATGACGCATGGAATGAGATAGAGGAAAAGTGCAGGGACTGGGCGCAGAACAGGTATGACACCGTCATCTATATAGTAGGAGGAATCGTGCCTTCATCCGCCGGACACTGCCCGAAAGGGATTCCTGCATATGTGGGAATAAATGACGATATCGCTGTTCCCTACCGGATGTTCAAGGCTGTACTCAGAAACGACCCCAATACAGGATGGACTGCCGTAGGATATGTGTTCGACCAGACAGGCCGTGCTGAAATGAAGACCGTCGACGAGATAGAAGAGATGACCGGATTCGACCTGTTCCACAATCTGCCGGACAATATCGAATACAAGGTCGAAGCGTATGACGGCTCCCGGGACTGGTACGGGAGCGCGGAATTCAACGGGTGACACACATATAACAGATCATGGATTATGGAAAACACTGACGAGAAATTCATGCGTGAAGCCCTGAAAGAAGCCTCCGCAGCATACGAAGAAGACGAAGTACCCGTCGGAGCCGTCATAATCTGCCGCGGCAGGATCATCGGAAGGGGACACAACATGACAGAAAGGCTGCAGGATCCAACTGCCCATGCCGAAATGATAGCCGTTACCGCAGCGACGCAGGCACTCGGAGGGAAATATCTCGAAGATTGCACACTTTACGTCACAGTCGAGCCTTGCCCCATGTGCGCAGCCGCCCTGAGATGGGCACAGATCAGCGAAATCGTGTACGGTGCCGATGACCCGAAACGCGGATTCTCCGGCTTTACCCCATCGCTGCTTCACCCTAAGACGGTGATCAGGAAAGGTATCCTGGCCAATGACTGCGGCAGCCTGATGTCGGACTTTTTCAGGGAAAAAAGAAAATGACAGATGGAGTGGCTTGAAAATCTGGGACTTCTCGGACTGTTCATCGGTACGTTTCTGGCAGCCACTGTCATCCCGTTCAGCTCCGACGCCGTGTATCTGTCGGTATTGGCAGCTACAGGGAATCCTGCAGGATGTCTCATAGTCGGGACTCTCGGAAACTGGCTCGGAAGCGTATTCACTTATTTCATCGGATGGGCAGGCAAATGGGAGTGGATAGAAAAACGGTTCAAGGTAAAGCCCGAAACTCTGGCCGGACAGAAAAAGAAAATAGACCGGTACGGCGTATGGCTGGCGCTTATATGCTGGGTCCCGATAGTCGGTGACGTCGTGGCGATAGCCCTCGGTTTCTACAAGACCAGACCTTTCTGGAGCATCATGCTGATGCTTGTGGGGAAGTTCGGACGGTTTCTGGTCTGGACTCTGATATACGGACTGTTCTGACCACGGAGTCCTGCGGCCAATGCGGCAGCGATGCGACAGCAGCTCCATGGAAAGCCCTGCCATGGCTTGCAGCATGGCGGATTTGCAGGAAATCAAAATATGAGTTATATTTGCAACGGAATTGAGATATGGTGTAATGGTAGCACTACAGATTTTGGTTCTGTCTGTCCAAGTTCGAATCTTGGTATCTCAACAGGAAACGTCTGAATCTCTGGCAGATAGCGATTCAGACGTTTTTTCACATAATACCGGGTCTTAAACCGGTCATACGACACACATAACTGATACCGATTCGATGAAAAAGAC
This sequence comes from uncultured Bacteroidales bacterium, assembly GCA_944326365.1. Taxonomy (GTDB): domain Bacteria; phylum Bacteroidota; class Bacteroidia; order Bacteroidales; family UBA932; genus Cryptobacteroides. The sequence continues at coordinate 1,127 of CALVDR010000025.1, read as the reverse complement.
TCTCAAAAACGATTTCCTGAGCATAGAAATCGACAGCCACGGAGCTGAGCTGACCAGCATCAGATGCGGAGATACCGAATATTTATGGCAGGCGGATCCACAGTTCTGGGCCAGACATTCGCCTGTACTCTTTCCCATAGTAGGAAGGGTGTGGGACAATATCTATCATGTAAACGGAAAGGAATACGGCCTGCCTCAGCACGGGTTTGCCAGGGACATGGAGTTTACTCCCGTCAGCCAGACTGAAAACGAAATATGGTTCAGTCTGGAAGATTCTCCGGAAACTATGGAAAAATATCCTTTCAGATTCCTTCTGAAAATAGGATACAGGCTTTCCGGAAGGAAGGTGGAAGTGCACTGGAAAGTGGTGAACACAGGTTCCGGGACCATGTATTTCCAGATAGGGGCACATCCGGCATTCTATTTCCCTGATTTCATGCCCGAAACATCAGACAGAGGCTGGTTCCACTTCGGAGGCAAGACCGGGCTGGAATACATCCTGGTGAAAGAAAAGGGATGTGCGGACACTGACTCCAGATATGCAATGGAAATGGACGGTGAATACCTCCGTCTCGACACTCACACATTCGACAAGGACGCTCTCATCATAGACAACAGCCAGGTCGGGAAAGTTACTCTCTGCAGACAAGACAGGACTCCGTGGCTGAGCCTCACCTTCGATGCCCCTCTCGTGGGACTCTGGTCGCCTCCGGGAAAAAACGCCCCGTTCGTATGCATAGAACCGTGGTACGGCAGATGCGACAGGGTCGGCTACACCGGAGAATTCAGCGCGAAGGACTGGATAAACAGACTCGAGGCCGGCGAAGAATTCAACAGCGTCTATACCATAGAGATATAACAAACGTGAGTTCGATGAAAAGAACGTAGTGAATTTCAGAGAACTACCTCTTTTAGAGGATTCGTAAAACGAATCCGTGGGTAAGTCCTCCCCTCGATAGGGGAGGATTTAGGTGGGGTGACACGTAAAATGAAGGGAGATTTCGAAGAAATCGTAACGTCAGTTCGACGAAGTCTCTGGTACTAAGTAAAATAACGTGAGTTCGATGAAAAGAACGTAGTGAATTTCAGAGAACTACCTCTTTTAGAGGATTCGTAAAACGAATCCG
>CALVDR010000024.1 GCA_944326365.1 uncultured Bacteroidales bacterium | reverse complement strand
AGATTTCGAAGAAATCGTAACGTCAGTTCGACGGAGTCTCTGGTACTGAGTAAAATAATTCGTCGAACTGACGTTATTTGTTTTATTCGAGTTCAAGGAAGACAAGCGACGAGCACCGGAGTTTACTCCCGTAAATGAGGACGCGAGGATGTGAAGGACAACGACGCCATTGCAAAAAAGAAACAAAAATATGAAGTTTCAGATAATATCAGACTACAAACCCTCCGGCGACCAGCCCCAGGCGATAAAGGAAATATGCTCCGCATTGAACAGCGGGATAGATGCCGTGACATTGTTGGGAGTCACGGGATCGGGAAAAACGTTCACTATGGCGAACGTGATAGAAAGGCTGCAGAGGCCGGCGCTGATATTGAGTCATAACAAGACTTTGGCTGCACAGCTGTATGGGGAATTCAAGTCGTTCTTCCCGAACAATGCGGTGGAATATTTCGTTTCGTATTATGATTATTATCAGCCGGAAGCATATATACCGACGACGGACACGTATATAGAAAAGGATCTGAGCATCAATGATGAGATAGAGAAACTGAGACTCAGCGCAGCTTCTTCGTTGCTGTCAGGCAGGCGTGATGTGATAGTGATTTCCAGCGTTTCGTGCCTGTATGGCATAGGGAATCCGGAAGACTTCCATGCACAGACGGTGACGGTGAAAAAAGGAGAAATGCGGAATATGACCAGATTTCTGTATCAGCTGGTGGATGCTTTGTATTCCAGGACGGAAGCGGAATTCAAGCGTGGGTCGTTCAGGGTGAGGGGCGATACGGTCGATGTGTGCCTGGGGAACGGGGACAATGCTGTCAGGATAGAATTTTTCGGTGATGAAGTGGACAACATTTCCCTTATTGACCCGGTCACCGGGGCATTTCTGGACACATTGGACGAAGTCTCGATATATCCGGCGAACAATTTCGTGACGACGAGGGAACGGTGCATAAAGGCGGTCAGCCAGATTCAGGACGATCTGGTGAAACAATGCGCGTATTTCGAAAGCGTGGACAAGCCATTGGAGGCGAAAAGGCTGAAACAGAGGGTGGAATATGATCTGGAAATGATCAAGGAGATGGGATATTGTCCGGGAATCGAGAACTATTCGAGATATTTCGACGGAAGGACGGAGGGGCAGAGACCGTTCTGTCTGATAGATTATTTCCCGAAGGATTTCATCACGTTCATAGATGAAAGCCATGTCACGCTCCCCCAGATCAGAGCCATGTACGGAGGCGACCACTCCAGAAAAAGCGTACTGGTGGAATACGGGTTCAGGCTTCCGGCAGCTTCGGACAATCGGCCGCTGAAATTCGAGGAATTCGAAGCAATAACAGGGCAGATGGTGTATGTAAGCGCCACTCCGGGAGACTACGAACTTGAAAAGTCCGGAGGCCTGGTAGTGGAACAGGTAGTGCGTCCTACCGGGCTGCTCGATCCTCCCATCCAGGTCCGTCCGACGGAAAATCAGGTGGATGACCTGCTGGAAGAAATCCGTAAACGGGCCGAAAAGGACGAAAGGGTGCTCGTGACGACACTTACGAAGCGTATGGCCGAGGAGCTGGAGAAATATTTCACACGTATGGGCGTCCGCTGCAGATACATCCATTCGGACGTGGACACTCTCGAACGTGTCGAAATCATAGAAGATTTCAAGAACGGGCTTTTCGATGTGCTGGTCGGCGTGAACCTGCTCCGTGAAGGTCTGGACATCCCTACGGTGTCTCTCGTGGCCATTCTGGATGCTGACAAGGAAGGCTTCCTGCGTTCAGGACGTTCGCTCACACAGACAGCAGGCCGTGCGGCCAGGAACGTGAACGGACTCGTGATCATGTATGCCGACACCATCACCGGCTCGATGCAGGAAACCATCTACGAGACCGACAGGCGTCGTGCCAAACAGATGGAATACAACAAGAAACACGGAATCACGCCTACCCAGGTCGGACTGAAAAAGAATGTTCTCGCCGATGGTACCCCTGCCGGGGACAATACTGCCAGACGGCACAACCCCCGTCTGGCCAATACCGTTTCCGGGAAAATCAGCGCCGCCAATTCCTACGAAGACCCGCATTATATACCTGACCCTACCGACCTGGGCAGCGGATATGTTTCTGTCGGACTGGGACATGATTCAAAACGAGAAACGAATTCAGCCTATACTGACGGCTACATCCGTGCCGACCTGGCTGCCGTGCTTCAGGACCCTGTCATACGTTCCATGACCCGGGAACAGGTAGAAAAGGCTGTCGTGACTGCCAGGAAGAACATGCAGAAAGCGGCAGCTGATCTGGACTTCATGGCTGCGGCCAAATACCGTGACGAGATGTGGGCCCTCCAGGAATATCTGAAGGTCTGGACATCCGCTGCCAAATAAGGTTTCCCAATATCCTCACATTGTAATCTCGACCGGAGCTCCGCCGGACCGAATACCCTTGCCTTGTCATCTCGACCGGAGTGGAGAGATCTGACATATGAATTCTTTTTTCTGAATTTTGAGGAAATTTTCTAAATTTGAAAGACGATTTGGAAAATTTTCTTATGGACTTGACAGATGAATTGTTCCCTAATTATGACGAGAACGGACGCAGTCTGATCCGGAAGGCTTACGGTATCGCAGAAAAAGCGCTCGCCGGACAGACAAGAGGAAACGGGAAGCCTTTCATCGGGCATCCTGTGAATGTAGCCAGGATTGCAGCTGACGAAATCGGTCTTCCGGCCGAATGCATAGCTGCCGTATTCCTTCATGAGGCACAGAGATTCCACCCTGAGACGGACATCCTTTCAGGACTGGATTTCGGCAAGGATGTCAGGACCATGGTGGACGGCCTGAACAAGATTTCGACCATCAAACCGAAAGACACGAAACTGGAAGCCGAGAACTACAAGAAACTGATAGTGTCTTACTCGAAAGACCCTCGCGTCACCGTCCTGAAACTGGCCGACAGGCTGGAAGTGATGAGATCTCTGGATATATTCCCGAAACTCTCCCGCGAGCGGAAAATCCTGGAGACACTGATGCTCTACATACCTCTGGCCCATCAGCTCGGGCTTTACAACATGAAGAGCGAACTGGAGGACATCTATTTCAGATATGCCGAACCTGAACAGTACAGAGCCATCACGAACAAGCTGAAAAGTACGGAAAAGGACAGGCAGGCCCTCATGACCCAGTTCATCGAACCGCTGAAAAGCAAGCTCTCCGATGAAGGGATAAAATACAAGCTGAAAATCAGGACCAAGACAGCATATTCCATATGGAGGAAAATGCAGAAGCAGAAAGTCCCTTTCGAAGGTGTATATGACGTGTTTGCCATCAGGTTCATCATCGACTGCGAACCTGACAGGGAACTGGAACATGCCCTCTGCTGGAAAGTTTTCTCGCGGGTGACAGAAGAATACGAGTCCGACACGAACAGGCTCAGGGACTGGATATCGAATCCGAAACCGAACGGTTACGAGTCCCTGCACATAACAGTGAAAAACAAGGACAACGTTTACCTTGAAGTCCAGATCAGAACGAAAAGGATGGACGAGATGGCGGAAAACGGTCTGGCATCACACTGGTCATACAAAGGCATCAAGCATGAAGCCGCGCTGGACAAATGGCTGGTATCAGTCAGGCATATCCTTGAGCATCCGTCCTCAGGCAGCACTTCCACCTACTATGAAGACGACTTGCCTACACCTCCCGAAAAGGAGATTTTCGTATTCACACCTTCCGGCGAGCTGAGGAAACTGGCGGCAGGTTCCACTGTACTGGATTTCGCGTTCGACATACACTCGAATCTCGGAATCAAATGCACCGGAGGCAAGGTGAACGGCAAAGCCGTGCCTATCAAGGAAAAACTCAAGACCGGCGATGTGGTCGAGATCATGAGCAGCAAAAACCAGAAACCATCGCCGGACTGGCTGAACATCGTAGTGACCAGCAAGGCCAGGACGAAAATACGGCAGAAACTGAGCGAGGCGGAATTCCAGAAAGCGGCAGAAGGCAAGGAACTGCTGGAAAGAAGGCTGAAAAACTGGAAGCTGGAACTGTGCGACGAAGATCTGGCGGCCTTCATGAAGAAGACCCAGCACAAGACCCTGAACGCTTTCTATGCAGCCATCGGGGAAGGTGCCGTCGACATAGCAGACATCAAAAGTTATCTGGACCGCAAAAACGCGGACCCTGCTTCGGCTTCCGAAGAACAGGGAAAGGCGCAGGAAAGACCGCAGCAGTCCACGACCAGAAAACAGGACGGGGCTACCGATGACATCCTGATCATCGATGCGAAAAACGTCAAGTCACTGGACTACAAGATGGCCAAGTGCTGCAACCCGGTATTCGGCGACGATGTCTTCGGATTCGTTTCCATCAAGGACGGAATCAAGATACACCGCATGTCATGCACGAATGCGGCCAGGCTGATGGAGAAATACCCTTACCGTATCCAGAAAGTGAAATGGAGCGATTCTCCGAGCACTTCCAGCTTCCAGGTAACCCTGAAAATAGTCGCCGCACACGAAGCGTCAGTCGTAAACGAGATCTTCGACACGGTGAACTCCTTCAAGGCGTCCGTCAGGAACTTCAATGTCTCCGACAATGACCGTACCGGCACCTACGACATACAGGTCAAGCTGTCCGTTCCGAACAATCTGGAACTGGACAAGGTCATATCGCAGATACGTGTAAGGAAGAACATCATCAAAGTCACCAGACTGTAGCTTTAGGGGTAACTGAAAAGCCGCTTTCCGCTTTTTGGTCTCCCCTCATATGAATTTCCATGGATTTTCAGTGAAAAAATAGAAAAACTTGTTTATAAAAAGGAAAAATATGCATCTATAGACTATATTTTGTGAATGTGGAATAGTATAATTCAGAATATTTATTTGAGAGAAAATATTGTTAACCCTAAATCAAATTGTTATGAAACATTCTTTATTAGCAGCTAATCTGTTCATCATCGCAGCGGTGATGACTTCATGCCAGAAAGAACAGTCTGAACTGACGCTGGAATCCTTGCCGGACAAGGCTGTCATCACCGGAACAGTGAAATACGAGGTAGGAGACTATCAGGCAGAAACTGATGGTGCCATCATATCGAACTACCAGCTTCCGGTATCAGGCCAGACTGTAATGGTGACCATCCCTACTGCAAACTATGATGATGAGACAGACGGAAACCAGTATTTCGAGGCTGTGACAGATGATAACGGAAACTACAGGATCGAGATTCCTATCAGCACGAATACCCTTACAGCCAGTATAAAGGTGGTGCCTTTCTATGCGGTCAAGACCCTCATGAGAAACAATGCCATCGTGGAGATACCTAATGCACTGTACAACACTACAAAGGCAGGTGAAAATACAACTTCCACCAGCAACATTACCCTCAATCAGAGAGATATAAAGGTCGTGAATCTCGTAGCCACGAGCGCCAGCGAACTCCCTGTAGCCTTTGATCAGGAAGTGGAAGTCAATGGAGAAGTCACTGTAGAGGCTTGGATAAAGAATGAAGATGCCGGAAGTAAGGATTCGGACGCGTATATCGGTGTCCCGGGATCTCATAACAGCACATATTATCCGGGAGAAGGTCTCGCCGACTACCCTGTAACCGTCACGGCTAAAATTGTCAATAACAAAGACAATAAAACCCTTTATGAAATCTATGTAACCGCCACGACCAACAGAGACGGCAAGTATACTGCCAATATGACTCTGCCGACCAACTGCTATGACAATGGCATCACCACTACATTCAGCGCAAAGGTAGACGCCAGTTTGGGAACATTCGAGCACTGGTATGCAATAGAAGACGCCAGAAACGTTGGTGAGTACAACTGGGAAAACATTGACGTAGACGTCGTATACAATGAATCAACAAGTGGCAGTACTACTCTTACTTCAAAACATGAATTAGGCATAGCCGTGAAGATTCCAACATTTAATGTCACGACGGCACCGGCTGACGAGGAAGCGGAAATACCGGGTGTCAATGTTTTAGAAGACGGCAATGACTATATCAAAAAGGGCGATCCGTTCGATTGGGACAATGACCTTAATTAAATAATACCATCATGAAAAAATCGATAATATTTACAGGAATCCTCATTGCCTGCCTGTGCTCGGCAGCCGTCACTGTATCGGCTAAGGACGGGAAGGAAAAGAAGGATGTGAAGGAATATCTGCCCGAGGCAGGCGACTTCGCTATCAGCGTAAGCGCGAATCCGTTCATCAATTTCGTCGGGAACATCTTCAACAATACCGCAAACCAGGCCATCGGCACATTCGGAGGTGATCCGTACAATGTCGTAGACATTAACCAGCCTGCGCCTGCAGTGTCCATAGCCGGAAAATATATGCTGACCGACGAACTCGGACTCCGGGTGAACCTCGGATGGATTCATGATGCCAACACACTAAATAGATATGTCCAGGATGATGCGGAACTGGAAAACAATCCTCTGTCCGGAAAGAAACTCACGGACTCATACATCACCAGAGAAAGCGGTGGAAGTTTCAGTGCAGCTATAGAATACCGTGTAGGCAAACGCCGCGTCCAGGGAGTGTTCAGTGCAGGACTCATGTATGCATTCAGCTATGACCGCACGAAATACACATACGGCAACGCCATAACCGAAATCAACCAGAATCCGTCTACAGCATTTCCGCTTCTTTCTGCAGTGGATCCTAATTCAGTTCCGGACGGTTTCTCGTCAATGCGTTATCTCTCCAAATTCAGCGATTCTCCTTCCAACTATGCAGGACTGATACTTTCTGCCGGCATAGAATGGTTCGTCGCACCGAAGGTTTCCATCGGAGGTGAAGTGAATATTTCCGCCCTCTACAACTGGACCAAAGCCACTTACTACACGGGAGAAGGCTTCAATACCATCAGCAATGCGGTCGAGACATGGACAGAACTTGAAAGTCCAAGCTCGCACGGTTTCAGTTTCGGCACAGGAAATATCGGTTCGAACCTTTCAGTGACTTTCTATTTCTAGAAAATGGCTGAGTGTCTAAATCTTGAACGGCCGGATTGGAAGTCCGGCCGTTTTTAGTATTTTTACCGGAAAATGTAAAAACAATGAAGTTACCTGAAAATTTCGACATAGAACAGAGGGCTCAAAGTGCCAGACAGAATTTTCTGGACGGCTACAACTGCTGCCAGGCGGTCCTGCTGGCATTTCAGGATATCTGGGGTACTGATGAAAAGACCATAGCCACGATTGCCTCGGGCTTCGGAGGCGGAATGGCCAGAATGAGGGAAGTATGCGGCACCGTTTCGGCCATGGGCATGGCTGCCGGATTCATCTCCCCTGCCATACGGCCGAAGAACATGGAGGAAAGGACTGCGAACTATGCCCTGGTGCAGGAACTCGCAGGGGAATTCAGAAAAGAAAACGGAAGCATCATCTGCCGGGAGCTTCTCGGTCTTGACAGAAAGCCGTCGGCTGCAGCCGGACAGCCTGCATCGGAAACGAAAACGGAAGTTCGGGAAATCGAGCCGCCGCGTCCCTCGGACCGCACCCCCGAATACTACAGGAAGAGGCCGTGCCCTGAACTCGTAGCCTGCTCGGCACGGATCATTGCCCGGAAGCTTGCCGCTCTTTCTGACGCGCAGTAAGCGCACGCTGGAATTCCCGCGCATTCCGGAGATGTTCCCTGTATGATGCCGCAAAACGATGTGTGCCGTCGAACTCGGGACTGGCACAGAAATACAGATAGCCGTGTTCGTCCGGATTCAGGACCGCATCGATACAGGCTTTCGGAGGCACGTTTATCGGCGCAGGAGGCAGACCGCGGTACTTGTAGGTATTGTACGGAGAATCTACGGCCAGGTGTTTCTTCAGCACTCGGTCGAGCGTATAGTCAAAACAGAAACATACCGTAGGATCAGCCTGAAGTTTCATTCCCCGGTGCAGCCTGTTCAGGTACACTCCCGCTATCATGGGATATTCCTGTTTCTGCAGTGTCTCGCCGTTCACTATCGAGGCCATCACGGACGCTTCCATGGGAGTCAGTCCCTGCGCATCCGCCAGGGCTATCCTTTCCGGTGTCCAGAATCTGTCATATTCCTTTTTGAAACGGTCGAAAATGGACTTTACCGATGCTGTCCAGTAAAATTCATATGTATCCGGAAGGAAAAGCGCGAAAACATTTTCCGGAGTGAAGCCATAGTCTGCCAGAAAGACCGTATCCTCCAGAGCAGCGGCAATTTCCGATGAATCGGCCATCATCTGCAGCCCTATCGTTTTCGCAAGCCGGCCTTTTGACCGTATCGTCCCGGAAAGAGTCAGGTTCTGCGGAGTCTGCCACCCGTTCACCAGCATCCTCATCACATACGCGGCAGAATGTTCCGGAAGTATCTCATATTTCCCCGGCTTGAGCCCCTCTTCCAGGCCAATGGAACGGGCGCACCGTCTGAGACTGCCTTCACGCCGTGCAGAAGCCCCGGCAGCCAGAGAATCCAGCACAGCCCCGGCTTCAGTGTCTGGATACACGTAAAGAGTATATTCCTTCATGAAATCAGGAGCTTTTCTGTCATAATAATACCTGAGACCGAAAAAAAGCCCTGTTCCTGCAATAATCAGGACCGCTGATGCGGCCAATATCCATGTCTTTCTCGAAAAATCCATAATCTGAAGCCTGACGGCCAATTTCACTTTCTCAATAAAATCATCTCTCCCGGGACAAGCTCCCTTTCTTCCTCCATGGAATTCATTTTCATCAGACTCTTTTCCTTCACTGCATATCTCTGTGCGATATCATGAAGGCTCTCTCCCCCCTCGACCACATATTTGTCCACCTGACGGGCTGCACGTCCTTTCTTGGGCTGCAGATATACCACTGTGCCAGGGCTCAGGGGACAGTCTTCGTCAAGATCGTTGTACCTGAGTATTTCTTTCAGGAAGAGACTGTAATATTTGGCTATGTCTGCATAGGTTTCCCCCTCTACCGCATATACGAACGGGACTCCGTTCTGTGAGAATAGCTGGCGTGTCAGGGACAGGTGCATTGTCCTGCCCTGCCTGTCGGAAACGGGCTTAGGGGTTTCGAGTTCAGTCGGAGTGGCCGGAACAGGTGCATCGAGGACGATGTCATTGGCCGGTGCGGACTTGCCGCCGGCCTCCTTTGAATCCTGCGAAGCAAGGGCATTTTTCCGGAATCCTGAAGCCTTGTCGAAGCGTGAGAGATCGTATTCTTCTATCAGATTTATCAGTTTGCGCGGATAGGCCGGATCTGTGGCATAACCTGCCTTTTTCAAGCCGTAAGCCCATGACTTGTAATCAGTCACCCTGAAATCGAAGAGGAACTTGTATCTGTCCCTGTACCTCAGGAAATCGGAATGGTCACGGTAGGATTCCTCAGGAGTACGGTATTTTCTGAAGCACTCCCCTTTCCTGTCATCGTCGTAGTAGATTTTCTGCCCTGTCCAGTCATGGCATTTGATGCCGAAATGATTGTTCCCCTTTACCGCCAGTTCGGACATGCCGTTCCCTGACTCAAGCATTCCCTGGGCCAGAGTGATGCTCGCGGGTACACCCGAACGTTTTCTCTCGGACACGGCTATCCTGGCATATCTGGCAATATATTTTTCCTGCGGGCTGTCTCCGGCTCCGAAAAAGGAGGATCCGTCACTGTCCGAAGACAATGTTCTCGCTGCCGGACCGCAGGCTGTCACCATGACGGCCAAGGCCAATACTGTCAATATATTCCTTTTCATTTTCAAGGCATCAATGTCAAATATCCTGTAAATATAGCGAATTATCTGTACTTCTTCAGCGGAATGTCTATCACCATACCTTCGCTGGCCAGTATGGCTCCCGGAAAGATCCCGGCGATTTCGTCAAGATAGAATGAGACATCCGGGAAACGGGAAGAATAATGTCCCAGCACCAGCTGCCGGACACAAGCATCCCTGGCACACTCAGCGGCCTGCGTGACAGTGGAATGGAACGTATTCCGCGCCAATGTCTCGTATCCGCACGGAAAAGTGGCCTCATGATACAGCAGGTCGACTCCTTTTACCCATCCGGCCAGCTCAGGGAATGGTGCAGTATCGCTGCAGTAGGCAAAACTTCGCGGTTCATACGGCCGGTATGCGGCTTCTGCATTCAGTATCACAGTGCCGTCTTCCCTGAGCACATCCTCTCCCCTTTTCAAAGTGCCTATCTCGGCCAGGCTCAGCCCGAAACGTGCTATGGCATCCTTCCTGACATTTTTCGCTGGGGTCTTTTCCCTGAACATGTAGCCGTAGGTTTCTATCCTGTGCCTGAGTGGGAAGGCCAGCACTTCAATACTCCTGGTCTCGAAAATCTTCACCGGTTCTTCTGCAGAGACCGTATGGTGGACAGGCTCGAACTTGAATCCGTCCCCGAATGAAAACATGAAATCCGAAAGTATCTTCCCGAATGCTTTCGGAGCATAGATATGAAGAGGTGCTGTCCTGCCCAGCATACTCATCGTGGAAAGCAGGCCGTATATTCCGAATGTATGGTCCCCGTGCAGATGGGTTATGAATATGGTGTCCAGTTTCAGAATCGACAAATGCTGCCTGCGTATCTGCATCTGCACACCTTCACCGCAGTCAATCAAAAACAAGCGCCCCCGTACATCCAGTACTTGGGCGCTCGGATATCTGTTTACCATGGGCAGGGCCGAAGCCGTGCCCAGAATATTCAGAGTGAAGTTCATTCCACCGGAATTACTCGCCTTTTTCAAGTTTTGACTTGAGGGCTGCAAGCTCGGAAATGTCTCCGAGAGTAGTCTTCTCGATGGTAGAATTGATCTTCTTCACAGCTTTCTTCGTGCTGTCGGACTCGCTTGAAGTCTTTTCAGGCTTTGAAGGCTCTGCATAAGTCTTCACATGAGAAAGACCCACTCTCCTGGTGCTGCGCTTCAGGTCTGTAACCTTGAATGAGAGTTCCTCACCTGCCACCGGCATGGTACCGTCTTCCTTCACGAGTTCCTTGTTAGGGCAGAATCCCTCGATATCGTCACCGAGTGACACTACTGCACCCTTGTCGGAAATGCTGTCGATCTTCAGAGTGTGTACGGAACCTGTATGGTACGTAGACTCGATTCCCTCCCACGGATTAGGCAGAAGCTGCTTGTGGCCGAGGCTGAGCTTGTGGTTCTCCTCATCGAAGTCGAGGATCACTACATCGATCTTGTCACCAGGCTGAACCATTTCTGACGGATGTTTGATCTTCGTCCATGAAAGGTCGCTGATGTGTACCAGACCTTCGATACCTTCCTCAAGCTCTGCAAACACGCCGAAGTTCGTCACGTTGCGGACAGTAGCGGTGTGCTTTGAGCCTACAGGATATTTCTCGCGGATATTCTCCCATGGGTTAGGGATGAGCTGCTTGAGTCCGAGAGACATCTTCTTCTCTTCCCTGTCGAGAGTCAGGATCTGGGCCTCTACTTCGTCACCTACTTTCAGGAAGTCCTGTGCGACACGGAGTCTTGGAGACCAGGACATCTCTGAAACATGGATAAGGCCTTCTACACCAGGCTCTATTTCCACGAATGCACCGTAGTCTGCGATGAGAACGACTTTTCCTTTCACCTTGTCACCTACCTTGAGGTTCGGATCAAGGGCTGACCATGGATGCGGAGTGAGCTGCTTGAGACCGAGAGCGATTCTCTTCTTGGCCTCGTCGAAGTCGAGGATGACGACGTTGATCTTCTGGTCGAGGTGTACGACTTCCTCCGGATGGTTGATCCTGCCCCATGAGAGGTCTGTGATGTGGATGAGTCCGTCCACACCGCCCAGGTCAACGAATACACCATAGCCTGTGATGTTCTTGACGGTACCTTCGAGTACCTGGCCTTTTTCGAGTTTGCCGATGATCTGCATCTTCTGCTGCTCGAGTTCGGCCTCTATCAGAGCCTTGTGGGATACGACCACATTCCTGAACTCCTGGTTGATCTTCACGATCTTGAAGTCCATGTTCGTGTCCACATACTGATCGTAGTCCCTTATAGGTTTCACGTCGATCTGTGAACCAGGGAGGAATGCCTCGATTCCGAAGATGTCCACGATCATACCGCCCTTTGTGCGGGTCTTCACATAACCCTTCACTACTTCGCCTGCGTTGTAAGCGGCGTTCACCATATCCCAAGAACGGAGGGCGCGTGCTTTCTTGTGTGAAAGAACCAGCTGGCCCTTCTTGTCCTCGGCTGTCTCGACGAAGACTTCCACCTTGTCTCCGACTTTGAGGTCCGGATTGTAACGGAACTCCGGAGCAGGGATGACACCTTCGCTCTTGTAGCCGATGTTCACGATCACTTCCCTCTTGCTGATGGATGTGACCACACCTTCAACCACCTCGTTCTCGACAACTTTCGAGAGAGTCTGGTCGTACTTTTCTTCCATCTGCTTCTTCTCTTCTGCAGAAACATTGTTTCCTTCGAAGGCTTCCCAGTCAAATTTGTCCGGGTCGACAGACGCATTCAGGACTGTCTTGGTTTCTTCTGCAGCAGGAGCAGCCGCAGGCTGTGCAGTCTCCGGAGCTGTCTCTGCTGTTACTGTTTTGTTTTCTTCCATTTTGATTAAATAAAACAAACTAGCGGGTTAAACATTATCTCTGTGCCTTGCCGGTGACGGCAAAATTGCCCGCCTCCGGTCAAAAGGCGGGCAAAAATATGCATAATTTTCGGATTTTCAAAAACTTTTGGATAATTTCCGCTACAGCATCTTGCGTTTGCGGAAAACCAGCAGGATGATGCTGAAAGACAGGAGCATCAGCACGAGGACGATGACGAAATCCCACCATGTCCCCGTGATGGGCAGCTTCAGGTTCATGCCGAAAAAGCCCGTGATGAGTGTCGGCGGCATGAAAAGCAGGGAGACCAGCGTGAAGATCTTCATGATCTTGTTCTGGTCCAGGTTGATAAGACCGACCACGGTATTCTGCAGGTACTCAAGCCTTTCAAAGCCGAAATTCGTATGGTTTATCAGGGACGAGATATCCTTCAGCAGCACATTCATCTTCGGCTGGAGTGAATGCGGATACTTGTTGCTCTTCAGAAGGCTGGATATGACACGCTGTTTGTCGACGATGTTTTCGCGGACAAGCATGGTATTTTCCTGCAGCTGGTTTATGTCCAGGAGGAATTCCTCGTTTATGTCCTCGCCCAGACTCACCTTTCTGTTGAACTGTTCTATCTCCTTCGACATCAGCTCGATCATGTCGGCATCCAGGTCGATTCGCTGTTCCAGGATACTCACGAAGACGATGTAGCCTGTCGGATAGAACTTCGGAAACGCGAGAATACGCCGCTGCAGATCTGTGAAACTTCGAAGCGGACATTCCCTGAGGGTCACGAGCACCCCGCTGTCCGTCAGAATGAACGAAACGGTCTCCATCGAATACTCTTCAGGTCCCGGTATCAGGAAGTTCGTGTTCGCGAATATGGCCGTGTCGGTCTCTGAAAAACGTGAAGAACTCTCGATCTCTTCCGCCTGCGCACGGCTCTGGATGGTAGTGCCGACAAAACTCTCCGTCATCCTCTTTTCCTCGCCGGAAGGAGCGAAAAGGTCTATCCATACCACCATATCCGGAGTGAGCTGCGAGAAAACTGCCGCCGACTGCGACATTTCCATCTGGCCGTTCGATTTGTAGAAAACCTCGATCATCTTCCTTTCCGTTTAGTTCCGGCTCAGAGGGTCGGAAAATTCATAATTCGGCTCTGGCATGAAGCCGCCCTGCAAACAAGTCCGCAAAAATACGTTTTTTTCAGGCTAAAGCCAAATTTACCGCCAATCTTTCACAGAAACTTTTCATGAATCCCGTCACCAGATAAACGGACGGACCCCGATAAAGATCAGCACCAGACCTCCGGCAATCCTAGCGGCGTTCCCGAAAAGCCGCCCGGAGGCTGCTCCAAGCGTAATACCGGCAGATGAAGCCAGAACAGTGACCGCCAAAGTAAGGCCGGTCACTGTCAATGCGTCAGGCCACTTCATGTCACCCATTGCAAGCGACACTCCGACAGCTATCGCATCGACGCTCGTAGCCACGGCGGCCAGGACAAGATTCCTGAATCCTGACAGATTCACAGACTCCGAACTGTTCCTGACACCTGCCACGACCATGGAAATTCCCAGATATGACAGGACTGCCAATGCTATGTAATGAGCGGACCTGCTGATATAGCCTACTATGGAATAGCCTGAAATCCATCCCGCAAACAGGCATGCCGCCTGGACCGTTCCGAAAACGGCAGCCACCGCCAACGTCTTGCCCGAGCTCACCCTTCCCAAAGTCACGCTGCCTCCCATGGATACCACAAAGGAATCCGCGCTCAGCGACAAGGCCAGCAGCAAAATCTCGACAAAACTCATATCATTCTCCTTTTATTGCCCCTATTGAAAATCCGCTTTCCGTTATGGTTTGAACACCTGTCTGTTCACGATGGAACGGCCCAGCGTCAGTTCGTCGGCATAGTCCAGGTCATCCCCGAAACCTAGGCCTCTGGCCAATGCCGACACCCTGATGCCATAGGGGGATATACGCCTGTAAATATAGAATTCAGTCGTTTCTCCTTCCACATCGCCGCTCAAGGCGAATATCACTTCTATCTCATCCGGACTGTATTCCGAAACCAAGGCGGCGATTCTGGACGTCAATTCTCCTATGGTCAGATCGGAAGGTCCCGTGCCGTCTATCGGAGAAATGATTCCGCCCAGAACATGGTATACTCCGGTATACTGCCTGGTTTTTTCGATGCTCATCACATCCTGCACGCTTTCCACCACGCAAATGGTCTTGTGATCTCTCTTCGCATCGGAACAGATACCGCATACGTCTCCGTCGGAAATCATCCTGCACACAGAACAGTATTTCACTTCATTCCGGAGTCTGTCGATGGAGGAAGTGAAGTGGCGCACATTCTCCACAGGCTGCCGCAGCAGATGGAGAGCCAGCTTCAGGGCGCTGCGCCGGCCCACTCCCGGAAGGGTGCCTATCGCCTCCACTGCATCCTGGAGAAGTTTTGAAGGGTATTTTTCGTTGTTCACCATAGTCATCTGCCGTTTCTGTCCATATGATATGCGGACAAGGCTTCGACCGGCGAAGATATGAATTTTCTGAAAATAACGTTATGGTCCTTTCCGATATTTTCCAGCCATCCGCTGCAAGCCATCCCTACAGAGCCGACGACACCCACCTCAAGCGTTTCATCCGACAGCCTGTATGAAAGCAGCGAACGTGTGATGAATGCGGTGAGGTTTTTCTCCACAAGAGACCGGCAATATGAATCCTTTCCGGCAGCATCGATGATAAAAGGTGCGAAAGAGGCCAGGAAACCTGCCGGATTCGGGCTTTTGTAGACAGCGTTCACAATATCGGCATAGTCGAGCCTGTACTGTTCCCTGAATTTTTCAGACAGACGCCGCGGTGTCAGATTCTTGATATAATCCGCCATAAAAAGCCGTCCGAGAGCTGCTCCTCCCCCCTCATCGCCGAGGATATAGCCTCCCGGACGGATATTTGCAGTGATACGGACACCATCGTAGCTGCAGCTGTTCGAGCCGGTACCGAGAATGGCCACTGTACCGGCACTGTCTCCCCAAAGAGCCCTGGCAGCTGCCAGAAGGTCCGATGCACATTCCACGGATGCTCCGGGGAAATATCCCCGGATAATTTCACCCATGCTTGCCTTCTGGGACTCACTTACCAGTCCGGCTCCATAGAAATAAACGGAAACTACAGAGTCTTCCGATACTATTTCCTTTGCCACACAGGCTACGACCGAGGAAATGTCTTCCCGCGACATTACGGAAAAATTCATCCCCTTGGTACGTATGAGCCGTCCTCCGACCATCCAGTCGGTCTTCGAGGCCCCGCTTTCCGCTACGATCGTCATAACCGGATTCCAGAAATTTCGTTACAGTATCATTTCAGCATCTGCACGCCGCTTTCTTCCATCGGATATGCGTGCTCCACAGGGGCGATGATAAATGAGAACACCCTGTCTCCATATTCTACCATGTACTCAGGACGAGGCCATGATCCCCAGCTGTCCACGCATCCGAGTCCCATCTGGACCTGATCCAGGCAGATCTCCGTGAAGCCGGCTTTCGGGACTTCCGGAGAATGTCTCTGATCCTTCACGGCACCGTCATCCAGCGATTCCATGGTATATTCGAGGGCTGAAGCGGAGAACGGGGCATCCGAAACGATCCTGAAACCGCTGCAGCTCCAGTCGAGCACCTGCCACCATCTGAGATCGGACTTGGTGCCGGTCTCCTGAGGCCGGATATACGGATAGAACTGGTCAGCCACACTCTGTCTGTAAATACCGAGAGGGGCACTGTCTTTCCTGTCGGAATAATTCTCCCACGGCCCGCGTCCGTAATATTCTATGGTATCATAGTCCTCCGGCATCCTGAGCCTGATTCCGAAACGGAACATGGCCGGGATTTCGGTAGAAGGACCGGCCTTCATGGCCTGCGTGACCTTTATCGCCCCTTCATTGTTTATCAGATATGTCATGGTCAGGACAGTCTGCGTCTCGGGAATGAAATAGGAGGCTTCGACTTTTGCCAGGCCATTTTCCTTGGACGATTTGAGTGTTCTGAGCTTGAAGTTCGGATTCTTCCATATGGCGAGCTTGTCATGTATGAATGCACCCATGTCATTGTCGGTAGGGGCTCTCCAGAAATTAGGACGGATGTCCGTGTCTTCTTCGAGCATCGGTCTGCCCTTGTACTCATAATATGTGATGAAGCCTGTTGCCCTGCTGAAATCTATCACGAACTTGTCGGCAGATACTATCAGATAGAACATGTCACGCTCATCTATCTGCGGTTCTTCTGTCCTGATATTCGGTTCGGCGGTATTTTCCAGAGCAAGGTCCGGATAGTCATATCCGGTAAGAGGTATCTGGCTGTATGCTACCGTATGTCCTGCAGGAAGCAGCTGTTCCGCCTTTTTCAGTTTCCAGTAGACATTCACCACCCATTCACGTCCGTCATTCTCAGGAGTGTCATAGTCCAGAGCCACTTCCACAGTCTCCTGAGGACCGGCATTGACCTGGGGAACGACTCCGCTCTGCATCACTTTGCCGTCGGCAGCCAGCTCCCATTCCATCCTGTAAGCGGAAAGGTCGCGGAAGAAATTCTCGTTGTATACCGAGAAGGTTTTCTTCAGAGGGTCAGACAGAGAAGTCCATACAGACTGGTAGAAATACCTGACTTCATAGGCATGAGGGTTCGGCACCCTGTCGGGACTGATCAGACCGTTGTCATGGAAGTTGTTGTCAGACGCATCATATCTGTTGAAATCGCCGCCATATCCGTAAATCTTCACTCCGTCGGAATTCTTCCAATGCAGTGACTGGTCCACGAAATCCCAGATGAATCCTCCTTGGTACGAAGGATATTTGCGGATCAGATCCCAATATTCCTTGAATCCTCCCATGGAGTTGCCCATGGCATGCGCATACTCGCACTGGATGAGAGGTTTCGAAGGATTGCTTTCGCAATACTTTATGTTCCCTTCATAGTTTTCATACATAGGGCAGTAAATATCCGTCATGCCTGTCTTCTCCGCGCGTTCATACTGCACCGGACGGGTCGGGTCTTCCTTTTTCACCCATTTGTAGCATTTCTCGAAATTAGGGCCGTAGCCGGCTTCGTTTCCGAGCGACCATATGATGATGGAAGGATGGTTGTAGCTCCGCTGCACATTGCGCTGATTCCTTTCCAGATGCGCCTTTTCATACTTGGCATCCTTGGCCAGAGTGAGTTCCTCGTATCCCATACCGTGCGATTCGATATTGGCCTCGGCCACTACATAGAGACCGTAGCGGTCGCACAAGTCGTACCAGCGGTTGTCATCAGGATAGTGGCATGTACGGACTGCATTGATGTTCAGCTGTTTCATCCGGAGCACATCCTGGAGCATCCTCTCATATGAAACGTAATATCCGCCGTCGGGGTCCATTTCGTGACGGTTCGCGCCCTTGACAAGAATCGGGCGGCCGTTCACCAGCATCTGTCCGCCTTTCATCTCGACCTTGCGGAAACCTACATTGAACCGCATGGATTCAAGTACCTTGTCTCCGGTTTTGGTCGTAGCCGACAGGGTATAGAGATAAGGAGTCTCCGCCGTCCATTTCTGCGGGTTCTCCACTTCGAAGATGACTTCATGGCTGCCCTTTCCGGATGTGCTGCCTTCGTCCACCACAAAACCTTCCGCATTGCGGAGACTCAGTACGACATCACATTCACCCTGTACATCATACTGGATTGAGAGTGTGCCGTTCTTGTAGTCTGAGTCCAGATCCGGAGTGATCCTGAAATCGTTTATGCGGGACTTCTCCCTGGCATACAGCCAGCAATCCCTGCCTACACCTGAAAGTCTGGTGAAGTCCTGATCCTCCAGATATGTGCCGTCGCACCATCTGAACACCTGGAAGGCCAGCAGATTCTTTCCGGGTTTCAGATATTCGGTGATATTGAATTCAGCTTCAAGTTTGCTGTCTTCACTGTAACCCACGAATTCTCCGTTCACCCAGAAATAGATATTGGAAGTCACGGAACCGAAATGCACGAAAACGTCCTTTCCTTTCCAGTCGGCAGGAATCTCTATTTCACGACGGTATGAGCCGACATGGTTCTCTTCCACAGGAACATACGGAGGATTGTTCTTGTACTGGCTTCTCCAGGCGTAGCCGATGTTCACATAAATGGGATCTCCGTACCCGTAGAGCTCCCAGAGCCCCGGTACAGGGATATCGTCCCAGCCTTTGTCATTGAACTCCGTTCCATAGAAATCTACAGGCCTGGCATCAGCGTCACGCACCCAGTTGAATTTCCAGAGCCCGTTCAGGGAAAGATAGTTCGAGGATTGTTCAGGCCTTGCCGCGTCAGCCTCTTCTTCGGAGGCGTATGCGAAATACCATGTGTGCATAGGCGCACGGTTCACCTCGTTTACGCGAGGATTCTGCCATTCGTCCATTGCCGCATTGGCCGTCAAGGCCACCGACAAAAGAAAAAGCGGAATGGAAATCAGTTTTCGTGTCATAATATTCTATTTTAAAAACATATTTTGGATTTACGATTCCTGACCTGTCACCTGACGGATTTCATGAAGGAGATAAGCATAATGGCTGCTCTGCTCGTTCCTTATATTCTTCACCCGTTTTTCCAGGAGAGCCCGGGCTTTCTTCAGAATGCCGAAATAAATCTCTTTCGTGGCGATATCCAGATTTGTCTCACGTCTCGAAGCCGATAGCGAAGTCTGCCCACGGAGCGGTTCCGCAGTCTCCATCAGACCGCATGGCATGGCTGTCAGATCCTCCAGGAAGAAACCGTCCGCCAGCCCTCTGGAAGAAGGCTTGTCGAGATAGCCCAGCTGCTCGAAGACGGAATACACGAAAGCGTACTCCATGTTCATGTCCGCCTTGCCGAGCCGTTTTCCGGCTATGGTCTTCTTGAATACCGACTTGTACAGATCATTCAGGTATTCGTACTGGGTATAAGGCTTTTCCGAATATCCGGCAGTATACCCCACCTTCCCGGCCTGCGCCATGAGTTTCTTCACGATTGAAGCCTGATAGTCCAGGATGATATCGTTCCCTGGCGCCATGACTGACAGCAGTTCGGGGGTCAGCATCCATTCCGGAAGCTCCTTGAGATTTTCCATGATGAACGCAAGAGCCTCGGCCTGTTTCTTTCCGTCCACAGGCGTGGACACAGGCTTGCCGTCGCCGTACACCGGATATTCGAGGAAATTCCCGCCGATGTATTTCATGCAGTGCCCCATGTAGCGGTTGAACTGGCGGAGGACTTCCCTGTACATCTGGCAGGTGAAATCATAATTCTCACCTTCTTCGGCTGTCCATTCCACCAGATTTTCGGCCACCCTTTTCAGATTCTCTATACCATATCCGCTTGCCAGAACCGCATCATCACCCACGGACTCGGACTGGGATGCCGGGTCTATAGAAGAAAATATCTCCTGCTCGCCGTACCTGTACATCGGGTCATCCGCCTTTTCCCTGATCCACTTGTCCAGCACGGGCTTCTCGGCTTCCGGATCCGCAGCTTCAGGAATCGGCCTGTATCCCCACCTGATGGCATGGATATCATATACACCGAGAACAGGAGGGAGCAGCCACTCCACCCCGTCACCGGGCTGGGCCACATAGTTGCACCTCGCATAGTCCATTATGGACGGAGTCGTGCCATACTCCGCAGTGAAACGCGGGCTGCGCAGGGAGTCCACAGGATAGGCGTACGAACTTCTCATATTGTGCTTCAGTCCGAGAGTATGGCCTATCTCATGGGCTACCACGTAACGGAGCATCTGCCCCATGACTTCATCATCGAAGACTTTCTTCCTTGCCTTCGGGTCCACTGCCGAAGTCTGGACGAATCTCCAGTCATGTATGAGTTTCAGCACGTCATGGTAGAAATAGACGGAACCCTGTATTATCTCTCCGGAGCGCGGGTCAGACCATGAAGGCCCCATGGCGTTGGCCACACGGGTCGATGCATACCTGATGCACGAGAACCTGATGTCATCCGGATCGAAGTCCGGATCATCCTTCGGGAAATCCCTGGCTGTGATGGCATTCCTGAATCCGGCGGCTTCGAAAGCCTTCTGCCAGTCCTCTACACCGAGACGGATGTATTTTCTCCACTTTTCCGGGAAAGCGTCATCGATATAATATACGATCGGTTTCTCCGGCTCTACCGGTTCGCCTTTCAGGAATTTGTCCATATCTTCAGGTTTCGGCTTCAGATTCCATCTGGTAATGTAGCTGACCACCTCGCTCCTGTCTTTGTTCTCTGAAAATTTCACGAACCTGTCGGTAAAATAACCTATTCTGTAATCGGCCAGTCTCGGCCTCATGGGCTCGTCAGGCAATTTCGCCAATGATACCGTCACCACAGCGGTGAAAGGCTCGTCAGACACCGTATAGACCATTCTCGTCTTGAAGACGATGTTTTCGGGGAAGGCCTTGAAGGACAATATCGATGACATGTCCTGCTTGAAGGAGCCTTTGATCCTGTCTATCCCGAAAAGCGAATCATATGCCGTGGACGGAATGAACGGCGACATATATTCCTCATCGGCGCAGAAAAATTTCGTAACGTCTATCAGGACGGAAGACGAATCGGGAGCAAATGCCTTGATCGGGAAAACCTTCATGACCGGCTTCGCATAGTTCAGTCCGAAACCTTTCGATATGCTCTCCGAACTGTCACAGACGGCGCCGCGCCAGGCATCCAGAAGGTACACTTTCTTTTCATCCCGGCTCCATTCCAGCATCATGGGCTCGTTGGGCATCTGCCCTGCTATGACATCGGAATTGTCGCTTATGGAAGTGACCCTCGACGCCAGAAGCATCGGTTTTCCCAGCAGCGTATCCGGAATCTCCAGATAGTAAACGGACTTCACTTTGTGTATATTCATGAGACCATGGGCAGATTCGGCCTCTGAAGTGACGATTTCCTCATATGCCGACTTCTTTTCTTCCCCGGCAGGTGTCCCTGTCATGACCGTATCGCTCTTTTCAGAGGTCACCACCGAAGCTTCCACTTCACCATCCTGAGCCATCATGTTGGCCTGCAGGCAAACGGCCATGCAGGCCAATGTCAATATCTTTTTCATATACCGTCTTTATTTCTGTTTTCGGCTGTTCTCCCATAACGGGCCGCATGGCAGAGAATCGCGGAATGCCACAGGCGGCCGACAAAAATATGCTAATATAGCAATTATCACGGCGAATTAAAATTTTCCTGCGTCATTAGTAGCGTCCAAGTCCTTTTTTTCGTGTGCAAACGTTTGCCAAGGCTGATTTGTCGGAATTTTTCCGTATGTTTGATGTTTGTATTGGCCGGAGGCCTCCCTAAAGAAGTTTCCTGCCTGAAA
This sequence comes from uncultured Bacteroidales bacterium, assembly GCA_944326365.1. Taxonomy (GTDB): domain Bacteria; phylum Bacteroidota; class Bacteroidia; order Bacteroidales; family UBA932; genus Cryptobacteroides. The sequence continues at coordinate 20,460 of CALVDR010000024.1, read as the reverse complement.
CTATCATCAGAAGATGGTCACGGAACTGCTGAGAAAATACATATGGCTTGTACAGAAATTCATCACGGCCGGTGACAAGGGGCTGAGTCTGGAAGAACTCTCCGATGCATGGGAACGTAAATTCGGGGCAAAATATGCCAGGCGTTCGTTCAACAACCACAGGGAAGCTGTCGGGGAAATCTTCGGAATCGACATAGAATGCGACCGCAGCACGAACAGGTATTTCATACGGGACAGCGCCGACATAGCCGACAGTGATACCGGAATAGCGTGGCTGATAGACACTTTCACTGTCAACAACATGCTTTCACTCTCGAAAGAGAAGCTTTCGGGACGCATATCGGTCGAAGAAGTGCCTTCCGGACGCAAATTCCTCACTCCGCTCATGTCGGCCATGCAGGAAAACAATGCAGTCGAGATAATGTACCGCAAATATGGAGCGGAAAAAGCCGGAAAACGGCATGTGTTTCCATACGGCATCAAGGAATCGGCCCAAAGATGGTATCTGGTAGGCTGGGTAAGGGAACGAGGGAGCTGCAGAGTATATGCCCTGGACAGGATAGAACGTCTTTCAGTCCTGCCGGAGACTTTCTCAATGCCTGCCGGATTCGACATCGACGCCCTGTTCTCCACATCATTCGGCAGCTATCTCCCGTCGGGACCGGCACAGAAAATTTTCTTCAGAGCCTTCGGCAATGAGTGTTCTTATATCCGGGATCTGCCGCTGCACCACACACAAAAAATAGAAAGTGAAGACGCGGATTCGATGATTTTTTCCATATTTGTAGCTCCGGACCGCGCCCTGCTGCTCGAATTCCTGAGCCACGGGCCCGGCATAGAAGTCATCTCGCCTGAAAACGTGAGACAGGACATAATGGAAATGACGGCCGAGATGGCCGGTATCTATTCCGGAGAGAGACTTCGCGGGAATTTATGAGTGAATGACAAACTGAAAAACGATGAATACGTCACCTGTAAAAAGCAACAAGGCAGTCAGAAGCGCCCTCCAGGCTCTGGCGTGGATAGCCGGAATAATATGTCTGGTATATGCGGTATCGTTTCTGGTAAGAAGAAGTTATGACATCATGAAGACAAACAGCAAGGAATCCGGCTATGTGTCCATGCCGGAAGTCAGGATCGAAAACGGAGTGATGACTCCAGAGGTCCTGCTCTCGTTCGGGAAGGTTTCAGACCCTCAGATTTCTCCGGACGGCCGATATATATTATATAATGTATCATACACGTCAGTCAGGAAGAACCGCTCATGCGGAAACCTGTACATCTGCAAGGCCGACGGAAGTGAAAGGCAGCAGCTGACCGCCAGTTCACATTCCGTCAGCAACGCCCGCTGGTGCGACGGAGGGAAGAAAATCATGTTCCTTAGAGACGGACAGATATGGATAGCCGGACTGAAATCCGGCAAAAACGGCTGGAGCCTGAGAAATGAGGACCGGATATCGGACATCCGTGCTGGAATCAGTGAATTCAAGCTGTCTCCGGACGAGAAGAAAGTGATGTATACCAGCAGCGTGAAAAGCAGGGGCCGCAGACCCGGCGATATATACAGGGATCTGAGAAAATCGGATGCAATCATCGCCGATGATCTGATGTACAGGCACTGGGACCATTGGGTCACCGAACTTCCGCACACGTTCATAGCAGATATCAACGTGAAATCAGCGAAATCGAAAGGCATCCGGATAGAAAATTCAGTGGATATCCTGGCTTCCGAGGATGAACTGTACGAACTGCCTGCCGAACCGTTCAGCGGGATAGAGCAGCTGGCATGGAGTCCTGACGGGAAAACCATAGCCTACTCATGCAAGAAGCTCACCGGAAAAGAATATGCGTTTTCCACCGACTCGGAGATCTATCTGTATGACGTGGCTTCCGGGACCTGCACCCAAATAGTGATGGGAGGAGGTTATGACACCTGTCCTGTATGGAGTCCTGACGGGAAAAAGCTGTGCTGGCTGAGCATGGAAAGAGACGGCTATGAGGCCGACAAGCAGAGGCTGATAGTAGCTGACATCGACTGGAAGATACAGGTAGGGAAAGAGGGTATACGTCTCCCGATGGTGAGCGGCATCAGGGATCTGACTGCAGGTTTCAAATACAATGCGGCCGGCCCGGTATGGGATTCCACTTCGGAGAAAATCTACTTCAACGCATTGGCCGAAGGCCTGCAGGGAATATTCGTTGCGGATATTGCCGGTAACGGCAGCATAGACAGAGTGACAGGTGATGATCTCTGGTATGATTTCAGTTCTCCTTTCCATATTTCATCGGAAAACGGAGTGACTTCGCTGCTCACGAGCTGGTGCAGCATGGACTTTCCGACAGAACTCGCGGCTGTAGACATCACCGCCGACAGCACGTCAGTCAGGCCTCTGACCGAAGAAAATGCCGCCATCCTCAATCAGCTGGCGAAGACCACGACCGAAGCCAGGCATATAAAGACAGTGGATGGAAAGGATATGCTCACTTGGGTGATCTATCCTCCGGAGTTCGATGAGAACAAGGTCTACCCGTCCATACTCATCTGCCTGGGAGGTCCCCAGGGGACTCTGAGCCAGGGCTGGTCCTACAGATGGAACTACAGGCTGATGGCATCGCAGGGTTATGTGGTCGTGCTTCCGAACAGACGCGGAACTACGGCATTCGGACAGGAGTGGACGGAACAGATTTCCGGAGATTACTGCGGACTGAACATCCAGGACTACATATCTGCGGCAAAAGCTCTCAAGTCAGAGAAATATATCGGCAAAATGGCAGCCTGCGGGGCGAGCTACGGAGGATATTCAGTGTACTATCTGTGCGGGGTGCACGGGGATGTATTCGATGCGTTCGTGGCACATGCCGGAATATTCAATGAGGAGCATATGTACATGACCACTGAAGAGATGTGGTTCCCGAACTGGGACAACGGAGGACTTCATGAGTACGAAGTGACTGACGATTTCCGCGAAGGCAGGCATCCGGTCGGTCCCGAGGGTGACGGCGAAACTTTCGGCGGCATCAGGCAGGGCGGCTCTCCGTGGAGTTCGCTGCCTGCAGCCAGGAGGCACTACGCCAATTCCCCTCACAAATTCGTGACTGCATGGCATACTCCCCTTCTCGTGACTCACGGCGGGATTGATTTCAGGGTGCCCGTGGATGAAGGCATGGCAGCCTACAACGCTGCTCAGATGATGGGCGTTCCGTCTCGGCTGATAGTTTTCCCTGATGAGAACCACTGGATACTGAAGCCTCAGAATGCCCTTCTCTGGCACAGGGAATATTTCAAGTGGCTCGACCGGTGGTGCAAATAAGAAAAATTATTATATTTGCAGTCCGTTTCGCCTCCGTAGTTTAATGGATAGAATTTCAGATTCCGGTTCTGACGGTTGGGGTTCGATTCCCCACGGGGGTACTAATTACAAAAATGCAGTGCTCGCACAGGAATTTCTTCGCAATGGGGAACATCTTCTTGCCTATGTCACCGTCCAGTCATAGTTCCCGAGATAGATGGTCTGACGGATCATATCATTTGCATTTCCACAAAACTAAAAAAACGTCAGTTCGACGAATTATTCTACTCAGTACCAGAGACTTCGTCGAACTGACGTTACGATTTCTTCGAAATCTCCATTCCTTTTACGTGTCACCCCACCTAAATCCTCCCCTATCGAGGGGAGGACTTACCCACGGATTCGTTTTACGAATCCTCTAAAAGAGGTAGTCCTCTGAAATTCACTACGTTCTTTTCATCGAACTCACGTTAAAAAAGGCCTCGCGGGGTGCGAAGCCTTGAAAGAAAAGAATGTTGAATATTCAACGAATTATTTGAATGCAACTAAAAAATAGTTACATTTGAAGCAGGTATTGGACGATCTGATCGAATCAGGATTATTGAAATAGGGGGATTTTTATGAACACATTGAATTATAAAGGGTACATCGGATCAGTGTCTTTCAGCGAAAAAGACAATGTATTTTTCGGGAAAATAGAGGGCATAAACGGGCTTGTCAACTTCGAGGGCGAAAGCGTAAAAGAATTGACTGATGCCTTTCATGAAGCCGTCGATGACTATGTCGCATACTGTGAGGAAGCAGGCATCGAGCCGCACAAGAGTTATTCCGGCTCACTGAACATCCGCCTTACTCCAGAAATCCACAGTCATATCGCCGCAATAGCAAAACAAGAAGGCATTTCGATAAATGCTTTCATAAAGTCTGCTGTAGAGAAGGAAATTGCAGCACTGTCATGACGGATTCCCATTTAATAACAAGCCCGGCGATTAACCGGGCTTTGCTGTTTCAGAACAGGGTCACGTTGCCTCGTGAAACCCATAACCAGAAAAACGGCTTTGTCTTTCCCGTTGACCTACACCGGGGAAAACCGGAGAAAATGACAAATAATTTGTTAAGGAAATAAATTCTGCCTATTTTTACGAAATTTTCAGGAAAGACGCGGACAACGTTTCATTTCATAGAAGTACAAATTGTTTTAAATTAAATTAAATAAAGAGATTATGAAGAAAGCTTACGTATTCCCAGGCCAGGGTTCCCAGTTCCCGGGGATGGCCAAGGACCTGTACGAGTCTGATGCACGCGCGAAAGAAATGCTCGAGAAGGCAAACGAAATTCTCGGCTTCAGAATAACCGACATCATGTTCAACGGAACTCCTGAGGAGCTTAAAGCCACGAAGGTGACACAGCCTGCAGTATTCCTGCACTCCGCAGTGCTCGCCAAATGCTATGACGGCTTCCAGCCTGACATGGTGGCAGGACATTCTCTCGGCGAATTCTCCGCACTGGCCGCCGCCGGCGCAATGGATTTCGAGGATGCTCTCAAACTCGTGTCCATCAGGGCACAGGCCATGCAGAAAGCCTGCGAGATCAAACCGTCCACAATGGCAGCCATCATCGCGCTTCCTACCGAAAAAGTAGAGGAAATATGCGCTTCCTGCTCCGGAATCGTAGTGCCGGCGAACTACAACTGCGACGGCCAGATAGTCATTTCCGGTGAAATCGAAGCCGTGAACGAAGCTTGCGAGAAAATGAAGGCTGCAGGCGCAAAGCGCGCCCTGATACTGCAGGTCGGCGGAGCGTTCCACTCCCCGCTTATGGAGCCTGCACGTGCCGAACTCGCAGAGGGTATCGAAAAGACAGTATTCAAGACTCCTGTCTGCCCTGTATACCAGAATGTCACTGCCATGCCATCCACGGATCCTGACGTGATCAAGAAGAATCTGCTGGCACAGCTGACGTCTCCGGTGAAGTGGACACAGACAGTGAAGAACATGCTCGCCGACGGAGCCGGATATTTCATGGAAATCGGTCCGGGCACAGTGCTCCAGGGGCTGATCAAGAAGATCGCCGGCGCTGACGTGACCGTAGAAGGCATTTCAGCATTGGCAAAATAACGGCCGGCATAAAGCCGCCGATAAAATTGCACCGTCATGACGGTGCAATTTTTTATTATAACAGGTCCTCTATTTCAAAAATTTGTCTAAATTTGTAATGATATTGCTGCCGTTAACGGGCACGGAAATGTATCGGACTGATTTATCGTCGGTTGCATTTTCAGCATCCCGTTTTCACGGCACAGCTGGAGACAGATATAATTAAAAACAAATAACTGATTCAGATAATCAAACATAAACATTAAACGATTATGGCAAACGAAAAAAAATTCATCACTTGTGACGGTAACTATGCCGCTGCCCATATCGCTTATCTTTTCAGCGAGAATGCAGCCATCTACCCGATCACCCCTTCTTCGACTATGGCAGAATATGTCGACGAATGGGCTTCCCAGGGGAAGAAAAACCTTTTCGGAGAGGTAGTGAAAGTTACCGAAATGCAGAGTGAAGGTGGTGCTGCAGGTGCAGTACACGGCTCTTTGCAGGCTGGTGCCCTGACTTCTACGTTCACTGCATCACAAGGTCTGCTCCTCATGATTCCTAACATGTACAAGATAGCGGGCGAACTGCTTCCTTGCGTGTTCCATGTCTCAGCCAGGACTCTCGCTTCACATGCATTGTCCATCTTCGGAGACCATCAGGACGTGATGGCATGCCGCCAGACAGGCTTCGCAATGCTCGCTTCCGCCTCGGTTCAGGAAGCTCTTGACCTCGCTGCAGTGGCTCATCTTTCCACTATCAAGTCAAGCATACCGTTCCTGCACTTCTTCGACGGTTTCCGCACATCGCACGAAATACAGAAGATCGAGCTTATCGACGAGAACGTCCTCAAAAGCATGATAAGCACCAAGTCTCTCGCAAGATTCAGGGAGAAGGCTCTGAATCCAGACAGCCCTGTCACGAGAGGCACAGCCCAGAATGCCGACGTATTCTTCCAGATCAGGGAAGCTTCCAATCCTTATTATGATGCTGTTCCTGATATCGTGGCCAGATATATGGGCGAAATCAGCGAAGCTACAGGCAGGGATTACCGTCCTTTCGACTACTATGGAGCACCGGATGCCGAGAACATCATCATAGCAATGGGTTCCGTAACCGAAACCATCAAGGAAACCATCGACCACCTCGCAGCCGAAGGAAAGAAATACGGCCTCATCGTAGTACGTCTCTACAGACCGTTCTCAGCCAAATATTTCATGAAAGCCCTTCCGGAGACCGTAAAGAGAATCGCCGTCCTCGACAGGACCAAGGAACCGGGATCTCTCGGAGAGCCTCTCTACATGGACGTCAAGGCTCTCTTCCAGGGCCAGGCAAATGCTCCGCTCATCGTCGGCGGCCGCTACGGACTTTCTTCAAAGGACACTTCCCCTGCCCAGATAGTAGCGGTTTACGAAAACCTCGAACTTGCAGAGCCTAAGGACGGTTTCACTATCGGCATCGTGGATGACGTGACATTCAAGTCCCTTCCTGTCAAGGAAGAAATCAGCATCGTGAAGCCGGGTACTACCGAATGCAAATTCTACGGACTCGGATCTGACGGTACTGTGGGAGCGAACAAGAACACCATCAAGATCATCGGTGACCACACCACCAAGTATTGCCAGGGCTACTTCGACTACGATTCGAAAAAATCAGGAGGCTACACCTGCTCTCACCTGAGATTCGGTGACGCTCCTATCAAGGCTCCTTATCTGGTGTCCACACCGGACTTCGTGGCTTGCCACGTACCTTCATACCTTCACAAGTACGATGTGCTCAAAGGCATCAAACAGAACGGCACGCTCCTTCTGAACAGCCTGTGGGACGAGGAAGAGACTCTCAAGAGAATCCCTGACTACGTAAAGGCTGTAATCGGCAAGAAGAACATCTCACTCTACATCATCAACGCCACCAAGATAGCCGCTGAAATCGGTCTGGGCGGAAGGACGAACACCATCCTCCAGTCTGCGTTCTTCAAGATCACAGGCATCATTCCTTACGAGGACGCCGTGACATACATGAAGAAAGCCATCGACAAGAGCTACGGCAAGAAAGGCGAGAACGTGGTGAAGATGAACTACGCCGCTGTAGACAGAGGCGGGGAATATATCAAAGTCGAGATTCCTGCCGACTGGAAAGACATCACAGCCAAGTTCGAGAATCCGAACAAGGACAGGCTTGCTCCGGAATTCGTGAAGCAGATAGCCGATATCGTGAACTCACAGGCCGGCGACACTCTTCCTGTCAGCACCTTCAAGGATATGGCCGACGGCACTATTCCTGACGGCACTGCAGCCTACGAAAAGAGAGGAATCGCTGTCAAGGTTCCTGAGTGGAAGGCCGAGAACTGTATCCAGTGCAACAACTGTGCATTTGTCTGCCCTCACGCAGCCATCCGTCCGTTCCTCATGACAGCCGAAGAAGCCGCTGCAGCTCCTGCAGGCATCAAGAAACAGCAGGGCAAGGCCGTATTCAAGGACTATGTATTCACCATGCAGGTATCTCCTGCCGACTGTACGGGCTGCGGCAACTGCGCCGATGTCTGCCCTGCCAAGGAGAAAGCCCTCGTCATGGTTTCCGCAGATTCACAGGAACACGAGCAGGCCAATTTCGACTATCTGAATTCACATGTAGGCTACAAGGACACTGTTCAGAACAAGTTCCAGAACATCAAGAACTCACAGTTCTCACAGCCTCTGTTCGAATTCTCAGGCGCATGCGCAGGCTGCGGCGAGACTCCGTACATCAAGACCATCACACAGCTGTTCGGTGACCACATGATGATCTCCAACGCTACAGGATGCTCATCCATCTACGGTGCTTCATTCCCTGCATCACCTTACTGCACGAATGCCCAGGGCCACGGTCCTGCATGGGCAAACTCGCTCTTCGAGGACAATGCAGAATACGGTCTGGGTATGAAACTCGGATCCGACAGGGCAAGAATGACAGTGGCAAGACTCATGGAAGAAGGGCTTGCATGCTCATGCTGCTCTGACGAGATGAAGGCTCTCTTCACGAAGTGGCTCGAAAACAAGAACGACGCGAAGATCACCCGTGAAGTGGCTGACGCCCTCGTGCCTCTCATGGAAGAATGCAACTGCGACACTTGCAAGGCTCTTCTGGAGTACAAGCACTTCATCCCGTCACGCTCACAGTGGATCTTCGGAGGTGACGGCTGGGCATATGACATCGGATACGGCGGACTTGACCACGTACTTGCTACCGGTGAGAATGTAAACGTCCTCGTACTTGATACCGAGGTATATTCAAACACCGGGGGACAGTCATCCAAGTCCACTCCGGCCGGCGCCATCGCCAAATTCGCCGCATCAGGCAAGAGAGTGCGCAAGAAAGACCTCGGTATGATGGCTATCAGTTATGGCTATGTTTACGTGGCACAGGTGGCCATGGGCGCAAACCCGGCTCAGTTCTTCAATGCACTGAAAGAGGCTGAAGCCTACGACGGACCGTCACTCATCATCGCTTACGCTCCATGTATCAACCATGGTCTGAAAGCAGGTATGGGTCTGAGCCAGAAGGAAGAGAAACTCGCAGTAGACTGCGGTTACTGGCATCTCTACAGGTACAACCCTGCCCTTGAAGAGGAAGGAAAGAATCCTTTCACTCTCGACAGCAAGGAGCCTGACTGGACCAAGTTCCAGGACTTCCTGAAAGGCGAAGTGAGATTCGCATCCCTGTACAAGATGTTCCCTAATGAAGCAGGAGAGCTTCTGACAAAGACAGAGGAATTCGCGAAGATCAGACTGAACACTTACAAGCGTCTTGCCGGAAAGGAATAGCCGGCCGGTGACGCAGACCGGAATGGGGCTGGTACCAGATGTATCGGCCCCTTTTTCAATTGACGATAGGACACAGATCAAGGAACAATGAATAAGATATTTGTTACAGCAATAACCGCTGCCGCATTGCTTGTCAGCAGCGCCGCAGCCGATGCCCAGCCGAATACCAGACTCAGACCGGACAAGACAGTCTTCCTCTACCGGGAAACTCCGGTGGAAATATCAGATCCTGTGCAGGGAAAGGAAAAGGAAGCACTCGGACTCGAAATGAATGAAACCAACGGACTTTCAGGAGACGAGACCATTCCTGAAAACGGAAACATCGGAAACATTTCCGACAATGCGCGCTTCGACCTTTATTTTCCGAAAAAGCCGAACGGACAGATGGTCGTCGTCTGCCCTGGAGGCGGATACTCCATAGTCTCATCATACAATGAAGGCGTATATGTGGCTGACTGGATGACATCGCACGGAGTGACAGTGGCTGTCGCCAAGTACAGGCTTCCGAAAGGCCACTGGACAGTGCCGCTCGACGACATTCACGAAATTTTCAGGTATTGCCGCGCTCATGCCGCAGAGTGGGGTGTGGATCAGATCGGGGTCATGGGCTTCTCGGCCGGCGGACATCTGGCAGCTTCCGCCACGACACTCTACACGGATGCAACCACGAGGCCGGATTTCTCCATACTCATCTACCCGGTCATAGCCATGGATAAGGTGCCTTCACACGGCGGCAGCAAGAACAACCTGATTGGAAAGGACGAGACATGGGAATCCACGGAAGGCAAGTCAGCGGACAAGTGGCTTGAAGATCAGGCCCTTCATGATGAGCTGATAGCCACTTATTCCCTCTACAGAAAGGTGACGGAAGACACTCCCCCGGTATTCCTGGCCCACTGCTCCGATGACAGAACCGTCCCTGTGATAAACAGCATTGTATTCTATAATGCACTGAAGGAAAAGGGGCATAACCCTGAAATGCACATTTATCCGTACGGAGGACATGGATGGGGATTCTCTACTGAAAAGTTTGTCGATACCGACAATCTCGGATATGCCAGAGAAGAATTCGAGACATCTCTCGGAAGATGGCTCAACTCCTTGAGGAAATAAAATGGCACAATAATTGTTTCATGGGCGACGCGGAAAATCCGCACCGGAAAACAAATAGTCTGATGAGGATGCAGTACGGCTGGTTTCATCAGGCTATTTTTTATGCGGAATAAAATAAGTATATTTGGCGGATTTTACCATAAAAAGTGGAAATAATTATTATCCATATATTATGAAAAAAATTTTCCTTTTCGCCGCCCTGCTGTTCTCGGCGGCGGCAGTTTTTGCGCAGATGCCTGCGCCTACACAGCTGCCGAATGATCCGGCTGTCCGGAAAGGCAAGCTGGAAAACGGCCTGACATACTATATCAGGCACAATGACAAACCTGCCCAGAGAGCCGAATTCTACCTGGCTACCAATGTAGGTGCCATTCAGGAAACTTCTGATCAGGACGGTCTGGCACACTTCCTCGAACACATGTGTTTCAACGGCACGAAGAACCTGCCGGGGAAGACCATGCTCGACTACCTGCAGAAAATCGGTGCTGAATTCGGCCGCAACGTGAACGCCGCTACCGGAGTGGAGCAGACTACCTACATGCTCAACAATATTCCTGTAGTGAGGGAAGGCATTCTGGACACCTGCCTGCTCATCATGCATGACTATTCCCACTATGTCACCTGCGATCCGGTGGAAATAGATGCGGAAAGAGGCGTCATCCTCGAAGAGAAAAGAACCAGAAGCACTGCGGACTGGAGGCTTCTCGAAAAATCGCTTCCATATTATTATGGAGACACCAAATATGCGACATGCACTCTGATAGGGAGCGAGGAAAACCTCAAGACTTTCAAGCCGGAAAGCCTTCTGAACTTCTACCATACATGGTACCGTCCTGACCTGCAGGCAGTCATCGTGGTAGGAGACATCGATGTGGATCAGGTAGAGTCCAAAATCAAAGCCCTGTTCAGCGACATTCCTGCCAAAGAGAATCCGCAGCCTAAAGCCGTCATCGAGATTCCGGGCAATACTGAACCTGTAGTAGGTATCATCACTGACCCTGAAGCTACCAATACCGCTATCGAAGTGCTCTGGAAGAGCAAGACCCTCCCTGAAGAACTCAACAGCACAGACCTCGGTTTCACTATAGATTTCATAAACAACGTGATTTACCAGGTAATGAGCGAAAGGTTCAACGATATCACATCCAAACCGGACGCTCCGTATCTTAGAGCAAGTTTCGGTGTCGGAGGACTCTGCGAGACATGCCAGGCTGCCATGGGAAATATCTCATGCAGAAATGGCGAGGGTATCAGTTCTTTCAAGGCTTTCATGACCGAAATCGAGAAAATGAAACGCTACGGTTTCACTGATGACGAGGTGGACAGAGCCAAACAGAACATGCTGACATACTATGAACAGCAGGTGGAAGGAGCTGATTCCAGAAAGAATGCGGAATTTGTGGACAGCTACATAAACAATTTCTTCGACAACTATCCTTACATGGAACCTGCCACCGAGTACGAAGTGGCCAAGGCAGTGGCTTCGCAGATCAATGCCGCCGTTGTCAACCAGATAGCTGCCCAGCTCATAACCGACGAGAACATGGTCATACTCTACAAGGCTCCGGAAAAGGAAGGTCTGACACATCCGTCCGAGGCTGATTTCCTCTCGGCTCTGAATGAAGTGAAAGCTTCTGAAATCAAACCTAACGAGGCTCAGAACTACAACATTCCTCTGCTTGACGCCGCAGCACTCAAAGGTTCTCCTGTAAAGAAAGAGAAAGAAACCATATACGGAGCTACAGAGTGGATTCTGAAGAACGGACTCAAAGTCATCGTCCTCCCTACCGATTATGAAAAAGACAATGTAAGGCTGCAGCTCTACATGGACGGCGGCCGTTCACTCATCGAGACCGAAGACCTGCCTTCTTTCGAAGACAATATTTTCGGACTTTTCCTTCAGAATACCGGTGTAGCCGGGTTCTCCGGAGCTGATCTGCCTAAGATACTGGCAGGAAAGGCTGTAAGCGTATCCCCGTACATCTCGGCGCTCAGCCACGGCATCTCGGCATCGGCAGCGCCTAAGGACCTGGAGACGGCTTTCCAGCTCATGTATCTGATGTTTATGGAGCCTCGCTTCGATGAAAGCGAATTCCAGACGGGCATGGACCAGCTGAAATCACTCCTTCCTAATGTGGAAAGCCAGCCAAGTTTCAAGTTCCAGCAGGAAATGAACAAGGTCCTTTACGACGGGAATCCGAGAAGGTTCGTCATCAGCGATGAAATTCTCGAAAAAGCCAGTCTGGCTACCATCGAAAGAGTGTACCGCCATCTCTATGACAATATCGCAGGAGCTACCCTCCTCGTAGTAGGAAACGTGGATCCCGCTACGCTGAAACCGCTCGTGGAAAAATACGCCGGGTCGCTTCCGAAAGGCAAGAAAGCCCATGCATGGATAGACAGGGAAGAAAATATCGTAAAAGGAAAGGTGGAAGACCACTTCGAGGTCAGCATGGCTACACCGAAGAACACCGTATTCCAGGTCTATACCTCATACATTCCTTATTCCATCCACGATCAGGTGATGATGAGTGCTGCCGAATACATCCTGGATATGATATATGTACAGACTCTCCGTGAAGAAGAAGGCGGCACATACGGAGCCAGCGTCAACTTCAGTCTTCAGGACAAGCCTAAGGACAGGGCCATGATCCAGATTTATTTCGACACGAATCCTGATGCTGCGGACAAGCTCAGAAAATCCGCGACTGACGGTCTCTACAAGCTGATGAACGAAGGTCCTACTGAGGAACAGCTGTCCATGACCATCGAGAATTTCAAGAAGAATATTCCAGAGTCACGTATCAGCAACTCATACTGGATGGGCAACATAGTATACTTCGAGGAATACGGAGTCGATTTCGACAAGGAATACGAAGCAGCCATCGCTGACATCAATGCAGAAAACGTGAAGAAGGCCATCAGCGACATCGTCTCTGCCGGCAATTTCATCGAAATCATGATGTATCCGGCCGAGGCCGAATAAAAAAACCGAGCAGATTTTTCAGAGAAGATGGTTTTACGAAAGATGTTCCGTAACACCATCTTCTCTGTTTTTATATGCGGAGAAAATTTTACGGAAATTTCTTGCATTGACAGTACTTTTCCATATCTTTGTACGGATATTCTCAGGGCAGGGTGCAATTCCCTACCGGCGGTGACAGTCCGCGACTCCCTGATTATCAGGGACTGAACCGGTGCAATTCCGGTACCGACGGTAAAGTCCGGATGGAAGAGGAGACAGTGATGGCGGCTTGGAAAGAGTCCGATGCCACGTAAATGTCGTGCAGACTTTGCCCTGGGTACTGGAAAGTATTCAGGTTTTTTGTTATGTGGAGCGAAGAAGACAGGAAATTCATGAAAATTGCCCTCGGGCTTGCGGAAAAGGGTCTTGGACGTACCAATCCCAACCCGATGGTGGGCGCGGTGATCGTCCGTAACGGACGCGTCATAGCTGAAGGCTGGCACAGACAATACGGGGAAAGGCATGCGGAGACGGAAGCCATTGCCTCATGCGCGGAAGATACGGCAGGAGCCACCATGTACGTGACTCTGGAACCATGCTGCCATTTCGGGAAACAACCCCCTTGTACAACGGCCATAATCGATGCCGGCATATCCAGGGTCGTCATTGCCATGACTGACCCGAATCCCCTTGTATCCGGACACGGGGCGGAAATACTGCGCGGGCACGGAATCGGTGTGCAGACCGGGCTGCTCGAAGATGAAGCCAGATATCTGAACCGCGTATTCATAAAATACATCACAGAAAGGCGTCCGTGGATTGTACTCAAATCTGCCATGACCATGGACGGGCGTATAGCATCGGCTTCCGGAGACTCAAAATGGGTCAGCTGTGAAGAATCAAGGAAACTGTGCCACATGATGAGGGGGCAATATACAGGCATAATGGCCGGCACAGGTACCGTACTGGCTGATGACCCAATGCTGAACTGCCGTATAGAAGGCATGAGGCAGCCGATAAGGATCATAGCGGATTCCCGGGCTTCCCTGCCGGTATCATCAGCCATTGCACGGACAGCCAAGGAATACAGGACCATACTTGCCCACACCGCTGAAGCGCCGTCCGGGAATATCCGCGCCCTGCAGGAATGCGGAATACAGACATTGGAATGCACTGCAGATGACGGAGGACGGGTTGACATGGGTGACCTTCTTGGAAAACTCGGTGCGCTGTCCGTGGATTCCATCCTCGTGGAAGGCGGGGCCGAACTGGCATGGAGTGTGATAAGCGGCGGACATGCCGATGAATATTTCACTTTCGTGGCACCCAAGATCATAGGAGGCGGCACTTCCAAAGGGCCGGTAGGCGGCAAAGGTTTCGCCAGGATGGAGGACGCGATGCCGGTGGACATAGCATCAGTCTCACGATGCGGATGCGACTGGCTCATACACGGTTTCAGCCGTTTCCGGGCACCGTCATGGGTGAAAGCCTCCCTCCCGGGCAGCAGTACAACAGACAAAAAATGAATGATCAGATGTTCACAGGGATAATAGAAGAAATAGGGACCGTACGCTCGGTGAAAGGCGGGGCAACAGGCATGGTGCTGGACATCGAGGCGCACAAGGTGCTGGAAGGGACTGTGCCTGGAGACAGCATTGCAGTGAACGGGGTATGCCTTACCGTGACACCAGGGCTGGGACATTTCACGGCCGATGCCATGCCGGAAACCATACGCAGGACTTCCCTGGCAGCCCTTGTCCCGGGATCAAAGGTAAATCTTGAGAGGGCGATGCAATGCGGAGGCAGATTCGGCGGACACATGGTCTCAGGACATGTGGATGCATGCGGACGGGTGATATCTGTCGTCAGGGAAGGCATAGCGATGCTGCTGAAGGTAGCCGCCCCGGCAGATACGCTGAAGTACATTGCGGTCAAAGGCTCCGTCACATTGGACGGGGCGAGTCTGACCGTGACTGCAACAGACAGGGAAAGCCTGACAGTGTCGCTGATACCGCACACTGCGGCCAGTACCACTCTCGGGCTTCTGCGCACAGGCTCTCCGGTAAATATCGAAGCTGACATCATCGCCAGATACATCGAACGCCTCCTTGCCTGCGACAGGGGCAGCTTCGGAAAGGAAACCGGAGGAATGACAATGGAATTCCTGAAAGAGAACGGATTTTGACAGCAAATTAATTCAGAAAAACAATGGACAATTTCACGAAAGACAATACCGGATATAAATTCAATACTGTAGAAGAGGCCGTTGAAGACCTCAGGCAGGGAAAGATCATAATAGTCACAGACAATCCCGGCAGAGAAAACGAAGGAGACCTGATATGTGCCGCAAGATATGCCGGCAGGGACAATGTGAATTTCATGGCGACCTTCGGCAAAGGGCTGATATGCATGCCCATGAGTCACGGGCTGACAACGAAACTCGGATTGAGGCAGATGGTGGACGAGAACACGGACAATCATTGCACGGCATTCACTGTCTCCATAGACCACATATCTACGGGGACCGGCATATCGGCTGCGGAGCGTTCGGTGACAGCGATGAAATGCGCCGACCCGGATGCAAGGCCTGAGGATTTCCGCCGGCCGGGACACATGTTCCCGCTTGAAGCCAGGCCTGGAGGAGTCCTCGAACGGGAAGGACACACGGAAGCCACGGTAGACCTGATGCGTATCGCCGGTCTTGAGGAATGCGGTCTCTGTTGCGAAATAATGCGGGAGGACGGTACAATGATGCGTACCGGAGAACTGATGGATTTCGCTCACAGGCATGGGTTGAAGATCATCACCGTGGAGAGTCTTGTCCAGTACCGCAAGCATACCGAGAAATGGATGGAAAGAGTGACTGACGTGCCTCTTCCCACACGTTACGGGGATTTCCGGATGTACGGCTACGTGAACAGGATCAACGGCAAGCATCACCTGGCACTGGTAAAGGGTGATGTCACCACAGGGGAACCTGTATTGTGCAGGATACATTCCGAATGCCTTACAGGCGACGTGTTCGGCTCTCTCAGATGCGACTGCGGGGAACAACTTGCGGAAGCCATGAGACGTATCGGGAAGACAGGCTGCGGTGTCCTGGTCTATCTCCGGCAGGAAGGCAGGGGGATTGGCCTGATCAACAAGCTCAGGGCCTACGAACTGCAGGACAAAGGGATGGATACTGTAGAAGCGAATATCGCCCTTGGCTTCCCGTCAGACCTCAGGGAATATGACACGGCTGGTGCAATCCTGTCTGACCTCGGGGTGAAGAAACTCACCCTGATGACCAACAACCCGATGAAGATCACCGGTCTGGAACACTACGGAATAGAAGTGACAGGCCGTGATCCGATAGAGATGACATGCAACGAGAAGAACATGGCCTATATGTACACCAAATACAGGAAAATGGGACATCTCCTGCATTTCACCCCCGACGGACACCAGGATATGTCATCAGAGAACGAACACGGGCAAGATTCAGACAAATAACGGACTTTTAATACTTTCAGACATTTAAAACATTCAGACATTTAAAACATTCAGACTTTTAATACTTTCAGACATCAATACTTTCAGACTATAAAATTTTCAGACATCAATACTTTCATACAATGAAGACAATAGAAGGGAACCTCTCATCCGCCGGCCATAAGATAGGCATTGTGGCGGCACGTTTCAATGAATTCATCACATCCAAGCTCCTCTCCGGAGCTGAAGATTCTTTCCTGCGCCACGGAGGCAGTGCCGACGACATCGAAGTGGCATGGGTACCGGGAGCCTTCGAGATACCGCTCATAGCCAGGAAGATGGCGCAGTCAGGAAAATATGACGCTGTAGTATGTCTCGGTGCCGTAATCAGGGGTGCCACCCCACACTTCGACATGGTGGCAAATGAAACCACGAAAGGCATCGCCCTCGCAGGGCTGGAAACAGGTGTCCCGGTAATATTCGGGGTACTCACCACCGATTCCATCGAGCAGGCCGTGGAAAGAGCCGGTACAAAAGCCGGGAACAAAGGCTTCGATGCCATGACCACTGCCATCGAGATGGTGAATCTGGTCAGAACAATGGAAAAATGATAGTGGCCGAAAGGACCAGTGTAAAACACAGAAGGCATACCGCTATTGCGGCAGCGGAAGTCACTACGGCGTCGATGTGGTATGTCCTTCTTATCATTGAAGATACGCGGCGGAGGGTCTGAAGTCTCTCCGCCTTTTCCATATCCTCGGGAGTGTTCATGGAAGCCGGCTGCGGAAGCATGGCCGACTGCCTTTCGAACTCGCGCATGAAGGCATCATTGTCATCATATTCCGGTCTGGAAGACATGAAAAAATCCCTTATTTTCTTATCTGTATTCATAAACGGCTATTTTAACGTCAGTTCGACGAATTTAGGTTGCTCAGGACCAAGGAATTCGTCGAACAGTCGTTAAGGATTTCTGCGAAATCCAATTTTCTTAAACCCCAGTCGCTGTGGCGACAGCCCCTTTCCAAGGGGCGCCACCCCCTACCGCCCCCTCGCCGGGGGCCCGTCGCAGGACTTGCGTCCTGCTCCTCAGCGGTAGTTCGATGATTTTCAATAATTAAAATTCATCGAACTCACGCTATTTTATTCTAACTCCGGTTCGACAAATTGACATCAGACACTGTCCTTTCCCAGAAAGTCCTTCAGATGCCTGCGGGCCCTGAACAAAAGTGTCCTTACAGCAGCGGACGACATTCCCGTTATGGCTTCTATGTCTTTCACGGACTTGTCCTCCATATAGAAAAGCAGGACAGCCGTCCTTTCTCTGTCCGAGAGGGAGTTTATGGCAAGATACAGTTTCTGGTGCGCGAAAGCCTTGTCGGAGGCATCGTCGGAAATCCTGTCATCAGGCATCTTCCCGACAGGCAGGCGCCGGCTTTTCTTCCAGTCGCAAAAGCAGTTATAAGCTATCCTGAAAAGCCACGTACTGAATCTGGAACGTCCCTCAAAGCCCGTATATGACATGTATGCCTTCAGGAGAGCCTCCTGTGCCAGGTCATCGGCAGCCACACGGTCACCATCGCATAACACGCACAGGAACCGCCGCAGCGATTCCTGCTCTTCAGCCACAAGACCTATGAACTGTTCCCGTGTCATTTCCCAGCCTATTCATTCTTGTCGTCAGGAAGCATTTTCCGGCCCACGAAGAACATTGTCAGGAGTCCGGCCCCAACTATGGAGACAACAGTCCCGAAAAGATAAAAGGCCCATTTTCCTTCCGGAACGATTGCTCCGGTCAGTGCCGCGACGATGATAACGGCAAGCCCTGCCAGAAACAGGATAATGCCCGTAGTCATTTTCTCCAGAAGATACTGGGATTTGCCCACCGGCCCTTTCCTGCGTTTTCCTGTACTCTCCAATGCCGCCATCATCTTGTTCACATCCAGATTGGCCCCCTTTTCTATGGCCAGTTTGATGACATCCGTTTTCCTGGCCAGATTCCTGTTCCTGAAAATCTGCACAATCAGTACTATGACTACCGGCAGGAATACGACAATGAAAATCGGCAGAACGACATCGTTCATGAAACTCAAAACATTCAAGTCCATAACAAGTTTAATTTTAAAATCCGCTTGTTAGACTGATGCAGGTATGAAATTGTTACAGGAAATATGGGTTTTTTCCGGATTTCCGGAAAAAAAAGTCCCGGAGCAGCTCCGACATGCAGTATTCAGAACGGGGAAATGTCACGCGTACGGAAGGATTCCCTGGCCTTGCGGGCATACAGGCGCAGTACATCTTCAGGCAGACGGGAATGCCTGAGATAAGCCCTGGTATCGTCAGGGAACTTGGCAAGCGCCGTAGCAAGACACCAGGCCACGCCCATCCGCACATAATACGGGGACTCCCCGATGACCACTCCCCTGCCTGAAGAAAGCACCTTCTCCTGGCCTCCGGCTGCCCTTGTTTCGGACGGCCCCAGATAGTCTGACCGTATCCTGTTGAAATCCAATGCATCGAACTGCCAGAAAATCCGCGGAAGATACCGTTCGTCCATGAAATGACACATGGACATGACCGTAGCGAACCTGACTTCGAATTCCCTGTCCGAAGCGAAATAGCCGCAGAGAATATCCCATGCCCCGTCTGCTTTTCTGAACCAGCGGGCACCCGGGGCGACAGAATCGCACACGCCCCAGCTGTCTATCTGCGGCACAAACTTTTCCAGCATCGCCAGTTTCTCATCCGCAGCACCCTTGATGAAATTTATCATCATCCCCCACACCATCAGTTCCTCATGTGCGAGAGCCTCACGCCCATTCTCCGCCTCTTTTCCGAAATCCGCAATGATCGTGGAGGCGTCCTCACGGACTGCCAATGTTTTCGCTACCTTCCTCATATCCGGAATATGAAGGCCCATCACTGCCCTGCCGGGCAATGGGTTCAATATCCTCGTATGGCCGAGCCTGTATTTCTCTTCATTCCTGAACCGCTCCGAAACCAGCGGCTCCAGCAGTTTCTCTATCATATATTGCAATTTGCTGTCGTTGTCTTTGCCTTCCGGCAAAAATAGGAAAAGTTTTTATTCAATAACGACGTCATACTGCATAAAATATGGTGTTTTTTATGCAATAAGGATTGATAATTGAATAAATTAATAGTAATATTGTATTCGAATAAGAACATGGAAGATGAAAACAATCATTCTGAACCAACGCAAGGAACGTGACGAACTCATGTCTCGTCCATATCTGTTACGTAAGAGCATCCAAAATACAGATTTGTTATTGAGCAGCCATCTTATCAAGTTGATAACAGGTCCCCGGCGTGTAGGTAAATCGACCCAGGCGCTATTGATGCTGAGAGACAAGAATTTCGCATATTTGAACTTCGACAGTTATCAACTGCTGGAAGCCTGGGATGCGGATCTGGTCATGCGGATGCTTGATGATGTCTATCCCGGATATGAATATATTCTTTTGGACGAAGTACAGAACCTTGATGGCTGGGATTTGTGGGTCAGTGAACTATACAGGATGGGAAAGAATCTTGTAATAACAGGCAGTAATGCCAGAATGCTCAGCAGTGAAATGGCTACTGCATTGACTGGCAGGTATCTTCAGGTGGAGATGCTGCCTTTCAGCCTTGAAGAGTTTTTCGATTGGAACAAGCTTGATCTGCATATACTGAAACCGGAACACAAAACAGAATCTCTTGTGCTG
>CALVDR010000023.1 GCA_944326365.1 uncultured Bacteroidales bacterium | reverse complement strand
TCTTCTCCGCCTCCGGCGCAATGGTGTTTTCTTCTTCTGTCTTCGTTTCTTTCTCCGCCTCCGGCGCAATGTTCCCGTCGTCTGTCACTGTCTTCTCCGCCTCCGGCGCAATGGTGTTTTCTTCTTCTGTCTTCGTTTCTTTCTCCGCCTCCGGCGCAATGTTCCCGTCGTCTGTCACTGTCTTCTCCGCCTCCGGCGCAATGGTGTTTTCTTCTTCTGTCTTCGTTTCTTTCTCCGCCTCCGGCGCAATGTTCCCGTCGTCTGTCACTGTCTTCTCCGCCTCCGGCGCAATGATTTCCCTGCAGGTCTCGTTCCTGCATTCGAAAACCCGTCCCGGATATCTGTCGAAAATCGTCCTGTTGTGGGTGACCATCACGATAGCTGTCCCCCGTACTCTGTTTATCTTCGACAGAAGTTCCATGATGCCTTCCGCCGTCTCGCTGTCAAGGTTTCCTGTAGGCTCGTCAGCCAGTATCACCTCTGGCTTGTTCAGCAGTGCCCTGGCTATCGCCACTCTCTGCTGTTCTCCTCCGGACAGCTGGTGAGGCATTCTGTGTGACTTGTGGGCCATGCCCACGGCTTCCAGCACTTCGGATATTCTCTTTTCCATGTCCGGACCGTTTTTCCAGCCGGTGGCTCTGAGAACGAAGCTCAGGTTCTCCTCCACGCTTCTGTCCATAAGCAGCTGGAAATCCTGGAATACGACGCCGAGCCTCCGCCTCAGGAACGGTATGTCCTTCTCCCTGATGCGCCTGAGATCGAATCCGCACACTTCCCCCTCTCCCTTTGTCAGCGGATTTTCGGCTATCACTGTCCTGATGATGGACGTCTTTCCGGTCCCCACCTTGCCTACTATATAAAGGAAATCCCCGGGATATACCTTCATGTCCAGTCCGTACAGGACCGTGTTCTCGCCTCCGAAGATATCGGCGTCCCGGAAGGATATCACCGCTTTTCTTTCTTCCATCGATGTCAATTATTTTGGGTACATTTCACAAATATAGGGAAAAAAGCCTATTTTTGTGCGAAAATAAAGTAAATCAGATGAAACGCAATATAGCTGCTGTCATCCTTCTGGTTTTGTCGCAAGTCTGCATCAGTGCGCAGATATTGCCTTACGGGAATCGGCACGGGGAAGATGACAGGACATGGAGAAAGGAATACAAGGAAGCGCTCAGCCTGTATGAAAACGGTATCTACGGCAGATCCATGCTTCTTTTCAGGGAAATTGCCCGGAATACGGGCGATGAGGATGCCTATGGATACTATGTCCTGAATGCGACATGTCTGAAAGTGCCGGGGTACGGACAGCTTATAGAAGAATTCGCCGCACGGTCCGCATCTTCGGCCCTGATGCCGCAGATCAGGTACAGGTATGCCCTGAATCTTTTCGATGAAAAGGATTTCCAGGCTGCATCCGGACAGTTCGAACAGCTTTCGCGTCATCAGCTTTACCGCTCACAGGTGCCGGAATTCCAGTTCAAGCGGGCGTACTGTGACTTCGAATTGCGCTATTTTGACAGGGCATTGCTCAGATTCAAGGACCTGACCATGCGTTCGCACTCGGACTATACGGCTCCGGCCCAGTATGCTGCGGGCTATATATATTATGAACAGGAGAAATTCGCCGATGCTGCGCAGTGGCTGGAAAAGGCATCGAAAGACAGCCGGTTTACGGAAATCGCCTCGTTCTATCTGACCGAATGCCGCTTCATGCTGAAAGACTACGAGACAGTCCGGAAAGAAGGTCCGGAAGTTCTGGAAATGGTCTCTGATGACAAGAAACCGTACATAGCCAGATTCATCTCGGAATCATGTCTGGTGCTGGGAGATACCGCCAATGCCAGAAAATACTTCGACCTGAGCCGCAGTTCACTGTCCCCGCAGTCCCGTTCGGACTTCTTCTATGCAGGTTCTGTGCTCTATGCCGTCAAAGACTGGAAAGGTGCCATAGACAGTTTCCTGCAGATGGCCGACCGTACCGACTCCATCGGACAGATAGCGAATTACCAGCTGGCCTACAGCTATATCAGGACGGGAAACAAGGTCGCGGCCATGGCCGCTTTCAAGGATGCATCCGGACAGGACTATGACCGGCACATCAAGGAAGACGCCTTTTTCAACTATGCCAAGCTGGCTTTCGACCTGAATACGGATTCGTCCGTTTTCTATGACTATCTGGAAAAATATGCCGATACGGGGAAAAGGGAGCTGATATACAGTTATATAGCCATTGCAGCTCTCTACAACAGGGACTATGAGGGAGCCATAGCTGCATACGACGAGATCGATGAACTCGACCCTGATATGAGGTCGAACTATATGAAAGCCAATTACCTGCGTGCAAACCAGCTCGTGAAGGCAGGCTCATGGAGGGCTGCCGTGGAATGTCTGCGTGCAGCCGGGTATTATTCCGACAGAAGGACCTACTTCAACCAGATGTCGCGTTACTGGCTGGCAGAAGCCTATTACAGATCGGCCCAGTATGACAAGTCCATCGATGTCCAGATGGACCTGTACAATACTTCCGCCCTCTACGGCAAGGAGGAATCCTCTCTGGTGCCGTTCAACATCGCCTGGTGCTACATGAAGAAAAACGACTACAACTATGCTGCGAACTGGTTCACCACATATCTGTCCGAAAACGGTACGACATACAAGAAAGAGGCCCTTCTGCGTTACGGAGACTGTATGTTCATGCAGCAGAGGTATACGGATGCGGTGAAGGCCTACGATGAAGTCCTCAAAGACTGGTTTGATGTGAATGACATTTATCCGTATTACCAGGCGGCCGTTTCATATGGCCTGACCGGAAACAATTCCAGAAAAGCCAGCCTGCTGGCCAATGTCGAAAAAGCTTCCCCGGCATCGGCATACTATCCTGAAGCCATGTACGAACTCGGCCGTTCCCTCGTCACCGCCGGAAACACTTCCAAGGCCATAACCTGTTTCAATACCCTGGCGGGCAATGTCCGTGACAGCACGTTCATAGCCAGGGCTTATCTGGAACTGGGCATGATCTACAGGAACAAGGCAGACAATGACCGTGCGCTCGGCTACTACAAGCAGGTGGTGGAGGACATGCCGCCTTCCGAATACGCGGATGCGGCCCTTCTGGCCATAGAGTCGATATACAAGGGCATGAACGCACCGGAGGAATATCTGGCATATATCGAGAGCATAGGCAAGTCTTCACTCAAGACTGAGGACGAGCGGGAAATGATGATATACAATGCCGCCGAACAGATTTTCCTTTCCGAAAACTATCCGAAGGCCATGACGTCGCTGACGTCGTATCTCGAGAAATATCCGTCAGGCAGGATGGTGACGAATGCCGAGTATTACCTCGCCGAATGTTTCAGACTGACATCACAACCTGAAGCCGCATGCGACCATTATGAGAAAGTCATCTCCGCCGGCAAAGGACCTTTCCTGGAGCAGTCCGTCCTGAATTATGCGGAACTGTCCTATTCCATGCAGAAATACGCCGAAGCCTTCGATGCGTATCTGAAACTGTATTCATCCACTGTCACGGCATCGTACAGGACTGTCTCGCTGACAGGTCTGATGCGTTCGGCCTTCAGGGCCCGCATGTATGACGAGGCGGTGAAATATTCCGAGATCATAGCCGGGCAGGATTTTGCTGACGGACAGCTGGTGCGGGAAGCCAGATATGTGGATGCGAAGTCACTCCTCGCCACTTCGCGCAGGGATGAGGCCTTTGCCGTCCTGGCCGTTCTGGCGGAAGACCCTGCCACTTCCGAGGGAGCTGAAGCATCGTATCTGATGATTCAGGACAGCTATGACAGGGGAGCTTTCGATGAAGTGGAGAGCCGTGTATATGCTTTCTCGGACTCGGGCACATCCCACAACTACTGGCTGGCCAAATCTTTCATTGTCCTCGGAGACGCATTCGTGGAGATGGACAATCTCGAACAGGCAAAAGCCACATTCGAGAGTGTCGCCCAGGGATATACGCCTGAAACGGAAGATGATGATGTCATTCCGGGCGTGCAGATGAGACTGGAGAAACTTCAGGAACTCATGCAGACGGGCAGTATAGAATAGATTTTCCTGCCTTTTTGAAAAGTTGGTTGAAATTAACGTGAATCAGATGAAAGTTTCCGGAATATGTTTTGCCGCACTGTCGGCTATGTTTTCCTTTTCGGCAGCTGCCCAGAACCTCAATCCTACGGTAGAGGTGTCCAGACAGTACAGAGGTACCATGTCTGACCTTGACAAGCCGTCGGTAGAGATGGCGGTGCCGGACAGCGTCATGAAGTTCAATCTTCAGTTCGACTATTCTGTCTTCGACAGTCCCTTCAAGGGGGCATACGAGTTCCGCCCTTTTCTGATGGACATGGATATCGCCCCTGCATGGTCCGGGGAAAAATCCTTCTATCTCAGAGCCGGGGCAGGCTTTTCCCTGCATCCGACCCTCGATTTCGTATGGTCTCCTGTGAGGAATGACAGATTCAGGCTGTCGGTCTATGCGGACCATCGGTCATATATCGGGAATTACAGGTCTCTCGGGACGGACGGATTGCTGCCGGAGGCAGCCATTGTCCCGGACGGGACACATTATTCCGGTCATGACCTTCTGTCCAGGGCGGGAGTGGACGGGACTTTCGACTGGGAGACGGGGGTGTTGTCTTTCAGGGCCGGGTATTACGGTACGGCATTCAAGGATACCGTACTCACGAGGGCGTATGACGGACTTGACCTGAATTTCGGTATTACATCCAAACAGAGGATAGAGTCGCATTTCGTATATGACGTGAATCTGGGTTACAGGTTCGCGGAGGACAAGGGGCAGCTTTCATGGATGATGGAACGCGGCTATCTTTCGGAGCATGACCTGAATCTGGATGTTTCTCTGGGAGGTTCATTCGGTTCGGGACATATCGTCCTGGCTGATTTCGGTCTGGACTACGCTTCATACGGGGGAGATGTTTTCGGTTCGTCCGCAGGAAATGTTTCCGTGACCCCGCACTATCTTTTCAGGAACAGCCGCTGGGATGTGGATCTCGGAGTCCGGCTTGCATTCCTGTTCAGGGAGAATCATGCCCCGTATTATCCTCCGATGAACATGACCGGAGGACAGGTGGTCTACCCGGACGTGAAGATAGGTTTTTCGGTGATTGAAAGATACATGGACCTGTACCTGACTGCCGGCGGAGGACCTGATATCAACAAGTATTCTTCCATGCTGGATTCCGGACATCATATCTCCGTCTTCTACAACAGATGCGGGGAAGGCCCCCTTCTCGACAATACCGTGGAGAGGGTATCCGCTTCGTTCGGCCTCAAAGGCAATATCGCATCCCGTTTCAGTTATGACCTGAGTGCCGGCTACCGCAATTTCGGCAATGCTCCCATGTCTTCCGTGACAATGGTGTCCGCAGCCGGGGATGAGCCTGGTTTCGTACCGGGGATTGTATATACTCCGTACCAGATGTTCTATACCCGACTGGACATGTTCTGGCGCTCACAGGATTTCAAGTTCGGCGGCCGGCTCATGTATCAGGCTTCCGATGTGTCCGGACGGAATGCGTTCGCATTCACCCCGTCTGACTTCACCGGGTATCTCAGTGCGCAGTACAACTGGAAACGGCGGATTTTCGCAGGGGTGGATTGCGGTTTCGCCACTTCGCGCCATGCACAGGTCAGGACTTCTGCTGGCGAGGCTGCCGGTATCGGACTGGAGGTTCCCGGATACGCAGATCTCGGAGTGTCATTCGAATACGCTTTCACGAGGAAGTTCTCTTTCTGGCTCCGCGGGGGGAATCTTCTGAACTCCACTATCCAGTATACGCCTTTCCATGCGCAGAGCGGCATATATTTTACTGCCGGAATTTGCTTGAATTTGTGATAAAATTGTTAAATTTGTCCGTTTATATTCAGTGCCGGACAAGAAAGTCCGGACTGGCGCTAATTTATTCTGGAAAATGAGTGAGAACGAAGTGAAGATCGGAGCGGAAGAACAGTATTCCGCCAGCAGTATTCAGGTCCTGGAAGGCCTTGAAGCCGTGAGGAAAAGACCTTCCATGTATATCGGAGACATCGGGGAGAGGGGTCTGCACCATCTGGTGTACGAAGTCGTGGACAACAGTATAGACGAGGCTCTGGCAGGTTTCTGCACGGACATCGAAGTGACTATCAATGAAGACAATTCCATAACTGTCCAGGACAACGGACGAGGCATACCTACAGGGATGCACGAAAAGGAGCACAAGTCTGCCCTGGAAGTCGTCCTGACTGTGCTGCATGCCGGCGGAAAGTTCAGCAAGGACAGCTACAAGGTATCCGGCGGTCTTCATGGTGTCGGCGTATCCTGCGTGAACGCATTGTCCGACTATCTGAGAGCGGAAATCCACAGGGAGGGAAAGATATTCGTGCAGGAATATTCGAAAGGAAAGCCTACATCGGAGGTAGTGGTGACAGGCGAGGCGTCCGATACGGGAACGACCATATCTTTTCATCCGGATCCCGAAATATTCACTGTCACTACCGTGTACAAGTATGACACCCTTGCCGCCAGGCTCAGGGAACTGGCCTATCTGAACAAAGGCATCAAGCTGATACTGACCGACAAAAGGGAAAGGCTGACAGACGAGAACGGAAATCCTACGGATGAATACAGGCATGATGTATTCTACTCGAAAGAGGGACTGAAGGAATTCGTGAACTATCTTGACGGCGGTGCCGAGAAGCTCATAGAGGAGCCTATCTATCTGGAGACCGACAAGGTCATACCTATCGAAATCGCCATGCAGTACAATACGGGCTTTTCCGAAAAGATATACTCTTACGTAAACAATATCAACACAATAGAAGGCGGAACCCACCTTCAGGGTTTCAAGATGGGTCTTACCAGGACCCTGAAAAACTATGCCGACAAGAACAATCTGCTCGCCAAGCTCAAATTCGATCTTGCGGCCGATGATTTCAGGGAAGGCCTCACGGCGGTCATTTCGGTGAAGGTGTCGGAACCCCAGTTCGAGGGGCAGACGAAGACCAAACTCGGAAACAGTGAGGTGGTCTCTGCCGTTTCCCAGGCTACGGCCACGGCTCTGGAGGCATATCTGGAGGAAAACCCGAAGGATGCCAGAGCCATAGTCGACAAGGTGATTCTCGCGGCCACGGCCAGACATGCCGCCAGGAAAGCGCGCGAGATGGTGCAGAGGAAGACAGTGATGTCAGGTGCAGGCATGCCTGGAAAACTCGCCGACTGCTCGCTTCGCGACCCTGAAAAATGCGAACTCTTCCTGGTCGAGGGAGATTCCGCAGGCGGTACGGCCAAGCAGGGCAGGGACAGGATGACCCAGGCCATTCTTCCTCTCAGGGGAAAAATCCTGAATGTGGAAAAGGCCATGGAGCACAGGGTGTTCGAAAGCGAGGAAATCAGGAACATCTACACTGCACTGGGAGTGACGGTCGGTACTGAAGACGACCACAAGGCCCTGAACCTTTCGAAACTCCGCTATCACAAGGTCATCATCATGACGGATGCCGATGTCGACGGAAGCCATATCGCGACACTGATTCTTACATTCTTCTTCAGGTACATGCAGGATCTGATAAGGAACGGCTATGTCTATCTGGCTACTCCTCCTCTGTATCTCGTGAAGAAAGGAAAAGAGGAGATATACTGCTGGACAGATTCGGAGCGCAAGGCTGCCACGGAGAAACTCGGCAAGGGCACCGAAAAAGGTGTCACTGTCCAGCGATACAAAGGTCTGGGTGAGATGAGCGATGTCCAGTTGTGGGAGACCACCATGGACCCTTCGCGCAGGCTTCTCCGTCAGGTGACTATCGACAATGCCGCAGAGGCCGAGCGTACATTCTCCATGCTCATGGGTGATGACGTGCCGCCGCGCCGCGAGTTCATCGAGCAGAACGCGCATTATGCGAATGTGGACGCATAGGCGGATCTGACTTGCGGGAACGGGATTGCACCGTCGTTTGAAACAGGAAAAAGTATTAAAATCTAAATTTATAATAGTTATGGATATATTTGACAGAATCGCGAGAGACTCGGGAGGTCCTCTCGGCCAGTACAGACAAAAGGCTTTCGGATATTATATGTATCCGAAACTTGAAGGTGAGATAGGTCCTCACATGAAGTTCCGCGGAAAGGATGTGCTCTGCTGGAGCCTGAACAATTACCTCGGGCTTGCAAATCATCCTGAAGTCAGGAAGACCGATGCGGAGGCTGCCGCCAAATGGGGGCTTGCATATCCGATGGGAAGCCGCATGATGTCGGGCCACACTTCCCTTCACGAGCAGTTCGAAAGGGAACTGGCCGAATTCGAGAAGAAGGAAGACGCTTTCCTGTTCAATTTCGGCTATCAGGGAATCATATCCACCATCGATGCCCTTATGGACAGGCATGATATCATCGTTTACGATTCCGAGGCCCACGCCTGCCTTATCGACGGAGCCCGCCTGCACATGGGCAAGAGGATGACCTACCGTCACAACGATATAGAGAGCTGCGAAGCCACCCTCAAGAGGGCTACGAAACTCTGCGAGGAGACCGGAGGCGGAATCCTTCTCATCACTGAAGGAGTGTACGGTATGACCGGAGCTCTCGGAAATCTCGACCAGATCGTGGCGCTGAAGAAGAAATACAATTTCAGGATTCTTATCGACGATGCCCACGGTTTCGGCGTGATGGGAGAGCATGGCCGCGGTACGTCCGAGCATTTCGGTGTCATGGATGAAGTGGATCTCTATATCGGTGCATATGCCAAATCCATGGCAAGTATCGGAGGCTTCGTGGCCGGTCCCAAGGTCATCATAGACTATCTGAGGTACAACCTCCGTTCACAGATTTATGCGAAGTCCCTTCCTATGGCATTCGTGGAAGGCGGCCTGAAGAGACTGTCCATCATCCGCAGCGCCGAGGGCGATGAACTCAGGAAGAAGCTCTTCAAGGTGACCAGGACCCTGCAGAACGGATTCCGTGAACTCGGATTCGATATCGGGCCTGCCGAGGCATGCGTGACGCCTGTGGCCATCAAGGGCGGTGTAGGCCAGGCTACAAAGATGGCCGTGGACCTCAGGGAGAACTATGGAATATTCTGCTCTATAGTCGTTTATCCTGTCATTCCTAAGGGTATGATCATCTTCAGGGTTATCCCTACGGCAGCTCATTCCATGGAAGATGTGGAATATACTCTCAAGACCTTTGCCGAGATCCGTGCGAAACTCGAAAGGGGAGAGTATGACGGTGACGAGATCATAGATATGGCCATTCACTAATGGATTTTCCACAGATTCATGAACCAAGGGAATGAACAGACGTTTTTTTAAAGACAAAGTCATGATCATCACAGGAGCCAGCTCAGGAATTGGGTTGGCTTCTGCCAAATTATTCGCATCCTGCGGGGCGAAACTCGCATTGGCCGCCAGGTCGGCCGACAAACTTGCCGCGTTGGAGGAGGAATTGTCCCAGGTGACGGAAGTGCTCTGCGTGAAGACTGACGTTTCCGTAGAGGAAGATTGCAGGAACCTGATAGGGAAGACGGTAGAAAAATTCGGCCGGATAGATGTCCTGGTGAACAATGCAGGGCTTTCCATGAGAGCCATGTTCCGTGATCTGGACCTGTCCGTCATCAGGACGCTGATGGACGTGAATTTCTGGGGAACAGTGTATTGTACGAAGTTCTCCCTGCCATATCTTCTGGCTTCCAAAGGCTCTGTGGTGGGAGTGATTTCCATTGCGGGCTATTCCGGACTTCCCGGCAGGACAGGCTATTCTTCGTCGAAGTATGCCATCCGCGGTTTTCTGGATACACTGAGGATAGAGCATCTGTATGACGGACTGCACGTCATGGTCTTCGCTCCGGGATTCACCGCGTCGAATGTCAGGAATGCCGCTCTGACGGCAGACGGTTCGGCACAGGGACGGACCCCGCGGGACGAGGGCAAGATGATGACTGCGGAAAAGGTGGCTGAATATCTGGCCAAAGGACTGATCCGCAGGAAGTCCCACATGATTCTCACCCCTATAGGCAAACTTACTGTATTCATGCATAACCTTTGGCCTTCCCTTACGGACAGGCTGGAATTCAACTATATGGCGAAAGAGCCGGACAGCCCTTTCCACAAATGATTTCAGAACATGAGCGACACTGCGTATCAGGCTCCGGATTTGCTGGGGAGCACTTACCTGTATTCGGACTCTTCCTGGGCGAACACTTCTTTCTGTTTCGTTGCAGGACTGACCATGGCCGTGGATATGGATATACTCGGACAGGCATTGGACGGCCTCATGCCGCGTTTCCCTCATATAGACCTGAAAGCTGTCAGGGACGGCGAATCCCTGGCGTTCGCGAAGAGGAATTCCCCTGTCAGGGTCCTGCCGGCATCCGAAAGGGCCTGTTTTGCCGAGTCCGGAACTTTCGGAAAGGACTGCATGTTTGCGGTTTTCGTAAACCACAAGACCGTATGGTTTGATTTCCACAGGGCGCTGACTGACGAGAAAGGGATAGTCCCGTTCATCAGGGCAGTCCTCTACAAGTATCTGCAGCTTGCAGGATACGAGGTCGAGAATGACGGCAGCGTCATCACTTCCGACAGCGAATTCCATGACATAGAGGCGGATGACGCATTTGTGAAACTGGATGACATTCCTGCCTCGCGCCCTGTGTGGTACATGGATGCGAAGGCCGTGAACCTGCCGGCCAGGAAGGACGGGACTTCGTTCAGAGTGACGCAGATACATATCCCTCTTTCGAAAATGAAAGGAGAGGCCAGGCAGTATACAGGCATGCCGTCTACCGTCATCTCCCCGTTCTTTTCCCAGGCGCTGCTCGAAGAATATCCCGAATCGGATGTTCAGGGCGAATACATGATTTCGTATATCCAGGTGAATCTGAGACAGTATTTCCCTACTACCACGCTGCGTCCGTTTTTCGTGAACCTGCCTCTGGCATACAACAGACGTCTTCCGGAATATCCTCTCGCCACCGTGCTGATGTCCCAGAAAAAATTCCTGGAGGCTCAGCTGAAGACAGATGCACTTGCCTACAATGCCCAGAGAAAGATTGCCCTGCTGGAAGATATCCTCGACAAGGACACTCTTGCGGGAAAGGTTGCGGCCATGCATGACATGATCAGCCGGAAATCGGCCGAATCCACCTACTCCCTGTGCAATGTGGGGAATGTGATCATGCCTGATACCATGCAGCAGTACATCACCGAATTCTATCCGCTGGTACCTCCTTCCCTTTTCCCGTTCAGCATCTCCACGATAAACCTCAGAGGGGACCTTATCGTCACGGTGTCGTCGTCGGACAAGGAAAGCCGGGTTTGCGGCAGATTCGTCTCACTGCTGAAACGGCATGATATACATGCGTACATTTCGGACAGTTATCTCTACTGCCCGCTGAAATACAAACCGGAATTGTGATGAAAAAGACGAAGATCAATTACTCCTGGAAGGTCTATCTCCCGCTTGTGATACTTTTTGTCACGCTTGTCCTTATCTTTCCGAGGATGGGCAAGTTCAACTACGATTACAAGAAAGGTTCTCCATGGATGTATGAGCCCCTCATTGCGCAGTTCGACTTCCCGATTCTGAAGACCGACGCGCAGATCCAGGCGGAAAAGAGTCTGCTCGGATCCAGTGTCATCCCGTATTTCCGTTATTCGGACACGGTAGTACACACGCAGATATCCCTCGTGGAGAGCACCGACCTCGGAGAATGCAATTCCTTCAAGCCTGAAATACTGAATGCGTTTGTACGTCTGTACGGGAGCGGGATCGTCTCCGAATCAGGCTCGGAATACCTGCCCGAAGGCAAGACCTTCGACAGCAACGTGATATTCATCCAGAAAGACAGGCGGGCGAAGAAAGTGCCTTCATCCGAAGTCTATACTGTCCAGGAAGCCAAGGATTTTCTTCTTCTTTTTCTCACCGAAGCGGAGCTCCGGTGCAATGTCGACTCTCTGTGCCGGGCCTCCAGCATCTATGACCTCGTGAAACCGAACCTGCTGTTTGACAGACAGACCACGGATCTGGTCCATGAGGAGTCCGTAAACTATGTGTCGCCTACTTCCGGAGTCGTGAATGCCGGACAGCTGATAGTCTCGAACGGAGAAATCATCACTGCGGAGATAGAACAGCTTCTGGATTCGTACAAGGCTGAATACGAGAACAGTCTCGGATACAGCGGGCACAGGATATGGCTGTGGACGGGAAACATACTTCTCGCCCTGACCCTGGTGACTGTCCTGTTCTTTGCCATTTACTATACCAACTACTGGGTTTTCGACGAGATGAACAGGTATCTGTATCTGCTGGTCATCTACCTGTTCGCCACCCTGCTGGCCATCGTGGTGGAAAAGGTGGATCCTTCCCTGCTGTACCTGACTCCTTTCACCCTTGTGGCCCTCTATCTGGTAGCTTTCTTCAAAAAGAGGGTCGTGCTGCCTGTCTACATCCTTTCCCTCCTTCCTCTGCTTGTTTTCTCTCATAACGGAGTGGAACTTTTCGTGATGTATCTTGCAGCCGGCACCATCACTATCTTCTTCGCCGAGATATTCAACAAGGGCTGGAAACAGTTCATCACGGCGGGCATCGTTTTCGGAGTGCTGGTACTGGTCTATCTGGGATTCAGGCTCATCGAAGGCATCAGCGGATACCATGACTACAGGACCATACTCTACCTGTTCATCGGCTCGTTCCTCTCGGTGGCAGGCTATCCTCTGATCTATCTTTTCGAAAGGATATTCCAGCTTGTGTCGAGCAACAGGCTTGTGGAACTCACCGATACGAACAACAGGCTTCTCCGGGATCTTGCCCACAAGGCGCCCGGTACATTCCAGCACTCTCTCCAGGTGATGAACCTCGCCGATGCCGCAGCGCGTTCCATTGATGCGAACGTACTTCTGGTCAGGGCAGGCGCACTCTATCATGACATAGGGAAAATCATGAATCCGCAGTGCTTCATCGAGAACGAAAATCTCGGAGTCCACTATCATGACGGCCTGACCCCGAGGGAAAGTGCCATAGAGATCATCAAGCACGTTTCTGACGGAATGGCCCTGGCAGACAAATTCAAGCTCCCGAATATCGTGAAGGAATTCATCATCACCCATCACGGGACCACGTGCACCGCCTATTTCTACAACAAGTACATAAATGGCGGCGGGGACCCCGCCAATGCCGAAGACTTCTTCTACAAGGGTCGCAAGCCATATACGAAAGAGCAGATCATCATCATGCTCTGCGACACA
The DNA here is from genome assembly GCA_944326365.1 of uncultured Bacteroidales bacterium. Classification (GTDB taxonomy): domain Bacteria; phylum Bacteroidota; class Bacteroidia; order Bacteroidales; family UBA932; genus Cryptobacteroides. Next base: position 31,291 of record CALVDR010000023.1, on the reverse strand, counting down.
CTGGAGGCGGCTTCGCGTAGCCTGAAGGACTATTCGGCCGAGACCATGTCGGCTCTGGTCGAGAACATCGTGAAGTCGAAGATGTCGGACGGACAGTTCGAAGATGCGGACATATCCCTTAAGGAACTGAACATAGTGAAGAACGTGCTCAAATCCTATCTGCAGCAGGTCTACCATGCCAGGATAGCATATCCCAAGAAGATGTCTCCGCGCCGCAGGTCATGATTTTGAAATTATTTGCGGATTGATTATATTTGCGCCCTTGCACTTGTGGCAGACGACAGCATTGAACCGGAGGTTCGGGAAAATTATTGTCAGAAAATATTTAAAAAATAGTATATTATGAAAATTGAACAGAACAAGGTAGATGACCTCAATATCGAACTGACGCTTTCGATAGCCAGTGACGATTATTCCGAGAAAAGGAAAAAAAGGCTGAACGAGCACAAGAGGACAGCCGAACTCAAGGGATTCAGGAAAGGAATGGCTCCTATGAGTTTCATCGAGAAGATATATGGCCAGTCTTGCCTCGTGGATGCGGTGAACGACCTTATTTCGGAGGCTCTGAACGGCTTCATAAAGGACAATGACCTCAAGGTGATAGGCGAGCCTCTTCCTGCAGAGAACCAGGAAAGCGTGGAGTGGAAGAACGGGAATGATTTCGAATTCAAGTTCGATGTGGCCCTGTCCCCTAAGGTGGATTTCGAGCTTTCAAAGGACGACAAGATACCTTATTATAATATTGAGATATCCGACACGGCCAAGTCCGAGATGAAGGAGAACCTTCTGAAACAGTACGGCTCGCTGGAAGATGGCGAGGCTGCAAAGGCAGAGGATTTCATCATCGTGGATTTTGAACAGGGCGAGACGAAGATTGAAGGCACTTATGTAGCGCTCAGGAACGTTTCGGAGGCTGTAAGACCTTCATTCATCGGTCTCAAGGCCGGAGATACCATAGACGTGAACGTAAACGAGGCTTTCACGAACGAGGCTGACAGGGCTTCCATGCTGAAAGTCAGCAAGGAAGAGCTTGCCGGCATCGATCCTGCCTACAAGATGACCGTGAAGAATGTGAAGACATTCGTATCGGCGCCGATGACTCAGGAGACATTCGACAAGATTTTCGGTGAAGGAAACGTGAAGTCGGAAGAGGAATTCGATGCCAAGGTGGCTGAAAGGCTTGCAGCCGAGTATGCTCAGGAGTCCGAATTCAGATTCTCGAAGGATGCCAAGGCTTATCTCGTGAAAAAGGCCGCGATAGCGCTTCCGGAGAAATTCCTGAAGAGATGGATATATGTCGCCAATGACGGCAAGTTCACCATGGAGGATATAGAGAAGGAATTCGACCTCTTCCTTGAGGACTACCGCTGGCAGATGGTCAGGAACTACCTGATGGACAAGTATTCAGTGAAGGTGGAGGAAGCAGATGTGATGGCCAGCGCGAAGGCATTCGCTGCATACCAGTTCGCCATGTACGGTATCGCCAATGTTCCTGACGAGCAGCTTGAATCTTATGCGAAGACCATACTTTCACAGGAAAAGGAGGGACGCCGCGTGATCGAGCAGGTAGAGGATACGAAGACGCTTGCTGCTGTGAAGAACGCCGTATCTCTCGATGAAAAGAAAGTGTCTGTAGAGAAATTCCGCGAACTTGAATAATTTTACCGGAGAATGACCGCTATGGAAAAGGAGTTTGAAAAATACGCAAGACTGCACAGGGGAATCAGTTCCATGACTCTGCACAGATACGGGTCAGTGTTCGATTCCTACATAAACCCGACCATCATCGAGGAGCGCAAGCTGAATGTGGCTTCGATGGATGTGTTCAGCCGCTTGCTCATGGACAGGATCATCTTCCTCGGCGTGCCGATAGATGACGATGTGGCCAATATCATCCAGGCCCAGCTCCTTTTCCTGGCTTCTACAGACAGCCAGGCGGATGTCTCCATATATCTGAATACGCCGGGAGGGTCAGTATCTGCCGGACTTGGCATATATGACACCATGCAGCTGATTGAACCTGATGTGGCTACCATCTGTACGGGTATGGCTGCATCGATGGGTGCGGTTCTGCTCTGTGCCGGGGTCAAAGGGAAAAGGTCGGCTCTTCCGCATTCCAGAATCATGATCCACCAGCCTCTGGGCGGAGCACAGGGGCAGGCTTCGGATATCGCCATAGCAGCCAAGGAAATCCTGAAAGTGAAGAAAGAACTTTATACCATACTTTCGGAACATACAGGAAAGCCTTATGCGACCATAGAAGCTGACGGTGACAGGGATTTCTGGATGACCTCTGCGGAAGCTCTCGACTACGGTATGATAGACGAGATACTGACAGGGAAGAAAAAATAATTTGTCGGACTGAAGTTTATCCAATGGCAAAAAAAACTACAAGGGAAGAAAGACATTGCGTATTCTGCGGCAGGAGCGAGAGTGAAGTTCCTCTTCTGCTTCAGGGTCTGGACTCTGCCATATGCAGTGACTGCGTGAAGATATGCAACGACTATATCTCGAATCTGGAACAATCCGCGCAGCCTGCACCTGACAGGATAAACAAGCTCTTGAAACCAAAGGAGATAAAGGAATATCTGGACCAGTATGTCATAGGTCAGGACAGGGCGAAGAAACTTCTTGCCGTGGCTGTCTACAACCATTACAAGAGGATCAACAACAATCTCGCCTCTTCCGGTGCAGATGATCTCGAACTGGAGAAGTCCAATATCCTGATGGTGGGCCCTACCGGTACGGGAAAGACTCTTATGGCCAAGACTATAGCCAAGCTTCTCGAAGTGCCTTTCACGATAGTGGATGCCACTGTGCTTACTGAGGCCGGATATGTGGGTGAGGATGTAGAGAGCATTCTGACCAGGCTTTTGCAGGAGGCGGACTACAATGTGAAGCTGGCCGAACGCGGTATAGTCTTCATCGACGAGATCGACAAGATAGCGCGCAAAAGCGACAATCCTTCCATCACCCGTGATGTTTCGGGGGAGGGCGTACAGCAGGCCATGCTCAAGCTCCTGGAGGGCAACGTGGTGAATGTTCCGCCAAAAGGAGGACGCAAGCATCCGGAGCAGGAGTTCGTGCAGGTGAATACGCAGAATATCCTATTTATCTGCGGCGGTGCTTTCGAGGGAATCGAACGCAGGATAGCGCAGAGACTGAATACTCAGGTGATAGGATATGGCTCAGTACATAAGCAGCAGGTGGACAAGGAGAATCTGCTGCAGTATGTTTCGGCCCAGGATCTCCGGTCATACGGTCTGATACCGGAAATCATAGGACGTCTTCCTGTGATTACCTATCTCGACCAGCTGGACAGGGCAGCGCTTCTGAGGATTCTTACGGAGCCGAAGAATGCCATCATACGCCAGTATGAAAGGATGTTCGAACTTGACGGGCTGAAACTGCAGATAGAGCCGGCAGTCCTGGATCTTATCGTGGACACTGCCATCGAGAACAAGCTCGGTGCCCGCGGACTCCGCTCCATATGCGAAAAGATCATGACGGACGCGATGTACGAGGCCCCGAGTTCGAAGAAAAAGACCTTCGACCTGACTCTCGACTATGCGAAGGCGCATCTTTGATATGATAATGGATTCATATCATTTTGCATAGACGTTAATAATGATAATCGCCAATTTAAACCAAAATAAAAGTACAATGAAAAAATTTTTAACCTTTTTGGCAGCGGCCGTATCAGTCGCTTTTGCCGTCACATCATGTCAGGAGAACAATCCTGAAGTTCCTGACGAGAATCCTGGTGAGGAAGTGACAGAAACCGCTGTTACATGGCCTGGCAATGCAGATTTCGAGCCTGTGGTCATTTCAAAAGACATGGATGCTACTTTGAAGGTGACTGCCGTGGGCGGAATCAAAGGTTTTGTGGTAACTGCTCCGGAAAGTCTTACTACAATACTGACAGGTTTTGGTCTTAGTACCGAGATGGATTTCATCAATGATGAGAAAGTGATAACTGCGATAGAAACAGTCGCTGCGGATATGCCGACAGGCGAGGAACTCAAAGGAAAGACATCGGTTGATTTCGATATCGCACCTCTTGTGAATATGCTCGGAATAATGCTTCAGTCTGGAGACTATGAATTCGGTCTGAAGGTAACTGATAGCAGTGACAAGGAAGTATCTGTAAAATGTACATTTACCAAGGAGGCGTCATCCCTTCCGAGCATACCGGGTCTTACCGACTAGTTGCTGGGAAAGCTGATGTCAGCATGACGGTTTTCGTGTCGTGTGCAGAAGGCCGGCAAGACTGAAACAAGATATTCAGGCAGGTATTGAAGAACTTTTCACGTTCCGAAATGCCTGCCTGACTTGCATCGTGGATGCGGAAATTCTGAAAAACCTGCTATCTTTGTAAAGCCATAAAAGACACCGCCATGAAAGAATACATAGAAGCGAACAAAGAAAGATTCTTCGACGAACTCTTCTCCCTGCTGAGAATACCATCCGTCAGCTCCCTCGACGAACACAAACCGGACATGATGCGCTGCGCGCAACGGCTGACAGAATTGCTGAAGGAAGCCGGAGCGGACCATGCCGAAATCTATCCCACATCCGGCCATCCCGTAGTCTTCGCAAGCCGCACCGTCGACCCCTCACTCTCCACCGTCCTCGTATACGGACACTACGATGTCCAGCCCGTGGACCCGATTGAACTCTGGAATTCCGACCCGTTTGAACCGGAAATCCGCGACGGGGCCATCTATGCCCGGGGGGCCAATGACGACAAAGGCCAGCTTTTCATGCATGTAAAAGCCTTCGAATACCTCTCCCGTACCGGAAAACTCCGGCACAATGTCAAATTCATCCTCGAAGGCGAAGAAGAAATAGGAAGCCCGTCCCTCGCAGCCTGGGCACGTGATCACAAAGACCTACTGAAAGCCGACATCATCCTCGTCTCCGACACCACCATGATCTCGGAGCAGGTCCCGTCCATCAACTGCGGCATGCGCGGCCTCTCCTATGTCGAGATAAAGGTCACCGGACCGGACAAGGACCTCCATTCGGGGCATTACGGCGGAGCCGTAGCCAATCCCGTCAATGTCCTCTGCGACATCGTCTCGTCGCTTATAGACCGGGACGGCCATATCACCGTGAAAGGATTCTACGATGACGTCATCGAACTGTCCGCGGAAGACAGGGCCAAACTGGCCAGAGCCCCCTTCGATCCGGACGAGTACAAAAAATTCCTGAATATCGCCGAGGTCAAGGGAGAAAAGGGCTATACCACCCTCGAACGCACCGGCATCAGGCCATGTCTGGATGTGAACGGCATCTGGGGCGGATACACCGGAGAGGGGGCCAAGACAGTCCTTCCGTCTGAAGCGCATGCGAAGATTTCCATGCGTCTGGTACCTGATCAGGACAGTGAGAAAATCACGGAACTCTTCGAAAAACACATCAGGTCGATAGCCCCGCCGTATGTAAAGGTCGATGTGAAACGGTATCACGGCGGCAACGGTTTCCTGATCCCGATTTCATCACCCGCATATCAGGCGGCATCCAGAGCCATGACAGAAGTATACGGAACCGAACCTGTCCCAAGCAGGGGAGGCGGCAGCATACCGATATTGGCGGACCTGCAGAAAATATTGGGTATAGACCCGCTTCTCATGGGTTTTGGACTTGAGAGGGATACCATCCACTCCCCGAACGAGAGCTATCTTCTCAGCCAGTTTTTCAAGGGACTCGAATCCATTATTCTATTTTATCAATATTATTAATATGAACAGAGAACAGCTTTACGAACAGATCAAGGCAAAAAAGACCATGCTCTGCGTGGGTCTGGACGTAGACTACACGAAAATGCCCGAGCACATAAAAGGTCTGGCTTCGTCGGAAATCGCCATCAAGGGCCATCTCTTCGGCGGCAAGACCAGATCGATCATCGAATTCAACAAGGCCATCATCGACGCCACGGCACCGTATTGCGTGGCATATAAGCCGAATCTCGCCTTCTACGAATGCTATGGAGTAGACGGCACCCGTGCCCTGGAAGCGACCGTCGACTATATACGCACCACCTATCCGGACATATTCCTTATAGCGGATGCGAAAAGAGGCGATATAGGGAATACTGCCAGGATGTATGCGAAAGCCTTCTTCGAGACCATGGACTTCGATGCCGTCACGCTTTCACCGTACATGGGACAGGACAGCATCCTTCCGTTCCTGGAATACAAGGACAAATGGGCCATCGTCCTCGCCCTGACTTCCAATGCTTCGGCTGTCCAGTACCAGCTGGCCGAAAAGGACGGAAAGCCGCTGTACCGTGCCGTCATGGAAGAAATGATGTCCATCTCCACGCCGGACAACATGATGTTCGTGGTAGGTGCGACGAAAGCCGAAAAGCTGGCTGAAATACGTTCGTTCTGCCCTGACAACTTCCTGCTCGTGCCTGGTGTCGGCGCCCAGGGCGGATCTGCGGAAGAAGTGATGAAATACGGAGCCAATGACATGGGCGGCCTGCTTATCAATTCCTCCCGCGGAATCCTCTATGCCGACTCCACTCCGAACTTCGCCAAGGCTGCGGCCAAAGTAGCTTCGGAGACGGCGGCCATAAGGTAGATGCCTTTCAGTCTTCAAGCCTGGCCCTGACTTCCTTCGGGGTCAGGCCTGTATTGTCCTTGATGAATTTGGCGAAATGGGAAGGCGTGGCAAACCCCAGGTCATAGCTTATCTGCTGGATGCTCATGTCGCTGGCCCTTAAAAGATTGCGTGCGACGGCGAGAGTGTAGTCATCTATCCATGCCGATGCCGTGCGTCCTGTGGCTGCCTTTATCACCGAAGACAGGTATTTCGGTGTCAGGTTCATCATCCGGGCGTAATATTCGACCTTCCTGCCCGACCTGATATTCTGCTCTATCAGCCTTATGAACTTGCTGGCGACCTCTTCCTTGTGCCTGTCTTTCCTCAAGGCATTCTCGGGCTCATGCATCATGATATTGCAGGCCTCGTAGAACAGGATGTTCAGATAGTTCCTGATGATCTGCATCTTGAAGAAATTGTCATCCTCCAGGATGAACTTTCTCAGGTAACCGTGTATGCCGCAGCACATTTCCATCTTCACCCCGCTGATCTGATGCAGAGGCCTTTCATGCAGAATCCTCTGGAAATAGATGCGTATGAGCCCCTGCACCATCTTGTCGAAAACGGTATCGGCCACCGCTATGATGTTCACCCTGAAATCATCGCTTTTCTCCGTATAGTAGAAAGGTATTCCCGCCCCGATGATCAGAAAGGAATTTTTTGACAGAATGTAATCTTTGAAACGGACATTGAACCCCGCATGCCCTTCGGTGCAGAGCAGTATTATTATCGTCTTTGAAAAGAAAAACTTGTCAATTGACGATACTGGCTGATTGTACTGGGCATCTCCGGAATAATTGTCATAAATCCCGATATAATTTTCCATACTTCCCCGAAAATTTTCACAAAAATAATCAAAAAAGGAAAATTGTGACAGAAATTAGGGGGAGTGTTATATGTTTTCAGGATAATTATTGTAAAATTTGCATTGTCATTAGGACACACACATTCAATTCTAATATTTTCTTTTCAGGCAGGCTCAGGATTGTTCTTTAGCCTGCTTTCTTTTTGAACATTTCTTCCTAAGTCTTATCTTTGTCCCGGCGGGGACTTTCATCCGCTTTTGCAGACACGGGTTTTATGAACGGAAGATTCAAGATATTGGCGTCAGCCGTGGTCACGGCCATTGCCGCTGCCAGTACGGCGGCTGAGGAAGTTCCGGTAACCGCATTGCCGGAGGCATCTGAACGTATTGGCCGGACAGAGGTCCGTGCCAGGCCGCATTTCGTCTGGGATGTCGGTTTCGAATTCCGTTTCGACAACAGGGAATACGGTGACGGCGATTTCGCCCCTTCCATGACGGTCCTGGGTGCGCGTCTGACTCCTTCGGTCGGCCTGCAGCTTTCGTCGCCAGGGAATTCGCGGCACAGGCTCATGGTCGGAATCGATGTGATGAAGGATTTCGGCTCGGATGCGCGGACGGAAGACCTTTTCAGGGAACTGACGCTGTATTACGAATGGAAGAAGGGCTTCGGCAGGACTGACATGACTCTCACCGCAGGAATATTCCCGCGCAGCGAGATGCATGGAGCATATTCCACGGCGTTTTTCTCCGACTATGTACGTTTTTATGACCCGAATCTCGAAGGCCTGATCCTCAAGTTCCGCAGACCGTCGGCATATTACGAACTCGGCTGCGACTGGATGGGGCAGTACGGCGATACCAGGAGGGAACGCTTCATGATTTTCGCCGGCGGGGAAGCGGCTCTGGCCGACAGGCTCCTTCTGCTCGGCTATACCGGTTACATGTACCACTATGCCGGTTCCCGTGAAGTCTGGGGCGTGGTGGACAATATCCTGCTGAATCCGTACATAGGACTCGACCTCGCGGAAAAGACCGGACTCCAGACCCTTCACTTTCAGCTCGGATGGCTTCAGTCCATGCAGAATGACAGGCGCAATATCGGCAGATATACCTTCCCTTCAGGCGGAGAATTCCTTGTCAGACTCGGAAAATGGAACGTATCCGTGGAGAACCGGCTGTTCTATGGCTGCGACATGATGCCGTATTATGATTCGGCTGATACGGCGGGACATGTGTATGCTGACGGCCTTTACTTCGGAGACCCTTTCTATCATCTGGGCAGGGGAGGGGTGGACATGGGGCTGTATGACAGGCTGGAGATATGCTACGGGCCGCGCATCGCCGATTTCCTTCGGCTGCAGGTTTCGGCCGTCATGCATTTCCACAGCAGCGGATTCTCCGGCTGGCAGCAGATCGTCTCCCTGGTTTTCGACTTGCCTGACCGGAAGTCATCGCGCAGGCTCCGTCCTCAGGCAGACTGACCGCAACGGGAAAGAGATTCCGGAGAAACACCTGTGTCAGTCCGGCGGAATCTCCTGTACTGAATGATACATTTCATCGGACTGGCATCACCGCTTCAATGAAAAGACACTTTTTCATGCTGTTCGTCCTTCCGTTTCTGGCCCTTTCTTGCGGTCCGGAAGATGGTACATACAGCTTTGTTGTCTGTACGACGAATGATGTCCACGGACGGTATTTCGATTCGCTCTACGTGGACAATGCCGTATCCGGCTCCCTTCTGGCCGTCTCCCGCACAGTGGACAGTCTCAGACAGGCTGAAGGCTCACGGAATCTTCTCCTGATAGATGTCGGCGACTGCGTGCAGGGGGACAACGCATCGTATTACTACAACTATGTCGATACGCTTTCCCCTCATCTTTATGCCCGTATGGCGAACCGGATGGGCTACGATGCCGTAGTGGTGGGAAATCATGACATAGAGGCCGGCCATCCGGTATATGACAGACTCAGAAAGGAATTAGGGTGTCCGCTGCTCGCGGCCAATGCCGTCAGGACTTCCGACGGGAAACCTTATTTCCAGGACTATTTCGTGACCACCAGGGAAGGTTTCAGGATAGCCGTCATAGGATTCACGAACCCGAACATAAAGAACTGGCTTTCACCTGAACTGTGGAGCGGGATGGAGTTCGAGTCCCTGATCCCTTATGCCCGGGAATATGTGGACAAGGTCCGCAAGCGTGAGAAGCCGGACATAGTCATCGTGGCCGCACATGTCGGTACAGGGCCCGGTCTGGAACCTGATGCGGAAAAGGACGGCAATGTATCCTACGCCAGCATGGAAAGCCAGGGGAAAGCCCTCTTCCAGACACTCGAAGGAGTGGATTTCGTGCTCTGCGCCCATGACCATTCCCCGGCGGTCATACAGACTGACTCCATCTGTCTGATCAATTCCGGAAGCCACTGCCGCTATCTCGGCTGCGGCCGTATCGACCTGACTGTAAAGGACGGCAGAATCGTCTCCAGGAAACACTCCGCTTCCCTGATACCTGTCCGGAAAGACCAGGTGGACACGGCCATGCGTTCTGCATTCAGGGCGGATTACGAAGCTGTGAAGGCCTTCACGTTGAAACCGGTAGGCCGGCTCGAAGTTCCGCTCGTGACCAGGGAAGCTTACACGGGGATGTGTGCGTATACCGACCTCATCCACACTGTGAGCCTCGGCTGTACACCGGCGCAGATATCCTTCGCGGCCCCTCTGACATACGACGGTACCGTAGAGGCTGGGACACTTGTATACAATGACCTTTTCAAGATCTATCCCTTCGAAAACCAGCTGTTCGTAGTCCGGATGACGGGCCGGGAGATAAAGGACTACCTCGAATATTCTTACGGTACCTGGATCAACACCGTGTCCGGACGTCCTGGAGAACACCTCCTGAAGATAGAGGACAGACCCGACTCACGGACAGGAAGCCGGAGATGGTCGTTCATAGGCAGGGCCTACAATTTCGATTCCGCTGCGGGACTCATATATGAAGTCGATATCCGCAAGCCGCAGGGTGAAAGAGTGCTTATCAAGTCCCTTGCTTCAGGAGAGCCGTTCTGCATGGACAGCACATACAATGTCGCCATGACATCCTACCGTGCCAGCGGCGGAGGCGGCATCATGCGTGAAGGGGCTGGCATCGACACTGACAGGATAGACGAAAGGGTAGTCGCACGCTATCCCGAAATACGCGACCTCATATACGATGCCGTACTGGAGGCAGGTGCCCTCTCCGAGGACAATGTCAGTGACCGCTCACTTCTCGGTTCCTGGTCCTTCGTCCCTCATGATCTCGCGGACCCGATGCTCGAAAAAGACATGAAACTCGTCTTCTGGGATTAGGTTTGCGATAGATAAAATTGAAATCCCCGGAAAATGATTTCAATTTTGTGCAAAATGTTTTGATTTTGTCCAATGGCGGCATGCCGGAATTCCCGGTTTGCCGCCATTGTCTTAATTTAGCGGATGCTTTGCCACATGATTTTGAACTGTTTCAACTACATTAAAACTATATGACTATGACAAAATCGAACATGAATCTTGACAGGGGAGGGGTAGCATATGGCGCTCCTGTCCTCAAAGTTTTCTCTGTCAGCACAGAAAAAGGCTTCGCAGCTTCTGAGGGTGCGGAGCGCGACTGGACCGACGGGGCCTTAGGTGATGACGTGTGGAACGATGTACTTTCTTAAACCTGACACAACCATGAAGAAAATCGTTTATGCAGGTCTCGCCCTCGGGCTGATGACCGTAGTTTCATGTCAGAAAGAACTGACTGAAGGACAGATGGAAAATACCGTGGCTCAGATCACGAAGACCATGTATGTAGAAGGCAACGAATGGATTCCGGAAGCGGATACCAGGACGGCCTATGAACCGGGAGTGGGCATAGACTGGACAGGAAACGAGACTTTTGCCATTTACTACGGAGATCCTGACAAGGCTGCTACGGCTACGTCTGAAAACAAGTACATGCAGAAAGCTACCGACGTGACCGCTCTCGGCGGTGGAAAATATTCTTTCAAGCATGAGGATCTGGGAATCAGTGCTTACGATTATTCCGTGATTGTGCCTGATATCGCTACGACAGGACTTCAGGGGGCCGGAAAGTCCGCTACATTCAAGCTCTCTCCCGTGCAGACTCCTGGTGCGAATACCTATGATCCGAACTATGACATCCTCTTCGGCCAGGGTGCATTCGGAGTGGCTCCTGCCGAGGAACTTGAAATAACCAGATTCAAGAGGGTGACTGCCCCTCTACGACTGAGTCTTTCCGACGGAGCAGGTGTCATAGGTGACGAGAAAATCCATGCCGCTACCATCAGCTTTTCCCAGGCTGCTGCCGGTCAGAACGGCTTTGCCGGAACGCTGTATCTGAATTTCGGCTACGAATATGAGGACTGCAAGGTGAACAATTTCACAGCTCCGTCAAGTTCCGTGACGGCGGTATATGCCGAAGGACTTTCCAAGGACGGAAGCATCTGGCCTGTATGGTATTCTGTCCATCCTGCAACATTCGATGCAGGCGGTGAACTTACCGTCACAGTGACTACGGAGACCAAGACCGTTTCCAGAACCATCACCCTCGCCTCAGCAGCCTCCATCCAGGCAGATATCCTGAATAACCTTGCATTCGACATTTCCGGTGAGGGATATGTCGAGACAGAGTCGCTTTACTGGAATTTCACTGAACTTTCGGGTACTCTCTCCGCCCAGCAGACTGCAAGTGACGGAAACCCGTATAACTGGGGCTTTGAAAGTTGTCAGATATGGAACGGAAATGATGCTTCAGGCATTCTCCCATCTTCGCTCAGAGCAAATGCCAATGACGGTCAGATCACACTTCCGACCATAGCAGGCAAGCAGATTTCGAAGATCAGGCTTTATGCCCATCCTAATAATAACACATCGGGCAATACCATATCTCTGAATGGCGCTGCCGGACTCAATTTCAACAGTTATGCGGTCAATACGGATACGGGAAACAGCGGTGTACTCGAAATCACAGTGCCGGAAGACCAGTACGGCCAGCCTTTGATCCTGACTGCCGGAAGCAAATTCGCTGCATTTGACGGTATCGGCGTGGAGCTTGTAGAGGGTGCTGCACTTCCTGAAGCCGATGAGAATGACTATTATGACCTCTTTACCAAAGGTTATGATATAGAAATCAACGGTGATGTTTATAATAATAGCGGATATACGGCAAGATTAATTAAGGCCACAGAACTGGAGCAGTCAGATTTACAGGCTGATGCTACAACTGCAGGTATTTTGTTCATTGATCCTGAAGGGCAGACTGAGCCTTTTTCATCTACCGCGATGGCACCGGGAACTTCTGAACGGGTTGTTTTGATTGGCAGGTATAAAGATCACCAGCCACAACTTCAATTTACAGCACAGTATGCTTTAAGGTGTGATGCTGTTTTCAAGAACTTGCATTTGATACCTCAACATAAGGAAGGGTTTGTGCGTACAAACTATACAGGTAATACAGAACAATTTTCATTGACTGTAGAGGATTGTTTCGTTGATATGACAGCTTCTCGGTATCTGGCTTATGATCAGGCTCCTACATATTCATTTAAAGGTGTCTATATTAATAATTCTGTTGTAGAATTTAGTTCAACGGCTACAAACAATCCTTCACTTTTCGGGTTTAGTACAAATGCCAGCAAAACTGCTTATGGCCCCACAGACATTACAGTGACGAATTCTGTGATTTATTCAGCAGCCACAATTCAGGCTTACATAGTGAATATGGGAGATGGCAGCCAGGATAAGTACGATACATATAATGCAAATCTGAATGTTTCGAACAATACCTTCTATAATATCTGGCAGAAAAACATTCTCGTCAGAGGTCAGGTATTCCAGAACTTCACTGTAGACAAGAATGTCGCAGGATATGTAAGCGGTGATGTACCAGATGCTACCTCATGTCTGGCATGCGCATACAAATCAGCTGCGGCATCCAGCATATCAGGAAACTATCTGTACAGTGGTGTCGAGGCAGCTCCTTGGACAGTCGTACATGGCAAATCTGCCATTGAGGCAGGTGCTGACAATGTTAACGATGCTGCAGCTGCTCCGTTCACATCTGAAAATACAGAGACCGGTTACTTCCCGATCAACACTTCGGTAGTGACGAACGGTGCCGGTGCCGATTATGACACGAAATATTGGGTCGTGAAATAGATTGTATTATTAGTTATTGTTTGAGTTTGAATAAGATTCTTTTACATTAGTTTAAGTTAATTTAATTCCCGATGAGGAGGCTGCACGGACCGGAGTGATTCCGCCACATGCAGTCTCCTTGTTGTTTTTTCAGGAAAATATTATAGAAATCCGGATAAAATTCATAATTTTGCAAAGAAGTGTATAGGACATCATGAAAACCACATAAATACGTAACGCCATAACTGACTATGAATTCGGATTTGAAATTTCCGCTTGTGTGTGAAAAGTACGGAAGTCCTGTCATGTATACGATAGAGACATCGGTAGAAACCGGTTTCTGTACCAGCGGAGCCAATGCCAAGACCCAGAGTTTTACAGTTTCGAAGGATATTACGAACAACTTCGAATGACCTACTTGCCATGAAAAAAACATCATTATTCGCCGCAATGGCTACAGTGGCCGTATTGGTTGCCGTCTCCTGTTCCGATAAGGCGGAAATGTCTCCTGTGCTTTCTTCGAATCCGCGCATCCATATGGAGTTCAATGCCGATGCTCCTTCTACCAGGACTGCCATGATTCCCGGAGACGGGACTGTGGGCAGCGAGAATCAGGTCGTGTGGTCGGCAGGGGATGCCATAAGTCTTTTCGACGGGACTTACAACAATGCTTTCATTGCCCTCAACCCTTCCGGAAATTCTTCCGAAACCACCTTTTCGGGTGAGGCGCTTCCTGGCGCGGAGCCGTATTATGCCCTCTATCCGTATTCGGCAGAGGCATCATTCACCGGTTCTTCCATTTCATCAGTGCTTCCGGCCGAGCAGCACTATGTGTCAGGGACATTCGACACCATGCTGAATCCTGCCGTAGCGAAGGCTTCCGGAAACGAACTCTCCTTTCAGAATGTCGCATCCATCCTCCGGCTCGACTATGAGCCTGCCGCAGGGACACTCGTCCGCGAAGTACAGGTGCGTGCGGACAGAAGTATGTCGGGAGAGTACACCGTCTCATTGTCCGGTACGGACTTTTATGCAGAGCCTGTGACCGGTGACGCTGCCCGGGGTGTGCGTCTTGTCGCGGAAAGCGGCGGACATCTCGGTGACGGCCCGTATTATCTTACAGTCCTGCCTGGTACATATTCCGATATGCAGATCACTGTCATCTTCACTGATGACAGCTATATCATGCTCCATAGCAAGTCCGGGATGGAATTCGTTGCAGGTGAGATCTCCGTCGTCGACCTTGACAGGCTGGACAGGCAGCCTGTCGGTGCAGACGGCCTCTACGGTCTTTTCATGGCCGGCGCCGATATCTATATTGCCGGAAAGGCATATAACAGGGAGGATTATGCGGAAAATGATATTGTCCTCAAGACAAACTACGGCGACGTCTACAAGGGCAACAGCGATGGAAAGATAATTTTCGTGGATATACCGGAGCAGGTGACTCCTCTCAAGTTAGGGAATATGGGCAATGCGGTCATTGTAGGAAATGATTTGCGGAAGAAGGCCAGGTTTGTAAAGTCTGGACTCTATCTGAATGCTGAAGGAGGGCGTCTTGTTCTCGCAAATCTGGATCTGGATTTTACGGCGGAAGGCGGAACTTCCGTTGATCGGCCTTTTGTGCCGAATTGCGCCTATGGAGAACTGACGCTTGACAATTGTGATATAGACTTGTCGGACAAGACGGATTTCCTGAGCATTACCAATGCATCCTGTTCCGTATCGGAGTTCAAGATCATGAATTCCCGGATCAGAATCAGTCCTCTGGAACATAACTACTTGTTCCTGGCCTGGTCTTCCACGGCGCCGGTCGGGAGGATATCATTTGTAAACAATATCGTATACAGCCCCGGAATTACATCGGATTTCAGGATTTCCACCGGCTCGGCGGCAGTGGATCTTCTGGAAATCAGGCAGAATACATTTGTCAATATCAACACATCTTCAAGCTTCCTTGTTTATGTCCCGGGAGTTTCCTCGGCTGACATTTCCGGAAATCTTGTCTGGACGCAGTCGTTGCCGGTCGATTGGGGGTTCATAAGGATCAGCGGTGATAGCGGCCAATATCCTGAAGCCGGTGTCATAGCTGGCAATTTTGCGTATTCTGCCACCCCGACCTCGATGTCATGGAAAATATTCCATGATGAAAGCAAGCTTTTCCCCGGGGCAAATCCGATGGCCGATCCCGGAGAAGATCCGTTCTCTGGAGGAACCTTTGACATCGTGTCGGGGACATTCATTCCGGGCGCAGAGTATGCCGGCTATGGGGCCCAGCGGAGTATCGATGCCTTGTCAGGCTCCACGACAGAGGATTTCGGACCGCTTACCGATGTCACGGACAGTTTCAGTCCCGCCTTCTTCCGGTGATTTGCCTGGTGATTTGCAGTGGAAAAATATTTGAATGTCCGAAGAAAAATTCTTATCTTTACACAGATGTGCTGAAAGTGTGAAAAGAAATGGGCAAGGCACACTCCCACCGCATGATTGAATGGAAAACATATCAAACTCAAACAATAACTGATTATGAATCTTGATTTTATTAAAACCGTGAAGGCTGAAGACTATGTAAGCCCTTCACTCGAACTGACCACTGTAGGTACAGAAAAAGGTTTCTGCGCAAGTCCAGGAGGAGAAACTTCACCATACGCAGAAGATGATCCATTTAGTATAAGTTAGAACAAATAAACTTGAACACTATGAAAAAGAATATCTTACTGATCGCAGGGTCTGTCCTTGCCTTTACTGCAGTTTCCTGCTCCTTGGAAGAAAATGCGGAGCCTGTCGTTGATTCTGTAGTCCCTATGGAATTTACAGCTGATGCAACTGCTACCAGGACCGCTATCACAGAAGACAATACTGTCATATGGTCTGAAGATGACGCCATCAGCGTTTTCGATGGTGCTGGCAATCATAAGTTCACTGCCGGAACAGCAGGTTCGACCACTACTAAATTCTCAGGAGAAGCCGAATCGGGAAAAGAAACGTATTATGCCCTCTATCCATATTCCGCTGATGCTTCTTTAGCCGGGACGACTATTCATTCGGTTCTTCCGGCAAATCAGTATTCTACAGCAGACGGGACTTTCGATACCATGCTTGCCCCTGCTGTCGCCAAAGCAGAGGAAAACGGTAATCTTACTTTCGTGAATGTTGCCGGTCTTGTTAAATTCACTTTCACAGGTGCAGGCGACAGAGCAGTCAAGTCCATAAGCATGACAGCAGACCAGTCTCTTACCGGTTCATATTCAGTGGACATGTCCGGTGAGGAGTTTAGTGCTGTCGCCACTGCTTCTGCAAGCGCAGGCGAGACACCTGCTGTCAGCGGTATTACCCTTACGGCCAAAGAAGGTAATCTTGCTGCCGGACCATATTATCTCGTAGCACTTCCTGGTACATATTCCAATGTCAAGATTTCGGTTGTTTTGTCCGATGGCGCCAAACTCAACGGTTCAGTCGGGACACTTGATATCATGGCAGGTAAAATCAAGCCTACCACCATCGACCTTACGGAAGTACAGCCTACTCTTTATGACAAATTCATGGCAGGAGAAGACATCGTCATCGCCGGCAAGACATATAACAAGAGTCAGTTTGATGGTGAAGGTCAGATTGAGTATGTGACTAAACCAATGAATATATATTCTGGAAGTACGGTGACACATGATGGAAAGATTTTCTTTATTGATATTGAAAATCAGGAAGAACCAGTACAGCTTGGAAATATTGGAGATGTAGTTATTGTCGGCGTTGATCCATTGAACAAACCTTTGCTTACCAAGGCTGAAACAGGTAGGAATTTGAATTCACCGTCAGCTAGCTCTGATTCTGAATTAACCAATGGTAGAGTCGTTTTATCTAATTTGAAAATAGATTTTTCTGATATAACAAATGTGAAGAGCGGAAATTATCGTGCTTTTATAGTTAATTCTGCTTTTGGAGAATTAACGATGGATAATTGTGATATATCATTATGTCCAAATGTTGCATCATCGGGAAATAGTACAAATGCCATGATTGCATTGACTAATGCATCAAGATCTATCAATGAAATAAATATTGTCAATTGTAGTATTCGTGTTCCGGTTGCTACTACTAATCATTTGTTTTTCTCAGGTAGTGTCACTCAAACGGTTAATAGTTTTAAGTTTAACAATAATATCGTTTATTGTCCAGCAGGAACGACAACGGATTTCGCTTTGGTGAGATCTGCTTTATCGACAGATAGCGCGCCAAATCAAGGTTTGACTATTTCATCTATAGAGGTTAATAATAATACTTTTGTAAACACTAATACTTCTTCAAATTATGCCATATACACAAGAGAAATAACGTCAATTTCAATTAAGAATAATCTTGTATGGTCAGATATAATTAATACAAATTGTGGTATGTTAAGATACTCCACTGCGCCGACTGGTACTGCAATGGATAATTATGCATATATTAAAACAGAGTCGACAAATGATAAGGGAGGTTTGTATAGTTGGCAAATTTGTTTTGGCGGAAATTCTGGACTCTTTACTGGTGCAGAACAATTTGAAATTTTAAGAGATACCGCTGATCCGTTTAGCGGAGGAACTTTTAATTTATCTACGGGTGAGTTCCAGCCTTCATCAGAATATTCTGATTACGGCGCTCAGAGATAATCCATTCACATTATCATAGAACATTTACACAGGGGACGGCCATCCGGTCGTCCTCTTTCATTTCATTCCGCTCCGGTGAATCCCCCTGTGAGTTTCCGCCGGACACCGCCTGGCCGCAAAATACCCTCACCTTGTCATCCCGACCGGAGTGGAGAGATATGCATTTTCAAAAACAAAGACAGCGTACCCTGACAGGATAAAGTCAAAATACGCTGTATTGAACAGTATGCTGAATCTACAATTCAGCTATCTGAGCTTCAGATAGTCCCGAAGCGGCAGCAATAATACTTGCAGCAACTCCTTGCTCTTTGAATGCTTTTGCCATACGGATCTTTTCTTCATTACGGCCTTCTGCTCTACCTTCTGCTCTACCTTCTGCCCTACCTTCCGCTAGACCATCTTCACGTCCTTTGGCCTCGCCTTCGGCCAACCCTGCGGCCAGGCCGTCAGCCTTGGCGGTGTTGAGCATGTTGTAGTAGTCCCGTTCCGTGATCATCTCTTTCTCGTTTATAACGTCAGTCCGACGATGTATTCTACTCTTACCAGAGATTTCGTCGGACTGACGTTACGATTTCTTCGAAATCTCTCATTTATCTACGTGTCACCCCTCTTAAATTCTCCCCTGCGTATGGGAGAACTTACTGCCGGATTCGTTCCTCGAATCCTCTATAGAGGTAGTTCTCTGAAACTCACTTCGTTCATTTCATCGAACTCACATTATCCAAGTTCACTTCAGGTTCGAACCGCGCGATCTCGCACGCCTGGAACAGACGTTCGAAAGCCTCCGTCCTCAGTTGCTCGGGAAGTCGGTCAAGGGTGCCGGTTACTCAAGAGTCGCGATCTGACATTCCGGTATTCCAGTGGTGGCGGCAATGATATTGTCGGCTATGCCATTTTTCTTGAGTTCTTTGGCGATCCGGATCTTTTCTTCATTACGACCCTCGGCTCTGCCCTTAGCTTCACCTTCGGCTAACCCTGCGGCCAGACCGTCAGCCTTAGCGGTGTTGAGCATGTTGTAATAGTCCCGTTCCGTGATCATCTCTTTCTCGTATTTAAGTTTCACTTCAGGTTCGAACCGCGCGATCTCGCACGCCTGGAACAGACGTTCGAAAGCCTCTGTCCTCAGTTCATCGGGAAGCCTGTCCAAGGTGCCGATGTGGGTAAGGGCGAAACACCACTTGTCCAGCATCGTCTCACACTCCTCCTTAGTCTTCGTGAAGCGGTTCAGTTCCACGAAGATAGTAAAAATAGTCTCATCCGGCACCTTCATCGTGGATTTTTCCCGGAAAGTATATTCGGAAATGATACCGTCTTCCGGGGAATACCGCTGCATGTCCTGCAGGTCCTTGTCGAGTAATCCGATGAAATACACGGGAGGGATGTCGTACACCTGCCCGTCACCTCTCTGCGAGCCCATGTCATATGCCTTTGAAGCATACAGGACACATCTGCGGAAGAAGTTCGCCTGATGGTAGCACTGGAGTTCGACGATGAACTGTCGTCCGTCCTCACCGCGGCACCGCAGGTCGAACCTCACACTCTTGTTGAACAGAGTGAACCCCGGAATCTCCGTAGTTTCGTAAGTGATGTCCTCCACTCTTCTGTGAGGCGGGAGGATGACATTTAGGATGTCGATGAGCACGTCCTTGTTCCTCTGGTCACCGAAGACCGCCTTCAACCCTGCATCGGTCAGAATGTCCACATACCTCTGCACTACAGCCTGCCTGCTTTCTACAACACTGTTTCCCATAAGATAGAATTTAGATGTTTGACTTATTAAATGACTATCCGCCAAGATACCCTCACCTTGTCATCCCGACCGGAAGTCAGGTGGACCGGAAACTCTCACTTTGTCATCTCGACCGGAGTGGAGAGATCTGACATACTTCAAAAACAGATTTCCCGACTTCGGACTATGTCCTCCGCTCGAAATGACATACAGGGACAACTTTACGATATATCACGGGCAATACTGTCCGCTCCGGCAAGGGTAAATTGCCGAGGCTAAATTATTCAAGGATCGGGAACGGGAGTGCAAGAAAAAGAAAAACATTGGCCGGAGGCTGCAGATTTTTCTCTTTTTTAAAGTTTTTTCGCTTTTTGACATATTTCTTTTTGCGTATTTTTGTATACGGAAATCTGTCATAAAGACAAAACAAGGGAAAACATGGAGAAAATGACATTCAGGAAGACGACGATGACTTCCCCTTCTGACGGACTGGAAATAAGCGTATTGGCATGCAGGCCTGATTCCATCGGGGAATCAGGGCCGAAAGGCCTTGTACAGCTTGTCCATGGCATGTGCGAACACAAGGAACGGTACATTCCCTTTATGGAATTTCTGGGCCGGAACGGCTATGCCGCCATTATCCACGACCACAGGGGACATGGTGAGTCTGTCCGTTCATCCGAAGATCTCGGCTTTTTCTACGAAGGGGGATTCATGGCCATGATAGAAGACATCCGTGCTGTGAATTCCATGTTCAGGAAAGAATTCCCGGGACTCCCTCTTGTCCTGTTCGGCCACAGCATGGGGTCCATGGCAGTCCGCTCATACGTAAAACGGTATGATGACACGGTAGATGCCCTCATAGTATGCGGCAGCCCGAGCTATAATCCGGGAGCAGGCTTTGCCAAGTTCCTGGCGAAAACATATTCCATTCTTACCGGCGACAGACACAGACCATCGCTCATTCAGCATCTGGCATTCGGCTCGTTCAACAAGTCTTTCGGCAAGGTTTCGTCTCCCAATGCCTGGGTTTGCTCCGACCCGGAAATCGTCAGGAAATACGACAGTGATCCGCTGTGCCATTTCCAGTTCACGAATGACGGTTTCATAAACCTGTTTTCGCTGATGCAGGATGCATATGATCCGAAAGGTTGGGCAATGCACAATCCTGACCTGCCTGTATGGTTCATATCCGGCTCCGATGACCCGTGTCTGGTTTCGGAAAAGAAATTCAGGAAAGCCGTCCGGGCCATGACCGGGGTCGGCTATCGCAATGTGGCTTCGAAACTCTATCCGGGCATGCGTCATGAAATTCTGAATGAGACCGGAAAAGAACATGTGTGGAATGATATTCTGGACTTTGCAGGAATGTAGTTTTTCATCTTTTTTTGTTAAATTTGTAGCCGACAAAAACTTTATCTATGGTAGTTTTCGACTGTGAGAGGATGAAATATCCCAATACGGGACTGGCTGTCTTCAGCGATCAGGTGGCATCGAATCTTGTGAAACAGAGGCTGGCGATCCATGATCAGTTGTGCCTTTTCGTCCCGTCCAGATATCAGGGGCATTGGGGAAAAGAGGTCTCATACAGGCCGGTGCACTTCCTCGACAGATTCTATATGCGGTGTCCCTCCAGTGTGAGGATCTGGCATTCGGCATACCAGCAGACGGCATTCATCCCGCCGGAAGGAGTCCGCAATGTTCTGACCGTGCATGATCTGAATTTTCTGTATGACAAGCCTTTGAAGAATCACAGGGCCTATCTGTCCTCTATCCAGCATCATGTCGACAGGGCTGACTATATCGTAGCCATTTCCGAAAGTACGAAACGCGATCTGATGGACAATGTGAACGTCGGAGGAAAATACGTGGAGGTCATATACAACGGATTGAATCATTTTGAAGGTGATATCGTCGCGCCTGTTTCGAAACCGAAAGGAAAGTTCCTGTTTTCCGTCGGTGCCGTGATGCCGAAGAAGAATTTCCACGTGCTCCCGGCTCTTCTCAGAGGGAATGATTTCCAGCTGGTCATAGCCGGAAACCGTACCCCGTATGAAAACAGGATTATGGAAGAAGCTGCCAGATACGGTGTGCAGGACAGGGTTTTCATAACGGGCCCCGTGACTGATGCCGTGAAGTACTGGTATATAAAGAACTGTTCCGCCTTTCTTTTCCCTTCAGTCGCCGAAGGGTTCGGACTGCCTGTGATAGAAGCCATGTATTATCAGAAGCCGGTCTTCCTTTCCGACCGCACTTCGCTGCCTGAAATAGGCGGAAGCCATGTCTTCTATTTCGACCACAATTTTGATCCCGATACGATGCAGACACAGTTCCATCGCGGTATGGACATATATGCCAGAGGGGGAGTGGACCTGGACCAGATGAAGCGGCATGCCCTGAGCTTTTCGTGGGAAAGGACAGTCAGACGCTATATCGAAATCTACAACGACCTGCTTTAGGATTCAGCCGAGCAGTTTCTCTATCCAGTGGAAAATCAGGATGACCCTGGTCCTCAGTACTTCCAGATCGAGGGTGCCGACTGTGTCATGCGTCTTGAATGTGTTCAGCGTGATGCCGGATGTGAAGAATACTGCAGGTACGCCGTTCCGTGCGAAAACCTTCTGGTCCGATATGCCGTAGAAGACCTCGGTGAATCTCTCGCTGCCATAGTAGGTTTCCGAAAGTTCGAGATGTGTTCCGTAGAAACGGTTGCACAGAGACAGCAGATTCCTTTCCGATGCTGGCAAAGTATTGAGCCCCAATGCTATAAGATAGTCTTTTCTTCCGGACGAAAGCGGAGCCAGCGAACTGCCTATCTGTTCCAGATTCGCCATGGCATGGATTTTTTCCGGAGTGATCGGTTTGCCTGAAACCGGATCTGTGAGTTCCCCGTTCTCTATCATCCTCCAGAAGGCCTCTGATCCCGCCATATTCATCTCCTTCGCATCGAATGCCACGAATATGATGCTCCTGTCATACGTCCTTCCTGCTTTTCTCATTGCGGAAAACATGTCTGCCAGACTCATCATGGCCGCTACGCCGGATGCATTGTTGTCAGCTCCAGGATACATCTTCCCTCCGAGAACTCCCAGATGATCGTAATGCGCGCCTATTATGATATATGAGTCTGCCGGCTTTATCCGTGAGCCTGGAATCATACCGACGATATTGTGCCCTACAGTTCCGTGTCCTGCAAACACATGCTTCGAATATGTGCTGTCCAGCGGCATCAGCCCTGCATCCCTGAAATGCCTGATAAGCCATGCAGCCGCTTCCGTAGCGCCCCTGCTCCCTGTCGCACGGCCCCCGCACAGCGAATCGGCCAGAAAATCAATCCTCTTTCTGAGTTTTTCTTCCCATACCAGATTGTGTGCTGCCGTATCATTGCTTATCCAGAAGCTCTGCCCATAAAGCGAAATGCTGCCTGATATGAGCAGGAGGAGAGCTGAGGTCAGGTATGTAAACTTTTTTTTGTCCATTTTATATTTTGGCGGCACGATAAATGATTTGTTTGCGTATCTTTGTAGCTTGTCCGTTTCCGGGCGGGCAAAATTAGGAAAATAATGCATTAAACGGAAATTTTTATAAAGTGTCGGGTCTGGTCAGGAAAATATCTTTAATATTGGCATTGCTCCTCACGCTTTGCGTGAAGGAGTCAATGGCGCAGTATGACACGAATGTCTTCTTTTTCAGAGGCCGTCAGGCCATTTTGGATGGCAAGTATGCCAATGCCATCGAGAATTTCAACATTCTCGCCTCCCTCGACTCGACGAATTACATGACATATTTCTTCCGGGGAATCGCGAAATACAATCTGGGGGATGTACGCGGTGCGTACAATGATTTCAATACCTCCGTCAGACAGAATCCCGTATTCACGTCCGGCTACCACTATCGGGCCATAACCCTGAGCAGGTCGGGAAGGTATGAGGATGCTTTGAAGGACTATGAGAAGGCTATCGGCCTGCGTCCCGGTTTCGTCGGACTGTACTTCAGCAGGGGAGTGACCTATTTCCTTTCCCAGCGGTTTGACGAGGCTGTCGCCGATTTCAACAGATACATCAGGAAAGAACCTAAGGACCCGTCGGCGTATCTTAACAGGGGAGCATGCTATCTTTTCCTGAAAGACACGACCAGCGCCCTGGCTGACTACAACAAGGCTATCAGACTCGACAGGTTCGATCCAGAGGGATATATCAGACGGGGCCGCGTATATGCTTCCCGCCATCAGTATGAAGATGCCATCGCCGACATGGACAAGGCCATAGCTTTGGATACTTCGAACACGTTCGCATATTTCAACAGGGCCATAATGTACTATGAAAAGCAGGACTATATCAGCGCGATGTCGGACCTGAACAGGGTTCTCAGAGATGAGCCAGGGAATGCCCTGACCCTGTACAACAGGGGACTTATCAGCGCCCAGGTGGGGGATTTCGAGTCGGCGCTTTCGGATATGGACAGGGTGCTGAACATAAATCCGGAAAATGTGCTTGCTTATTTCAACCGGGCTTCCATATTCATAGAACTCGGCAGGTATGAAGACGCTCTGGAGGACTATGACAAAGCCATAAGCCTTTATCCGGACTTTGCGAAAGCTTATATGAACAGGGCTTATGTGAAGAATATGCTCGGTGACTACGCCTCTTCGAAGCAGGATTATGAAACCGCACAGAAGAAGGTGCAGGAATACAGGCAGAAGACAGCTTCCGGTGAGGCTTCATTTGCCGATACTACCAGGAAATACAATGCCCTGCTTGCACTCGATGCGGACTTTGCCCGCAAAGGCTTTGATGACGAACTTCTGCAGCACAGGGATATCGATGTACGTCTGCGCCCTCTGTACAGGTTCGTGCTGTCTGAAAGGAAACCTGATGTCCAGTATGCGCTGGAACACAGGTACGAGAATCCTCTGCTGAGCCGTTTCATGAATGATGCCATGGTAGGCCTGACCCTGACGAGTTCGGATACACTCCGGGCGGATGATGCTGTCATGGCCCAGGCTGAGCAGGTCCTGTACGGTTCGGCTTCGGATGGTCCTGAAAACAGCTTCGGTCGGGCTTTGTATGAGACGGAGACACGGCAGTACAACTCTGCTCTCGGCTATTATGACCGTGCCGTAGAGTCTTCCGGGGACACCGGGCTG
This sequence comes from uncultured Bacteroidales bacterium, assembly GCA_944326365.1. Classification (GTDB taxonomy): domain Bacteria; phylum Bacteroidota; class Bacteroidia; order Bacteroidales; family UBA932; genus Cryptobacteroides. Next base: position 6,175 of record CALVDR010000023.1, on the reverse strand, counting down.
GAGAAATACTACAAGGCTTTCTATTACATGAACCGGGCTGTGCTCAGGGCGCGGATGATAGAGTTCATCTCGTCCATCGAAAGCAATGTCCAGGTTCTGAGCATGGATGACTCCGGAAATACCAGGGCCAGGGTCAGAGACCAGATCACGCATCAGTACGACTACTCTGAAGCCATTGCCGACATGAAGTCGGCTGTGGAAACAGTTCCGGACATGCCTTATTTCCATTTCAATCTGGGAAATCTGTATTGTCTTTCAGCCGAGCATATCAGCTCGATCGAGAGCTTTACCAGGGCTATAGAACTGTATCCGTACATGGGTGACGCATATTTCAACAGGGGGCTCGTCCTGATATATCTGAAAGACCGGGAGAAGGGATGTATCGACCTGTCCCGTGCCGGTGAACTGGGGGTCCAGGAGGCATACAGTGTCATAAACAAATATTGCGAAGAAGAAAATTGATGGAGGGAAGTCTGCAAGATGTTGAAGTTCTTTAGTCTTTCCAGCGGAAGCTGCGGAAACTGCTACTATCTCGGGACGGAAGAGAAAGGAATTCTCATAGATGCCGGAGCCAGCTGCAGAAAGCTGGTGAGAATGTTCAAGGATCATAATATAAATCCTGATACGGTCCAGGCTGTCCTGGTGACACACTCGCATCTGGACCATATCAAGTTCCTGGGCTCCTTCTGCAAGAAACTTCACAAGCCGGTCTATACCACATCGGTGATAGACGGGGTTCTGGCCTGCCATTCTTTCACATCATCGGTCATAGGGCCGTACAGGCATGTCATTCCAGACGGAGAGTCAGTGGAACTTTCAGGCATTTCAGTCAGGTTCTTCGAAGTTCCTCACGATGCCAGGCAGACCGTGGGCTATGCGATAAGCATTGAGGGGCACAAGTTCGTGATAATGACCGATGTCGGCAGGATCACGGATGAAGCTGTGGAATATGCCTGCCAGGCCGATACATTGGTGATTGAGTCGAATTATGATTCGTACATGCTGCAGAACGGTCCATATACTCCCGAACTCAAGCAGCGCATAGTCAGGGGATGCGGACATCTGAGCAATGACGAATGCGCCGCTGCCCTGAAACGGATAGTACATCCGGGGCTGCGGAACATCTTCCTCTGTCACCTGAGTGAGAACAACAATACACCGGAACTGGCATATTCAGCCTCCGTGCAGGCTCTTCAGGAAGTCGGGATAGAAAAAGGCACCATCCATCTCCGCTGCCTTCCGCGCACCTGTCCGTCTCCCGTGTTCAATCTGTAGTTTTTTCCTTTTTTTACATTCTTTTTTCTTTTTTTTGCAGTCGGAGATGGCGTGAAAATCTATTTTTGCCTCAAGCTGCGATGGTGCGGCGGGTAAAAAAGGAGGTAAAATGAAAAAGGTTTTCGCAGCCATGCTGCTGTGCGCGGTGCTGTTCCCGGGACTTTCATGCAGGAAAACGGTGAAGGAAGATACGGCGGCAGGAACGCTGATGTTCAAATTCGAAAGCAATCCGAAAGAAGTGTCGAAAATTTCACGGGAGCTGCCGGATACGAACGAATTTCTTATTACAGTCTCGGATGAGTCAGGAGGGACGGTTTTCGACGGAGTATACAAGGATCTTCCGGAAACCATGGATGTGGATCCAGGGAGCTATCGCATATTCGTCAGGTCCGAGGATTTTTCCGGGCTGAAGTTTTCGGCACCGCAGTATGGTGACGAACAGTGTGTCGTGGTGCCTCCGGCCGGAACCATGACTGTAGAGCTGGGCTGCCGTCAGATAAATTCCGGGATCAGACTGGACATATCGCCGGACTTCCTCACGGAATATCCTGAGGGCGTGCTTTTCATCAAGGCCGGCGGGAGCAGGCTGATGTACAGCTATTCAGAAACCCGTATAGCATATTTCAGCCCCGGAACAGTTTCTCTGGTGCTTTATGATGACGGGGAAGAGACCGTTCTCCTGACGCGCACACTGGTCTCGCAGGAGATTCTGACGCTGAAAGTGTCTGTGGCGTCTGGAGGTGTAGAAGCCTCATCCCGCGGCATCACTATCAGTCTGGACACGTCCAGAGTGTGGACGAACGAGTCCTATGTCATCGGAAGCGGTGATTCCGGCGGGGTGTCTGTCGATGCCGCGATGACCGTAAGTGAGGCCATGGACAATATCGGGATGGATGACGTCTGGGTGTCGGGGTTTATCGTGGGCGGTGACCTGACTTCCGCGAATGCATCTTTCGATCCTCCGTTCAAGTCGGCTTCGAATCTGCTTCTCGGACCGCGGTCTTCCGTTTCTTCGAGGGAAAGCTGTATCGCGGTCCAGCTTCCTTCAGGAGATGTCAGGGATGCCCTGAATCTGTCTGCAAATCCTGAAATGCTCGGCAGGCTTGTCTGCCTGAAAGGAGATATCGAGAGTTCCTATTACGGACTTGTCGGGCTGAAGAATGTTTCGGATTTTGTGCTGAAATGAACATGAGTCCGGTGAAGTCTCCGGTGCCGGGTAGAATAATTCCACGGACTGACGTCTGGTGGCACAGACCCGGTGTCATCGTTGGACTGATGTGACCGGAAAGGACAAAAAAGGAGGTGATCCTGGAATTCTCCATGAATCACCTCCTCCCATATCTTCAAAAGTTCCGGAAGACTTCTTCCGATCACTTTTACTGCTCGTCAGGTCCCTGGTTGTCAGGTCCGTTCTGAGGCCCCTGAGGACCTCCCTGGAACGGTCCCTGAGGTCCGCCCTGCTGGGCTCCTGCAGCTTTGGCCATGTCTTCTGAAGCTGCGTGCCATGCTGCCTCAAGCTCGCTGTTGTACTTGTCGATGTCTGCTATGTTCTGGTTCTTGACAGCCTCTTTCAGACTGTTCAGGGCAGACTCTATCGCGCCTTTCTTGTCGGCAGGAATCTTGTCGCCGTATTCTTTCAGATTCTTTTCAGTCTGGAAGCACATGGCGTCTGCGTTGTTGATCTTGTCGACCCTTTCCTTTTCGGCGTTGTCGGCAGCCTCGTTGGCCTTGGCTTCGTCACGCATCCTCTTGATCTCCTCGTCGCTCAGTCCTGAAGATGCTTCGATCCTGATGTTCTGCTCCTTGCCGGTAGCCTTGTCCTTGGCCGATACGTTCAGGATACCGTTCGCATCGATATCGAATGTCACTTCGATCTGAGGAACGCCTCTCGGAGCCGGGGCTATGCCGTCCAGATGGAATCTTCCGATCTCCTTGTTGTCTTTGGCCATAGGTCTTTCTCCCTGGAGTACATGTATCTCCACTGAAGGCTGGTTGTCGGCTGCGGTAGAGAATACCTGCGACTTTCTGGTCGGGATAGTGGTGTTGGATTCGATAAGCTTGGTCATCACGCCGCCCAGAGTCTCGATACCGAGAGACAGCGGAGTCACATCCAGCAGAAGCACGTCTTTCACGTCACCTGCAAGCACACCTCCCTGGATGGCGGCACCGATAGCCACTACTTCGTCCGGGTTCACGCTCTTGTTCGGAGCCTTGCCGAAGAATTTCTCCACGATAGCCTGGATGGCAGGGATACGTGTCGAACCGCCGACAAGCAGGACTTCGTCGATGTCTGAAGCAGTGTAGCCTGCGTCTGACAGTGCCTTGCGGCATGGCTCGATAGTCTTCTGGATGAGGTCGTCTGCAAGCTGCTCGAATTTGGCCCTGGTCAGAGTCTTTACCAGATGTTTAGGAATACCGTCTACAGGCATGATATACGGAAGGTTGATTTCCGTGGAAGTCTGGCTTGAAAGCTCTATCTTCGCTTTCTCTGCTGCTTCCTTCAGTCTCTGAAGTGCCATCGGGTCTTTCTTCAGGTCGATACCGCCGTTTTCTGCAGCGAACTCTGAAGCCAGCCAGTCTATGATCACCTGGTCGAAATCATCACCTCCGAGGTGAGTGTCGCCGTTGGTGGATTTCACTTCGAACACACCGTCACCCAGTTCCATGATGGATATATCGAATGTACCGCCGCCGAGGTCGTACACTGCGATCTTCATATCCTTGTTCTTCTTGTCAAGGCCGTATGCCAGAGCGGCTGCGGTAGGCTCGTTGATGATACGCTTTACATCCAGACCTGCGATTTTACCGGCTTCCTTGGTGGCCTGTCTCTGTGAATCGGAGAAGTATGCAGGCACTGTGATGACAGCTTCCGTGACATCCTGTCTCAGATATTCCTCTGCAGTCTTCTTCATCTTCTGAAGAATCATGGCTGAAATTTCCTGCGGAGTGTAAAGCCTTCCGTCGATGTCTACCCTCGGGGTATTGTTGTCGCCGCGGACCACCTTGTAAGGCACTCTCTCTATTTCCTTGGTTACCTGGTCGTAAGTCTCGCCCATGAACCTTTTGATAGAGAACACTGTCTTGTGAGGGTTCGTGATGGCCTGCCTTTTGGCCGGATTACCGATTTTCCTTTCGCCGCCGTCAGTGAAAGCGACTACGGAAGGGGTAGTCCTCTGTCCCTCATTGTTGATGATGACGGTAGGCTCGTTGCCTTCCATGACTGCCACGCAAGAGTTCGTGGTTCCCAAGTCAATACCAATGATTTTTCCCATAATATGTTTCTCCTTTTAATTTATTTTCTTTTTCCGTCCTCCGGACAATTTCCATATCCTTCGGACAATGTTCATATAATGTCTTTGCCATCCTTTCCGGACCCTCCGTCCGTTCCGGATGACGACTCCCGAATATCGAAACCTGTGCCAATCCCTGGAAACTCCGAAAATATGACAAAATGTCAGTAAAATGTCGCGGCTTATCACTATCTTTGCCGGACAAAATGTGAGAAGATGCAGTACCGGACATTATCTGACGAAGAATATAGGGATGCGGAAAGCCGTATATTGTATGAGGACAATCACCTTCTTGTCGTTAACAAAAGGGCAGGGGAGATAGTCCAGGCTGACAAGACCAGCGACGAGACACTGACAGACCTGTACAAGTCCTTCATCGCCATGCGTGACGCCAAGCCAGGCAGTGTGTTCCTGGGTGTGCCGCACCGTCTGGACAGGCCGGTGAGCGGGATCACCATACTGTCCAAGACTTCAAAGGCTCTGGTTCGTCTGAATGAAATGTTCCGCACAGGCGGTATCCACAAATATTACTGGGCCCTGGTCTGTGCCGGGCCGCCGCAGCCTGAGGGAAAGCTATCGGGCTACATCTGGAGGAACGAGGCTCAGAACAAGTCGTACATGTGCAGGCCCGGATCCATGAGAAAGGATGCCAGACTGGCTGAACTGGAATACAGGTTGCTGTGCAAGACCGAGCGGTACTGGCTGGTGGAGGTGAAGCTGCTTACCGGCAGACATCATCAGATCAGATGCCAGCTTTCCGATATGGGGTGCGTCATCAAAGGCGATCTGAAATACGGAGCCCCGCGTTCGAATCCGGACGGCTGCATCAGCCTTCATTCGCGGAGGGTGAATTTCATCCATCCTGTCAGAAAAGAGGAGATGACCATAGAGGCCCCTCTGCCTCAGTCCTGGGCCAATATCATTCCGTCTGATATCACCGGAAATTCATTTGTTGAGGAAAACTGAAAAAAAGGTGTAATTTCAAGGCCTGCCTTTCCCTGACAGAAACCTCCGGACTAACAACGCTACGGGCTGAAAATGCGGTTAGTTGGAGTCTTGCCTCCATTCCGAGAACGGGTGGACGGAAAGCATGGAGTTGTAGTAGCGGCGGTCGCCGGTGACTTCTTTTCCGAGCCATGAAGGCCTGGTGAAAGCTGCGTCTTCGGATTCCAGTTCGATTTCGGCCATGACCAGGCCGGCATTTTCTCCGTAGAATTCATCCACTTCGAATGTCTTCCCGTCCACCGGGACTATGTATCTGGTCTTGTCTATTATTCCGCTCTGGCAGAGCATGAAAAGGTCTCTGGCATCTTCTGCCGATATTTCCTTTTCCCACTCGTATCTGCTCATCCCGCTCGCGCTTCCTGCACCTTTGATGGTGAGGTAGCCCTTGTCGTCCCACAGCCGGACTCTGACAGTCCTGCCGCTTTCCTTGCAGATATACCCCTGAGTCAGCCTGTGACTCTCAGTCGCCATGCTCTTGAACGACTCATCCTTTACCAGGAACTTCCTTTCGATTTCTATATTCATAACCTAACGTCAGTTCGACGAATTATTCTACTCAGTACCAGAGACTTCGTCGAACTGACGTTACGATTTCTTCGAAATCT
>CALVDR010000022.1 GCA_944326365.1 uncultured Bacteroidales bacterium | reverse complement strand
CTTGTGTTGCTCTCGTCTTGAAATTGTTTCTTTCAGACCTCTTCTTTTACCTCGTTATCTGTTTCCAATATTGTCAATGAACGACCGTTATTTCTCAAACGGGCTGCAAAGATACGCACTTTTTCATTACTTCCAAACTTTTTTCAGCATTTTTTGTCCTTTTTTCTTCTTTCAGGCCCGGCATATTTCACAAATCACTAAAATTCAACAAATTGCCTTTTTGAGGTCATTGCATGCTTTCAAAACATATTTTTCATACCTTTGCGGAATATAATACGAAGATCAAAATGGAAGAAAAGAAAACGACATTGCCGGAAAACGCACATCGGGAACTGAGACCTGGAGAATCGTACCAGCCTCTTCTGTCGCCGAAGAAAAGTTATCCGGAAGTAACTCCATGGTCTGTGAGCATAGGCATTGTCATGACCATTGTATTCTCGGCAGCAGCGGCCTATCTCGGGCTGAAAGTGGGACAGGTGTTCGAAGCGGCCATACCGATTGCCATCATTGCCGTAGGCCTTTCAAGTGCATTGGGAAGGAAAAACTCCCTCGGAGAAAATGTCATGATCCAGTCTATCGGGTCATGTTCCGGAGCCATTGTCGCGGGAGCGATTTTTACATTGCCTGCACTCTATATATTACAGGCGAAATATCCTGAGCTGACGGTGGACTTCACGAAAGTCTTTTTTTCGTCACTTTTGGGAGGGATCCTCGGCATTCTGTTCCTGATACCGTTCAGAAAATATTTCGTGAAAGAAATGCACGGGAAATATCCGTTTCCTGAAGCGACTGCCACTACACAGGTACTCGTGAGCGGTGAAAGCGGCGGGAAAGGAGCCAGGACGCTCCTGATAAGCGGACTTGTCGGCGGTTTGTATGATTTCATAGTCTCCACTTTCGGAATCTGGAGCGATACCATCACCACACGCATACTTCCGTTCGGTGAAGCCATTGCAGAAAAAGCCAAGCTGGTATTCAAGCTCAACACCGGAGCGGCAGTCCTGGGACTGGGATATATAGTCGGACTGAAGTACGCTTTCGTGATCTGCTGCGGAAGTTTTCTGGTGTGGCTGGTCATCATTCCTCTGATGAATCTCATCTGGGGACCGGAAGTCATAGATCTGATGAATACAGGCATAAAAAGCACCGTATCGCAGCTGTCGGCAGAACAGATTTTCACTGAATATGCACGCCACATCGGTATCGGAGGTATCGCTACCGCTGGAATCATCGGCATCATCAAGTCTTTCGGAGTGATCAAGTCTGCCGTGGGCCTGGCAGCAGGGGAATTCAGCAGGAAAAAGTCCGCAGAAGTCTCCGAGGAAGAAAGGACCCAGAAAGATATTTCCATGAAGATAATCATCTTCGGCATCGTCATCACTCTGATAGCAGTATTCCTTTTCTTCGCTTTCGGTGTGGTCGACAATATATGGCATGCCGTGATAGGCGTCCTGGTAGTCGGTGTCATCGCATTCCTGTTCACTACCGTGGCGGCAAACGCCATAGCCATCGTAGGTTCCAATCCGGTCAGCGGAATGACTCTCATGACACTGATACTGGCCTCCCTGGTCATGGTAGCCGCCGGACTCAAAGGAACTGCCGGAATGACGGCCGCACTTATCATAGGAGGTGTGGTCTGCACTGCACTGTCAGTCGCCGGGGCATTCGTAACTGACCTGAAAATAGGTTACTGGATCGGTTCCACCCCGAAAAAACAGGAAAGCTGGAAATTCCTCGGTACTCTCGTTGCCGCAGCTACAGTCGGAGGCGTGATGCTCATCCTGAACCAGACATACGGCTTCACCGGAGAGAACGCACTGGTGGCCCCTCAGGCCAATGCCATGGCTGCTGTCATCGAACCTATGATGAACGGAGGAAGCGCACCGTGGCTGATGTACGGCATAGGTGCCGTCATAGCCATCATACTGACTTTCCTGAAAGTCCCTGCACTGGCATTTGCCTTGGGAATGTTCATTCCTCTTGATCTCAACATGCCGATGCTTGTAGGCGGCGCCATATCGTGGTTTGTCAGCACGCGGAGCAAGGATCCTGAAACGAACAATGCCAGAAACGAGAAAGGCACTCTCATCGCTTCCGGGTTCATAGCCGGCGGTGCACTCATGGGTGTAGTCAGTGCCATATTGAAATTCGCTGACGTGGACTGGTACATGGCTCCGTCCGTATGGACCGAACCGGTAGCCATCATCCCGTACATCCTGATAGTGGCATATATAATAATATCCTCCCTCCGGGCCGGAAAGGCTGACAGGGCAAAGGACAATGGAGGACGATGAATCCGGTATTGACAGCATTGCTGCTCACTCTGGCGGCAGGTGCCGCGACAGGGGTCGGCGGCGCACTGATCCTGTTCAGGAAGAAGCTCAGCAGCAATTTCCTGGCAGGAGCGCTCGGGCTGTCTGCCGGGGTAATGATATTCATATCCCTTGCCGAGCTTTATCCTGAAGCCCAGGCTGCAATGAGGCAGATCTGGGACGGACGCTCCGGAGCGGCATTTGTCCTCATCGCCTTCTTCTTCGGAATGGGACTTATCACCCTGATAGACTTTCTCATACCGGAATACGAGAATCCGCACGAGGCTTCCGGGCTAACGCTCGATACCAGAAATGCGGCCACAAGGATGATATCTCACGCCGGACATGAAGGCAGGGAAGCGCTGCACAAGCTCGGAATAATGTCTGCAATAGCCATTGCCGTCCATAATTTCCCGGAAGGAATGGCCACATTCATCGGTGCGCTCAACGACCCGCAGATGGGGGCAGGCATCACTTTCGCGATAGCTGTCCACAACATACCGGAAGGCATTGCGGTAGCCATCCCAATATATTATGCGACACAAAGCAAGGGCAAGGCTCTGCTGTATGCGACAATATCCGGACTGACCGAACCCGTAGGGGCGGCGATATGCTACGGACTGTCCGCTTTGGCCGGAATAACGATAGAAAGCGGAGGGACAGCATTCCCGCTGATTCTGGCGGCCGTGTCGGGAATCATGATCTATATTTCGCTTGACGAACTGCTGCCGACAGCGGAGAAATACGGCAAGCACCACATAGCCGTGGCAGGAGTTGTGGCAGGCATGGCGATAATGGGCATTAGTCTGCTCCTCTTGTGATTGCGTGTGATTTTGAGGATGACACACAGATATGAAGAGATTCCGGGGAAATATAACAACGTCAGTCCGACGGAATCTCTGATACCAAGTAAAATAATTCATCGGACTGACGCTATAATATGAAAAATATTATGGAAAATATTACGGAAAAATTCCTGAGATACGTCTCTGTAGACACTCAGTCAGACCCTGAGTCTGAAAGCCAGCCGAGCAGCAAGAAACAGTTCGTGCTCCTGGAAATGCTGAATGACGAACTGAATGCCATGGGCATCAAGGCAGAACTTGACGAATATGGCTATGTCATGGGCACGATCCCGTCCAACTGCGGGAAGGATGTCCCTGCAATAGGTTTCATCGCACATGTGGATACGTCCCCTGATGCTTCAGGGAAAGATATCAAACCACAGATAATACGCGGCTATGACGGCGGAGACATCCCTCTGAAAGGCGTACCCGGACTCGCACTCAGGATATCGGAATTCCCTGAACTTGCAGAATACAAGGGCCAGACAATCATCACGACCAACGGCACTACCCTCCTCGGTGCGGATGACAAGGCCGGCGTCGCCGAGATCATGAGCATGGCAGAATACATCATGGAACACCCGGAGTTCAGGCATGGTGAGATAAAGATAGGATTTACTCCTGACGAGGAAATAGGCCGCGGAGTAGTGAAGTTCGATGTAGCCAGATTCGGAGCCGAATATGCCTACACCATGGACGGCGGGAAGATCGGAGAACTGGAATACGAGAACTTCAACGCAGCATCCGCGACAGTACATATCCAGGGACGGAACATCCATCCGGGATATGCCAAGGGCAAGATGCTTAATGCGATATTGATCGGCATGGAATTCAACAGCCTCCTGCCTGTCGGACAAAGACCGGAATACACGGACGGCTACGACGGCTTCTTCCATATTACTGATTTCAAAGGAACTGTAGAAGAGGCAGACTTCTCCTATATAATAAGGGACCACGACATGGACCTGTATGAAAAAAGGAAAGAGACCATGCTCAAATGCGTGGATTTCATAAACGCGAAATACGGGGAAGGAGTAGCCTCGGTCGAAATCCGCCACCAGTACTACAACATGAGAAAAGAAGTGGAACCTCATTATCACATCATTGACAAGGCCGTCAAGGCCATGGAGATGGAAGGCGTCACGCCGATAATACGGCCGATAAGGGGAGGTACAGACGGAGCCAACCTGTCGTTCATGGGTCTTCCATGCCCGAATATCTTCGCCGGCGGGCACAATTTCCATGGAAAAATGGAATTCATCCCGGTAGAGAGCATGGAAAAGGCATCAAAAGTGATTCTGAACATTATTTCGCTGTTTGCAGAATAATCGATGCAGAGGGATGAGATAAAATCTCTTTTGCGTCACTCCTGCCGACACCAAAAGCCCGGATCTGCCGAAAAACAGCCCGGGCTTAATTATTTTAAGGAATTTATTATTATCTTTAGGAAAATTCACTAAATAATGAAAAAATCCTTGAAAGTCCTGGCTTTTGCCATAGCACTTGCAGGCCTTGCATCCTGCGGTCAAAAGCCGGCTGAATTTACATCCGTTCGCTATGACAATTCTTTCGCCCTTGAAGAGGGCGCTTCCGATTCCATCAGCATAACGATGGATATAGAATATCCGGAAATATCAGAAGACGAACGCGGGAAAGCCATTGCAGCCGCCATTACAGGGACTGCCTTCGGAAACGGATACGAAAGCCTCAGCCCGGCGGAAGCCATGGAAGCCTGGGCAGACAGCCTTGTCGCGGAATACAGGGAAAGCAACTTGAGTCTCAAGGAAATGCTGGAGAAAAACGGTGACAAGGGTCCGTTTATGGGGATGAACTGGGAATTCAGCAACACCGGTACGGCTACCGGTACATTCAAGGACATTCTCGGCTACAAGCTCGTGACCTATTCCTACACCGGAGGCGCACACGGCATCATGAACGAGACGCACATGAATTTCGACCTCAGGTCCGGGAAACTCCTTGAACAGGAAGATGTGTTTGCCGAAGGTTTCGAGAAGCAGACATCCAAGCTACTGATGAAGCACCTCAACGACGGGAAAAGCGATGACGGGAAAATCAGCCTTCTCACAGACAGCATCGAGCCTAACGGCAACTTCTCGATCGGAGAAGAAGGCATAACATTCACATACAACCAGTATGAGATTGCCGCCTACGTATTCGGTGTCATAGACATCCTGATACCGGCAGATGAAATAAAACCATATCTGAAGACCGGCATGAACATATACGACTGACGTTAAAACGACATACCCATGGACGCAGACCCCGACTGGATAGTCTCGACTGTCGACGGCAAGATAGCGGCGATATCGCTTGACTTCACTATTTTCACGGAAATAATGAAAAAGATTTCCAGGCTTCCCGCCGACTCTGTCTCTGAAATAAAATGCTTCAAGATGAAGACAGAGGAGGTGCTGGCGATGTCTGGAAGCGTCCGCTGGGAAGATTTGCGTCTATTCGGCAGCACCTTTCAGAAAATGGTATGGAAGAAGCTTTTCGAACTTAACCATCCCGCACCGGAATCCGAACACCCGGAACTGATGAGCTATACCGGCTTCGCCGAAATATGCGGAAAAAAGACAGGCGTCCGCGCAGTAGCCCATGCCATAGGCCAGAATCCGGTAGCCATCATCATTCCTTGTCATCTCATCGTCCCGAAAGAGACCATGGACAGGGTCAGGGAAACGGCCCGTCAGGCAGAACATTCGCTGTTCGGCACCGACGGGCTCATTCTGGATCCTGCCCTCGACTTCGGCGAATACCGCTACGGCAAGTCCATCAAAAAGCAGCTCATCACAGGGAATTTCCAGCAGCAGCCCAAATAACGGCCGCCAACTATACCTGTCATTCCCGACCCCGTGATGAGAGTATGGCTGAAAAAGGAATTGGGGAAATAATGCATTAATCCTAAACTGATAACGCCTCAGCTACTTTTTTTTCCAGTCTGGATTCTCAAGGAGTCGTTTGATTTCATCATCCGTTTTCCCGGAAAATAAATTGTTTTGCCAGATGATGACATTAAACAATTCAAACATGCAGCTGTACAACAGATACGGGGCTTTTCCGGACAATATATCGGCCGATGTTGTCGTCGTCTTCTTTCCATGACTGCCGTCATTTGTTATTGCAGACAATGAATGGAATGCTCTCTGTATAAATACCGGAATTTTCTTATTCATTGAAATATATGTACTTTCATTATTCAAAGTAAAGTCGCGGGGTAGAAAAGGGAAAACATCAAGATCTTCAAAAGGTCTGAGAATTTCGCCTTCCAGAAGTTTGCGCATATCGTTAAGCAAAGACGGATCGGACTTGCCGTTTTCCACCGACACTATGATTTTCCAGAGAATCTCTATATTTTCTTTTTCCCACGACTCGACCGAAGAAAATATGTCATGGTACTTCTGCTGTATTTTATGGTACGGGGATACTTCCACTATTTTCTTTATGTCAGCAAACATCTCTTTCAACTCCGGAACGCTTCCCTTAACATATACCCGCTTTGCGTAATCACGTTTTCTGATTATCGACTGCTGCTCCTTTGTGGAAAATCTGTCACTTCCGGAATAAACGAATATGTACGGTTCCGGCTGATTATTGCGCACTTGAAATTTCTCGATTTCGCTGTAAATCTCCGAGAATTCGTCTTCGGTTTCTCCATGCCCGGCCCTTTCGTCACATATATCCAGAATAATGGCATTCCACTTGTGAGGCTCTGATTTCAATGCATCCAGAGCTTCATCATAATTCTGATAAGCCTGAACAAATATACCGGCATCATCTCCTCTATCTGTAACTGTATTAAAAAGAGAAGTAGGATTCCCGTTCTCATCAAATGCATTATCGTCTACCCATAAAACATTGATCATAGCACATTCCGTTTTTAAAGAATTATTTAATATTAATTATCGGAAACATAATCATTACTTTGACCGGGAAATCCGAATTGATGTCATTGCACAAGCTTGCCCTTCCATTAAAATGTTCGGCTATTTCTCGGACACGGGCTCCACCGATCCCGCTATGACCTGTATCACCTGCATATTTCCCGTGTTCAAAATAAATTTCCTCCGCCCTCGGGAACATCGGAGAGCCGTTGTTTTCAATAAGAATCACACAATTTCCTTCATTTGTCACTGAAACGGAAATTCTGACGACATAGTCTTTCCCTGGCTCATCACGGAAGCCATGCCGTTCGGCATTGGAAATGACATAATCAATCATCTCGGTAAAATTCCTTTCTGAAATCCTTATTTCAGGATGCCGGCACCTTGTGTTATCTATAAATTCAATTTTGTATTTTCCACTACCTACATGATGTTTGCTGATATAATTTTCAGTCAAAGAGACTATATCATATAATTCCGGTTTGTCTAAATCTTCTATTGACGTCAGATCATCAAGACTTTTCGACATTTGCCCCGAAACATATACCAGACTTGAAACAAGCTCCCCGACAGTCTGCCCACTCCTCAAGCCGATTATGTCCGAGACATTCAATTGTCCTGAATGGCGGGCCATAGCAGACTGCAATCTGTCAAGGCCATCGGCCAAAGGTGTCAATTCATCCCGCAATCTATGTTTAATGGTACGGATATGTCTTTCATTCAGCCACTCTTTCTGATTGAAAAGCCTTTCGCGGGCGGTCTCCTTGTCAGTTTCCACTTTCCAGATAAGCTCAGCATCCGCAATGCGCTTTTTCTGCTCTTCCAAAGATATCGGAACCGGCACCTTTTCCACCATCCCGTAAAACAACCCCCATTCAGACCCTGCACTTTCCCAACTGTAACCTTCACAGGAGTCAAAGACCCGCTGCATTGTCCCGTTCTGAAGCAGATAATAAATATACTCAGGCAACACCGCTTCTTCCTTTACTTTTCTGACGAAACAGTAATCCGGAAAATACACAGGATATTCCTTTGAAGCTTTGACGTAAGCCATTTCCAGTTTCCCTATATAAGGACTGATCACGATGACTGGCTCGGCAGCCTTTTTATATGAAGCATCCACCGGATGTATGTCCAAGATTTCAGGCGTAACAATAAATGAAGACAAGTCCCTGTTCTTTACCCGCACGAAATCCTCAAATACGAAAACACGGCCCTCGGCATCATTAGACGATTCCTGATAATAATCATCCAGCAATACACTCATACTGTACGGCAGCTCGTCTGGCGTCAATTGAGGGACACCTCTCAAATCCTTAGCAGAAAAAGAATATCCGTATTCCTTGATAATAGAAGCAGTGACGACATCCACTGTATGTTCATTCGCATATTTATTCAAACTATAAACAGTATCTATAATGTGCACCTTATCATCTTTTCTGCCCTTTTTCAGGACATACATTGAAGCATCGTCATCCCCTACTTCAATATAGCCGGAATAAATGGCATCAAGGAGATTATTGTCAACCAAGTACTTTCTCAAGTTCATACTGCGATCTTCACCCGACATATCCCCAAAAATACTGTCATCTATGACAAAATCGAAATCCAGAACCGCCATCACTCCATTGTCATCCAGCAAATCCAGCCCTTCCTTGATCTTCATCTCCATCGTCTCCGCAGTTTTCAGACCATATAAAACCATCCCATGGAATTTAGTCCCGGGAATCAGGAATTCAGCCCCTTCATCTCCGAAAACCGATATTTCCCCGAACGACCAATCACCATCATACATTATTCTGCTTTTCAGGGCTTCTCTTGCCAACAATGTATATACTGTCAATATCAGATATTCATTTCTGTCTGAAGAATATTTACAGGAAGAAGGCAGGCAGAAAGAAGGCAGGGAAGCAAACGGCTCATAAATATTACTTGTACCTAAAACCGATGGCAACAATTCTTTTTGCAGATTTTCATAATCCATTTTCGCCGTCCTCTCATCATAACCTTCGAACGGGATATGGGAAACCTCGGAATCGAACAAGCTGACGACATCCGCCGCTTCAATACGGCTGCAATCGAAATCAATCCTGCCAATCAGCATGCTTTTGATTTCCGACACCAATGAAGAAATATCTTCTTTATACTCTGAATGGATTCCATAATATAAGAGCAAATATATGGCTGCATCCTGATTGTTCTCCATTCTCGAAAATTCCACGCTGCCCTTGGAAAAAGATATATCCTTGACATACGTAGTAAGCAGATTTTTTCTGCCATATTCCAAAATTCTGGAATATGCCGCATATAATGCACAACGGCTTTCAACTGGAGTTCCCATCTTTATCTCTCGTTTTTTACACGTAAATATAGTGATGAATAATTATATACAAAAGAAATACAAAACACGTAACACTGCGTCGGATCACTTTTTTCTTCAATCTCTTTATTTCTCCTTGATTTTGTCTGTGTTTCAGATATTCAGCGGTAATCCCGTCATCCTTTTTTTCATTTTGCTTATTGCTCCTTTCGTCTTCCGGCCCGAGGATATCGGCTCTACGTATTTTATGAATTCTAATCCCAATCGTGTTTGGAGGCAGGTTCACTACATTCCCGATGAAATCATCGACAATTCCCTGCAATTCCGCATAATCATGGGATCTGGTCATCATTTCATAATCGAACCGATCGACTACCCCTTGGAAGAAATTATGGAGATTATCATATTTGTCAGGAGCCTTCACAAAGGACTTTCTGTATTTCCAGCTTTTGAATCTTGCTTTCATATAGCTGTCCAGCAGACAGATGTCTATAGTGAACCCGTATGAATCATGAGATACCCGGCATAATTTACTGTATCCATGCAATACGACATCTACTATCCTCGTGTCGCATTTTTTAATTTCCGGATGAGAGCGCAGGTATTTTTCCAGTTTTGAACAAGCGGAACAAAATGAACTATTACATCCGACGCATATTTCATCAAATGGCTTCGGCTTTGTCAACGCTTTGACTACCCTCTGCCCGATCGTATCCTTCGCCTTGATATCTGCCTCCGCAAGAGGCCTTATCTTTGGCAATGACACCGGCCTGCCGCAGAATTCACATTCTGCGACTCCGGCAGGAAGCGGCGCTCCGCAGGATCTGCATCTGATGATTTTCGTCCCCATCTTACATATTCCGGCGCTGCTCCGTAATGTTAGGGACAAGCAACAATATCAGTAATTCAATAATCGCCAATATGAAGATGCCGATCAGAACATAATTATCCGTTATTCCTGCAGGAGAAAAATGTCCTGCCACAAACTGTATTATGCCGCATACCGAAAAAATGACCGGCAATGAAATCCGGAAAGCGGTTTTAAGCCGGCTTTTTACTGCAAAATATATGAGCAATGTCGTAAAAACGATTATTATATCGTTAAGGCACATATTGAACAGATGATATGCTGTCAACACAAAGCCGGTGAGCGTATTCATCAAGAGAACGATGGCTCCGAAAATCAACACTAAAATATGTAACGGTATTCTTTTCATCGGATTTCACGTTTTTTTATTCAGATATGGGTGGTGGCGTTGCATTCCGCATTGAGAAAGCATCATTAAATTCCGGAAAAGAGTCCAATGCTGCCCATCCGGCCATCCCGGCAGTCCAGCACAATGTTTTTCCATCCGCTTCTCCAGTGCGGATATATCGGGCTACGGCTTCTGCAGACAATCCTCCTATCTGCTGTCCGTCGAGATACATAAAATAAGTTTTCTGTAATACCGGAGGAGGTTGCTGCAATCCTGAACCGAGCTGGGAACCTGCCATGTTACCCATGATATTGCCCACTCCAATCCCGACACCGAGACCTGCCCCCATTGACAGCATCTGTCCTCCGTTCCCTTCATTCCGGGCAGCCTTTTCCAATACATCGAACGTCCTTTCCATCTGATAAATATCCCTGCCTGTTATGCGTATCCGGGCAGCCATATCCTTGGCGTCTTTCAGTTTCACGACACTCGGATCATCATCCGGAACAGAAATTGAAATTATGGAAAATTCCGTTATTTCTATCCCGTATGCTGGAAAGACCTTATTGAGTTCGTCTTCGCATTTGCCGGACATCTCCTTCAGCCTTGAATTGATATCAAGAATCGAAATCCCGTCTATCGCTATATAATGCGCCAAAATCCCGTTAAGATGTCCTAAAAGTTTTCCCTTGACGTATGCTTCTATCTGGGTGACTGTAAATCCGGGCATATTGCCTATCAGCGTTGCAAGGAAAAGCGCAGGATCGCATATTTTTATACCATACTGCCCGAATGCACCGACAGGAACGATGATATTGTATTTCGGATCTTCGAGCTGCAGCGGCACAGGTGTCCCCCATTTCAGGTCAAGCCGCGTCACCGTATTTACAAACCATACTTCTGCCTTAAACGGAGATTTTGATTTTCCTGAAGCGGCATCCCCGGGCGCGGAACCGAACGGCACATTGATAAGAGCGTCAAGTATCGGGATATTATCTGACTGGATAGTATATGTCCCCTGACCGAAACTGTCACAAATCTTGCCTCCGCGGACGAAGAAAGCGGTCTGGCCCGGATATACGACCAGCTGAGCCCCCATGCTTATATTGTCAGACGGGTATTTGTGGCAAAACTCCTTATCATTGATTTCCCACTTTATGATATCAATAACCGGCATGATTCTTAATTTTATTTCTTCTCTCTCTGATTCTTCAGGCCATGCTGTTTCCTCCCACACGGACCTTCCAGATTCGCAAACGGGAGCCTCCCTGTTTCTTCGATAAAATACCCCAGCAGTTTTTCTTCCGCCCATGGTGCCTGTTCAGGCAATGAAACAGTCGTGTAATGGACATAAAGACCGCCGATATTCTTCAGTGTCTTGAGCCACTGGCCTCCGGAGTGCGGTCTTCTGTCGCCTATCCCGGTAATATAATAGCCATGAATCCTTTTGGACAAGGAACTTTGCGTCATGCCTATATACAGGATATTTTCTTCAGGTATCCAGAATTCGGACAGTCTCTTTTCTATCGCATCCACGGTAGGCGGCAGTCCGTCAATGGTAAAGTCCGGCAATCTATTTATCCAATATTTGATTGCATATTCGTCAAATTCTATATTTCCTGCACCGGTTCCGTCTTCCGGTGCAATATTGGAGGATACTATATAAACACCGCACATTCCCGTCCGGACTTCTTCACCCCATCTTACAGTAGAACAATTCTTCAGTCCTACTTTGTCTAATAATTCCTTTACTGTCATAGTTTTTCATTTATTAAGAACACGTATCCAAAAGTCTGGTCAAGACCATAAAAAACAGAATATATTCAACAATCCTCGATATTACCGACATCGTTCGCAAATGACGGATTTTGTTATTATCATCTTCCAGCAATGATGTTTTTTCGTCTTGTTTCATCTTTCCATCCTCTTTTCAGCACTTTCTTTTCATACAGAACAGCCTCATACCTAGGTAATCAAAAAGAAAGTGTGGAGTCATCAGTCTACCGAATCGAGGCTCTGGTAAGCCCTTGTGCCGATAAACAATACCCCACACCGTCGGTATATATCGAACGATACATAACGAAACACGGTGATGAGTGTCCGTACTGCTTATCCTCGGCACAATGAAATTTGCCAGATTTCGATTCAAGGATAAAAGCTGAAACACTTTCATCAGTCAATATGTCATTGCAGGCATTTCGGCCTGCTATGGGCAAATTTAGAAAATGTCCCTGTAAAAACAAACTCATTGAGGGGTATTGCGTTAGTTTTCAGGCAAAATTAAGCCCTCCGGGCGACAAAACATGTCGTCCGGAGGGAAACTACGGAAAATTTTTCAACGGTTCCGCTCAAGGGCTGCGACATAGACGTCGTGCAGCCGACGACGTAGGTGTTCCGGAGATATGACTTCGACGGAACGGCTCCGGGCAAGAAGAGCCATCACGAAATCGTTGGTTATGCGCAGCCTGAGTCTGACAATGAGCCCGTCTGTAGTGTCGGAAAGTATCTCCTGGGAAGAGTGCAAGGGCAGGGTCTTCACGAATGCTCCGTCCAATTTATCGTACTTGAGCACAATTTCCTCTACCGGATCCGAAGGATCGTTCCATATACCGAAACTTTCACTGAACAAGGCCGGAATATCGATACTTTCATCCCTGACAAACCTTTCGTCCTTGAGCACAGATACGTTCTGCATCCTGTCCAAACCGAATGTCTTCAATGCGCCGTCCGCATCGAATCCGGCCAGATACCATCTCTGCTGAGACTCTTTCAGAAAATGAGGCTTCAGTTTTTTATGCACCACCTTGCCGCCGTGACGCACCAAAGTATAATCAAATTCTACAGGATGGAATTCCCTGACAGCAAACAGCAAATCGGAAATATCCACGCTGAATGCCGGCCTGCGATGTTCCGACAAGACATATTTCTGCAGGACTGTGTCAGCATCTATTGAACTGAGCAGTTCGAAATTCAATAGCATGGACTCGTAATCATCAGCGCTGCCTCCACAGTCCGTTATGCGGTATTTCCTGTCCGGCCCGCATGTTATGCAGATATGGAAAAGTTCTCCTATAGTCTCTATGTCACGCTGTATGGTTCGCAGAGATACTTCGGAACGGCTGTCATCAAAAAGTGACATGGTACGCGACACATACTCTGCAAGATCTCCGGGACTGATACTCCGGCCTCCGCTTAGCCTGTTGAGGATGACGGCCATCCTTTTCAACTGATATATTTTCGCCATATCCGCATGCCTCCGTCATTAGATTCCACAAGTTTCATTGACCGATAAGGTCTTCTGCCGTGATGACATTCTGGTATACTGAAGACCAGCGGTTTCTGACAAGTCCATATGTAGTGATCAGAACCAGATGGACTGCCTTTCTGGTCCGAGTTTCACCCATGAACACCTGCCTCCTGTTCCTCAAGGCCAGATCTTCGTCCTTGTCCACCGAATATTCGCCTTCGGTAAATTTCATCTCGCACAAATCAATCACCCTGTCCGCCCTGTCTATCAGCATATCGACCTGCGTACCGCGGCGGCCGTCCTCTCCCCTCTGTATCCATACCGATGATTCAGAGTAAACACCTGAAATACCCAGAGCACGCTTGATTTCCGACAGGTGGCAAAAACACAGATTCTCAAACGCGAAACCTCTCCATGCATAAAGTTTCGGAGTATTCTCGAACTGCGACCAATATCCGTCAGACGTCACTTTTGCCCCATCAACAAAATTCAGATAAAACATCAGGAAAGGATCCGTCAATTTGTAACGTACATCATCCCGGGAACCGCCAAAAGGTTTATATAGCATGACAAAATCATTGGCTTCCAACGATTTCATAATTTTCGTCAGCCCGCCGCCATACGGAATTCCCGTAGATTCGGCGATTTCCTTCCGCGTATACCCTATCCGCTTCCTGCCCAGAAGACGTATCACGGACTTGTAATGGTCAGGATTTCTGAACAATGAATTGAACAGTCTGTCGAACTCGTCCCTCAACCGGCTCTCCTTGTTGAAAAACAGCAAATCGACATTGGCTGCCAGAGACTTGCCGGGAGAAAGCATACTCATATAATAAGGAATGCCTCCCATTATCATGTAGTACTGCAGCTGGTCATACAGACTGAGTTCCAAGCCCCTGTCCGCATAAAATTCCACACACTCGGACAGGGTCATAGGACTCAATTTCATCTGATATGTCATACGTCCATAAAGTCCTCCGACATTATTCAAGAGTTTGTCCTCAATCCAGGAAGTAGCGGAACCGCAGACTATAAGCATGAGATCATCCTGACCTGCGCCCCACCCGTTCCAGAAATGCTCGAATGCAGGGAGGAAACCGGACTTCTGTGTATCAAGCCACGGCAGCTCATCGATAAAAACGACCATGCGTCTCCCTGTCCTGTTCTTTTCGAGCAATGCCTCAAGCCTTTCAAATGCTTCCATCCAGTTTACAGGAGGAATAAAATCCTCTCCGCCATATTTCAGCAATGAGCTGTGAAAATTGAAAAGCTGGCGCTCCAATGCGCTCTCTGCCTCAATGTCATCATACGGAGACAACGCCGTGTGATAAAACGACAGCCTGTCCCTGAAATATTCCCTGATCAGAAAAGTTTTCCCTACTCGTCGCCTGCCATACACTACGACAAACTCCGGCCTGCCGTCGTAATACAGTTTCTCTAGTTCCTGCTGTTCCCGTTTTCGTGCGATAATTTTATCCATATCGAATAAACTTTGCCGCAATATAATAATTTTACACGATTCCGGCAAAGTTTGAAGAACAAACCTTGCCGGAATAAGTCTAAATAATACAGTTGCGGCAGAGTTTAAGACATTACATATTGTACCACCAGAACCGACAAGGCTGGGGCGGTAAGGTCATCAAGAGACTGGCGCAGGCGATACGGTTCAATTATCCCGAAAAGAAAGGGTAAAGAGCCTCTTGCGCAAATTCAATCCTCAGACAACAAGGAAGTTGCAATTGTGCAAGAACCTCTTGCACAAATTCAGGATGTAGTCCAAACAGTAGCCGCCGTTTATCAAGTACCGATTGAGGACATGGAAAAACTGTTCCTGGCATCACCTGTCGCAAGAATCAATTGGGCAAGCCATGTGATTCTGCTGAACAGTTCCCTTCCGTTGGGTGTCGATTACTGGTATATGAAGCAATCCGTGGAAATGGGCTGGAGCAGCAATGTCCTTAAAATGCAGCCAACAACAGGTATGATTCCATTTCCTCATGAGCGAAAAACTCTCCAAACAGGACAAGGACAAATGGAAAGCCGGGATACTGAAACTGCTGGATATTGATGACAATAACCCTACCTAGGGACTGTCGTTTAATTCCGTCATCATGAGTTTTAGGACATTAAAGCCGATGGATGTACTCTCATGTAACCCGAGTTTGTTTCCATTTTCCAAATTTTAAACGGAGCTTAATTTTCATAATAGTAAGTATTCGGATGATCAGTTACCTTAAGTGCAGTATCTGATATATCTCCATGAGCGCATCTGTGAATACTGATTTCAGCTTCTTTATGCCATTCTGTAAAGTCGTTTGCTTCAACGAACAGGTTGCCACAGAACTGCACATCGATCAGGGCGAGTCCAGGAAATCTCTCCTCGTGCTCAAAGGTCTCAATGAACTTGTTTCCTTTGATCGAAAGATCCTTTACAGACAAGGCATATATCAGTTGGGATTCCGAAGAGTACACGGTGTTATTTTCGAAAACAACCGATTTATGAAAGAAACGATCACAGCTTCGGCTTTTTGCATTTATCACCGGATCAATCTGAAGCACCGCCTGCGGAACCCAGGCTCCATGACCCAGATTACGGAATACATTATCCCTTATCACTATATTGTCGGTATTTCCGCTTTCAAACCAGTAATTGGCATCACCGCAGATCCTTATGCCTGCCATGGAAGATGCAAAGTCGCATCCTTCAACAAGGACATTGCCTGGAGTAGAAAGGAGAAGGCTTCTGGCCCTGTTCTTTCTGACAATACAATTCTTTATAAGTACCTGTGCCCTGTAATCAGTATTCTCCACTGCCAGCTCTTTTCCTGTATATGAAGATAGGTCAGCATCGGTAGTCATCTGATAGCAGTTCTCTGAGATGTGGGTAATCTCGGTCACCTTGCCCTTACACAATGGCAGAAGGCCATCCCTGTCTACAAAAGAGAGCGTATCGCCCAGCTGAGCAAAATCGTAGCCTTCCTGCTGGAAATGACCGAAGCTGGCTCTGAACGAATGAGAATCAAGCAGAGTGTCGACCTTCATGAATGTGCTGTGAATGTTGGTTGCATCATCCAACATGCTCTCAAAAAGGCAGTCCTCAAGAACTATATCCCCTTTGCATCCGACAAAATGTGTCGCGTCAGCAGATGATGCAATCATTAGCCCTGATTCCTCGGGTACCTGAGTAGAAAATCTCCTGCAATAGAGATTCTCAGACCTCTCAGCGATAAGAGCCATCGCTCCGCTTCTGTTGACAACCACATCAGTTAGACTCACATCCTTGCTGCCATGGATTACGAAGCCCGGATATCTCCTGTTCTGTCCATGAGGGCCTTTGTCCACATAAATGGTTCCTACAGGCGGCATAAGGCGTGCTGTAAAGCCTGTCAGTTTGACAAGACGGTCTCCACACTCCTCAGCCTTCAATCCGTTTCCGTTCCATGCCTCATAAAAAAACGCATTATGGTAAGGAGATTCCGTCTCGGCATCGAATATGATATTCTCTCCTAACGGAAGTTCCCAATCGTAACCTTGCAGGTACAGTTGCCCATCCTTCACCTGATACAGACATTCCTCGTTGATCTTCAATACGAAGCTCTTGTCTTCGTCAGAAGACTCGACAACTTTTCCTTCCAGGGTAAACGGATAATCATAATCCAATGATATACCTTTTATGGTGACACACTCTGAATTGCTGATATAAAATGGTACCATTCCACCATGGAACAGAAATTCGGTTCCATCTCCGCAGACAGTGACATTCTTCATTCCCTCAAGATTGAAGACCACCTTCTTATCGCCGTTATCATTATTAGATACTGCAATATATCTATCCAGAGCTTTCTCCGGATAAAATGGATAGGTTGCATCGTCAAAAAGAAGCGTGAAATTTCCATCAGGATTGTCTGCGACTGCATCCAGGACGATTGGAGTATAATCCTTGACATCAGGATCGAATCCAATCCTGATTGTCTTGGTCGTACATGCGCTTATCATCAATATAAGCGACAGAAATAATAACTTGTATTTCATTGGTCTTAATCTTGCGGGTGGAAATATATGCAAAAATTATTGATTAGTAGGGAATTCCGGACGGGAATCGAACTATATGTGATTGACGGCCGCGCTGCTATTTTTCGGCATCTATCCAGTCGAGGGGCTGGAACCAGGTGTACCAGCGTCCCCATTCACGAGGAGCGTCGCTGTGGGCATAGCACAGGAACTGCTGAACGCCATAGCGGACCTGGCCTAGAGCATCTCCGCTCATTCCTGCATTGATGATACCACGGCGAAGTTCACCTTCGACAAGTCCCCCCTTCGTGAAATGTATACCATCATTGGATTCCCAGACACGAATGCGGCTGCTGTCGGTATTTCGCCTTTCTGCATGGATTGCCACAAATTTCTGACTCCTGCAGATGTACTTGACATCCGTATGATCTGGAGCGTATATGTCACTCTTTTCGAGTGCAACGCCTTTATATTCAAGATGTCCGGGCCAGTTTTCATCCTTGGCTGAAGCCACTGAGACACGCGTAGTCGTACCATACGTGTTGGAATTCACAAGGTAGTCATTGTAAGAATAATACAGGTAAACCACATCATCCTTAACTACGATACACGGCTCTCCGGCACCGAAAACCACTCCTTCATGACCGGCAACGGGCTCATAATCAATTACAGGCTGCGGGTCTTGTCCCCAGCTGTTCCCGCTCCATTTTTCCCACGGGCCTGATGGAGTCTTGCTCCTGGCGATATACAAGTCATTGTCGAAACCGTTAGGCTCCTCAGTAGATGTGTAGGCCATATAGTACCATCCGCCCCATTTGGCCACACCGGGATCACATACAGAAAATGCATCACGTTTGCCGTCAGAAGGCAGCAGGGCATCCACTTCATCGGTCCATGTCTTTCCGCCGTCTACTGAATGACGCCAAGTAACCTTGTCCCAGAAATAATCGCCTGAACCATTGGATGTTATGCGGCAGCGGAATTGACCGTCAACAGGTTTTCCATCCACATAGGAAACCGCTCCGGTACTACCGGTAGAACCGTTGTCTGTACATTTCCATATACCGGACTTTTCAGTGCCGCCGCTCATCACCCAAAGATAAGTCCCTGCTGGAAATGTCTCAGTATAATCTTCCTTGTCGCTCTTGTAGATGCTCAGCCAAGAATTGTCGGCATAATTCACGAAGGTCTTGGACGAAACAGCCGCACCACTTATCGTCGTCTCATAATCATTGACCCATTTATAAATCTTCAGGGTGAAGCCCTCAGCCGCACTGTTCCATGAAGGGCATTGGAGAGAAATGAATCCAAAATCTTTCTCAGATGTAAACTTCTGGGCAAACACGCCAGTCGTACCAAGCTGAAGAGCAGTCTGCGCATTTGACACTGGGACAATCACATTGGTCCCATAATAATCTCCAGGTGTCGCAAGCCAAATATCAATAGAATTGTCGTCATTGATAATGATAGACGGCCCATAACGGTAATTTGGTCCGGTGTAAATATCCCACCCCTCTCGGGCGATAGGTTTCACGGGAACTGGAACTTCAGGCTCCGGGACAACCGGTTTCTCCGGTTTCGTATTATCTTTACTGCAGGAGGCAAAGCCTATAAGGACAATACCTGCGAGAGCGAAACGATTGAATATCTTTTTCAATACTGACATGCATTATAAATTCACACAAACCTTACCTTGTCTTGGAGTCAGTTCCTTTACTTTGTCTCCGGAGGCGGTATGCTCCGTGACAGTGACCCTCAGACCATTCCCTGAAGTGCGGAACACTTTGAGGTCGAAATCAGAGCCGAATGCCCGTATATGATGGAGAGACATCTCGTTCCAGCCGGATGGAAGATTCACATTCATCATGAAGCTGCGCAAGCCAGTAGGGCGGATGCCGAAAAGGCCTTCCGTTATGACCCTGCAATAAAGGCCGCTTTCCGCGGACAGATGTCTCTGGGAGCCCTCCGGCCATGCCTCCACTGCATAAGGGACATGATCCCCGAGAAGACGACGCTGAGAAAAACGATGAAGAATTCCGAGCGCCATGTCAGAATTACCCGTATAGAAGATACCCCTGAGCGCATATAGTGTAGCCCTGTCCCAGAACACGTCGTTCCCCTGCTCTGTGAGACAGCCGTTTTCGGTCATGAGTTCGGGTCCGGTCAATGCTGCCGAAGTCCCGGCTGCCCTGTCGGCTATTCCGGCGATGAGCGGCATACAAATCCACGAACGCAGCAATGTGTTTCCCTTATAGTAGCGATATGTCTCATAACCGGAGACCTGCCCGCCGAAATACTTTTCTATCGCTGAGGCCATTTCCTTGGACCTGCGCAGGTAATCCTTGGTTACAGAAGCACCTACGCCAATTTCCTTACCAAGATAAGAAGCAGAAAGCAGTGCGTCATAATAAAGCGTGGAGGTGCAGAGATTGGCATCACCCGACTCGAAACGGTTCTCAAGTTCATCCGTATCTGAAGCCACTACTCCTTCTTCGTTAATATTACGGCGGCAGTACTCCAGACACCACTCTATCAGCGGCCAGAGTTCCTTGGCCTCCGCCTTGTCGCCCCTCGCCAATGCATATCGCGAAGCTCCATAGGCTATCATGGCGGCATCGCCACGGTCACCGCATCCGTCCCAGATGTCCTCGCCTTCCGCGATGATGGAACTCGGTATCGGCTTATAGTCGTGAGTCATGAAACGGGCGAAATGACGGAACGAATTAAGGGCGGACTCATTTCCATTGGCATTGCCCAGATAAGGGAAGAACGGGTTGATATATTCGGCCTGGTCGTTGGACCAGATGGCCGCATAATAGGTTTCCCCGCCCGGGCCGTGCATCAAGCCGCCTTTCGTACGGAAGATACTTTCAGTAGCGCGAATCTTGGACTGCCGGAACATTTCATTCAGGACAGAATCCGGGGTGTCGAGGACAAGATTGGAGCCCAGGCTGAGTACAAATGCCTGACGTGCAGCAAATTCCGAATCCACGTCAGGATGCAGCGGAGACTCCGCCGGAATATCCCTGGTCACAGGAGCTGCACCTGCAAGCAACGGAGAAGTAACCTTGCCGCCCTCACGATATGCCTGATAAACCACAGTAAACGTGCGTTCCGCGCCGGGAGCCATCCACGCTGTCCCGTCACCGTCAATTTCAGCACGGACAAGATAAGTTCCGTCCACACCAGCATAATGGTCCGTAGATGCTGTTTGACAGAATTGCGGAACTGTCACCAGAAGATTGTCCCCTGTAATATTTTTCAATGTAAATCTCTCATAGACAGCAGGAAGCGTAGTGGAAGGGAAAATGGTACGGGTCATCCGGATACAAGCCGATTCCACAGCGCCCGGACCGATGCCGATGAAATCATTGGCCTTGGACCAAAGGCTCGTAACCTCGACCATTCCGTTAATACGTACTGAATCCACTTTCTCACGTATCAGACTTCTTCCGTTCACAGCAAGAATCGACGGAATGTCAGCGGCAATACGGAAATTCATCGATGCATGGGTATTGTTCGGAATTGTCCGCAGCATCGGGAACACAAGCGACTTTTCACAACGGAAAGCGTGGTCAGCAGTAACGCCCCAACGCAACACACAGGAAACTTTCTCGCCGGCCATCTCAATATGGTCCTCATGTGGCAGTCCCACAGACGCATTCCAGAGAATGCCACGTCCTCCCTTTCCAATCTTCCAACGTGTTTCCGCAACATCCGTATCTGGCTGTATATCATATAGTTCGTTATCATTCCCAGTTTTATACGTCGGAAGAGAAGAATCGACGATTTCGGCATCCACACGTTCAGCTGAACCGCGCATCACGGTGTTTTCAATGAAATCCACCTGCTTTCCGACGGTCTGCGGCATATACCCGGCGACAGCGTGATTGATCCCGGGGAAACGATAGAACCGGCAGATTCCGCCAGCCGACTCCAACGCTTTCTGAATCTGACAAGGTCCGCAGAAAGACACTTTGCCTGTCCGGATGACATCATACGGAACCAGTTCATCCTCAGTTCCGTGGAACATCATCACAGGGCATGGCGCAGACTTGTAGCCAAGAGATCCGTCCACCAGCACAGCCCCTGCGAACGCCATGACACCCTTATAGTTGAAACCTTTCGGAAGACCGGCAGCCATCGGCGTGCTGTTGCAGATTTCCCACTCAGCCTGCTGCACAGTAATGGCCCCCGCCGACGATCCGGTGACGACAATATTGTTCGGGTCAATGCCCATGGACGCTCCGTTCTTCAAAAGATATTCCGTGGCCGAGAACAAATCTTCCACTGCGATATTGATCGCATTGTCCAGAAGACTGGCAAATTCCGACTGCGTCACACCGCGCACACCTTTGAGACCCAGACGATAATCTATGGTAATCATCCGGTAGCCCTTCGCATTCATCTCCCTGAACCACGGACGAAGCCAGGTTTCCGCACGGGAACCCTCCTTGAAGCCGCCGCCGAACACATGGACAATGGTAGGACGCTGCTTGCCGTCCTCACACGTCACCTTCGACGCATCAGGCTCATAAATATCCATATACAATACGCAAGTGTCTCTGTCTGCATATTTTACGGTAACATCAGGTTCAATCCCCTGCGCGAAAAGCGGTGCTGACGAAAGCACGGACAGTACCGCAACTATCAATACCTTGAAATAATATCGCATAACTTATCTTCTTTCAAAATAAGGATTCGGAGAATCTACGATTTTCAGTCCTGAATCATTCTTGACATGAATGCAATTATGCAGACTGACAGTCGCATCATCCTTCCATCCGGCAAAGTTGTTCCCCTCTATTTTCACATTCTCGCACGACTGAAGGTCTATCGCAGAAAGATTCGGGAAAAGCGGCCTATAATTACCGGAGTCAATGAATTTATTGTCAGACACTTCGATGGAGCGCACACTCCTGGCATAAACCAGTTGGCTGTCGAAAGTGCTGATATGGTTCCCTGTAAATACAATCTTGTCATGATAGTAGAAATCATTTCCCATGACAGGAAGGACAGGATCGACAAGGAGCACAGGCATTGGCCCGTTCCCTCCTATTCCGAGGTCCTCGAAACGGTTGTTCCGGATCACGATATTCCGCGTCGGGCCTGACTCGAACCAGAAGTTCGCATCGCCGCTCACATTGATTCCGGACATCTGGGACTTGAAGTCGCAATTTTCGACAAGCACGTCTCCCAGAGTCGAGAGGAGCAGGCTGCGCGCACGGTTGTAACGTACCGTACATCCGCGGATTACAACCGACGCGTCGCAGGAAATATTCTCTATCGCGAGTCCGAACGGCGCATCGACTGCCGACGCATCGAATTCGGTTTCAATGACATAAGACTTTCTGTCGGTCCTGTCAATGCTGATGAGCTTTCCTTGCCCTACTGGTTTAAGTGTGACCTTATCCACGAAACGCATAATGTCTCCCGGCTCTGCGAAATAGTTGCCTTCCTGCTGAAAATGCCCGAAAGAAGCACGTAACATATTGGAACTCAACAGCGTATCCACGAGCATATAGATTCCGTGAATGTTCGTGGCGTCATCCAACATGCTCTCAAACCTGCAATCTTCCAATGTAATCACACCCTTGCAGTTTACAAAGTGGGTAGCATCGGCAGAAGATGTTACCATCCTCGTGGAGCCTTCATGGGCTGCGGTGGAGAAATTCCTCAACGTGACGTCTGCCGAATACTCAGCTATCAATGACATTCCTCCGCTGCGATATACATGGACATTCTCCAATGTCACGTTTTTCGAACAAAGTACCGCGATTGCAGGGTAAAGGCGATTCAGTTTCGTAGGTCCCTTGTCGTCCCAGATACTGCCGACAGGCGGAACGTCACGTGCGCTCAATCTCGTGAACTCCACCACACCGGGTTCTATCTCGCGGGCACCCATTTCTCCGGACCAATAACCGTGGTCATAAGCTGCGGTATCGAACCAAGGTCTATGGGTAGAAGGGTCGAAGACAATGCTCTCTCCCATCGGATATTCCCAGTCATAACCACTGAACAGAAGTCTGTCACCTTCGATTCTATATTTGTTGTCAGGGAAGACCTTGACCACAAAACTTCTGTTTACAGGGTCATTGGACAATACTTTTCCTTCGAAGGTCCATGGATAATCATAATCAATGGATATTCCGCTGATTTCCACATTCACCGACCCTTTCACGGCGAACGGCGTCATGGAACCATGAAACATGAAATCAGTTTCATCACCTATGATGCGGACATTTTTCATGTTTTTTAGAAGGAATGCCACATGCTTGTTTCCGCTGTCATTGTTCGAGACGTTAAGGAATTCCTCAGGAGCCTTCTCAGGATAGAAAGGATACACGCCCTTGCCGAAACGGAGGGTTATGTTTCCTTCAGGATGGTTCTCCAGGATTTCCCGCACGACGGGAGTATAGTCAGAGATAGAAGAATCGAACTGTACATCCACAGTCTGCCTGCATCCGGCAAGGGCGCAGACACAAGCGAAGAAAATAGTTATTGTTCTGGTAATATTCGTAATCATGTCAGTCAGTCAATTATTTCCATAAAGGATTCTGTTCTATCGCTCCGTTCGAAGAGTCGATGACAGACTGCGGAATAGGGAAAATGGAGTGCTTTTCCTTGCAGTTGTTACGATATGGATCATAATACTGTGTCCAGAATTCATCATGAAGGAGCACGTCATGGAAGGCCTGCTGGAGATGTCCGAAGCGCACGAGGTCTGCCCAACGATGTCCTTCAAAGGCCAATTCCCAATGTCTTTCGTCTAGAATCTGGGCGAGGACAGGCTCCAGGTCACCGTAAGGGTTGGTATAAGTTAGATTGCCCTGGACGAGATCGACGGTCGGATCCGGAGTGTAGACAGGCTTTCCATATCCACGTCTGCGTACCTGGTTAAGTCCCTCCCAAGCTTCAGCCGAAATGGTTCCGGTAGCACGATACTCAGCTTCAGGAAGCATCAGGAGGACATCGGCATATCTGATAATCGGGAAGTTGATGGCATTGTTCCACTCCACCCAGTTAGATCCACGGACACTCTTGTCCAGAGAATGACGGAACTTATAGATAAAGTAATTTCTTTCGTAGGTAACCTCACCTGTAACAGGGTCATTGTAGATTATCTTGCCGACACCGTTCTGCGTCACGATGTAGCCTTCCTTGTTTATGCTGCCCTTTCTGAGGTCCTTGTCATCCCATCTTTCATACATGTCAGGGAATGTTCTAATCTGGGTAGTATATAGTTTCTCCGTATTCGGAAGTCCTTCATTAGTACCGACTTGTCCACCATAGCGGTTATTGCTGACAGTGTTGTCGAACTCGACATCGAAAATGTACTCGCTGTTGTGCTCGTGCATGCCATCGAACTGCGAGAAATAATCATTGACAAGAGCGAAACGGCCGCTGCTTATTACAGTCTTGCAGGCTTCGACGGCCTTGGCTGCGGCCTGCGGGTCTTTCAGCGGTTCGCCGGACATCTGGAGGTAGGCTCTCGCTTTCAGCGCAGTGGCGGCGAGCTTGTAGGCATGTCCGACAGAATTGGTCTCGGGGAGGAGCCTTTCGGCTTCCTCGTAGTCGCTGATAACCTGCGCATATACCTCAGACAGAGAGGCTTTCTTAGTGTTCAGCTTGGACAGATCCGTGGTTTCATTCAGCACTAGAGGGACTTCGCCGTAGTAACGGGCAAGCTGGAAATAGAACCATGCGCGTAGGAAGTGGGCCTCGCCGAGGATGCGCGAGCGGTCAGCATCGGAAACACCGCTTCCGGTATATGCATTCAGCCTGTCAATCACGATGTTGGCCCTCTGGATACCAAGGTATTGCATAAACCACACTTTCTCCACGAAAAGGTTTTCCGGAGTGTAGGTGTAGTTTCCGATCATGTCCTCGCCGTTGTTTGAACCGCCGGAAATAAAGGCTTCGTCGGTACCGATTCTTCCCCAGTAGAGGAAGCCGAGGAAATAGTTTCCGTAGCGGTGCTGGGCTGACCATTCGGTCGAGCCGAAGGTATAGTAGACTCCTGTCAATGCCATGTCGAAGTCGGAGGTACTCTGGAAGAAGTTCTTAGTCGTTATATTGCTCTCGACTTTAGTCTCCAGAAAGTCACAGGAGGTGGCTGACATCAGGAGCAGAATTCCCGTAAATATAGATATATGTCTTTTCATATTATTCGTCTCCTATTTAAATGAGATGTTTACACCGAAAGTGAACGTCCTCGCGTGAGGGAAGTTTCCGTAATCGAAGCCCTGCGAAAGAATCGCAGAAGCAGAGTTCTGGCTGATACCGACTTCAGGGTCGTAGCCTGAGTATTTCGTGAATGTGTAGAGGTTGTCTGCAGATACATAGAACTTGCACATTTCTATATGTTTGGCGCGGCTGAGAAGTTTCGCAGGAAGCGTATAAGTCAGACGAGCTGTCGAGAATCTGAGGAATGAAGCGTCCTCGACGTGGACTGAAGACACGAGCTTCGTAGGAATCTGAGAATAATATAGCGGATCGTTCGTCTGGTTCTCAGGTGTCCATCTCTTCAACCATCTGCCTATCTGGTTCGAACCGTCACCGGTGTAAGACGCTGTCATCACGTAGTTTGCATTGTACATGTCATTACCGATGGAGTATTGGAACCCAAGATAGAGATTGAGAGATTTCCAGTTGAAGGTGGTGGAGAACGCGCCGTAAACGTCAGGAAGGAAATTACCTATGACTTCACGGTCGTTGTCATCGATCTTTTTGTTGTTATCCAGGTCTGCAAGTTTGATGGAACCAGGCTGTTCACCTACTCCCTGACTCGGAATGCCGGACTTGAGAGTATAAATCGTATTGCCTGTCGCTCCTGTGGAAGTATCGAATTCTTCGAGCTGATAAAGACCTACTGCCCTGTAGCCATAAAGTTCACCGACGCTGCCTCCTTCTCGGAGAATCACGGCACTCTGGTCATTCAGACAGCTGATTCCCAGATAGATAGGCGCACCGTTCTGGCCAAGCTTGAGAATCTTCGACTTGTTATGTGTCATGTTCGCAGTCATGTTCCACTGGAAATTCCTGGTATCCACAAGTGATGCATTGAGAGACAACTCGATTCCGGAATTGCGGATGCTGCCGATATTCTGCCATGCCTTCGGATATCCGGAGATATTGAGGACAGGTGCCTCAAGAAGAAGATCGCGAGTCGTTTTATTATAGAGGTCCAGGTCAATGTGAAGTCTCTCGTTCCACATTCCGTATTCTATACCGAAGTTATATTCCAATGTCTTTTCCCAGGTAAGGTTCTCATTGGCAAGTGTAACTGGAGATTGTCCGATACTGATGTCCGTACCGAACGCGGTGTTGGTATTGTAAAGCTGGGCAAATGATCCCGCCGTAGGGACATTGGAGTTTCCGACCTCACCGACGGAGACTCTCAACTTGAGTGTGCTGACGGTATTGCTGTTTTGGAGGAAAGACTCCTGCTTGGCATTCCAGGCGAGCGCACCGGAATAGAATGAGCCCCACTTGTTCTTCACGAACGTCGAGGTTCCGTCGCGGCGGAATGTGAATGTGGCGATGTAACGGTCGTCATAGGCATAATTGGTCCTGAAAATGAAGGAGATCATGGAACCTTTTCCCGTAGATGAATAAGACGTGAAGTTCTTGGCCATCTGCAAGTTATTGTAGCCTAGAGTCTCGTTGTCGAAAGCAGACGCCTCTGTCGCCGTGTAATAGTTTCTCGAGCCCTGTTCAGTCAATCCGCCCATTACATTCAGGCGATGTTTCTGCGCGAAAGTCGGAGACCAGGTAAGAGTATTCTCGTTAATCCATCCGAAGCTTGAGATGTTAGCCATGCAGGCTTGGCCCTGATAGAGTTGTCCTCTCGGCGTGCTCTTCGGATAATACTGCTTTTCTTCCAATGCGTAGCTGTCGAAGCCGCCAGTAACCTTCAGCACAAGGTCAGGAATGATAGTGTACTGAATATAAGAATTCGCGATGGTACGGCTAAGGATCTTCTTCATTTTGATGTCATTGGCCATCGTCACAGGATTCTGCTTGTTGGAACTGAGATAAGACTCGATCACCGTTTCCGGTACCCCGGCCCTACGGAAATATGCCTGCGTGTCAGAGTCGGTAAGGTCGAAAGGCTGGGAAATCAATGCATCCATGATAGTTCCGATGGCTGATCCGTTTCCGCCTGAGGTCGGCACACCGTCATCCACGATACGGCTGTAGTTCAGGTCAACGCCGAATTTCAACTTGTCAGTAAAATTATGGTCAATGTTGACCTTACCGGTGAGTTTATCCCAATCTGTACAGATAATGATGGACTTGTTCTGCATATATGATGCACTTACGAGGAAATTAGTCTTGTCGGTAGAATTCTGCATCGAGAAATTATGGTTCTGGATAAAACCGGTACGATAAATCTCGTCCTGCCAATCCTTAGTCTTGATTCTGCCGAAATCGAAGTTACGGAGATTGCCGTCAGTATCAGAGAAGAGAAGATAAGATGGAGTCTTATCATTCATCATTGTCGCATATCCCTTGAAATCAAGCACATCGAGCTTCTTGGGAAGTTGCTGGAAGCTGACGTAACCGCTGTACTGGATACGGCCTGAAGAACCGCGGCCTTTTTTGGTGGTGATCATGATGACACCGTTCGCTCCTCTGTTGCCATATATGGCGGTAGATGAAGCGTCCTTCAGGACCTCGATGGAAGCGATGTCATCAGTGTTTATCAAGGCGAGGGAACTCATCTGCGAGTCCATTCCGGCCATACCCATACCTGAAGATGTAGCCACATCTCCGAGAGGGAAACCGTCCACGACAATCAGAGGCGACGTAGAACCCGAAAGGGATGCGACTCCACGGATAAGCATCTTGGATGCTGCTCCAGGCTGACCGCTGGTAGATGAGACCATCAGTCCTGCCACGCCCCCTTTCAGTGCGTCGTCCACAGAAAACATTACTTGATTTTCAAGCTTTTCCGGATTTATTGACGCCACACTTCCGGTCAGATCCTGACGACGTGCGGTGCCATAACCGATTACTACAGAGTTCTCAAGAACCTCCGAATCAGAGTCGAGCTTGAAATCCAAGACTTGCTTCCCTGATACTGAAAGCTGTTTATCCTGGTAGCCGATGAACGAGGCGACAAGGACAGACTCACTGGATTTGACTTTGATGGTATATTTTCCATCCTCGTCGGTAGTCGCCCCGTTGGTCGTGCCTTTTTCATACACGTTCGCCCACGGAATCGGATCACCATGACTGTCCGTCACTTTTCCGGTGACCGTCAACTGCTGCGCAAAGGCAGCGATACCCACTGATGCCCACAGCACCAGAGAAGCAAGAATGCGATTCATATATTAGTCTTCAATTATTAGTCTTCAATCTCGTCGATACGGAAATTATCCAAATAGAATGTTGCGCCGTAACCGGAACATCTTACACTGATGAAGCAGTTCCTGAACACGTATCCATTTTCATATCCTTCCACATTGAGGGTAAACTCATCAGAAAGTGTCTGCCACTTGTCCGTGATGAGATTCTCAAAATGCAGGTCACTCATATCAGCGTTCTTTCCCGTCAGTTTTGTGTAACGGAACTCATGCAAAGTCTTGTCTCCACTTGTCTGAGAAACATAATCCTCATTATAATAGTCTTTCCAGTCCTCAACGGTATTAAGACCTCTCAACGGATCCAGGAAGCCTCCTTCAGGAGTGTAGCAATAAATCCAGGCAATCTCCATGACAGCACCGATTTGACCCTTGTTTATCTGGCCGATAGAAGGAGCGATCTTCAGTTCTTCGACTGTTTCTATAGTAGGAGCGGATGCCTTGATATCGAATGACATCTTGTACTTCTTGCCCACTTCCATGGAAGCGTTGTTGCTCCAGTTGTTGCGATGGAACAAATCTATGAAACCATTCATTGATTCCTGGCCCTGGACAGGCATATAAAGATATGATGAAGCATCGACTTTCATACATTTGGAAGAGTTGGAACCGCCGTCCACGATTGTAGCCTTTGAAGGCTGATCACCATCTTTCGCATAACAGATATAGGCATTGCGGACATCCGTCCCCTCGAATCCGAACACATCATAACCGAACTTGGTATCTTTCTTTAGAAGCGGATAGTTGCCGGCGATGATGGAAGTCTCTACTGTCTTTTTGGCACCGTCTGAAGCGCGTGTCATCTCGCAAGTAACCTTCACGTCATCTATCTGACTGTTCCATGTTACTTTAGGAGTTGCCTCAGTAGAGGTAGCAGGAGTACCGCCCTGGAATGTCCAATTGTAAGATGTAGGCTCACCTACCACGTCTTTGAGCGAGAATGTGATTTCCGCACCGCTCTTGGCACAGCCCTTAGGTGTAAGACCAGAAGCCTCTATGGTTGCAGAAAGACTACTAAGCACTTTTATTTTGAAATCCGCCTGCTGCTGAGAGCCGTCGCTGAAGTTGACCACGAGTTTCACTGCCTTTTCGCCACCTTGCTTGAAGGCAACTTCCACTACAGCTGCTTTGGATGTTGCTGGTTCAGCGTCTTCGAATGTCCACTCGCGTGAAGAAACTCCGAGAGAAAGGTCCTCGAATTTCACGGGCTGTCCGGCAATAGCCTCGGAAGGCACGTTATAGATAAACTCCGTCTCTACGTTTGTAGAGGACTTGCTGCATGATACCGCAAGAATTAGACTGCATAAAGCAGCCAATGAAAAGATTTTTTTCATGATTGTTATTGTTATTAGTTTTAAAAAAAATTGCAAAACCGCAGAAATGTGGTTTCTCGCGTTTCTTGTGCAATAATAAAGACAATCGCTCCTTAACGACTTCACAAATCGTTCAAATTTTAGCAATTTTTCAAAAAACTATTTTCCGTAATCCTTGGGATGCACACCGAATTCGGTGGAGAATATTTTGGAGAAATACGATATGTTGTTGAATCCTACTGCATACATTACTTCGGTCACCGTCATTCCCGAACCCGATGAAAGAAGCTGGGCAGCCCTCTTCAGGCGAATACTACGAAGGAACTGAATCGCCGACATTCCCGTTATCGACTTTATTTTCCTGTATAGCTGCGGACGCGAATAACCGACATTCTGACACAACTCGTCGACGCCATAATCCAGTTCCGCGATATGTTCTTCAATATTGTCAATGCAGCTGCGGATGAATTTCTCATCGACTGGCGTGGCGGTAACCGCTGAAGGTTCCAGATTCACCTCCGTACGGAACAACTGCCGCATACATTCCCTCTGGCGTATGAGATTTTCTATTCTGGAAAGGAACAGGTCCGCATGGAATGGTTTGGTGATATAATCATCAGCCATCATCTGATACCCCTCCATCTTATAGACAGGAAGATCTCGCGCGGAAATCAGAATCACAGGAATATGTGAAGTCACTTTGTTGTCCTTTATCTTCCGGCAAAGTTCCAATCCGTTCATCTGCGGCATTACCACATCCGTAAGCACCAAATCCGGCTGTTCGGCAATCGTCTTCTCATATCCGTCAGAGCCGTCCGTCGCCGTAATGACATTATACCGCGTAGACAGCAGCTGGACAAGATATTCCCTCAATTCAGGACTGTCGTCGACTATGAGCACTAGATGTTCCCGTTCCACACCTCCTATCGATGCCGCTTTTGCCGTCCGGAACTCCGCAAGAGAATCGTAATTTGAAATATGGTCGCTGTTTTCATATTCATTGTCAATGTCTTTCGACGAGAACTGCGAATTTCCATACGGCAAGAATACATGAAACGATGTCAGACCACCCGGCACTGATTCCGCCCATATACGTCCCGAATGGGACAATACGGCAGAACGACTGATGGACAGCCCGATTCCCATTCCCCCACGATTGTTGTTCCTGCCCTGACGGAAGCGGTCAAAGATGTAAGGCAAATCCTCCGGAAGTATTCCCATTCCGATATTGGACACTGTAAGCTCGACACCTTTACGGCCATCAATATCCGTAATCTCAGACACCTCGGCACGAATCAGTCCGCCCCTTTTCGGCGAATACTTCAATGCGTTCGACATCAGGTTCAATATCACTTTTTCAATACTGTCCTTGTCGATGAAAACTTTCTGCGACAATGGCGACAATTCCATCTCGAATTCATAATCCCGCGCCCTCGCAAGCGGCTGGAACAGAAGGCAGATCTCCTCAACGAAACGCGAAAAATCTATCTCCACCACATGGAGCCGAATCTCTCCATTGTCGAATTTACGCAAATCTGTGATGGACTCGATATGCTTCTGGAGTATCTTGGCAGACTGTCCCACCAGCTGAAGACGGCTTATAGTGGTCTTTCCCAAATTCGGATTCTGCAGGAGTTCCTCGACCGGAGTCGTTATCAGGGTAAGCGGAGTACGTATTTCATGCAGGAACTCTGTATGGAATTTAAGTTCATTTTCATTCCTCTCCCTCTGTTCTTCATGCAATTTTTTTTCGAGTTCCTCGCGATGCCGCCTGGCGCTACGACGCCGCAGACGGACCGACACCCAGATCACAGCACCGAGGACAATGACCAGATAACAAGACTTCGCCGCCGCCGAGGCGTACCACGGATGCAGGATTCTAATGTCAATGCGGGCAGGCGTCTCACTCCACAGGCCGTCGCTGTTGGCAGCATAGACTTCGAACGTATAACGTCCGGGACGAAGGCCCAGATAAGAGGCTGACGGAGCCCTGCCGTCAGTAAAATGCCAATCATCATCCAGCCCCACCAGCATATAACGATACCTGTTGCGCTCAGGATACACATAATGCATGGCAGAAAAACGGAAAACAAGATTATTCTCCGTACTGCCTAGCTTCATCTTCGTACATCTACGTACAGGCGAACTTTCCTTCAGGCAGTCAAAAGATTGGATACCATTGATTTTCAATGATGTGATACACACCCGAGGCATATCAGCATTGTCCACAATCTCTGACGGACGGAAAATATTGAATCCGTTGATACCTCCGAATGCCATACGTGAATCTCTCATCCGAACTGCGTCATACATCTTGAACGAGTTGCTCTGAAGGCCGTCCTTACGGGAGAAACACGATATTTTTCCGGTCGAAGGGGAAAACCGTACAAGACCGAAACCGCCTATCCAGAAGTCACCGTCGGAGTCCTCCAGCATTGACTCGAACTCATTGTTGGGAAATTCCGGATTCGTGGTCTTGTTGTATATCCTGAAGGTTCCGTCTTCATTCATTCTGCAGAGTCCCAATCCCAGCACGGACACCCATAGAACGCCCTTGCGGTCACGATGGATGAAGGAGACGAATTCTCCCGCGCCATGTCTCGGCTGCACCTGAATACGCTGAATTCCAGCAATTTCCCCACTCTCTTCCAGCGTAATCTTATTAAGTCCGGATCGGGAGCCTATCCATATCGTCCTGCCGTCATCATCGATCAAGATATCGGTCGTACAATCATCGGAAAGTGACGCCATGTCTGACGGATTGCTCCGCAAGCATGTCCAGACTGAGGATGACGGATGGCTTAAATCTCCCCTGGAAGAATGATAGAGTCCATCACCAGTCACTATCCATACGCGGCCGAAAGAGTCAGCAGCGAACTTGTATATAGTCAATGACTTGGGCAAGTTTCCAAGTTGGACCATATTGAATGTCTTGCCTAGAGTGGCTCTCTCCACGTCCTTTGCGGGAATCACCGCAGCGCCCTTGTCCCAAGAGCCTACCCACACCGAGCCGTCAGGACTTTGCCAAAGTGCCGAGATGGTCTTCCCCGCAAAACGGGACAACGAGCCAGAATCCACCCGTACAATATCATTGCCCTTCATGACAGAAACCCGGCCTTCGCGGGAACTGCACCATAGCCTGTCGTCATTGTCCGCCATCATGGCCACAACCTGCTCGCCTTCCTCTCCCGGGGTCACGGTTCCGAGTCTGAAACGACGGCTGTTGGCATTGCTCCGGTAACATCCGCTTCCGATGGTTCCAATCCAAAGCACGTCCGAATCGTCGCTGAACACACAGGAGACTTCCGGCGAGCGCCTTGACGCGGTCAGGAACTGGCCGGTACGCCTGAAACTTCCGTCATAGCACAACAATCCATCTTTCACCGTACCGATATAAATGCTTCCATCCTTGCCGAGGCACGCGGATTTGGCTGCGCTGTCATTGAGTTTTGTCAATGTCCTGGTCGGCAAGTCGAAAATCCAACATCCTTCGTATGAGGTAATGAGGAGTTTCTCTCCCACTTTGAGCATCGACGTTGCGAAAAGCCCCTCAACCACTGACATATTCCCAGTCGTCCGGCTGAAAATGGACAGCGATGAAGGAGTTCCGACAAGAAATTCGTCTTCATTCAGTTGGAAACAGGCGGAGACCAAACTTCCGAGGGACAGTGACGCAAGGTCATAAATTCCATCATGACAGGACAACAGGGAAAGTCCGTCATCGGTGCATATTATCACGGAATTGCCATCCCGTGAAGGAAAGACGCCATTGACATAATTGGACGGGACGCGTATAGTCTTGATGAAACGATCATTCCGCGTATCGAAGATTGTCAGGCCTCCAGTCTCGGTTCCGATGTACAACAGCCCTCCTGGAGCCAAGTAAA
The DNA here is from genome assembly GCA_944326365.1 of uncultured Bacteroidales bacterium. Lineage (GTDB taxonomy): Bacteria > Bacteroidota > Bacteroidia > Bacteroidales > UBA932 > Cryptobacteroides. The sequence goes on along the minus strand of CALVDR010000022.1, from coordinate 10,429 downwards.
GCGAACGGATTCGGGAACTTTCCAAGATGGAATCAGACACATCATACACTATCATGTCAGTTCCGTCATAACGGCACAGTCCGGAATAGGTACCTATCCAGATATAGCCGTCATCATCCTGTACGACTGCAGATACGTCCGTATGTGGAAGCCCCTCGTCCACAGAAAGTTGCTCGATATGCGAATATTCTTGTGCAAAGAGTACCCCCCCGGGTAAAGACGCATAAAAAGAGCAGCATTGCAATTGTCCGTTTCATCTGTCCGCGAATCATGCCTCCTGTCATGGAAATAATTTTGTGCATCAACTGATGGTCGAATATTGCCTCAAGCCTCTCGAAGCCTACTGATGTGCATAGGCGCTCTCCGAACAAGGAAATGGAGACGTTTATAGGATGGTCGCCCTGCTTGTCCGGACGAGTGAAAAGGTAGAACTGTACTGGCATATTCGGACCGCTTGTAAGTTTATTTACAAGCAAATTTACAAGCAGTTTTTGACAAAACCAAATAACATAAAATAAAGCCCGATAAAAGCAAAGTGCTTATTATCAGGCTTTTGTAAAATGGGGTAATCTTTAAAAACTGCCCCTCGTGCTTCGGACTCGAACCTGAAACCGTAAGTATATAAGACTTCCGCGCTAACCATTGCGCCAATTCCCTGTAGGAGCCTGGAGCAGGATTCGAACTTTCGACTCCCTAAGCGGGAGTACCTCCTTAGCAGGGAGGCTGTTTAAGCCACTCACACACGCTTCCATTGATTGGGTGGTATAAGTCACATTTTTTGTCACACTAAAATTAAAAAAGGCGTTACAGATATCTGTAACGCCTTTTTCAGCGGAGAGGGAGGGATTCGAACCCCCGGAGCCTTTCAGCTCAACAGTTTTCAAGACTGCCGTAATCGACCACTCTACCACCTCTCCAATATTGTCTTCCCTGCAGAAGTATTTTCTGAAAGGGAGTGCAAAGATAGTAAAAATATTGTTCCGGCCAAAAGTTTGACCGTCTTTTTTGTGTTTTTTTAATAAATCTGCAGATAGTCCTGCCTTATCCGGCCTCAGAACACTATCGGAGAAACAATATTCCTCAAAACCCTGACGACTGACCATCCGGCTATTTCGGATGTTGCACTATAAACATCCACTACGGCATGCACCTGCCTGTTTCTTATCTCCACCCGCTGCGTATCACCAGTAAAACCCGGTGTGGATACCATCGTCACATCCATTTTCTCCGGCCCCACAGATGCCCTGGAGGCAGCGACAGTAACATTCACCTTGGTCGGGAAAAGTCCGATCGCCTCACTTGCTGTCCCATGGAAGACTGTACGCTGCCCGGACTGAAGCGAAATGTCATATACGGGAGTTCCTTTCAGCGCATCAGGGCCTTTTTCATTGAAGAACTTCGCTTCCGCTTCTCCCATAAGGGATGCGGTCTGCAAAACATCGAATCCGCCTGTAGCTCCGGAAGCCACATAAATCTTCGCGCCTGAAGATATGGCCGCTTCCGAGACTTCCTGATAAAAGGCATTATCAGCCAGGGCTCCTATCGATAAAGACACTATGGAAACACCGCCGGCAAGGAGAGGCAAAGCCATCTCCTTCATCGCTGCCGGAGAGGCAGTCTCCACCACTATGTCAGGAGACATATCAAGCAGTTCGTCCACGCTTCCGCATGCCTTGCAGCCATATTCGGAAGCCAAAGCCAGAGCATGCCCATATGTCCTGGAATATGTCCCGCAGAGAACATACTCCGGCAAAAGTCCGTCATGCCAGGCCTTTGCCACTATCCGGCCCAGACGGCCACATCCGGCTATCGCAAATTTCTTCATTTCTTTTCGTCCCTGGAAAAATATCTCCATTGGAAAAATATCAGATAAATTGCCCCGCAGGTCACGCAACTGTCAGCGAAATTGAAGACAGGAGCGAAGAACCTGAAAGGATTGCCGCCTATAAGCGGCATCCAATCCGGGAAAGTCGTATCAATGATAGGGAAATAGAACATATCCACGACCTTTCCGAAAAAGAAAGGAGCATAACCTCCGGCGGCAGGCAGGAATTCAGCCACGGTCCGATATGTGGACTCACTGAAAAGCAGCCCGTAAAAAAGGCAATCGATAATATTGCCCAAAGCTCCCGCCGTGATTGCAGTCAGACCGACTACAACCCCGACAGGAGTATCCTTTTTCTTAAGCAGCCCATGAATCCAGTAAACGAGGGCGCCGAATAGGACTATACGGAACAGGGACAGCAGGAACTTTCCGATCTGGCCGCCGAACTTCATTCCGAAGGCCATTCCTTCGTTCTCTATGAAATATATCTGGAACCAATTCCCGATTACACTGAAATGTTCGCCTATCGTCATGTTGGTCTTGACCAGAACCTTTATGATCTGATCTATGATGACCAAGACAATCCCGAAAATCAGGAGTTTGGTCCCTTTGGACAGCTTCATCCCCACTATTTGTTTTTGTTCATCATTTCCTTGGCTTCCACTGTCAGCGTAGCATGAGGTACCAGGCGAAGCCTTTCCTTAGGGATGAGCTTGCCTGTCACCCGGCAGACTCCATATGTCTTGTTTTCGATACGCACCAGCGCAGCCTCAAGGTTCTGGATGAACTTGTACTGCCTCTGGGCCAGCTGGCCTGCCTCTTCCTTCGACAGAGTGGAGGCCCCTTCTTCCATGACCTTGAAAGTAGGAGAAGTATCCTCTATATCGTTGCTGGAGTCATGTGTCACCACTGACCGAAGAGTCTTGTACTCTTTCTTGGCTTTTTCAAGCATATCCAGAATGATGGCTTTGAACTCCTGGAGTTCTTCGTCGCTGTAACGGACTTTTTCAGTTCCGTCCACTTTCTTTTCCTCTGACATAATTATAAATATTTACTTTAATATCCCTGTTATCGGCCGGCTGCCATGCACGGCACGATATCACTCATCTGGTCACACCGATATAAATCGGTTTTTCATTCCATTCCACTTCGGCAGCAGAACCCTTTTCCGACACAGGTCCCAGACTGATACTTCGTGACAGAGTCTGTGCCGCTATATAATCCGAAAATACGCCGAGAGCTCCGGAGATATCTTCCGCATCCTCACCTTCCGCGAATATCCTGACATCTATCTTGTCCGTCACATCGAATCCGCTGTTCTTTCTGAGATTCTGTATCCTGTTTATAAGTTCTCTAGCCACTCCTTCCTTCCTGAGGTCATCAGTCACCGTAATGTCCAGAGCTACGGTAAGCGGTCCGTCTGTAGCCACAAGCCATCCAGGCATATCTTCCGAAGAAATTTCATAGTCGCCTTTGTTCAAGGCCACATCTCCGGACTCCAAATGCATCACATACGGCTCTCCGGCAGCCTCTGAAGCCTGCACCGCCGCGATTTCCTCCTGAGCCATCCTGCCGAACGCCGCAGCTATCTCCTTCATCTGTTTTCCGTAAATCTTGCCCAAAGTCTTGAAATTAGGCTTGATTTTCATGGTAATCAGTCCTGCCGTATCGGAAATGAACTCCGCTTCCTTCACATTCACTTCCCCGAGAAGAAGCTGCTTCACTTTTTCCAACTGCTCCTTCACCCTGCCGTCTATGACAGGGATCATGATCTTCGACAAAGGCTGGCGCACCTTTATATTCACCTTCCTTCTCAGAGCCAGGACCATGGATGAGGCCCTCTGGGCCAATTCCATTCTCTCTTCGAGATCCTTGTCCACCACGGCGGCATCATATTCCGGCATGGCTTCAAAATGTACGGACTCTGCCTCAGGGACCAGATCCAGATACATCCTCTCCATAAAGAACGGAGCGATAGGCGCAGCGAGTTTCGCTACGGAGACGAGTATCCGATACAATGTCTGATAAGCGGAAAGCTTGTCCTCATCCATGCATCCGCCCCAGAATCTCTTTCTTCCTAGCCGGACATACCAGTTGCTCACATGGTCGCAAACGAACGACTGTATGAGACGTCCGGCCGTAGTGACGTCATATGCCTCATATGCAGCCACGACATCTTTCACAAGTGAATTCAGAAGAGATATCACCCATCTGTCGATCTCCGGTCTGCGCGACATCTCCACCTGCGGTGCGGACGGATCGAAATTGTCGATATTCGCATAGAGCGCGAAGAAAGAATATGTATTGTACAGAGTTCCGAAAAACTTCCTTCTGATTTCATCCACTCCGGCTTCATCGAACTTGAGATTGTCCCATGGCTGTGAATTCGTCAGCATATACCATCTGAGTGCGTCAGGACCGAATTTCGCAAGAACCGCAAACGGATCTACGGCATTGCCCAGACGCTTGCTCATCTTGTTTCCGTCCTTATCCAGCACCAGTCCGTTGGAAATTACGGTCTTATATGCACAAGTCCCGCTCACCATGGTATGTATTGCATGAAGCGTATAGAACCATCCCCTGGTCTGGTCGACACCCTCGGCAATAAAATCGGCAGTGCATCCGAAGCGCGGGGAATCCAGATTCCTGAGACCTTCCTGCGCATACGGCATGGCCCCTGAATCGAACCAGACATCGATAAGGTCGGCTTCCCTCACCATCTTCTTTCCTGAAGCGGATACCAGATATATCTGGTCTACATACGGACGGTGAAGATCTATCCTGTCATAATTCTCCTTGGACATGTCTTCCGGATCAAAGCCTTTGTCCTTCAATGGGTTCGAAGGCATGATTCCTGCAGCGACAGAAGCCTCTATCTCGGCATAAAGCTCCTTGAGCGAACCTATGCACTTTTCCTCCTTGCCGTCTTCAGACCTCCAGACAGGCAGCGGAGTACCCCAATAACGGCTTCTGGAAAGATTCCAGTCCTGTATGTTTTCAAGCCACTTTCCGAAACGTCCGGTTCCTGTCGACTCAGGCTTCCAGCTGACGGTATCATTCAATTCCATCATCTTATCCCTCACCGCAGTCGTCCTGATGAACCATGAGTTCAGCGGATAATAAAGTACCGGCTTGTCAGTCCTCCAGCAATGCGGATAGGTATGGACATGCTTTTCTATCTTGAAAGCCTTTCCCTGCTGCTTCAGCATGACGCATATATCGATATCCAGGGTCGGGGCATCCGGGGCCAGAGATGAATCGTATGCGTTTTTCACATACCTTCCGGCATATTCCTTATAGTCATCCGACACATTGGCCTTCACATATTCAGGATCCAGATCTTCGATGCGGTAGAAACGTCCCTGGCGGTCTACCTGAGCCTGACGGTCGCCGTTCTTGTCGAGAACCATCAGCGGAGGGACTCCGGCAGCTTTCGCCACCCTGTCATCATCCGCACCGAATGTCGGTGCAATATGGACGATTCCCGTGGTACCTGCATCAGTCGTGACATAGTCACCGGCAATGACCCTGAAAGCGCCTTCCCCGGGATTGAACCAAGGAATCAGCTGACGGTAGGAAATGCCCACGAGCTGCGCACCCTTGTATTTCCCGTCCAGAATCCTGTACGGAACGAGCTTGTCTCCCGGCTTATAATCTTCCAGCGGGATGTCCGCAGCCTTCGGATTGAAATGTTCGTTCACCAGGGCCTCGGCTACGATATAGATGGCAGGCTTTCCGCTGTACGGATTGAAAGAAAGCACCCTTACATAGTCTATAGACGGCCCCACGCACAGTGCCGTATTCGAAGGCAGAGTCCATGGAGTAGTAGTCCATGCGATAAAGCATACCGGAACATCCCCGTTTTCATAGAGAAAATCCGATGCCCCGTTCCTGATGACTTCAAACTGCACGACCGCAGTGGTATCCTTCACGTCACGATAGCATCCGGGCTGGTTCAGTTCATGCGAACTCAGGCCTGTGCCCGCAGCCGGAGAATAAGGCTGTATGGAGTAACCTTTATACAGAAGTCCCTTGCCGTATATATCCTTCAGAAGATACCACAATGTCTCGATGTATCTGTTGTCATAGGTGATATACGGATCATCCATATCCACCCAATAACCGATTTTCTCGGTCATCGAGACCCACTCTTTCGTATACTTCATCACCTCCTTGCGGCAGGCACTGTTGTATTCTTCGACGCTTATCCTGTTCCCTATATCCTCTTTCGTTATGCCCAGCATCTTCTCCACCCCGAGCTCTACGGGGAGCCCGTGCGTATCCCAGCCGGCACGCCTGTCCACCTTGTATCCGCTCTGCGTCTTGTATCTGCATATGGAGTCCTTGATAGACCTGGCCATGACATGATGGATACCGGGCATTCCGTTTGCGGAAGGCGGGCCTTCGAAAAATATAAACTCAGGAGCGCCTTCCCTGACTTCCAGTGATCTCCTGAATGTATTGTTCTTCTTCCATCTGTCCAGAACCTCATTCCCTACTGCCACCAGATCCAGACCTTTGTATTCATTGAACTTCATAGCAAATTTTATTTCCTTTTTTCGTCAGCTTGCATAATTTGTTTTAATTTTGCAGCGACGTTAATTAATCTTGCAAAGATATAAAAAAAATGAATATTCTTGATATTGTCTTACTGGTCTGTCTCATCCCTGCCGTCATTCAGGGACTGAGGAAAGGATTCATCGCCCAGGTAGTGGCCATCATCTCTCTCGTTCTGGGAGGCTGGCTGGCTTACCGTTTCTCTTCAGCAGTGACAGAGTGGCTGGGCCAGTGGATTTCAGCATCCGGACCGGCCCTCAATATCATCGCATTCATCCTGATATTCGCCATCGTGGTCACCCTGCTGTTTCTTCTCGGAAAAATCCTTGAAGCGAGCATAAAGATCATTCTGCTCGGATGGCTGAACAAGCTGCTCGGACTGGTGTTCTCCCTGTTCAAATATGTGCTTGTCATAGGCCTTCTGATCATTCTCTTCGATTCCATAAACGGCAAGTTCGGCCTGGTATCCGATGAATTTCTCGACTCTTCATTCCTGTATTCAGGGATAAGATCCATATCCTGGTCCGTATTTCCATATCTTAAAAGTCTTTTCGCATAACCTTTCAGAAAATGTCCAGAATAATATTGATAGAAACATCCACCGGACTATGTTCGGCAGCCCTTGCCGAAAACGGCAAAATAGCGGCTTACAAAGAAAGCGGCGCACTGCATTCACACGCATCACTCACTGCCGTATTCATAAAGGAGATTCTGGATGACCGAGGGCTATCGGTCAAGGACTGCGATGCGGTCTGCGTTAGCATGGGCCCCGGGTCATATACGGGACTGAGGGTAGGGGTTTCCACGGCAAAAGGGCTGTGTTTCGGTGCAGGACTGCCATTATTGGCCGTAGGCACTCTGGATGTCCTGGTCTGGCAGGCATTGGCCGAAGGCATTGCACCGGAAGGGTGCAAATATATAGTGCCTATGGTCGATGCGCGGAGGATGGAAGCCTATACTGCGGTGTTCAATGCCGGCGGGACACAGATAAGGGAGACGAAGCCGGAGATTTTCTCCCAGGAAAGTTTCAGTGACCTGCTCGGCGATGGCAAGGTGCTTTTTATCGGAGATGCCGCCGGAAAATGTTCCACTGTCATCTCCCATGACAATGCAGTATTCTGCAACTGCTGTCCCAAAGCTTCGTCTATGCTCATTCCCGCAGAGACAGAATACAAAGAAAAACGGTTCAAAGACGTAGCGTACTTCGAACCGTTCTATCTCAAGGAATTCGTAGCGACTGTCAGCAAGAAAAAGCTGTTCTGACCCGGAGTCAGAGAAGGTCATTCAGAGCCTGTCTCAAAGACTTCGCATCTGAAATCACCCTGTCGGAAAGTGTTCCGTCCACAATCAGGAAGCAGGACGGCAACTTGCGGAGATTATATTGTCCGATGACTGGTGAATTCTGCCCAAGACCGTCACATACATTGATCCATTCAAGCCCCTGCGCATTTACGACACGCTCCCATGCAGGCTTGTCAGTGGCTATGGCCACCTGGTATATTTCAAGTCCTTTTCCATGCCATGCGGAATAGATATCCTTGAGGACATCCAGATTGAACATTTTCTGTTCTGCATCCGCAGGAGACCAGAAGAATACGAGGACGGCTTTCGAATCCACATCGCTCAGTTTCACCTTTTTCCCGTTGACGTCCGGCAGCTCGATATCAGGATATCCTATCTGCTCCGCTGTCTGAAGCCGTACCCGGAGTTCCAGCTGTCTGGTTCTGGAATCGGCTTCCTGCCGCAACGCCCTGACATACTTCGAATCCGGATAGACCTGCGAAAGTGAATCCGCCGCATTTCTGAAATGGAGGGCGTCTGTATCCTGCGAGAATACATAGAAACTGTTGCCTACCGTCTGATAGAAGACAGGCACGACTGTAAGTGAACGGGAGTTCTCCATCACATAGCGTACACACTGCCTGTAATAATCGGTATACTTTCTGGTCATTTCCCCGCCGAGCCTGGCGACTTCCCGGCTGTCTTCACCTGCTGACTCGACTGCCTTGCCCAAAGAATCCATCACGGCGGCAAATTCGGCATACTTCCGCTCCACTTCCATCAGTTTTTCCGACTCGGCCGATCCGGATACAGTATAATGCCCGGATGTATCGGCAGAAACGGTCACTCTGTCTCCGTCCGAAAGCAGGAGTGACGCCAGTTTGTGTCCGTTCCTGTAAATATACACGAAATCAGGATTTCCTTTTTCGATATCCAGCTTATATGTAAATCTTCCCGAATCGTCTGTCTTCACCGTATCGAGAATATCGTATCTGTTTACATTCTGCTGGAACAAGACGATTTCCGATGCCGGAGCACCCTTGATCTCGGCAGAAATGCGTGCAGGCTTCGAGCATGCCGCCATAAGCGCCGCAAAAGCCAGCAGCGCCGAAGCATGACATATGGTCTTACAGTTTTGCATATTCCGATGCGATTGATTTGGCTATCCGTTCAAAGTCCTCTTGAGACAGAGAGAGCTTTTCCTTTCTGAAATCAAGATCCGATTCACTGTTCAACGGAACGAGATGAATATGAGTATGAGGGACTTCCATTCCCAAAACGGCGACACCTACCCTCTTGCATGGAATGGCATTTCCTATGGCCTGGGCAACTTTGCGTGCAAAAGTCCAGAGACCGTCATAAGTCTTTTCGTCAAGATGGAAAATATAGTCATCTTCCACATTTCTCGGAATAACGAGCGTATGACCTTCCGCCAGCGGATTGATGTCGAGAAATGCGTAATAATCTTCCGTCTCGGCTACTTTATAGGATGGTATGTCCCCTGCAGCAATCTTAGTGAATATTGTAGACATGGCTTTTAAAGTGTTATGTCGAGAATCTCGAATTTGATGGTTCCTGAAGGGACCTTGGCTTCCACTGTCTCTCCTTTCGAATGTCCCATCAGGGCCCTTCCGATCGGAGTAGTGGCGGCAAGTTTGCCTGAAGCGAAATCTGCCTCACTTTCCCCTACCAGTGAAAATTCCATGATCTGCTTGGTAGCCAGATTCCTGACCTTAACCTTATTAAGCATCTGGACTTTTTCCGTACCGATCTGCGATTCGTCGATGACGCGGGCATTGGCCACCAGATCCTGAAGTTTGGAGATATTCAATTCCAGAAGCCCCTGAGCTTCACGTGCAGCCTCATATTCCGCATTCTCAGACAAGTCTCCCTTGTCCCTCGCCTCGGCTATCTGCGCCGAAATCACAGGCCTCTGAGCTATGGCGTCCGCCAAATCCTTTTTAAGTTTGTCGAGGCCTTCCTGAGTCATATAATGCAATGCCATAATATATTTTGGTTTTAAATAACAACAATTAAAATGAGTCCTGTAAATTGATACAGAACTCGTTCTCAAATGATATATGCAAATATAAGAAATATTTTAAGTATTAGCAACCCGAATTCCTTTTTCATTTTCACAATATCCTGAACCGGCTCACTCGGTCCGTCTCGGAAAGGGATATTCGGCAGAAGGCAGAAGGTGGAGACGCAGATAGTCTCGGCTTTGGAACTATCTGCTGCACTTTAAGCCGATAGTGACGCAGATAGTGCCGCCTCTGGAACTATCTGCTGCATTCTGAGCCGATAGTGATGCAGATAGTCCCGGCTTTGGAACTATCTGCTGCATTCTGAGCCGATAGTGATGCAGATAGTCCCGGCTTTGGAACTATCTGCTGCATTTTAAGCCGATAGTGACGCAGATAGTGCCGTCTCTGGAACTATCTGCTGCATTTCAAGCCGATAGTGACGCAGATAGTGCCGTCTCTGGTATCATCTGCTGCATTTTAAGCCTATAGTGATGCAGATAGTCTCGGCTTTGGAACTATCTGCTGCATTTTAAGCCGATAGTGACGCAGATAGTGCCGCCTCTGGTACCATCTGCTGCGTTTCAAGCCGATAGTGATGCAGATAGTGCAGGTAACAATAAAAAAAAAGACCGGAAGTCATTCTCTGACATCCGGTCCTCTATCCTAAAAGCGGCAGCTACCTACTCTCCCACCTGGTGGGGCAGTACCATCGGCGCAAGTGAGCTTAACTTCTCTGTTC
>CALVDR010000021.1 GCA_944326365.1 uncultured Bacteroidales bacterium | reverse complement strand
GATGCAGGGTTGAAGGCGGTGTTCGGTGACCAGAGGAACAAGGACGTGCTCATCGACATCCTAAATGTCATCCTCCCTCCTCACAGGAAGGTGAAGGACATCACTTACGAGACTACGGAGATTCCGGGGTTCACTCTGTTCAACAAGAGCGTAAGGTTCGACCTGCGGTGCCGCGGTGAGGACGGACGACAGTTCATCGTCGAACTCCAGTGCTACCATCAGGCGAACTTCTTCCGCAGGTGTGTCCTCTATGCTTCAAAGGCATATGACATGGGCTCGCAGAGAGGTGACGGGCAGGTGTACGACATCCCTCCCGTGTATTTCATCGGATTACTCGACAAGGACCTGCAGGACATGCAGCGGTATTCCCCGGAAGACGGTATCATTTCCGAATATACTTTCCGGGAAAAATCCACGATGAAGGTTCCGGATGAGACTATTTTTACTATCTTCGTAGAACTGAACCGCTTCACGAAGACGAAGGAGGAGTGCGAGACGATGCTGGACAAGTGGTGTTTCGCCCTTACCCACATCGGTACCTTAGACAAGCTTCCCGATGAACTGAGGACAGAGGCTTTCGAACGTCTGTTCCAGGCCTGTGAAATCGCGCGGTTCGAGCCTGAAGTGAAACTTAAATACGAGAAAGAGATGATCACGGAACGGGACTATTACAACATGCTCAACACCGCTAAGGCTGACGGTCTGGCTGAAGGTAGAGCTGAAGGTATAGCCGAAGGTATTTCCAGAGTGGCGAAGAAGATGCTGGAATCAGGAATGTCTGCTGAGATGATAGCATCTATGACCGGTCTGACAAAAGCACAAATTGCAGCATTGTAAAGAGTATAGGTATTCATCAGACTCTTCCCTCATTGAGGGAATTAGAGTGAAATACTCCCGAATTTGCAGCATTCATTGAGTGTGGCTATTTTGCAGGCGGAACTGAGTGGGAGATATACCATACTGTTTCTTAAAACTTACGGAAAAATGCGCTGCATTGGCAAACCCGACTGCATCAACTATTTCCTGAATGGCGAGTCCTGTCTCCTTCAGCATCCTGGATGCGATATGGAGTCTGACTTTCATGAGGTATTTCGATGGAGAAAGACCTGTCGCGGCTTGCAGTTTTCTATAGAGACTGGATCGGCTCATACCTAATAAGGAGCAGAATTCCCCTACATCCAAATCCGTATCTGAGATTTTTTGTGCTACAACCTCATTTAATTTTTGAAGGAATTTCTCGTCTTGTGATTGTATGTCAATACCCATATTCCGGATTGTCAGGTCCTTTGCATAAAGATTCTTAAGGTTTTCTCTGGAAAACAGCATGTTGGATATTTTCAATGCCAGCATATTGATGTTGAACGGCTTTGTTATATAGTCATCTGCCCCAAGATTAAGTCCCTCCTGCATCTGTATTGACAATGATCTGGCTGTAAGGAGGATGACAGGGATATGGCATAAATGCGGATCTGTTTTGATTTCCCTGCACATGGCAAGTCCGTCCATAACAGGCATCATTATGTCACTGACTATCAGAGATGGCATATGTGTCCTTGCCGCTATCAGTCCTTCGCGGCCGTCTTCGGCTTGTAATGTCCGGAAATACGCAGACAGTCTGCCCACTATGTATTCCCGTAGTTCCCGGTTGTCTTCGACAATAAGTATGGTGCACTCTTTTGCAGGTTTTATGGCCTCGGACAGATCTTTGTTTTCCTTATAATATCTGTTTATGTTTTCGCTGTCCTGATAATTGTGTATAATATCCGATTCGGAAAAATGAGCGTGCCCGACCGGTATGAGAATGGTGAAAACAGCACCGCCTTCCGATCTGTTTTCTGCCCATATCGCACCATGATGCAGCCGGACTATCTCGGATGACAATGTCAGGCCAAGACCGGTTCCCCCTTTGTTGTCGGAAATCTGAAAAAACGGTTCAAATACTTTGTCCAGACTGTCTTCCGGTATTCCCGGGCCGGAATCTTCTATCCGTATCCTTAAATATTCCGATACGGTCCTGTCCAAAAACCGTACATTGACTTTGGGCTGCCGGTCGGCATAGGCCGCAGGCGCGGAATCAAGAATCATTTTGATTGTCCCGCCGTCAGGGGTATACTTGAATGCGTTGGACAGGATATTCATCAGTACCCGTTCGAACATGGCCCTGTCGTACCAGATGTCTGTCGGTATCTTTCCTTCTTCCAGCCTGAAATCAATGTCGTGTATTCTGGCCAGTTCGTTGAAGGCAAGTCTTATTTCGCGGGCAAAGCCGTTGAAGTCACCTGCCGAGACATTGATTTTCAGTGAACCGCTTTCTTTTTTCCTGAATGTAAGCAGCTGGTCTATAAGCATGCGCAGCCGGTTCAGATTGTTGTGGACCATTTTGAATGAACTCATGTCCATCTTTGACGGATCATTGGTTTCCATTACTTCTTCTATAGGACCCTGTATTAGCATCAGGGGCGTCCTCAGTTCATGCGAAAACTTGGTGAACAGATCTATTCGGGCCTGGTAGAACATCTTTTCATTTTGTTTTGTGAGCACCTGATGTTTCAGATCCTGTCTGATAAGAAGATAGTGTATTACAAATATTGTTGATAATACCAATATCATCATATAAAGGATGAAAGCAGGAACGGACATCCAGAATGGCGGACGGATGTGTATAGGGATTTCTGTTATTGTGCCGGTCCAGATACCGTCATTGTTTGCGCTTCTGACCTTGAATATGTATTTCCCGGGAGAAAGACTGGCATAGTTGATTGTTCTGGAGTTTCCCATTTCTGTCCATGTCGTGTCCTTTATTCCGTCCAGTTTGCAAATATAAAAGTTCTGTTCCGAATAGATGTAATTGAGCGTTATGTATCTGAATGTAAGATTATTCTGCCGCCAGGATAGTTCCAATCCGTTTTCATACGGGACTTCATACGGCTCGTTGTTAACCAAGATTTCCTCGATTTGTACCGGTGGTGAGTCCGGGTTGTTTGACAGATTGTCAGGATTGAATGAAATGAAACCGTTATTGCCTCCGGCATAAATCATATTATTTTCAGAAACTGTCGCTGATGATGGCTGGAATTCTTCTATTGTCAGACCGCTTGACCATGTATAGGTGTTGGAAACACTGAAGTCATCGTTCAGTCTGGAGATGCCACCGTGAGTGATTACCCATATTACTCCGTGACTGTCTTCCAGAATGGAGCATATCATATTGTCATTGAGTCCGTCATCTCTGGTAAGTTTTCCGAAATGTCGGGATCCCGATCTTAAAATGTTCATACCGGCATCCTGAGTGCCGATAAGAAGATTGCCTTTACTGTCTTCCTTGATTACGGAAATCATCTTTCCTGTCATGTACCCGTCGTCTTGTATGACGTAATGGTTCAGGCCTTTGCCATCGTATCTATAAAGTCCGTCAGCCTTTGTCCCGATATACAGATTGTTCCCGGACCGGAACAAAGACGAAACCTGTGCGATTTTTGTAGAATCTATGCCGACAAATTCCGCCTTTCTGAATCCTATGCCTGGAATAAGTTCCCTGATACCGTCAGATGAATATGTCCCTGCCAGAATCTTGCCTGCATATTCTGTAATGGCGTATACGGGAGGAGACCCCGCAACATCGAATTTATCCACATAAGTATTGTCTGTTATATCGAACAGATAAACCTGGCCGGAGTAAAGCCCTATATAAAGTATGCCTTCATGCAGGTACAGACTTTTGACATTGTTGTCACGAAAAGTATTTGTACTGTGCGGTATACACGGATAACTCCGGAATTTCTTGTCAAGAAGGCTGTAAGTGACGAGCCCCCGACCCTCTGTGCCGATGTACAGGACGTTATTGCATATCAGCATCGGGCCTGCTGTCCCGGCAGAAAGATTTTCTTCAGGGAATCCGTGGTGTTTGAACCGGTCAATGTACGGGTGGGAGTATCCTATACCTTCAGAATAAGTTCCGACCCATATTCCTCCTGTGTCATCTGTATATATTGACTCGATCGGACATTTTGAGAATTGCTGCCCGGCATAGTCTGCATGTTTGTTTGTCCGGTCATACAAAAACAGTCCGGCATTTGTCCCAAGCATCATATACTTGTCGGAAATGCTTGCCATGGCCCTTATCTCGTTTTTTACAATGGATTGTTTGTCAGGAAAATCGAACCTGTCAAGATGGTCCCAGGTTTCAGGATCAATACATATGAGCCCGTTTTTATATGATGAAAGCCACAGATTTCCGTCATTATCCGGAGTTATCATGTCGACGGCAACGGTTCCGGTTCCGGCATTGCTGCTGAATGGCGAAAAGAAAGATATGATGTCCCCCGCGATCAAGTATAGGCCGGAGTATGTGCCGACGAATACCGAATCCCCGACAGCCTTTATGTCGTTTACACGTCTGGAAACTTCGTTGATGCGAGAGAAACTTCCCGAATCGGGGTTGAACGAATATAGTCCGCTGAAACTCCCTACTAAAATCATGTCAGACTTACGGTCTATGTACATGGTTTTGATCGTGTTCGATTCTCCTGAAGTTTTCCTGTCGTCTATGAAGTAATGGCTGAATCGCCCTGTTTTTCTGTCA
Source organism: uncultured Bacteroidales bacterium (assembly GCA_944326365.1). Classification (GTDB taxonomy): domain Bacteria; phylum Bacteroidota; class Bacteroidia; order Bacteroidales; family UBA932; genus Cryptobacteroides. The sequence goes on along the minus strand of CALVDR010000021.1, from coordinate 40,256 downwards.
AACCTGTTAAGGCCGAAGCGTGTTCCTATCCATATATTGCCCTTGGAATCTTCTGAAATACATCTTATGTAGTTGTCGCTGATGGATGAACTGTCGTTGAGGTCGCTGTACCAGTGTTTGAATGACTGTCCGTCAAATCTGTTGAGCCCGTCTCGGGTACCGAACCACATATATCCTTTGCTGTCCTGGAATATTGTCAATACGGATAGCTGGGAAAGTCCGTCTTTTGTCGAAATACGGGAAAAATTATATTGTCCGTCAAATCCGGAGACCGGTCCGTATATGAATATGGCCATTATGGCAAGATATATCATCTTCAGGACATCGCGTTGCATAATATCTGAAACTTTCTGCATATTCTGTTTTTGTGATTATGTATGGCTGTTGCAATATTAACAAGGTGCGGCCAGTCCGGCTTTTCTCCAGATTCCACTTGCATTTCTAATTTGACCAATCCATGCTGTGCGGAACGGAATGCTGCATAAAGTAAGAAATATTTTCTTTTGTTTGCAAACAGAATCAAACGAGGATAATATGCGTAACAAACTTGGTTTCCTGATATTGTTGACATGTCTGTCAATGAATAATGGTACGGCAGCTGAAACTGCGGAAGTGAAAGTAGTATCCGGCCATCCACGTATAATGATGCTTGCCGGGGAGGAAAAATCCATACGGGATAAGGTGGCATCAGACAGTTTTCTGGCCCAAGCGCATGAGTCCATCCTGATGACGAGTGAAAAGATGCTTTCCTATCCTCAACTTGAAAGTGTAAAGACGGGCAAGCGACTTCTGGAAGTGTCGAGAAAGGCTTTGAAACAGATATATTATCTCTCTTACAGTTACAGGATGACAGGAGATGTCCGATTTGCAGATCAGGCGGAAAAGGTGATGCTGCAGGTCTGCTCCTTTTCCGACTGGAATCCGTCTCATTTTCTGGATGTGGCCGAGATGACAGCTGCCGTGTCGATAGGATATGACTGGCTTTATGACAGGCTCAGCGAGACTTCCAGATCCATTATCAGAAAGGCGATACTGGAGAAAGGACTGTACGAGTCATTGCCGGAAAAGACGGATTCTCCGGCAAATCTTCATTGGCTTGACAAGAAAAACAACTGGAATGCGGTCTGTAATATGGGAATGGCCTGCGGTGCCGTGGCCATTTATGAAGATTGTCCTGAACTGGCATCTGAGATAATACTCAGGTCCGTGAAGTCTGCGAAGGAAAACACTTTACGTGAGTACTGGCCTGACGGGAATTACCCGGAAGGCTACATGTACTGGAATTACGGGACTAATTTTCTGGTCATGCTCGCGGATATAGTGGAAAAAGCGACCGATCTTGATTTCGGGCTGGAGGATGATCCGGCTTTCATGCGGTCCGGCGATTATATGGTGCATATGACCACCCAGGGGTTCGGCTGTTTTGACTATTCGGATTGCAACGTGAAGGAAAACAAGCTTTGCCTGCCTTTATTCTGGATGGCTTCGGTCCGAAACGACAGGTCATTGCTTTACGGAGAGGCCGGAAGAATTGAATATCTGCAGAATATCGGCAAAGGCGAGTCTCTGTTTACTTTCAGACTTCTTCCGTCCCTGCTCATATGGGCTCCGGAAAACTGTATCGGATCCAACACAGCTCCTGCAGAAAGACTGTTTGTCGGTCAGGGGGAGACCCCGGTGGCATTGCTGCGCAATCATTTCGGCGGAGAAGACGAAATTTTCGTCGGGCTGAAAGGCGGGGCTTGCGAGAATGGCCATTCTCACATGGATATAGGCAGTTTCGTCATGTACCGGGGCAGACATCAGTGGTTCAAGGATCTCGGGTATCAGGACTACAATTCCCTTGAAAAGGAAGGTCTGGATCTTTTCAGAAAAGCACAGGATTCCCCGAGATGGCAGCCTTTCAGAATAGGAATGTATTCACATAACCTGATAGTGTTCGATGATTCGCTCCAGAGGATAAAGCCCAGAGCTGAAATCACGTCATTCGGTGATCGGGATGGTTTCGTATATGCAGCGACTGATCTGACTGAAGTGCAGGGAGGGCTGGTGGAAAGCTACCGGAGAGGTGTCGCGATTGTTGATGATTGCTATGCAGCGGTGCGCGATGAAATAAGGACTCAGGATAAGGATGTGAGAATCCGATGGGCAGCCTTGACTCCTGCATCTGTCGAAATTCTTGACGATATGACAGCTTTGCTGACCATTCGCGGTGACAGCCTTTATGTGAAGGTCGAGGGGAAAGGGGTAAAGCTTGAAACCTACTCTACCGATCCGCCTCATTACTATGATATGCCGAATCCCGGGACCGTAATGTTGGGGTTCAGCATGACTCTGGAGAGGAACACGAGCCATGATTTTAACGTTTACATGATCCCTGCAGAATATCGGGAATTGAAGACAGCGCAAATGAAGGATATAGACACTTGGTAATCAATAGCATTATGAAGAAGACTTTAACCACATTGTTAATGGCATTATTTGCCTCCGCATTCTGCCATGCCCAGAATGCGACTATTACAGGTACTGTCAAGGACGGTGATATGAATGACTTTCTTATCGGAGCTTCCGTCTTTGTAGAAGGAACAGCGCATGGTACCATTGCCGATGCCAACGGCAGTTACAATCTTTCCGTACCTTACGGCAAGGTCACTGTATGTTGCGATTTTTTAGGGTACAAGCCGCAGGAAATTGAATTGGAACTTGAAGCCGGCGAGGTAAGGACCTTGAATATCACCATGTATTCTGACAGTGAGGTGTTGGAGGGTGTTGTGGTAAGCGCTCAGGCAAAAGGTCAGGCTGCTGCTATAAACAGCCAGATCAATGCAGCCGGAATCATCAATGCCGTGTCGGAGGAAAAGCTCAGCGAACTTCCTGACGTTAATGTTGCCGATGCGATAGGGCGTCTTCCGGGGCTGATGATTCAAAGGGACGGAGGCGAAGGTCAGAAAATCATAATCAGAGGACTGGCGCCCAAATATAATACGGTAGCCATTAACGGAATGAGTGCGCCGTCTACCAGTTCCACCGACAGAAGTACCGACCTGAATATGATTTCTCCGGATATGGTTGCAGGAGTGGAGGTCATGAAAGCCAATACTGCCGACAAGGATGCGGATGGCCTTGGCGGAACAGTGAACCTTATTATGAAAGATGCTCCTTACGGGCTCAGATTGGCGGTAAACGGGGAGACCGGCTATCATTCCCAGATTGACAATATAGGAAGATATAAGGCAGGTGTGACGGCCAGTAACCGTTTTTTCCAGGACAGGCTCGGAATTATTCTGGCGGCAGCCTTCGACAGGACGGACAGAAGCAATGATACTTTCAGTGCGAGTTATAATGTAAACGGTAATACTCCGACCCCAGGCTATGATTATGTAAGGCCATGGCTGACGACTACGAGTATCCAGTCTAATCTGGAAGCACGTACAAGGTACAATATAAACCTTAATTTCGATTTGATCGCATCAGACAGGATAAAAATCAAATTTTCCAATATCTTCAGCAATATGGGCAGAGATCGGGATGTCAGGTCGAAGAATTACAATCTTGACGGAAACCGTTTGAGATTCCGTCAGACAGATATAATTTCCAGCACATCGAATCTGTCCAATATCCTCAAAGGTGAGTTTAATATCCTGAATTCGTTTCTGGAGGTAGGTGCGGGTCACAGCAGTGCGTGGATGAGGTCTCCATGGAACAATGAACTGGAGTTTCGCATAAGCAATCCGTTCAGCACTGACATTTCGGAGATAGAACTTCTGCCTCCTTACGATGCCATAGCACCGGAGCATGTCGATGAGTCCGATATTTCGCAGTGGTATCTTTATGACGGGACCCATGAAACTGAAAAAACCAACGAGAGGGAAATAAGTGCGTGGCTTGACTGGAAGTATCCGTTTAACATAGGCAGACATGTCAGCGGTTATGTCAAGGCAGGAGGAAAATTCAGGATGAAGGACAGGTCCGCTGAAATCCGGTCGTCTTACAGACGCTTTGACTTGTCAGAAGGCTATGGACCTGCTTTTATCAATCTTCCGGATCTGACCCATTCAGGATCAAAGGATGGCAGCCAGATTGGCATAGATTATTTTCTCGACAATGACTATAGGAACCGAGGAAATTTCCTGAGGGGGCTTTATCCTAATTGCGACTTCAGCTTTGCCCTTGATGATGCCAGAATGAGGACGTTTTATGAGGCAAATCAGAGCCTGTACTATAAACTTCTGTCTGAGACGCTTGTAAATGATTATACCGGGCATGAGGAAATATATGCCGCATATGTTATGGCGGAATTGAATTTCGGTGAATACGTTACTTTTATCCCAGGTGTCAGATATGATTATTCATACTTGAGATATACAGGATATAGCGGATCAAATGTAAGTGTAAGCGAGTCCGACGAACAGCAGTTTACATTCACGGAATCTACTGATTCTGAAAATTTCGGATACTGGCTTCCTCAGATTCATCTGAAAATAAAGCCTCTGTCATGGATGGACATACGGCTGGCGTTTACGGAAACTCTTTCCCGTCCGGACTATAACCTGTTGTCACCAAGAACTATTATAAGACCTGGGAACAGTACCATTGACTGGAGCAGGACAAATCTTAAACCGGCTTTGTCGAAGAACTATGATGTGACGGTATCATTCTATCCGAAGGACTGGGGACTGTTTACAATCAGCGGATTCTATAAGGATATAGATAATTTTATCTATACAAGGACGGCGGCGGTTCTGAAAGATACGGATACTTCTCCTGAAAAATTCGGACTTGATGATGCTTACGTAGGCTATGCCATGACATATCCTCTTAACAGCCCTACCAAGGCCACTATAAAGGGATTGGAATTGGAGGCCCAGCTGTTGTTCCATCATTTGGACAATTTCCTGAAAGGATTCGTTCTGACAGCAAACTTTACAATTATGGATTCAAGGATGAAGTATCATACCACGGCATTGTCGAGGGCGACCAATCCCGATTATGGGAAAGTCCCCGGGGCCTCACCTTTCGTACAGGTGAATACTGATACTTATTACGAGGATCGGCTGATAGACCAGCCTACGTATCTTTTCAATGCTTCATTGGGTTATGATTACAAAAGGTTTTCGGTACGTCTGTCCTGCAACTATCAGGATGGCGTGCTTGTCACGGCGCAGCAACGTTCGGATGCTGCGGACAAGGAGATCACAAAACCTTTCATGAAACTGGACGCACAGTTAAAGTATACGATAAACAGGCATGTTTCTCTTTACGCGAGCTGGTCTAATATAAATTGTGCGGTGGACAGAAGGGTGAGATATATTACCGGTTATCCGGTCAGAACCGAATACTATGGAACATGTGCCTATATAGGAGTGAAATATAATATTTTCTGAAAATGTTCTCCGGCTGGTATGACAATACGGTTATCCCGTCAAAAATCATGAGAGAGCAATAACACTTAAACTTACAAGCAATATGAAGACAAACAGATTTATTTGCAGCCTTATGGCTATCGCAATGATGCTTATGACAGCAGCATGTTCTACTGATGATCCTGTGATACCGGATGATCCTGGAAAGACACCGGAGACGCCGGAAGACCCGGGTGATGATGTCCCGGAGCCCGAAGGCCCGGTTTTTACGGACGGACTCTATATTGACGAAGACGGTTCTGTGTTTGTGCAGAGAGACAACGGCGTGGATCGTGTAAACGGACTGCTTGATGCTATCGAAAGCTGTGCTGACCAGACTGTCACGACTTCGGAAACAGGGACTGAGATCCCGTGTAACAACACATTTATTCTGGAGAGAGGCGGCCAATATTATTGTGAAGGCAAATGGGTGATAAAGAACAATGTCTCAATCAAGGCTGCTGAAGGGGACGGCAATATGCCGAGTATCCAGATAATGGCTGATGCCACAGGAAATATCAACGCCGATATGATCAGGATAGAAGCCAACGTGGCTTTCGAAGGCATTTATTTTCTTGGAAAAGATGCCATGACCGGTGCCAACCAGCAAAGAATGCTTCGGATTGACGGAGAAAATTGCCGGGTTACTCTGGACCATTGTTTTGCCGACTACACAAAGAACTTCTTCATCTACATCCAGAATACAGGTTCTAAAATTTTCCTGAAGAATTCCACCTTCAGAAACATGTCCTACAATGCTTCGTCGAACGGACGGCTTGTGGATACAAGGGAAAGCGGGGCTGATACCGTCCTGATACACAACTGTCTGGTATATAATAATCTCGGACACATTGTCAGATTCAACGGCAACAAAGTCAACTACCTGGAGTGGACAAACAATACTTTTTACAATGTAGGTACCAAACCGGAAATATCACAGCCGGCCAAGGCAGTCATTGAAAATAACATATTCGCAAATGTCGGATGGAGAAATGCGGCTGCAGCTATCGGAATAGATAACGAGACACAACTTTTCGAGCGGGACAGCGTGTTCTGGAATATCGAACTGGTGGAAGAGGGGACGGATATTTCCGACGTGAAGATAACAATCCGGAACAATAATATTTACAATACGCCGGAAATGGTGCAATTGTATGAAAAATACCCGGATACTGCCATAGAGCCTACTTTGTTGAGCGAAGGTGCCGAATATCTTGTCGCACAGGGCAAGATGACGTATTCGGACAATATCGATGAGGTGCTTGAATATGATAATCCTGCTCCGATACATTATGATTTTATTGATCTGTATATGTCAGATACAAGTGCGCCTGATGAGACATATGTCGGTCATGAATGGGTGGTGGATGAGGACGGCGTGGTCGGAGTCATTCCAGGACAGGTATATACGTTCGGGTATCCTTCATCATTCCGCTCTGCTACCGCTTCGACTACGGGCGGTCCGATAGGGGCGTCCCTTTAGTGTGGTTAGTGTTGTCGTATGATTGTTTTTCGGGAAGAAGAGCCGGTGAAGTTCTTCTTCCCTTTCATTTTTCATAATGCATTGTTTTGCGTATACATTTTTCGTATCTTCGCCCGTTTAAACGGAAAAGATACATTGATTCAAGATGGATAAAAGAAAATTTACACTCTGGAACAGGATTTCCGCGGCTTTCGTGCTCGTGGTGTCGGCCGTGACTTATCTGCTGACCATCGAGCCTACCGCCTCTTTCTGGGACTGCGGGGAATTCATAGCGTCATCATATAAACTTGAGGTGGGGCATCCTCCGGGAAACCCGGTATTCCAGCTGATCGCGCGGTTCTTTACCATGTTCACGGACAACATGCATGCTGCGGTGGCGGTGAATGTGATGAGTGCGATCTGTTCGGCATTGACCATATTTTTCCTTTATCTTACCATAGTCTTCCTGGCGAAGAGGGCGGTGAAGCCGGACGCTGACGGTACCTGGCCGGTGTCCCGCGCCATTGCCGTTTACGGCTCCGGGATAGTAGGCGCATTGGCATATTGCTTCTCCGACACTTTCTGGTTTTCGGCAGTCGAGGGCGAAGTCTATGCGATGTCTTCGCTTTTTACCGCGATGGTGTTCTGGGCGATGACGAAATGGTACGAGCAGGCTGACACTCCGTATGCGAACAGGTGGATAGTGCTGATTTCTTTCCTGATGGGGCTTTCCATCGGCGTGCATCTTCTGAATCTGCTGACCATTCCTGCGCTGGTGTTCATGTTCTATTACAGGAAACGTGAGGACGGACACTATTCGTTCCGGGAATATGTGAAGATATTCGTGATATCGGCTGTCATTCTGGCTGTCATCCTGTTCGGCATCATACCTTATCTGCCGAAACTGGCGGCCTACACGGATCTTTTCTTCGTGAATGTGCTCGGTCTGCCGTTCAACACAGGTGCGGCCTTCTTCATGATAGCGCTTCTGGCGGCATGTTTCTGGGGCCTGTTCTACACCATGAAACGGAAAGCGGCGGTGGCCAATACGCTTCTTCTGTGCTTCACCGTGATAGTCATAGGGTTCTCGGTCTTCACCGTAGTGATCATAAGGTCGGAGGCAAAGACTCCTACGAACGAGTACCAGCCTGACAATCCTTTCACTCTCATCCGCTATCTCGGACGAGAACAGTATGGTTCGAACCCTATAATCTACGGGCAGTATTTCGATGCCCCTTACGAGATCGTCACGCCGAAATACTGGGCGCCGCTCAATGGCAAATATGTTCATGCTGACGGGCCCGGGGAACTGAAATATCCTTCAGAAGGGAAGATGCTTTTCCCACGCATGTGGGCCGGAGGTGACCAGAGATACATCGATTTCTATGAATCGTACATGGACGGCAAGGGAAAGCCTGTTGCCGGTTCCGAGCATCTGAAACCTACGTTCGGTACGAATATCCGGTTTTTCCTGGACTATCAGATGAACTGGATGTACTGGCGGTATTTCATGTGGAATTTCGCAGGGCGTCAGAATGACATCCACAGCCCGACTCCGGGAGAGATTTTCGCAGGGAACTGGGAGAGCGGCATCGGATTCATCGACAAGGCCCGTCTCGGGGATCAGGATGATGCGCCTGCATATCTGAAAGAAAACAAGGGCAAGAACCACTATTACATGCTGCCCCTGCTGCTCGGTCTGATAGGCCTTTTTTTCCAGTTCGCACGTGACAAGCGCGGCACATGGCTGACCTTCCTGCTGTTTTTCATGACCGGAATCGCCATCGTGATATACCTGAACCAGCCGCCTTTCCAGGTGCGGGAGAGGGACTACGCCTATGCCGGGTCCTTCTATGCCTTTTCCATATGGATCGGACTTGCAGTGCTGGCCATATATTCGCTGATAGAAGACCTGCTTGCCGGCAGGACCGGCAATGGCGGCTCTCAGGCCGCGCGTACCGCTGCCGCGTCCGCAGTTTCTCTGGTATGTCTCGGTGTCCCTGCCCTGATGGCGCAGCAGAACTGGGATGACCACAACCGCAGCCACAGGTACACGGCCGTGGAACTCGCCAGGAACTACCTGAACTCCGTAGGGCCGAACGGCATACTTATAACTCACGGGGACAACGACACTTTCCCTCTGTGGTATGCGCAGGAAGTGGAGAATGTCCGTACCGATGTGAGGATCTGCAACACTTCCCTTCTCGGCACGGACTGGCATATTGACCAGATGAAGTATGCATGCAACGAATCCGCCCCTCTTCCGCTGACGGTGGGGCTGGACCAGTACCTGTACGGGACGAACGAGCTGGTATTCATCTATGATGTACGTGACACCGTCATTTCCATAGACGACGTGATGCGGGTGTTCAAGCATCCGCGGGCAAAAGTGGAGCTTACCAGCGGCAGGATGGTTGACTACATCATGTCCAGGAAGATAAGCGTACCTGTGAATAAGGAGAATGTGCTCAAATACGGAATTCTGGATGAAAAATATGCGGACCGCATCCCTGACGAGATTGTCCTGGAGATGCCGAAGAGCAAAACCTTTATCACCAAGCCTGAACTCTTCCTGCTGGATCTGCTCTCGAACTACGAGTGGGACAGGCCGATCAACATGCTGTCAATGGGCGGCGATCTGGATATCGGACAGAAAAGCTATCTGATGTATGAAGGCTTCTCCTATAAGTTCGTGCCGATAAAGGGGCCTATGAGCAGTTCGGAAGTCGGCCTGACCGATACCGATGACCTGTATTGCAAGATGAAGAACGTCTTCTCGTGGGACGCACTGAAGCGGAACGACTATTTCGTGGACTATCAGAACCTGTATACATTCTGCGGGGTGATGTCCCAGAGAAACCTTTTCCTGAACGTCGCCGAAAAACTGATGGAGGAAGGCCAGGACGGGAAGGCACTCGAAATGCTGGACATGTGCATGGAAAATGTTCCGGAGTGCAATTTCCCTCTGGACATGACCTATCTCGGGTTCAGCAACGAGTATATGGTGCTGAGAATCATCTCCATGTATTACGATCTGGGGCAGGCGGACAAGGCCCGTGAAATTGCCGGACGTTTTGCCGACGAACTGATGGACTCGGCCGATTTCTTCCTTTCGTTCTACAATTACAGGGAAAGCGACTTCGAAAGCGTCTTCACCTATCTCCAGAATCTGCAGTATGTTTACGCCGCCTCCGGTGACAATGATCTGGCGGACGAGCTGAACACCCGGCTTACGAATCTGATCGATCCTACCGGGGAGCTGTCTGCCGGAATGGCTGAATGATGTCGATATGCGGCCCTTTCGGGAAAAAATTTTCAGAAACAGGGTTGACATCTGAAATAATTGACTTATATTTGCACCCGGATCAGTGATCCGGGGCAATGGGGGATTAGCTCAGTTGGCTAGAGCGCTTGCATGGCATGCAAGAGGTCACGAGTTCGACTCTCGTATTCTCCACAATTTTAAGATGTGACCCAAAAGGAGTTTTTGGGTCACATCTTAAACGTCTTTCTGCGAAAGACAGGACCCATCCACTTCGTTTTGCCCGGCCTGGATTACAGAAACATCGGCCTGAATGACAGAAACGTCGCTCGGGATGACAGGAACAGCTATCTTTTCAGCCTGACGAAAATGCTCAGCGGAAGGTTCTTCCCGAAACTGTCGTGCAGGACGAGTTCCCCGCATTCCAGACCGGGGCAGTCTGCCGGAAGCCCGAAAGCCTGTCTGACCACCGTTTCCCCGAGGACTGCGGAATAGCCGTTGGAATACAGGTTGAGGACCATGAAACTGTCTTTCGGAGCCAGAATCGCAGCCACGCATTTCATTATGTCGTTCAGGCATTCGTCCAGTTTCCATTTTTCTCCGTCGGGACCATGTCCGTATGCCGGAGGGTCCAGTATGATGCCCTGATATACATTCCCTCTCCTGGCTTCGCGCCTTGCGAATTTCAACGCATCTTCCACCACCCATCTGATGTTTTCCAGATGGCTGAGCTCCATGTTGTTTCTGGCCCAGGTGACTACCTGTCGCACGGAATCCAGATGTGTGACATCCGCTCCTGCCGCCTTTGCCGCCAGCGATGCGGCTCCAGTGTATGCGAAAAGGTTGAGGACCCTGGGTTTCGGCAGCCCCCCGGCAGCGGCTTTGCGTGCCAGTTCAGAAGTATTTCTGAAAATATACTCCCAGTTCGGAGCCTGCTCGGGGAATACGCCTACATGCTTGAATGCCGTCAAACCCAGCCTGAGAGAAAGGTCCAGGCCTTTCTGTGACCCGTGGTAGTCTATCACCCACTGGTCATCCATCTTTTTCCGCTTGTCCCAGGTGCCGCTGTCCTCTTTCCCTGCTTTCCCGAATCCCGCTCCCGGACGGAATTCCACGTGGACGGTCCTGTCCCATTCCGCATCAGTCATACTTTTGTCCCACAGGGCTTTCGGTTCGGGTCTCGACATGTAATACCGTCCGAACCGTTCGAGTTTCTCAAAATTTCCCGAGTCCACGAGTTCGTAGTCTTTCCAGAAATCACCGGGTGTCTCTATAGTCATGATGAAAATGTTTTAGTTGCGGTTTCTTCGAAGTCTCCTCTTGTTTCCGATATGCAAAGATAAGAAGAATAAAATATTGTATTTCGATGAAATTTGCTATTTTTGCAAGGATGTATTGGTATTGCCCGTCGGGCAATGGAATAAAGGATTTAACTCATAATCATTTTTATATGCAACAGAATATCGATACTTACGATTTTTCCGGCAAGAAAGCCATCGTAAGGGTGGATTTCAATGTTCCACTCAATGAAAAGTTCGAAATCACAGATGACACCCGTATCAGGGCAGCCATCCCTACCTTGAAGAAAGTTCTCGAAAAAGGCGGATCCCTTATCATCATGTCTCATCTCGGCCGTCCTAAGGGTGTGACTGAGAAATTCTCTCTCAAGCACATTCTCGGCAGGGTGGAAGAACTTCTCGGTGTTCCTGTGAAGTTTGCGGAAGACTGCATGAAGGCTGATGACAAGGTGGCAGCCCTCAAGCCGGGCGAGGTCCTCGTACTCGAGAACCTGCGTTTCTATGCGGAAGAGGAAGGCAAGCCGAGAGGCCTTGCAGAGGATGCTACCGATGAAGAAAAGAAGGCAGCCAAGGCTGCAGTGAAAGAAAGCCAGAAGAAATTCGTCGAGAAACTCGCTTCATATGCAGACTGCTATATAAACGATGCATTCGGTACGGCACACAGGGCGCATGCTTCTACAGCCCTCATCGCCAAGTATTTCCCTAATGACAAGATGTTCGGTTACATCATGGAAGGCGAGATCAAGGCCATAGACCGTGTCCTCAAGACTCCTGAACATCCTGTCACTGCCATCATCGGCGGAGCCAAGGTATCTTCGAAGATAGGTATCATCGAGCATCTTTTCGATGTGGTGGACAACCTGATCATCGGCGGCGGTATGGTATATACCTTCATCAAGGCCCAGGGCGGCAAGATCGGAAATTCACTCTGCGAGGATGACCAGCAGCAGCTCGCTCTCGACACCATGAAGAAAGCCGAGGAAAAAGGCGTGAAACTTTATCTTTCAAAGGAAGTGGTCATCGCCGATGCATTCTCGAACGATGCCAATACGAAGATCTGCAGGAACGACGAGATTCCTGACGGATGGGAAGGTGTCGATGCCGCTCCAAGCACTCTCGCTACATGGGAAGAGGTCATCATGAAGTCCAAGACCATCCTCTGGAACGGACCTGTGGGCGTATTCGAGATCCCTGCATTTGCAAAAGGCACGAACAAGGTGGCCGAGATGCTTGCAAAAGCTACCGAGAACGGAGCCTTCACTCTCGTAGGCGGCGGAGATTCAGTAGCCGCTGTCACCCAGATGGGCTACGCGAAGAAGGTCAGCTATGTATCTACAGGCGGCGGTGCCATGCTCGAATATCTTGAGGGCAAGGAGCTTCCTGGTATTGCAGCTATCCGCGAATAATTCCGGCGTATTGGCTTTTGCAGTACGGAATCATATGGAAGGGTGACCAAAAAGGGATTTTTGGTCACCCTCAAACGTCTTTCTTCGAAACCATTGACGAACCGAGAGTAATCGTACTTGTACGAATTACCGAGGTGAGGATAATGGAAAAACGAAGTTTAACACTGGACCCATCCTAACCCCCTCTGTTCGCTTTCGAATGTCCACTGGACATTCTCATAGAACCGCTCTCGACCCCTATTAAGTTATTTCATAACTTTTCCTCGTTTCGCCTCGGATATAGCGGAATACATTCCGCCATACCTCTCGGCTTATCACTCGGTTAGGGGGATTTCGCTCCTTCCAGTCGCAGTCACTTCGTGACTTTTGACCCACCCACCTTTTTTTTAAAAAATTTAATACCTTTGCAAATTGTGTTTTGCCGGCACCTTATGCAGCCGGTGTGAAATAAACGAGTATAAACTACATAGGTGCTATGTCGGATTTTCTGGAGATATACTGGCATGTGAACCCTGAGATTTTCCATATCGGGGCATTGTCCATCAGGTGGTATTCACTGCTTTTCGTCTCGGGCTTCGTGCTGGGATGGTTTATTTTCAAGTGGTTTTTCAAGAGGGAAGGGCTTCCTCTGACCCTGCTCGATCCTCTCCTTTATACATTGCTGATAGGCACGATAGTAGGGGCGAGGCTCGGTCACTGTATCTTCTACCAGCCTGACTACTATTTCGGAAGCTGGCAGGGATTCTGGGAGATTTTCATGCCATGGAAAGGCGGACTCGCGAGTCACGGGGGTACGATAGCCCTACTCCTGGCCATGTGGTGGTATGCGTATCACTATGGAAGGAAATATGATTTCGACCTGCTGTGGATTCTTGACAGGCTCTGTATCGCAGTGTGCTTCGCCGGGGCTCTGATACGGCTCGGGAATCTGTTCAACTCGGAAATCTACGGCGATGTCACCTCTCTGCCGTGGGGCTTTGTGTTCGAACTCAGAGGCGAAACGGAACCGAAGCATCCTACACAGCTGTATGAGGCGCTGAGCTATACCATATTGGGCCTCGTGCTGCTTGCATTGTACAAATATAGGCTTGCAAAGCTGAAACGTGGCACCATTATAGGCATTTTCTTCATCGTCCTCTTCGGAATGCGTTTCCTCATAGAATTCATCAAGGAACCTCAGGTGGGCTTCGAGGAAAACATGATTCTGAATATGGGTCAGATCCTGAGTATTCCGTTCATCCTGATAGGTATCGGACTTCTGGTTTACAGCCTTGGATGGGGAAAGCCGGCCATGATAGTCCATCCGCAGAAGCCCAAGGCACAGCCTACGCACTATGCCAAAAGCTTCGGCAAATGACACTGCGGCGGATTTGAATTGAAGGAAATATGATAAAGGCAATTTTTTTCGATATAGACGGGACTCTGGTCAGCTTCAAGACCCATGAGATCTCGAAGGCGACACTGGAGGCCCTGTACGCCCTGAGGGAAAAGGGTGTCAAACTGTTCATAGCCAGCGGAAGACATCTGCTCATTATGGACAACCTCAGCGGTTTCCCCTTTGACGGATATGTGTGCATGAACGGTTCTCTTGTTTTTGACAGAGGAAAAGTCATATACAGCCATCCCCTCGACCAGGCCGATGCCGCGTCTGTCATAGATCTGGCGGAAACAGGACAGATACCGTGTGTGCTTTTTACCGAAAAGAATGTGGCGATGAACTGCCGCACGGAACGCACGGAGCAGCTTTTCAGAATGATACGTCTTCCTGAGCCGGAGTATGCCAGCCTCATGCCGTATAAGTCCGGACCGGTATCCCAGTTCACGATATTCCTGGATCAGGAGCGTGAAGATGCCCTTCTGGCTCCGGCATTGAAACATTCGGTCACTACCAGATGGCATCCCGAATTCACCGACATAGTTCCTGAAAACATATCCAAGGCGGAAGGAATCTCCAGAGTCATTGCCGGATATGGTATCGGACGGGAGGAGGTCATGGCATTCGGCGACGGAGGGAACGACGTGGAGATGATAGAGTATGCAGGCATAGGTGTCGCCATGGGGAATGCCTTGCCTGATGTAAGGAAACATGCGGATTATGTGACCTCCACTGTGGATGAAGACGGAATCGTGGCGGCACTCAGACACTTCCGTATTCTGTAGCCTGACATTCCGCCACGGTGTCCGGATTCGATTTGGGATTGAGAAGATAAATATTTATATTTGGAAATATAATTTTAATACAACAAACGATGGAAAAGATAATAAACGATGCGAATATCGCTGAAGTACTGGCTTCCGACCAGCCGGTCATGATAGACTTCTGGGCTACATGGTGCGGTCCGTGCAGGATGCTTGCCCCTACCGTGGAAGAGATAGCCAAGGAATATGAAGGTAAGGCCGTCATAGGGAAATGCAATGTGGACGAGTCTTCCGAAGTGCCTATGAAATACGGCATCAGGAATATCCCTACCCTTCTTTTCTTCAAGGGCGGACAGCTTGTGGACAGGCTTGTAGGTGCAGTTCCGAAGAGCGAAATCACGGCGAAACTGGATTCTCTTATATGATTATCGGAAGAGGGGGTGGAGCACCCTCTCTTTTCTCGGAATTATCTCTGAAAACATGAAAAGATTTCTGCTTGTAGCTGCGTTTGCCGCAGCTTTCGTATTGGCGGGCACATCCATGGCTTCGGCACAGCTCCGCTACGGTGTCATCGGAGGCGCCACCTTTTCCAGAATGAACGGGAAACTCCCTGATATGATAAAGGGAGAGAACATGACGCAATATCATGCCGGTGCCACTCTGCAGATTAAACTGCCGCTGGGATTTTCCGTCCAGCCGTCCCTCATTTACAATGTGAAGGGCACCAGGCTCGGCGTGGCGGAAACACCTGATACCGGAGCCGATCTGAGTGTCGGGTATCTTGAATTGCCCGTATCCCTCCAGTGGGGCCCTGATCTTCTGCTGTTCCGTCCTTTCCTTGACGTGACACCGTTCGTGGGCTATGGCGTGAACAACAAGATAGTGAATGCAGCCGGTGTCATGAAGAATTCCTGGAATGCGAGCGGCATCAACAGATGGGAATATGGCTTGGGGCTGGGTATCGGACTTGAAATCTGGAAGTTCCAGGTGATAGGCAGATACAACTGGAATTTCGGTTCCCTTATGGACTTTGCGTCCGATCTGAAGACAGACGGTGTGTCAGAGGCCGTGACAGATGCATTCAAGGGAGCCAATTTCGGAGGCTTTACCTTGACTGCTGCAATTCTTTTCTAAAGGAGGCCGCCTCAAAAGGGTGCTTTCCCCTCCTTTTGGGTTACCTTCCAGAATGTACCGCTTCCTTGAAACTTGGCCGCGAAAATCAGGAGGACAGATGAATATTGATGAATTAAAAGAATTTTGTGGCGAAGACTGGAAAAAGACCGATGCGCGGATGCGTGCGGCGCTGAAGAGCGACATAGCCTTGCTCGATTCCACGAACGGGATGATATTGTCACATTCGGGCAAGCAGCTGCGTCCGCTGCTTTCGCTTCTGATTGCAAAAGCATGCTCGGGAGACGCTTCTCTGCCGGAAGACAGTATCAGGGTGGCTGCAGCGGCCGAACTTCTGCACAATGCGACCCTGCTTCATGACGATGTGGCCGATGAAAGTGATTACCGCAGGGGTTCTCCGACGCTCAACAGTCTGATGGGACCTTCGGTATCCGTGCTGGTAGGCGACTATTGGCTGGTATCAGCGATGAATGAAATCCAGGCGGCAGAGCATTTCGGTCCCCGCCTCATTTCGATTTTCTCCAGGACCCTTACACATCTGGCCGAGGGAGAAATGCTGCAGCTGCAGAAAGCCAGGGGAGGGGACACGAGTGAGGATGACTATCTGAGAATCATTTTCAGCAAGACCGCGTCTCTGTTCGAGGCGGCGGCGGTGGCGGCGGTCATTTCGGTCAATTCGTCCCCTGAAACCGAGGATGCTGTCAGACAGTATGCCGTATCACTCGGTCTGGCTTTCCAGATAAGGGATGACATTTTCGATTATTCTGGAAATGCCGGAGTGGGCAAGCCTGTCGGAGTGGATATTCTGGAGCAGAAAATCACCATGCCGCTTATCGGGGCATTCAGGAATTCTTCCGTAGAAGAAGAAAATGAAGTCAGGAAGATGGTTTCCATGATTCACGAGCATCCTGAATATGCGGGACGGATTCTTGAGTTCGTCAGGGAAAAGGACGGAATCAGCTATGCCGAAAAACGGCTGGAGGACTTTACATGTGCGGCGGTGGAAGCCATTTCCCGACTGCCTGAGACAAGGGCCGGGAAATACCTGAGAGAAATGACATACTATGTCGCGAAAAGGGACAGATAATGCGCTTTGCGGATATACCTGGAAATGAAGAACTGAAAAAGGCCCTGGTCTCGATGGCGGATTCAGGACGGGTCTCCCATGCCATGCTGCTGTATGAGAACGAGGGCTGCGGAGCTTTGTCCATGGCATTGGCCTACACCCAGTATCTGAACTGCAGCGACAGGAAAGACGGCGATTCATGCGGGCAGTGCCAGTCATGCAGGCAGATGTCCGGGCTGGTCCATCCTGATACGCATTTCATATTTCCGGTAAACTCCAGCAGGAAGATTGACGTGCAGAAACCGACCTCGGAATCTTTTCTGGGACTGTGGCGGGAACTGGTGAAGGAGAATCCGTACTTCCTGGAGTCGGAGCTGTATTCGAAACTCGGAATAGAAGGCAAGTCCGGGAATATCGCCATAGCGGAAGCCAGATATATTCTGGAAAAATTGTCTTTGTCTTCCGTGGAGAACGGGTACAAGACCGTCATCATGTGGCTTCCGGAGAGAATGAATGCGGAGACTGCGAACAAACTCCTCAAGGCCGTGGAAGAACCTCCGGAAAAGACTGTTTTCATTTTTGTGACGCATCATCCCGACAGAGTCCTTCAGACCATATTCTCCAGATGCCAGAGCTACAGAGTGCTTCCTCTGCAAAAGCACGAGCTTGAAAAGGTACTGGCAGAGAAATTCGGGAAGGCTCCGGCCGATTCCGCCGTGCAGGCATCTGTCTCCGGCGGAAGTATCGGTGCCGCTCTTGAGGCGATGGGTGACAGGGAGGAGTACTCCGGTTTCATGCAGATATTCCGGCACCTGTTGTCGGCATTGGCAGAGAAAGACCTGCAGGCGGTCCTGGATGCCGCTGATATGATGTCGGCATTGGATTCCAGGGAAAAACAGAAAGCTTTTTGTATATTTGCGGGAGAATGTCTCAGAAAGATTTTCATGTTCCAGCAGAAGATGCCTGATCTTGCCTGTACGGATTCCGGAGAAGCCGCGTTCTGGTCCGGCATAGCCTCCAGGGCAAACAGGACATTCAGCCGAAAGGCATTGGCTCTGGTCGACAGGGCTGTGATGTTGCTTGACCGCAACGTGAATCAGAAGATGGTTTTCTGCGATCTGGCCGGACAGATGTTTTTAATTTTTTGATGACCGATGGAAGGAATTGACAATAACGAGTCCAAACAGTTCGACTGCTCCAGAGGATGTATCGTGGAGAGGCCGGACGACGGCGAACTGAAATGCACGTACAGACCGGGCTGCTGCAAACTGGAAGTATATGACTGGCTTCCGGGCGTGGTCCAGGAAAAATACAGGAACTATTTCGAAGTCAGGTTCAAGAATACCAGAAAAGGCATTTATCTGAATGCCTCCGGCCAGACCGTGAAGATGGGAGACATGGTCATAGTGGAGGCCGTGAACGGTCATGATCTGGGAATCGTGACCCTCGAAGGTCCCGTCGTGGCCAGGCAGATGATATGCAAGAAGATAAATCCCGAGACGGCCGGCTTGAAGCGGATTTACCGCAAGGCCAGGCTTTTCGACATCGAAAAATGGCAGGAAGCCATAGCAAGGGAACACGAGACCATGATCAGGGCCAGACAGATAGCGGCGGAGATGGGCCTTGAGATGAAAATAGGTGATGTGGAGTTCCAGGGTGACGGTACGAAAGCCATTTTCTATTATATCGCCGACGGCAGGGTGGACTTCCGCCAGCTTATCAAGGTATTTGCGGAGGAATTCCGCATCAGGATCGAGATGAAGCAGATCGGCGCCCGTCAGGAAGCCGGACTTATCGGAGGTCTCGGAGTCTGCGGCAGGGAACTGTGCTGTTCGAACTACATTTCCTCATTCCAGTCCATTACTACCGCTGCGGCCAAATGTCAGGATCTTTCCCTGAATCCGCAGAAGCTTGCAGGCCAGTGCGGCAAACTTAAATGCTGCCTGAATTACGAGACGGCGGTATATCTGGACGCACAGTCCCGGATTCCGAAAGTAAACGGACCTTTGGAGTTCCAGGACGGCCTGGCCTATCTCATGAAGACGGACATATTGAGGGAAATCATGTATTTCTCATATGATCAGGGCAGTTTCGCGAACCTGTATCCTCTCGCGGCCGAAGATGTCCTGGATATCATCAGAATGAACAGACGCGGAGAAAAACCGGAGTCACTCAAGACCGAGCCGGAACCTTCCGGACTGGAGTTCGTCACGGCGGTGGGCGATGACAGCATCACCCGTTTCGACGAGACGAGGAAAAAAAGAAAGAAAAACAACAGGGGCCGGCAGCAGAACCGTCAGAACATGCAGAACAGGTCGCAGAAGCCCGGGCCCCAGAGGCAGGGTGACAAAAAAGGAAACGAACGTCAGAACTCATGAGCGGCAAGGACAAACTCAGGAAATTCAGGGAAAACGAGACTTTCACATGCCTGGTCCAGCCCGGGACATCACAGGTGCTGGGCTGTGACCATCCGCTGAAGGGACACTGGAACGGCGGCTTTTTCAAGACTGCACAGCCGCTTGTGCTTGAACTCGGATGCGGGAAAGGGGAATATACGGTGGATCTCGGACTTCGAAATCCTTCATTCAACTATTTGGGTGTGGATATCAAGGGCGCGAGACTATGGAAAGGCGCCAAGTTCGCCCATGAGCACCAGCTGCCGAACGTGGGTTTCCTCCGTACCAGAATAGAATTCATCGAATCCCTTTTCGCCCCTTCGGAGGTTTCCGAAATCTGGATCACTTTCGCGGATCCGCAAATCGGCCGGGAAAAGAAACGCCTCACGTCTCCGCTTTTCCTGTCCAGATACAGGAATTTCCTGAAGCCCGGAGGTATCGTGCACCTGAAGACGGACAGCAGGTATCTCCACGAATATTCGAAAGCCATAGCCGAACAGAACGGATTGGAAATATTGGCGTCAGCCACAGATATTTACGGTGAGGACAGGGAAAAACTTTACGGCAGCGGTATCGCCTCTGTCTGCGGCAGGGATGCTGTCGACGCCCTTTTCGAAGTCAGGACATTCTACGAGAAACAGTATCTGGCACAGGGGCTTCCCATCACTTATCTGGCTTTCACCATAGACCATGACGGGCCGTATGTCAGTCCTGACTGGAATCCGGACCTCTGGGAACGGTAGACTCCCTGCACGGACACATGCACGGGATTGGCAGATGCGCAGGCCGGCTAGACGTTGACCCAGTGTATCACGGTTCCCCGTCTTTCCATCCCCCGGAACCATGTCATCTGCCGCTTTGCGAATTGGTGTATCGCGGTGGCCAGCAGTTTTTTCATGTCATCGTACTCCAGCACGCCTGTCAGGTACAGCGTGACGAACTTGTATTCCAGACCATAATATATCAGGTCTTCCGCTTTCAGCCCGCTGTCCAGAAGATTGCGGACCTCATCTGCCATCCCCTCTGCCAGTCTCGCATCCAGCCTTCTGTCTATCCTCGCGTTCCTTTCTTCGCGGCTTACAAGCGTGCCGATGAAATATGTGTTCTTAGGCAGCACTGAAGTGCGGACGACCGGATGTCTGGTCTCGTAAACAGCTATCTCTATGGCTCTTATGAGTCTTTTCCGCGAACTGGTGTCCGTAGTGTTGTGAAGCTTTTTCATGGATTCGAGCATCCGTATCAGTGACGGTGTGTCCATCATTTCCAGCTCAGCCCTCAGCTGCGGGTCCGCCGGTACGTCTGGCAGTGAATATCCCATCGTGGCCGCCTCGATATAAAGTCCTGAACCGCCGCACAGAATCGGGACATTTCCCCGCTCCCTGACCTCGTTCCATGCCCTTTCGAAGTCACGCTGGTATTCGTAAATGTTGTACTTCTCCCCGGCATCGGCGATGTCTATAAGATGATAAGACACACCGGCGTATTCTCCGAGATCCTTTCCGGTCCCTATATCCATTCCGCGGTACACCTGTCTCGAATCCGCTGAAATGATTTCGCCTTCAGTACCTTCGGCAATCAGGCCTTCCCCTGCCATTTCCCTTATCCGCCGTGCCAGTCTGACAGCATACCCTGTCTTTCCGGAGGCCGTAGGCCCCAATACGCATATAAGATCATATTGTCCGTCAAGATACTGACGGACAATGTTTTCAATATCTATCTCCTCCGCCTGCGGCAATTCCGCCATCGGCGGAACCCCTTTCTGCGGTATATCTTTTGCTTTCATCCTGCACTCGAAATTTTGCAATGCAAATTTAATAAATTACATTTGTAATCTTTCATAAAGGAAGTCACTTTAAATCATGCCGAAAGCGAAGAGCAAAGTAGAGATAAAGAACAGGAGGGCATCGTTCGACTATGAATTCATAGAGACGTATGTCGCAGGGATTGTGCTGACAGGGACGGAAATCAAGTCTATCCGTGCCGGCAAGGCATCCCTCGTGGACGGATTCTGCTATTTCAACAACGGCGAACTCTATGTGAAGAACATGCATGTGGCCGAATACCACTGGGGCAGCTGGGGAAAGCATGATCCGCGCCGGGACAGGAAACTGCTTCTGAAAAAGAAGGAGCTTGCGAAACTCCGGAGAGCCGTCAAGGAAAAAGGCCTGACCATCGTCGCAGTCAGGCTGTTCATAGCTGACAACGGTTATGCGAAGCTCCTCATCGCTCTTGCCCGCGGAAAGAAAGAGTATGACAAACGGCAGTCCATCAAGGAAAAGGACATGCGCAGGGAGATGGAGCGCTATTGATCTGCAGTGCGGCAGGGCCGCGCTTCCTGCCTGTATTTTGTTTAATGCATTTTATCTAAACAGGAATAATTATGGCTAAAAGAATTTCCACTATCGGGATATTGACCTCAGGAGGCGATGCTCCCGGAATGAACGCTGCCATCAGGGCCGTGACCAGGGCAGCCATATACAACGGATGGAAGGTAAAGGGGATTTACCGTGGTTATGAAGGTCTCATAAACAATGAAATCAAGGACCTGACCACAGAAAGTGTCAGCAGTACGATACAGCGCGGCGGAACCATACTGAAGACTGCCAGGTCTGAAGAATTCATGACCGAAGCCGGCAGGACGAAGGCCTACGAGAATCTGGTGGCCAACGGAATAGACGCACTTATAGTCATAGGCGGGAACGGCTCCCTTGCAGGTGCCCAGGCTCTGGCCCAGGAACATGACATCACGTGTATAGGTCTCCCCGGCACTATCGACAACGACCTTTACGGCACGGATTCCACCATCGGATATGACACTGCGCTGAACACTATAGTGGAATGCGTGGACAAGATCCGCGACACCGCGACATCGCATGACCGGATATTCTTCATAGAGGTGATGGGACGCGATGCAGGCTTCCTCGCACAGAACAGCGCCATTGCGGCCGGTGCGGAAGCTGCCATCATCCCGGAAGACCAGACTGACATAGACCAGCTGGAACAGTTCATCAGCAGGGGAGTCCGGAAAAGCAAGAACAGCAGTATAGTCATCGTGGCCGAAGCTTCGAAAGACGGGGTCGGAGGTGCCATGCACTATGCGGACAGGGTCAGGAACGAGTATCCTCAGTATGATGTGCGCGTGACCATTCTCGGTCATCTCCAGAGGGGCGGCAAGCCGAGTGCATTCGACAGGATTCTGGCCAGCCGTCTGGGTACGGCCAGCATCGAGGCCCTGCTGGAAGGACAGAGGAACGTGATGATAGGCATCTCGAACGACCAGATAGTCTATGTCCCGTTCTCGAAGGCCATCAAGAAGGACAAGCCTATCGACAAGGAACTGATAAACGTGCTGAACACCCTCTCTATCTGAGTCTGCAGGACTGTAATTTAACGTGAGTTCGATGAAAAGAACGAAGTGAATTTCAGAGAACTACCTCTTTTAGAGGATTCGTTATACGAATCCGGCAGTAAGTTCTCCCCTACGAGAGGCCTAAGAAAATCCCCCTAATAGGGGGCAGGGGGTTAAGACAGGGCCAGTCTTTCGAAGAAAGACGTAATTGGGTGACCGAGTCACCCAATTTAAGAGGGGTGACACGTAAATGGAAAGAGATTTCGAAGAAATCGTAACGTCAGTTCGACGAAATCTCTGGTACTGAGCAGAATAATTCGTCGAACTGACGTTAATTTACGGGTCTGATACAATGTTGGTGTATGACCATCCGGTCATGCACCAACATTTTGCACTTTAAAAAATTATTCTTACCTTTGCACCCCCTATATAGTATGGGGATCGCAAAATTTAGTATTAACCATTTAAAGATCAAGACAGTGGACACACAGAGTTACAAGACCGTATCGCTCAAAGCTGGCGATATCAAGAAAGAGTGGGTTCTCATTGATGCCACAGACCTGGTTCTGGGCCGTCTTGCTTCCAGGGTGGCTCTTGTCCTTCGCGGCAAGAACAAGCCGAGCTACACTCCGCACATGGACTGCGGTGACAATGTCATCATCGTCAATGCGGACAAGATCAGGCTCACCGGAAACAAGATGACTGACAAGGTGTATGTCCGTCACACCGGATATCCTGGTGGACAGCGTTTCACTACACCTAAGGAAATCATGAAGAAGAAACCTACCGAGCTTATCAGGATGGCTGTTAAAGGCATGCTTCCGAAGAACCGTCTCGGTGCAAAGCTTATCAACAACCTGTATCTTTATCAGGGAAGCGAGCATCCGCACGAGGCTCAGAAACCAAAAACAATCAAGTTAAACGAAATTTAGTCAGAGGATGAAATCAGTAAACGCCCTTGGAAGACGTAAATCGGCAGTCGCTCGTGTTTATGTCGTTGCTGGAAAAGGCAACATCACCATTAATGGTCGTGAAATCAACAACTATTTCAAGGAAGACGCGCTCCGTTATATCGTGAACCAGCCTTTTGAAGTTACAGGAACGGCAGGACAGTTTGACGTGAAGGTTAATGTCGACGGAGGCGGAATCAAAGGTCAGGCAGAGGCCATAAGACTCGGCATCTCACGCGCACTTTGCGAGGTGGACAAGGAGGCTTATCGCCCTACGTTGAAATCCAACGGATTCCTTACCCGCGATGCACGCGAAGTCGAGAGAAAGAAACCTGGTCAGCCTGGCGCACGCAGACGCTTCCAGTTCAGCAAACGTTAGTATTTGGCTGACGATTTACAGCATGTTGCAGTCCGTGCGGAAAAATCAGCGGATCTATGCGGGGATGTGAATCCCCTGTAGCTACCCGGATTTGACGTGACTGCGGAAAATTCAGGAGACCAGGCCGGTTCCTGTTACTCCGGATTGATGTGGAATGCCCGTCAGGCACTCAAGCACGCCTGGGGGAAAGTAAAAACAAAAAGTAAAATTAATTTAAAATGCCAAGAACAAATTTCCAAGAACTGCTTGATGCAGGTGTTCATTTCGGACATTTGGCGAGAAAGTGGAATCCTAAGATGGCCCCATATATTTTCGACCAGAAAAACGGGATTCATATCATCGACCTGCACAAGAGCATAGTAAAGATAGATGAGGCTGCGAATGTGATGAAACAGCTTGCACGCTCAGGCCGCAAGATCCTTTTCGTCGCCACAAAGAAACAGGCAAAAGAGATAGTAGCCGAGAAGGCTGCTGCCGTCAACATGCCTTTCGTGACTGAAAGATGGCCGGGCGGAATGCTTACGAATTTCCCTACCATCAGAAAGGCAGTCAAGAAGATGAATACCATCGACAAGATGATTGAAGACGGTACTTTCGACACTCTCGCCAAGCGTGAACGTCTCCAGATCACCCGTCAGAGGGCCAAACTGGAGAAGAACCTCGGTTCCATCAAGGATCTGAGCCGGCTTCCGTCAGCACTTTTCGTCGTAGACGTCCAGAAAGAGATGAATGCTGTCAAAGAGGCAAATCGTCTTAATATCCCGGTTATCGCCATGGTTGATACTTGCTGCGATCCTACTCCTGTTGATTATGTGATTCCGGCAAACGACGATGCTGCCAAGTCCATATCCTATATCATGGACATCCTTTGCCAGGCTGTTGCAGAAGGACTGAACGAAAGGAAGGTAGAGAAGGAAAAGGAAGCTCCGGAGCAGAACGATTCCCAGAATGCAGGCGGAAAGAAACTCCGTGCCCGCAAGGCAAAGGCTGACGAGACTGTAGCCGGGGAAGCTGCTCCTAAGGCAGAAGAAACCGCTGCACCGGCAGCCGAGGCTCCTGCAGCCGAAGAAAAGGCAGAGTAAGAAGTACGAACATTCTAAATTCTTGAAAACAATGGAAATCAAAGCAGCTGACGTAATGAAACTGCGTCAAATGACCGGAGCCGGAATGATGGACTGCAAGAAAGCTCTCGTGGAAGCCGAAGGCGACTATGCCAGAGCACAGGAAATCATTCGTGAAAAAGGCAAGCTCGTGGCCGCCAAGAGGGCTGACAGAGAGACTTCCGAGGGTGCGGCTATCGCCAAAGTCGAAGGAAACAAGGCTATTCTCGTAGCTCTCGGATGCGAAACTGACTTCGTAGCCAAGAATGCCGAGTTCCAGGCTCTCGCAAATGCCATAGCAGACGCAGCCCTTGCACAGTTCCCTGCAGATGCAGAAGCTCTCAAAGCCTGCACTCTCGCAGACGGAAGGACTGTAGAGGCCGCTGTTACGGAGCAGACCGGCAAAACCGGTGAAAAGCACTCTATCGCATACTATGCATGCCTTGAGGCACCTTATATTTCATCCTATATCCATAAGATCAACGGCAAACTCGCTGCCATCGTGGCTTTCAACAAGGAAGTTCCGGCTGAAGCAGGAAAAGGAATCGCCATGCAGGTGGCTTCCATGAATCCTGTCGCAGTAAATAAGGAAGCAGTTCCTCAGAGTGTCATTGACAATGAGCTTGCAGTGGCTGTTGAAAAGACTAAGGAAGAGCTGGTGAAGAAAGCAGTCAACTCTGCACTTGAAAAAGCAGGTATCAACCCTGCCCATGTGGACAGCGAAGATCATATCGAGTCGAATACTGCAAAAGGATGGATTACTCCTGAGCAGGCAGACAAGGCTCGCGAGATCATCAAGACTGTTTCTGCAGAGAAGTCTGCGAACCTTCCTGAGGCCATGATCAACAACATCGCGAACGGCCGTCTGAACAAGTTCTTCAAGGAGAATACCCTGGAGGAGCAGGAGTATCAGATGGGTGACGGCAAGATTTCCGTAAAGGATTATCTTGCAGGAGTCGACAAGGACGCAAAGATTCTCTCGTTCAAGAGATTCTCTCTGAACGACTGACGAAGTACAGGAGAACAGAAAAAAAGGATGGGCAGGCAAAAACCTGTCCATCCTTTTTTCATTACTGCGCAAGCATGTAGTCTATTTCCTGTTCCGCATTCTCGAATATCAGGTTCAGAGGTTTTGGCATTGCCTCGGGACCGGCGGCGAACATGAACTTCACCTTTTCCACAGGGACCGTGAGATAGATGGTGGAAGGGTAGCCTCCGATGGCGTCTATCTTGTCACCGATGAACATCATGACGAACTCGAAGGACATTTTAGGTATGTTCTTCAGACCCGGGAATGTTGTCTCGTAGTCCAGGTATGACTCGTCGGCAGGGTGAGGTTCGAAGAACACGTCATAATCGTCCTTGTATTTTTCATACACTTCCCCGACATATTTTCTCTGGTTTTCGGGATCGTTGCTTGTGCCGTTGATTATGAGGTTAGGCTTCAGAGACTCGTCCATGAGCTCTACATAGACATCCTTTTCGTATGGAATCATGGACAGGAAGGTTTTCTGTTTGTCAGGAGAAAGGCCGTTCAGCATGTCTACGACATTTCTGTCCTCGCAGTGCATTTCCTTTATCCTTTCCTTTACATATGGGTCGGAAGTCTCCAGAAGACCGCTGTCGTGCATGATGTACGTATAGTTTTCCCTTGTCGCAAGCGGATAGCTCCAGTGCCAGTGCGTCTCGAATTCAGGCAGAGCCTTCGTTTCCACATATCCGTCGTCACCGCTCCATGACATGCCGTTGATTTCCTCTGTCATCTTTTTCCAATACTCCTCGCCGGCGCCGGCTTCGCCGAAATTATTGTAGAATTCGTTGTATGTTCCGGTGCCGTCGGAAAGCATGAAGACTCTGACCCTGGACATGTCGATTCCCTGGGCTGCAAAGAAATCGTGGCTGATAGGGCCGGCGCGCAGGTCATCCACATACAGTTCGAACTGCGCGTCCGGGTTCTTTTCGTTGATGTCCCTGATGGTATTTTTCATCCAGTCCCTCATCTGCTCTTCCTGATCGGCACCGAGATAAGGACAGAGCATCACATGCTCCGGAAATCCGTCAGTTTTGAATGTCTGTGTGCGCTCGAAGAAGAAATATGTCGGGATTTCCCTGTCTACCGCATACAGACCTGCATACAGTGACGGCATTGTCCCGAATGTCATGCTGAATGCATATACGTCGTCTTCCACATACTCTCCGCTCCCGACATCTTCCTTGTCGCATGAGATGCAGGAAAACATGGCGGCCATACCGCATAAGAATACAAATCCTTTTTTCATTTTCTGTCTTGTTATAATATGATTAAATAGTTGTTTCCGGTATATATAAACACAGTCAGGCGGAAAACTTGCATCGGTTACCTGAAAAATTCTCTTGAAATTACCGTTATAAGGAAAAATTTTGTTAGATTTGTAAAAATCAACTCCTGCCCGGCAAATCCGGGGCTTGCATGACAATAGATGCAGCAACGGGCTTTTCTGTTGCAGGCGGGAGTGATTGCAGATAAAAACTTTTGTTTGATTATGACAAATATCCTTTCATACATGCATCATTGCCACCATGCTTCAGCAGCGTGACGGCGAGGATGTATATTGTATGTTGAGATATGCGGGAGCTTGCCGGGAAATCACGGCAGGCTCTTTTGGGTTTATGGAAACACATTAAAAACGGACTTAGTCATGTTACGGATTGCATTACAGTCGAAAGGACGGCTGAACGAAAAAAGCCTGGAACTGCTTCGTGAAGCAGGTATCAGCGTTGAGGAGAACAACCGGAAACTTCTGGCCAGATCCTCCAATTTCCCTATCGAAGTGCTGTATCTCAGGGATGATGACATACCGCAGACGGTTTCCTGCGGCATAGCGGACCTGGGTATTGTCGGCTACAACGAAGTCATGGAGCGAAGCAGTCATCCTGTGGAGGTATTGCAGCATCTGGAGTTCGGGAAATGCCGTCTTTCCCTGGCCATCCCGAAATATGTCGAATATCCGGGTCTGGAATTTTTCAACGGCAGGAAAGTGGCGACATCATATCCCGGTATATTGAAATCGTATTTCGACGGGAAAGGTATCGTGTGTGAAATCAGGGAAATTGCAGGCAGTGTGGAAGTATCCCCTTCGATAGGCCTTGCCGACGGTATCTTCGATATAGTAAGCAGTGGCAGCACACTTGTCAGGAACGGTCTGGCCGAAGTGGAGACGGTGCTGGAGTCCGATGCTGTGCTTGTGGTCACTCCTGGTCTTGAGGAAGAAAAGATGCGGACCGTCAGGACTCTGATGTCCCGTTTTACCTCCGTGATCAGCAGCAGAGGAAAGAAATACATGCTGGTAAACGTTCCTAACGGGAAAATCGAAGAGGCTCTGAAGATCATTCCGTCCATGAAAAGTCCGACACTGCTGCCTCTTGCTGACAAGGGCTGGAGTGCCATCCATGCCGTGGTCGACGAATCCGAGGTCTGGGAGAAGGCCGACAGGCTGAAACAGATAGGTGCGGAAGATATCCTCATCCTGTCCATGGAGAAACTTATCATCTGAAATAAAGCGGAGACATATGAAAATCTATGAATATCCCGACAGAAAAGACTGGCCGGCCATCGTCGGACGACAGAAGACAGGTGCGCCTCGGCAGGTAAAGGATATCGTGTCAGGAATCCTTTCCGATATCCGTGAGTATGGCGATGCGAAGGTTCTGGAGTATGTGAAAAGACTCGACGGGTTTGATACGGACACGGCAGGACTCAGAGTTCCGGCTGAAGAGATTGAGGCTGCGGCGGAGAAGCTGGATGACGGTCTGAAAGAGGCCGTCAGGACTGCCGCAGGGAACATAAGACGTTTCCATGAAGCCCAGAAAACGGAAGATGTGACTGTGGAGACCATGCCTGGCGTCATCTGCCGTCAGAAGAATATCCCTATAGACAGGGTCGGCCTCTATATTCCCGGCGGAACGGCACCGCTTTTTTCGACTGTGCTTATGCTTGCTGTGCCGGCATCCATAGCAGGATGCGGGAAAGTGATACTCTGCACACCTGCAGGGCCGCAGGGCAAGGTATCTCCTGCCATACTCTATGCCGCCCATGTATGCGGAATCACGGAAATATACAAGGTCGGAGGAGCTGTGGCGGTAGGTGCCATGGCTTACGGAACCGGAACCGTTCCCAAGGTGGACAAGATTTTCGGCCCCGGGAATTCTTTCGTGACCGAAGCCAAGCAGCAGGTATCGCAGGACTGTGCCATCGACATGCCTGCAGGTCCTTCGGAAGTGATGATCATGGCGGATGAGAGTGCCGTCCCGGCTTTTGTCGCTTCTGACTTTCTCTCGCAGCTCGAACACGGGAAAGACAGTCAGGCGATACTCCTTTCCACATCCGGGCAGTTGGCTGACGCCGTTTTACGTGAACTGGAGCTCCAGTATGGAAACCTGAAAAGGAAGTCCATCATAGACGCTTCCATTCTCAAAAGTGCGGCAGTCCTCCTGTCCTCGGAAGACGAGATGGCCGAATTCGCGAACTACTACGCTCCGGAACATCTTATCATAGCCACCCGGAATTATCAGGATACGGTGGAAAAGATCCGCAATGCCGGCAGTGTCTTCCTCGGAAACTATTCTACGGAAAGTGCCGGCGACTATGCATCCGGTACGAATCACACCCTCCCTACAAGCGGATGGGCGGTGTCATGCTCCGGTGTGAATCTGTCAGCCTTCATGAAGAAGATGACGATTCAGGAGATCTCCCGGTCAGGGCTGGAACTTCTCGGTCCTGTGATAGAGAAGATGGCTATGGCCGAAGGGCTTGACGCCCATGCAAATGCTGTCAGGGTGAGGCTGGAGCGATAAAATCTGACAAATAAAACCGAAAATCCATGATGAAAAACAATTCAGATACCGAACAGGAAATAATGGCCCTTCTCCGGGCCAATATCAGGAATATCGTCCCGTATTCGACTGCCCGTGATGACTGTCAGGTGAAAATGGACATCTATCTGGACGCGAATGAAAATCCGTTCGATTCAGGTGTGAACCGTTATCCGTCACCGCACCAGCCTCAGCTGAAGAAGATGCTGTCCGTCCTTAAAGGAGTTCCGGCAGAAAATATTTTTCTCGGGAACGGAAGCGACGAGCCTGTCGATTTGCTGTTCAGGCTTTTCTGCCCTCCGGGCAATAGCAGTATGGTCCAGGCTGTGCCTACTTACGGGATGTATTCCGTCGCTGCCGCAATAAACGATGTAAGAGTCATCGATGCCCCGCTGACCCGTGATTTCGCCCTCGATGCCGACGATCTCCTTTCCAGGATAGAGCCGGATACCAGGCTGATATTCCTGTGTTCTCCGAACAATCCATCCGGAAATCTTCTGGAAAAGGATGCCATAATCCGTATTCTGGACACTTTCAAAGGTATCACGGTCATTGACGAGGCTTATATAGACTTTGCAGGAAGTGACGGTTTCACAGGACTGCTGGACAGGTATCCCAGACTTGTAGTCCTCCAGACCCTGTCGAAAGCCTGGGGAATGGCAGGGCTGCGGATCGGGCTTGCCATAGCGCACCGCCATATCGTGGATGTCATGTCGCGTGTGAAATACCCTTACAATATCAGTATCCTCAATCAGTCAAAGGCAGAGGCTCTGCTGTCCGACCCTCTGTCTGCGGAGGACAGGGTCAGGGAACTCGTGTCCGAAAGGAAGCGTCTTGCCGATGCATTGGCTGTCTTGCCTGGTGTGGAGAAAGTATATCCGTCCGATGCGAATTTCCTGCTGGTACGTTTCAGTGACAAGGACAGTGCTTTTTCCGGACTGATGAAATCCGGAATCATAGTCAGGGACAGGTCTTCCGCATACAATTGTGAAGGCTGTCTCAGGATTACCGTAGGAACGCCGGAGGAAAACGACAGGCTTGTCTCTGTCCTCGGAGGTTCTGCCGGAGGGGACTCCGCACCGTCATTGGCCGGAGGCCGGTCATCTTCGGTATTCAGGAAGACAGGGGAGACGGAGGTCTGTGTCAGACTCGGGCTCGACGGGTTCAGGGCTCCGCGCATTGCGACAGGATTGCATTTCCTGAACCATATGCTTGAGCAGATCGGATATCATGCCGGCATTTCCCTGGATGTCATATGTTTCGGCGATCTGGAGACGGATGAGCATCATTCGGTCGAAGATATTGCGATAGCATTGGGCGACTGCCTGTATTCCGCTCTCGGAGACAAGGCCGGAATAGGACGTTACGGTTTCTCTCTTCCGATGGACGAGGCTGAGGCGACAGTACTGATCGACCTGGGCGGACGTATCGATTTCCAGTGGGATGTGGATTTCAAGGGTGAGCGTGTCGGGGATGTGTCGGTGCAGATGTTCCCTCATTTTTTCAAGTCGCTGTCAGAGCATCTGAAATGCAATCTTCATATCAGGGCTTGCGGCCAGAATGACCATCATGTGATTGAGGGGGTTTTCAAGGCATTTGCAAGGGCGTTGAAGCAGGCTGTCGCAAAGGAGTCCGGCAGCGTGGATGTCCCGAGCAGCAAAGGCCGGCTCTGAAATTTGAAACGGGAATATTTATGGTAGGAATCATAGACTACGAAGCCGGCAATATCCGTTCGGTGGAAAATGCTCTGAAACGTCTCGGTGCGGATTATATCCTGAGCCGGGATGCATCCGTCCTGTCGGAGTGCGACAGGCTTCTGCTGCCGGGTGTGGGAGAAGCCGGCTGGGCGATGATGAAACTGAAGGAAAGGAATCTTGTGGATTTCATACGGAATGCAGGGCAGCCGCTTTTGGGTATATGCCTGGGAATGCAGCTTCTGTGCGAGTGGTCGGAGGAAGGGAATGTGGAGTGTCTGGGCGTATTCGGATGTCGTGTGCGGCATTTCCGTACTGCATTGTCCCGGACATCGGGACTGAAAATCCCCCATATGGGGTGGAACAGTATTTCAAGCCTGGGGACAGCCCTTTTCGATCGGATACAGAATGGAGAGTACATGTATTTTGTCCATTCGTATTTCGCAGATATATGTGAGGATACGGCGGCTGTGACTGAATATGGTCTGCCTTTCAGTGCTGCGTTGTGCCGTGGAAATTTCATGGGATGTCAGTTCCATCCGGAAAAAAGCGGGGATGCGGGCGAGCGTGTCATCGCGAATTTTCTGGAAATGTGAGGACACAGTCCCGGCGATGTGGAAAACAAGAGAATATTTTCGATAGACATTTATGCATATGATAGAAATCATACCGGCGATAGACATTATAGACGGCAAGTGTGTCCGCCTTTCGCAGGGCGACTACGGCCGGAGCAAGACATATAGCGACAGTCCTCTGGATGTGGCTAAACGTTTCGAGGACTGCGGGGTGACGATGCTTCATCTGATAGATCTGGATGGTGCCAAGTCCAGCTTCCCCGTGAATCAGGCCGTGCTGGAAGACATAGCCGCGCACACATCATTGAAAGTGGAGTTCGGAGGCGGTATCAAGAGCAGGGATGCACTGGTTTCAGTGTTCAGTGCGGGAGCGTCCAGATCCATCTGCGGGAGTGTGGCATGTACCTGTCCGGATGCGTTTGCAGGCTGGTTGAAGGAATTCGGCGGAGACAGAATCGTGCTCGGTGCCGATGTCAGGGACGGCCTTGTGGCTGTGAAAGGCTGGCTGGAGAAGTCGGACATGAAAGCGGAAGATCTGCTCCGGAGATTCAGCCTGGATGGATTGCAGACGGTGATAGTGACGGATATTTCGCGTGACGGGATGCTTTCCGGACCTGCGGTGGAACTGTATGCCGGGCTTATGGAGGAATTCCCCGATGTCAGGGTCATAGCGAGCGGAGGTGTAGGCTCCATGGCTGATATCGAGGCCCTGGACCGTGCCGGAGTTCCGGCAGTGATAGTGGGGAAAGCCATATATGAAGGAAAGATCAGACTATGTTGACGAAAAGAATCATACCGTGCCTTGACATAAAGGACGGACACACTGTGAAAGGTATCAATTTCCTGGAACTCAGGTCTGTCGGGGATCCTGTGGAAATGGCGGAAGCCTATTCCGGCCAGGGGGCGGACGAACTGGTCTTTCTGGATATCAGTGCCACGATAGAAGGACGGAAAGCCTTTTCGGAACTGGTGGAAAGGATAGCCTTGCACATAAATATACCGTTTACTGTCGGAGGGGGCATTTCCACTGTGGAGGATGCGGCCGTATTGCTCCGTGCGGGAGCAGACAAAGTTTCGGTAAACAGTGCCGCTGTCAGGAACCCTTCGCTGATTTCGGATATCGCTTCACGATTCGGGGCCCAGTGCGTGGTCGTGGCGGTTGATGCCAGGAATGTGGATGGCGTATGGAGGGTGACGACCCATGGGG
Source organism: uncultured Bacteroidales bacterium (assembly GCA_944326365.1). GTDB lineage: Bacteria > Bacteroidota > Bacteroidia > Bacteroidales > UBA932 > Cryptobacteroides. The sequence continues at coordinate 6,589 of CALVDR010000021.1, read as the reverse complement.
GCAGCCGCCTTTCAGACAAGGAACTTTTTTCGTGGGCAAAGCAGGCTGAGGCTCTCGGTGCCGGCGAAATTCTTTTCACGTCCATGGATCATGACGGGACTTGCGGAGGTTATGCCTGTGCGGAGTACCGTAAGTTATCGGATATTCTCGGCATACCGGTGATAGCGTCCGGAGGTGCCGGAAATGCCGGTCACATCGTGGATGTCCTCTCTCCGGAAGGGGGAAATGCGGATGCGGCACTGGCTGCCTCCATTTTCCATTATGGAGATGTGCGGATTCCGGACCTGAAACGGCAGCTGGCCGCTTGCGGCATTCCTGTACGTCAGGTTCCCGGTTCTACGACAGCCGGATAGTATGAATCGGAATTATAAAATCAAAACAACGTTATATTATGATCAGAAAAGATTTTGAAGTAAAGGATCTGGATTTCGGAAAGAATCCGGACGGACTGATACCTGTGGTAGTTCAGGATTATGCTACCTTGAAGGTGCTGATGCTGGGATATGTGAACGCAGAGGCGTTGGAGAGTACTTTGGAGACAGGACGTATGACTTTCTTCAGCAGAACCCGCAAGTGCCTGTGGACCAAAGGAGAAACCAGCGGGAATTTTCTTACGGTCAGGGAGATGTTTGTCGACTGTGACAGGGATACTCTGCTGGTCAGGGCAGAACCGGCAGGTCCCGTATGCCATACAGGAGCAGTAAGCTGCTTCAATACGGATGATGACGAGGGTTTTATCCGGGAACTGCAGGAAGTCATCCGCAGGAGAAAGGCAGAGCGTCCGGAGGGGTCCTATACCGTGAAACTTTTTGACAAAGGCGTCAACAAGATTGCCCAGAAAGTAGGTGAGGAAGCTGTGGAAACTGTTATAGAGGCCGTGGATGGCAACGATTCGGCGATGATTTACGAGGCGTCGGACCTCATATATCATCTTCTTGTGCTCCTTGCTGCCAGGGGACTTTCCATATCGGACCTCGAAAAGGAACTTGTCCGTCGGCACAAATAGTATTCTGTATGAAAAAGATAGAGCGTCCACGATTCACATCGTAGACGCTCCGCAATTCTAACCTAAAACTTAACCTATGAAAAAACTATTCGGTTAAGAAAAATTGCAATTACTGTGCCAAACTCCTATTTTGTGATTTGAATTTTCAATTTTCTTGTCTGATTCCACAATTTTACTGCAGGACAGGTCTGATACTGATGATGTGGATGTCTTGTACGGGCCTGTCTCTTCTGTCCGTATCGACTGATGCTATTTTGTCGATGATGTCCAGCCCGTCTACGGTTTCTCCGAATACAGTGTATTCTCCGTCAAGCTGGCTGCAGTTCCCGGCATCCTGTACTATATAGAACTGGGAACCTGAAGACTCCTTTTTAGGATTTGCGGCATCCCCTCTGCGGGCTGCGGCCACAGCTCCTTTCTTGTGTGTCAGTGCGCGGTTGAATTCCGCCGGGATTGTATACCCCGGGCCGCCTGTGCCGTACAGACTGGCTTTGGACGGATCTTTGGTGAGAGGATCTCCGGTCTGTATCATGAATCCGTCAATGACCCTGTGGAAAAGTACTCCGTCATAAAAATTTTCCGACACAAGTTTTGCGAAATTGTCCCTGTGTTCCGGTGTTTCGTCGTAAAGTCTGATTCTGATAGTCCCCAGATCCGTGACTATATCATATTCCGGTCCGGTGGACATGCTTTTGGTTTCTGTTCCCATATTGTCGTTTTTATTGTCGGCCCCGTCTCCTGTCAATGATGTCGAACAGGCGGCGGAAAAAGCCAGTGCCGATATGAATAAAAGTGCTTTTGAAAATATCCCTTTCATATTTATGCTTCCCGTTAAATAATTACAAGATGCATAACCGGTGAAAAAAGTTGCGAAAAATAATTAATTTTGCCGGATATGGCAAATCCACTTAAACAGCTTGCGGGCGAGACAGCCCTTTACGGGCTGAGTACGATACTCGCCCGGGTCATCAATTTCCTGTTCGTGCCGTTCTATACCAGGCTTCTGAGTACGGAAAGCTATGGAGTCGTGACTGAGTTCATGGCATATATAGCCGTCCTCCAGGTAGTTCTGGTCCTGGGTCTTGAAACAGGATGTTTCCGTTTTGCGAACAGGCCGGGATCCGACTCCGCGAAAGTCTATTCCGATGCTCTCGGCATAGTCTCCATTGTCAGTCTGCTTTTCCTGGTGCTCATGGTCGTATTCGCCGGAGGTATATCTGATCTTCTCGGCTATCACGGCTATCAGGGATGCATCATGTATGTGGGAGGCATATTGGCATGCGACTCCATTACTGCCATTCTGTTTGCGAAACTGCGTCAGGAGCACAAGGCTCTCAAGTTCGCCCTGTTGAAGACCGTGAAAATCCTGACAGAAACGGGTGCCAATATCCTGCTTTTCTTCGGCTTTGCGGCTGTCTGCAGGAATACGGCGGCTGAAACCGGAAAGGCAGTGTCTGATCTTACATCTTCCGACCTGTGGCTTCTGAATTTCATCTCGCCTTCACCTGATTTCAGTTATGTGATTTTTGCTATACTGCTCAGCTGTATCGTGTGTATGCTGCTGTTTGTGCCGGATCTGCTTGAATTCAGGTTTTCGTTCGACAGGAAACTGGCCAGGCAGATGCTTGCCTATTCTCTCCCGCTCATGGTGGCTGCGCTTCCCGGTATTGTCAATGATTTTCTGGACAGGATATTGTTCAGGTTCTTCGATACGGGGTCGGAAGTATGGCAGTCGAGCCTGGGCATTTTCCAGGCCGGAGTCAAGATTTCGGTGATCATGTCGCTTTTCGTGCAGATGTTCAGATTTGCGGCGGAGCCGTTTTTCTTCCAGCGTGCGGCTGACAGGGATTCCAGGGAACTTTATGCCGTGGTTATGGAATATTTTACTGCATTCTGCGGCCTTATCTTTCTGGGGGTCATACTTTATATTGATGTCATTTCGCTTATTCTGGGCCGTGATTTCAGGGCCGGTATCAGCGTAGTTCCTATCATGCTGCTGTCTTACATGATTCTCGGCATGCTGTTCAACGTATCCATGTGGTATAAACTTTCGGGAAAGACTGGTGTCGCCATTTACATTACCATGGCAGGCCTTGTCGTGACGGCGGCAGTGAACATGATATTCATGCCCAAGTATTCCTATTATGCGGCGGCATGGGGCCATCTGGCCAGCTATGTCGTGATGTTCGTTGTCAGTGCCGTATTGGGAAACAGATATTATCCTATACCATATAAATGGGGCAGGATTGCCTGTATTTTTGCCGCTATGGGTGTCTTCTATGGTATCGCCTCGGTCGTGGACAGGTTTTTCTTTGACGGAGTCACGTTCGCTGCGTCCGTGTCCGGGATGGTTTTGAAACTGGCGGTGAATACTGTCTTCATTCTCTTGTACATGCTCTTCGTGTGGAAAGCGGTACATCTCGGAAACAGGGCATTCCTGTCCGGCAAATGAGCATGATACCGGTCAGGAAAGCAGCAGGATTACTATCTGTGCGATTATCACTCTGGCAAACATCGCCACAGGATATGCGGTAGCGTAGCTTACTGCCGGCTCGTCGTTGTCCACCGTCGTACTGGCATAGTTCAGCGCCATCGGATTCGCCATGCTTCCGCATAGCATGCCGACATTTCTGGCATAGTCAGTCTTGAAGAATTTCTGTGCCAGGATACCCACCGCCAGTGTCGGAATGACGGCCATGGCGAATGCGAGAGCTATCCATATCAGTCCTTCGGAACAGAATACGGTTTCGAAGAAATCCTTTCCCGCATCAAGCCCGAGTCCTGCCAGATAGGTCACAAGACCGAATTCCCTGAGCATGAGATTGGCGCTTTGGGTGGTATAGGTAGTAAGGTGGAATCTCGGCCCGAACGCTCCCATGAGTATGCCGACTATGATCGGTCCTCCCGCAATGCCGAGTCTGACAGGAACGCTCATTCCCGGAAATCCGAATGGAATGCTGCCCAGAATCACCCCGAGTGCCAGACCGATGAAAATCGCTATCAGATTGGGTTCGTTCAGTCTCTTCTCTTCATTGCCCAGAATTTTGCGGACGTTGTCGACGGCGGCGGATTCTCCCACGATTGTGAGACGGTCGCCTATCTGCAGTCTCAGGTTGGGAGAGGCGAGCAGGTCTATTCCGGCCCTGTTTACACGCGTGATGTTTATGCCATACAGATTTCTCAGTCTGAGGGAGCCTAACCGGACTCCGTTTATATGGGATTTGGTGACCAGTATCCTTCTGGATATCAGCATGCTGTCGATAGCGTTCCAGTCTATGTCTTCCTTGTTCCAGTCTTTGTTTTCCTTTTCTCCGAAAAGGGCCTTTATCTTTTCGATATCAGACTGGCTGGATATTACCAGCAGGTGGTCATGTTCGGTGATGACAGTGTCCGATGTCGGTATGCTCACTTTCCCGTTCCGCCAGACTCTGGAAATCACGAACTTGGCATTTGTCAGAGACGTTATCTCCTTGATGGTCTTTCCGAAAACGGCCGGGTTGCTTATCTGGAATTCCGTGATGAATGGCTTTGCCACTCCGGTGGCCGGTTTCTGCTGGGCAGTGTTGTTCCCGCTTATTTTACGGAGTATTATGATGACCGTTATCATGCCTATGACACCTACCGGATAGCCTACTGCACATGCCAGGGACATGGTAGTCACTACGTCTGGGTTTTCCGGATGTATCTGGAGTGCAGCCTGTTGTGCAGCTCCCAGCATGGGCGTATTGGTCACTGCACCGGCGAACAGGCCGATGGCTTCGGTGATCGGACTGCCGTATGCCAGACTTATGCATGCTGTCAGTATGAAGCCTGCCAGCACTACGCTCAGCCCCAGTATATTAAGCTTTACACCTCCTTTCTTGAAAGAAGAAAAGAAGCCCGGGCCTACCTGAAGTCCGAGCGTGTATACGAAAATGATAAGTCCCGTGTTCTGGGCGAAAGCCAGCATTTCCCTGTTGACTTCGATTCCGAGGTGCCCTGCCAGAATGCCGGCGAAAAACACGAAAGTGATTCCTAACGATATGCCGTAGACTTTGATCTTCCCCAAGGCAAGACCTGTTGCCGCAATGATAGCCAGTACCAGAAGCGTCTGTGTCGTGGACGGTTGTGTGAAAAGTTCTGCTAACCAGTTCATTTCTCAGGAAATAAAGAAAATCAATACAATATAAATCCTATTATGCCTCCGGCAATGATAGTGAGAATAGGATTCACTTTCCATATCCAGGATACAAGGAATGCGGCGGAAAACAGCACCCAGCTTTTCCAGTCAGGAAAATTTTCCGGTGTGACCAGCAGCAGGGCGGAAGCTCCTATCAGTCCGACTACTGCAGGTTTCAGTCCTGCCATCACACCTTCGAAGACGGAATTGTCGCTGAATTTGTAATAAACCTTGCACATGGCCAGTACTATCAGAAATGACGGCAGGACTACGGCAAGACTTGTGGTGAAAGAGGCGAGGATGCACAAAATGTGAGGGGCTCCCGAATCGGCGAGAACCGTGTAGCCGATGTAGGTGGCGCTGTTTATCCCTATCGGTCCCGGTGTCATCTGCGAAATCGCCACGATATCAGTGAAAGTGTTTTCGTCTATCCATCCATGAACTGTGACTACCTGGGTCTGTATCAGGGACAGCATCGCATAGCCTCCTCCTATGGTGAAAAGACCTATCACGAAAAAAGTGAGAAAAAGTTCCGCGAATATCATCTGATTCTGTCCCTCCTGATTTTATCGGCGAATCGTGCTGCAGTATATGAAATCACGATCACTACTATCAATATATATATAGGAGATACCTTCAATACGCCTACGAGGACCAGTACGGCTGCCGAAATAAGATATGACCACCAGCGGCGGTTTGATTTTCTGGCCATCTGCACCATAGGGACAGCGATCAGTGCCACCACTACGGGCCTGATGCCTTTGAAGATGCTGATGACTGTAGGATTGTCCTGATAGCCTGTGAAAACCATGGCAATCAGCAGTATTATTATGATGGAAGGCAATACGCTTGCTATGGTAGCCACTATGCTGCCTTTGCTTCCTTTGAGTCTGTATCCTGTAAATATCGCGATGTTTACTGCCAGAAGACCTGGTGCGGACTGCGACAGCGCTATTATATCCGGGAAATCTTCCTCCTTCATCCATCCCCTCCTGACGATTTCATTCTGTATAAGAGGTATCATCGCCATTCCTCCTCCGATGGTGAAAGCTCCGATTTTTGCGAAAACCAGAAATATTTGCCAGTATGATATCATATGTTACGGTTTCTGTTATCGAACCTGCGTCATGCCATATGTTCGACGGGGCAAAAGTATAAAAACTGTATGATTTCTTGAAAATATTTCAAAAAAAGTCTAAAAAAATTTGGCGGAATAAAAAAAGTCCGTATCTTTGCAGCCCGTTTGAGAAATAACGGTGAGTTTTTTGAAATACTGAAAGACTAAGTACAAGCAAAGTACCGAAAATAAAAGAGCGTTAATTCTTTTTGAGAATTAAACAGAGCAAAGGACAGACTGAGAGAAATAGATATATACAAAGAAGAGTTTGATCCTGGCTCAGGATGAACGCTAGCGGCAGGCTTAA
>CALVDR010000020.1 GCA_944326365.1 uncultured Bacteroidales bacterium | reverse complement strand
GATTTCGAAGAAATCGTAACGTCAGTTCGACGAAGTCTCTGGTACTAAGTAAAATAATTCGTCGAACTGACGTTAAAATATCTGCATTTATGACACGGATTTATCTATCGCTTATCGCTGCCTGCAGTGTCTTTCTTCTTCATGAAGGCAGTCTTGTCTCGCGCGACTTGACGGAAATGACCGTGCGGTCTTCCGACTCCCGGCCTGACATATACCATGACGGCTGGATTGACTTCAACAAGAACGGTATCAAGGACATCTACGAGGACCCGGAAGCGGACATCGATGCCAGAGTGCGGGATCTTCTCGGTCAGATGACAGTAGAAGAAAAGACATGCCAGCTCGCGACGCTGTACGGATTCGGCCGTGTCCTTCAGGACTCGCTTCCTACCCCAGAATGGAAAAACGAGATATGGAAAGACGGCATAGCAAACATCGATGAACAGCTGAACGGCGTCGGTTCTGGGTACAAACGGGCATACAGCCTCATATATCCGTACCGCAATCACGCAGAAGCTATCAACGCCACCCAGAGATGGTTTGTCGAAGAGACCCGTCTGGGCATACCGGTGGATTTTTCGAACGAAGGCATCCACGGACTGAACCATACCAAGGCTACACCTCTGCCTGCACCAGTGGCAGTGGGGTCTACCTGGAACAGAGACCTGGTCAGGGAAGCCGGGGAGATAGCCGGGAAGGAGGCGAAAGCTCTCGGTTACACGAACATTTACGCACCGATATTGGACGTAGTCCGGGACCCGAGATGGGGCAGGACCCTCGAATGTTATGGAGAGGACCCGTATCTGATCTCGGAACTCGGTATTCAGATGGTCGAGGGCATACAGTCGCAGGGCATCGCATCGACTCTGAAACATTTCGCGGTCTACAGTGTGCCGAAAGGCGGACGCGACGGACAGTGCCGGACCGACCCGCATGTGACTCCCCGCGAGATGCACGAAGTACATCTTTATCCGTTCAGGAAAGTCATCACCCAGGCCCATCCTATGGGAGTGATGAGCAGCTACAACGACTGGAACGGCGAGCCGGTCACTGCCAGCAGCTATTTCCTGACCGATCTTCTGCGTGAAGAGTACGGTTTCAACGGCTATGTGGTCAGCGACAGCGATGCGGTCGAATTCGTGTACCGAAAACACCAGGTGGCCGAGACTTACGAGGAAGCGGTCCGTATGGTCCTCGAAGCCGGGCTGAATGTCCGCACGACTTTCAACCAGCCGTCCGTTTTCATAGAGCCGGTCAGAAAACTCATCAGTTCCGGTGAAATATCCATGTCCACTATCGACAAGCGCGTCGCCGATGTCCTGAAAGTCAAGTTCAGACTCGGACTATTCGACCAGCCCTATGTCGGGGAGCCGGCCGAGGCCGACAATATCGCCGGTGCCGACAAACATCTGGACTTCATCGACAGGATGCAGCTCGAATCCCTCATTCTCCTTAAGAATGAGGACAATATCCTTCCTCTTGACAAGGCGCGTACGCGCAATGTACTCGTCACCGGACCCCTTGCCGACGAGACCAATTTCATGGCGAGCCGTTACGGTCCCAACGGTCTGACATCGGAGTCCATACTGGACGGTATCCGCGGCTATCTCGGAGACGAATGCCGTGTGAGTTATGCCAAAGGCTGTGATATAGTGGATGAGAACTGGCCTGACAGCGAGATCTGTCCTGTCCCTATGACATCGAAAGAGAAATCCATGATCAATGACGCTGTCTCCAAGGCAAGAAAGTCGGATGTGGTCATAGCTGTCCTCGGTGAAGACGAATGGAGGGTGGGGGAAAGCCGATCGCGTACATCTCTGGATCTGCCTGGCAGACAGGAGCAGCTCTTGGAGGCTCTGCATGCTACGGGCAAACCTGTCATTCTGATTCTGGTGAACGGGCAGCCGCTGACTGTGAACTGGGCCGACAGGCATATACCTGCCATTCTCGAAACATGGTTTCCGAGCTTCAGGGGAGGAGTCGCCATCGCGAAGACATTGTGGGGTGAGTACAATCCTGGCGGCAAACTGACAGTGACATTCCCGAAAACTACTGGCCAGATCGAACTGAATTTTCCGTTCAAGAAAGGATCTCACGGCGCCCAGGATTCGGAAGGTCCGAACGGCGCCGGCAAGACAAGGGTGCTCGGTCCGCTGTATCCGTTCGGACACGGTCTGAGTTATACTACTTTCGAATATTCGGATTTCAATGTGGTTCCCGGTCCTGGTCTGAAATCCGGAATAGACGTCTCCCTGACTCTTACTAATACCGGGAAGCTGGCCGGAGACGAAGTCGTGCAGCTGTATGTGCGCGACAAGTACAGCAGCGTCGTGACTTATGATTCAGTGCTCAGAGGGTTCGAGCGGGTGAGTCTGGAGCCTGGCGAAAGCAAGGTGGTCCGTTTCCATCTGTCTCCAGAGGATCTGCAGATTCTGGACAGAAATATGGAATGGACTGTGGAGCCGGGCGAGTTCGAAATCATGGCCGGTTCGTCCAGCACCGATATCAGGCTCTCGCAGACAGTGGAACTTGAATAGAAAGCAGCATGCCGGCACTGACTATAATTCCCTTCCTGGAACCAACAGTGCCGGCATGCGTTTTTTTAACGGTTAGGAGAATCCCACCTGTGTGTCTCTGAGCACTTCACGGTCAGGACCTGATCTCCTGCCTGCATCCTGAAATCACCTTTTTCCAGAATCCAATGCCCGTCAGCACCGACGAAAGCCAGGTCGCTACCCTTGAGGACCAGCTCGACAGTCTTCGTCTCACCCGGCTGCAGTTCGATCTTCTCGAATGCACGAAGCCTCCTGTTCTCCGGGGTGAGGGAAGCTACCAGATCACTGCTGAACAGCATGACAGCCTCTTTTCCTGCCATGGATCCGGTATTCGTCACATCGACCGAGAATACCAGTTCGTCACCGGCAGTGAAAGATTCCCTGTTTACCTTGAAGCCGCTGTAGCTGAATGTGGTGTAGCTGAGCCCGAATCCGAACGGCCATTGTACCGAAACTACGGCATCATAATCGTAGGCTCCTTCCATGGTATCCATCTCCTCGCTGACGCGGTAGTCATAGTTCGTCAGGGCTGCGGAATACCTCGGATAGGTGTACGGCATTTTCGCGCTCGGGTTTGCATCTCCTGCCAGAATATTGGCCAGAGCATCACCTCCGTAGTTCCCCGGAAGCAGAATGTCTATGATACCCTTTGCCAGCGGCTCGATATCATTGATGATTCGCGGCCGTCCGCCGTTGATGACCAGAATAATCGGTTTTCCGGTACGTGAGAGGGCCTTGACCAGATTTCTCTGGTTTTCAGACAGTGCCAGGTCTGAAAGATTGCCCGGTGTCTCGCAATATGAGTTTTCCCCGATACAGGCCACGATGACATCTGCATTGCGCGCAGCGGCTACCGCTTTACCGATTTCCGGCCTGTTTTCCTCATCGTATTTGCCTTCGGCCACGTATGTCACACCCTGTTCGAGGCGAACATTCGATGCCCCGAACTTGTTTCTGAGGGCTTCGTAGATGGTATTATACTCACCGGTGAACCTGTCGGCCAGATGTCCCTGCCATGTGTAGCTCCAGCCTCCGTTCAGACAGCGCATCGAGTTCGCATTCGGTCCCGTGACGAGTATCTTCACTCCTTTTTCCAGAGGCAGTATGCCATCGGTGTTCTTGAGGAGAATCTCTGACTCCTCGGCTGCACGGAGCGCCTTCTCAGCGTGCTTATCACTTCCGAATTCAGGATAGTCTCCGGCAAGTGTGTTCGGTGAATCGAAAAGACCGAGACGCACTTTCAGACGAAGCACCCTGCGGACAGCATCGTCTATTCTGGACATAGGCACTTCACCTTCTTCCACCAGTTCTTTCAGAAGGGTGCAGTATCCCAGATCGTATGGCTCCATCGCCATGTCTATGCCGGCGTTGATGGCTATTTTTATGGCTTCTTTCTTGTCTGCGGCTATCTTTTCCCTGGTGTACAGGTTATTTATGTCAGCCCAGTCAGTTACGAGCATTCCGTCCCACTGCAGGTCTTCCTTGAGCCACTTAGTCAGCAATTCATAGCTCGAATGTACGGGCACTCCGTTGATGGAGCCGCTGTTCGCCATGACTGTCAGTGCTCCGGCTTCGACGCAGGCCTTGAAAGGTGCGAAGAATTTTTCTCTGAGGACTGATTCCGGTATGTAGGCTGGAGTCCTGTCTTTTCCTGTTCTCGGCGCACTGTAGCCCATGTAGTGTTTCAACGATACGGCGATACGGTCTGCGGGAATATGGTTGGGGTCATCTCCCTGGAAGCCGCGGACCGCAGCGCTTCCCATGACAGAGTTTACCAGGCAGTCTTCACCGTAGTTTTCCCAGACCCTGGACCAGCGAGGGTCTGGGGACAGGTCGACGGTGGGGGCGTAAGTCCACGGACAGTTTCCAGCCCGTGTTTCGTAAGCGGTGATTTCTGCTGCAATGTATGCCAGATCAGGATTCAGTGAAGCGCCCATGTTTATGTTCTGAGGGAACATAGTGCCGCCCAGAATGTAGGTAGTGCCGTGTACCTGATCCAGACCGTAGATGCACGGAATCCCTATTTCCTTCATGGACACTTCCTGGATACGGCCTATGATTTCCTGCCATTTCTCCAGACTCTGCGCCACAGGTCCCGGGGCATTCAATATGGAGCCGACCTTGTAGCCGGCAATGACTTCGTGAAGTTTATCCTCGTCCAGAATGAATTCTCCGTCCTTGAATTCACCGAGCACGTCGATGGCAAGTTCGGTCATCTGGCCGACCTTTTCTTCAAGAGTCATGTCCGCAAGGATTTCCTCCACCTGTTTTTCTATTTCCGGGTCCTGCGCTATGGCCGGAGCTCCGGATTTGCTGCAGCATCCTGCCGCCATCATGCAGACGGCAGGGATGAGCAGATAATTCATGATTTTTGACATATGCATTTGTTTATTTGGTTTCCTTATCCTGGAAATCCATCCGGACTCATTCGACGGTGACCCTGTCCACATAATAACCGTGTCCCACGCAGATGAATCCGTCCTCGGTCTGTATCATGTCGAGTGCCTCTTGCGTGAGAGTCACTGTGAATACTCCGTCGGCTGTAAGGTCTGTCCGAGCCGTGCCTGGAAGGTCATTCCACCACGTCGTGGTAGTGCGGATCTGATGATATTCGGCGTCTGTATTCAGAGAGTAGTAGACTCTGAGTACTGATCCTGCTTTGATATCGGCGAACTTGTCTTTCGTGACCCCTGTGAAATTGACGCTCCAGTTGTCCACCAGGAAATGTCCTGACCAAAGCTGTATTTCCATAGAAACAATGGCCTTGATTTCTTCGACATTGCCGTCTCCCGTATGGAACAGCACGGCTGAACCGTCTGAAGCCTTTCCGCACAATGTATATTCTCCGAGTTCGAGGTCAGGGCAGTTCATGACTATTTTGTCCGGAGCTTGGCTTGTGAATTCAGTCACTGTCTTGTCCCCCAGAGTGATGGAAGCTATCTTGTCCAGATTTACACCTGTCATTGTCCATTCATTGCTTTTGCTTATGCGGTCTGCTCCGGCAGTCACAAGAGGCTTCGATGTCACCAGCAGTCTGTCGCCACCGAACTCATTGCCGGAGGCATCCACCAGAATGAGGCGGTATGTCCCGTCCTTCACCTCGGCAGGAATGGTATAGCTTATGCATTTTTCGGCATCGTCATAGTCGATTTCAGTCACTGTCCTGTCCCCTATCACGATACGTGTGACCTTGTCGAGATTCTCCCCGTAGAGTACGGCCTCCGCACCAGGTGTGGCAATGCGCTCGAAACCGACTTCATCAGCCCAGGGGTCGCCATCCAAAGGATTCACCTGCACCAGCCCCTCTCTGAATGTCGAATATCCGGCTTCAGTAGAGATTTCCACCCTGAAATCGTATGTACCTGCCATGAGGCTGAGGTCTATCTCTTTGCCTTCACCGACAATTTCGCCGTCGAGATACCATCTGACTGTGCAGTAATCGGCAGGAGTCACTGTAAGTGTCATGCTGAAATCCGTATCCCTGCTGATGTTGGCCACCACCGGTTTCACTCCGTCAGTCCAGTCCGGAAATACAGGGTCGATGATACGTGGATAGTCACCATCGGATGCCGTGGAGAAAGGCTCTTTTTCAGCGCAGGCCGCCAATGCCGTCAGAGCCAGCGCCAAAGACATGATTTTGTATATTCTTTTCATTTTTTCCAATGTTTGCTAAAATTCAGAACTGTTATTCATTGTCCCACCAGACGTGATTGTACCAGCTGTCGCTTCCGCCCATTCGGCTGAGTGCATCGTCATAGTTGGCCTTGTTGTATGATGATTCGAGGACTGGGTAGCAGAGACGGACCGGAATATCCTGTCCGCCGGTCAGATAATCCTTGAATCCGTATTCGGACGGAGACTTCAGGGCAGGATAGCCCGAACGGCGCTGGTTCGCCCAGCATTCGGCTGGATTTGTGAAGTGAAGTATCCACGCCTGGGTGTTGATGGCTTTACGCTGTTCTGCCTCTGCGTGTCCGAAACTGCCTCCGTCAGCAATATATGCATCGAACTCTTCCTGTGAAACAGCATCGCAGCCGTATCTCTCGGTCAGGAAGTCGATGGCTGCACGGACGCCTTCCTTGTACAGTGACTCCGCATCTCCTCCAGGGACATTCCATTCGTTCAACACAGCTTCTGCCAGCAGGAATTTCACTTCGGCGAATGTCATCACTACTCCCGGATTCTCGCTCTGGAGGAAGTGGTTCTCCAGTTTCGGCATGGTTTCTCGCGCCACGGTGATGGTCACCGCAGGGTTCGTCTCCGCCATTCCGGCCAGGATGTCGCTGTCATAGCCTTCCGGCCATGGGTCGTATGAGAATGCTCCAGGATCGCACGGCTTGAATTCTATTCCCTTGTCTATCATCTCTTGAGTCAGGTCCACCCTGTTGTCTGGGCTGGTGGCGCTCATCAGCCCGTCGTAGTAGCAGCGTGTCAGCATGAATGTACGCGGATCGCCGTTGTCATACATTTCGTCGAAAAGTGTGGAGCAGATGTAGCTCGGGTTGTTCGCAGGGTCGTTTCCGAAAAGAAGTTTGGAAAGTGCGTTTCCGCGGTAGTCGGAATAGGAATCCTGCCCGAAACTGAACGCTATATCCATATATTGTATGAGGGCTTCGTCTGCAGAGCTTTCCATGATTCCTCCATCAGCTGTAAGGGCGGCCTCGAACTCGGCTTCCGCTTTTTCGGGAGCCACATTGGAGATACGCATGGCATAGCGCAGCCTCAGGGAGTTTGCCAGCTTTTTCCACTTGGCGATGTCCCCGCCATATATCAGATCTCCGGTAACTGCATCTTTCGACGGGTCGAGAGCGGCTTCTGCTGCTGTCAGATCTTTGAAGAAGCTGTCGTAAATTTTTTCCTGAGTGTCGTAGACAGGGTTGAATATGCTTTCCAGATATCCTTTTCCGGCCTCGCTGCATGGTGCATCTCCGTAGATGTCGGTGATGATGGACATTATATAAACCCTGTAAATAGTCAGGATTGAATGGATATTCGTCTGTGTCTCGTCATCAGCCGTCCTGTAGATGGCATCCGTCAGGTTTTTGATGGCGTTCGGGTAGAAATTCGTCCAGACACGGCACATCTCGCTGTCCGCTATGGTGTGCCGTCCACCGTAGTTCGTGGTGTTCCAGCATCCCATGAGCTGCTGGGTGAAACCGTAGATGTAGTTCCTGTATATCTCCACCATGCCCAGGTCACCGTAGGTCTGCAGCTGTGCAGTGGTCAGCTGTGCATTCGGGTCGATTTCGGCGGCTTTCGAAGGGTCAGTGTTCAGATCCTCCAGATATTCGTCGCTGCAGGAGAACAGGCTAAGCAGCGATGCCGTCATGAATATGAAAAGATATGATATTCTGTATTTCATTTTATTTTCACTTTATATGGTGGGCAGGTTAGAATTTGACGTTCAGGTTGAAACCGAAGCTTCTGCGTGAAGGCAGCGAGCCGTATTCGAGACCCATTCCGGTAGTGTTGTTGTAGTTCGAGTCCGGGTCGATGTTAGGTATGTTCTTCCATACGATGAACGGGTTTCTGGCGACGAAAGACACCGTGATGCCGTCTATCTTTTCCTTGAACCACCTGTCAGGAAGTCTGTAGCTCAGGGTGATTTCACGGCATTTGATGTAGGAGTTGTCGTAGATGAACATGGACGGGGCGTTCCTGCAGACACTCATCCAGTAGTCCTCCGGATTTATGTAGATGTCGTTCGGCCTGTAGGTGCCGTCTCCGTTGTCTATCACGCCCGGTGCGATGAATCCTCCTGTAGGAGTCCAGTCCGCAGAGCCTTTAGGGAGACCTGCCGCCTGACGCTGTTCTTCGGATACATACCATGCGTCACGACCCTCGATGGTTTCCAGAGCTTTTCCTGATTCGTAAGATGCACGTGCGGACATCGAGAAGAGGTCGGCACCCACCTTTACATCGAAGAGTGCGCTGAGTGTCAGGTTCTTGTATCCGATGGTAGTGGAGAGACCTCCTGTCCAGTCCCATGATGCATTGCCCAGAACGTGGTTGCTGTTGTCATATTTCGGCAGTCCGGTGGCAGGGTCTATCAGGATGTCCCCGTTCTCATTGCGGACGAAGTCCGGACCTACTATGGCACCGAAGTCTTCACCTACCATGGCAGCTACCTGTACGTTGAGCCATGGCGCTTTCTCCAGTTCGAACATGTCCATGCCGTCCACGAGTTCCTTTACCTTGTTGTTGTTCTTCGAGAAGTTCAGGTTTACATCCCAGAACCAGTCTTTCTTCTCTATGACTCTGGTATTAAGTGCTATTTCGATACCGTTGTTCTCTATCTCACCGGCATTGATCAGTCTGTAGTTGTACCCGGAGGTCCAGGAACTGGCCATGCTCATGATCTGGTTCTTGCTGTTCTGCATATAGTAGGTGACGTCGAGTCCTATGCGCCCGTTGAAGAACTTGGTCTCGAATCCGGCTTCGAAAGAATCGGTCATCGTAGGTTTCAGGTCCTTGTTCGGCAGGGTACTGTTGTTTATGTAGCCGATAGTGTACCCCGGATAGGAGAACTTCGATTTCGTGTAGACCAGGCCGAGCTGGTAAGGATCCGTGTCGCTTCCGACCTGTGCCCATGACAGACGGACCTTTCCATACGGGAAGATGTTTCCGGTATCAAAGAGTTCGGTGAATACGAAGCTTCCTGATACTGACGGATATACATAGATGTTGTTTCCGCCAGGCAGGGTGGATGACTGGTCTGCCCTGAGTGTGGCGTCGAGGAAGATCATGTCTTTCCATCCTACGTTGACGGCTCCATAGGCAGAATTGATCTGCTTGCGGTATGTGCTCTGTTCTATGCTGGTCTCGTTGAAACTCATCAGTGCCACGACATCGCGTATCTGCATGTCCTGTGCAGTGGTGATGGTAGTCTGGTTGTTTACCTTGTACATATTCGCACCGAGGGTGGCGTTGAAGTCGAAGTCTCCCCAGCTGTTGCTGTACAGGGCGAGGAGTTCGAAGTTGAACATCCTGTTCCTGAAACTGCTGTTCTGCAGACGTCCTGCCTCGAAGCCCGGAGTGGTAGGGGCTTTGAAGTCATCGAAGGTGAACCAGTTCAGTTCAGCTCCGGCAGTTCCCTGGATCTTGAAATGAGGTGTGACGTTCCATAGAATTTTCCCGTTCAGACGGAACTGGTCCTTGGCTGACTTGTTCCAGTTCTTGTAGAGATCCCAGTACGGATTCACGTTGTAAGGGTCCATACCGTTCCAGTTCGCGTATTCCCCGTTTTCGTCCTGGTAGTTGCTGAGCCAGGCCTGGTCGTATGTGGTGGCGAGAGTCATGAGGTTCTTGCCGACATTGGCCTTGTCATCTCCCAGAGCCGGACGGTTCTTCACAGCCTCGTAGGTGTAGTTCACACTGAAGTCGAAGTCCACTTTCCCGAGGGATGTGTTTGCCCGGAGGTTGAGGACATCCCTGCTCATGTGGGTCTGAGGTACTATATCCTTGTTCCTCATGTCCGTAAAGGTGAAACGGACGCCGGTATTGCCCTTACTGGAGCTTACTACGGCAGTGTTGGTAGCTGTCAGACCTGTCCTGAAGAAGTTGGATGTATTGTCCGGAATGATCTTATAAGGCCTGGACACTCCGTCGAAATAGGTCAGTATGTTCGTGCCGTCCGCTTTCGGTCCCCAACTCTTGTTCGTGTTCGATACTGCGTCAATGCTGTAGGTTCCGTTGCTTCCCATACCGTAGATCTGCTGGATGTCGTCCCATTTCGCCAGCTGGGTGTCTATGGTCAGCGTACCGTTGTATTCCACGCTGAACTGGTCCTTTTCGGCTTTCTTCGTGGTGATGAGGATGACACCGTGGCTCGCACGGCTTCCGTACAGGGCTGATGCGGCAGGGCCTTTCAGCACGGACATGTTTTCGATATCGTCCGGGTTGATGCTGGAAATGCCGTCTCCCAGGTCGAATCCTCCGCTGGTGCCGGCGCTGCCGAAGTTCGTGTTGTCGAGAGGCACCCCGTCGATCACGTACAGAGGCTGGTTGTTCCCTGTCATTTCAGTACTGCCTCGGAGAATGACACGTGTCGAGCCGGAAGGTCCGCCTGCTGTCTGGCTGACCACCAGCCCCGGCACACGTCCTGCCATGGCATTGATGAAGTTCGTTTCCTTGGCCTTGGTGAATTCTTCTCCTTTCACTTCGGCCACTCCGTAGCCGAGGGCCTTGCGTTCACGCTTGATGCCGAGAGCTGTCACCACTACCTCTTCCAGCATCTGGTTGTCTTCTTCGAGGATGATTTCCGCAGGGACACTTCCGGCAGTGAATTCCACTGTCTTGTAACCTATGCATATGATTTCGATAGAAGCCCCTGACGGAACTTCGATGGAGAAGCTCCCGTCCACGTCTGTGACGGTTCCGTTCGTGGTGGAGCCTTTTTCAATGACTGTTGCCCCTATTACCGGGCCTATGGCATCCTTTACGATGCCTTTCACTGTCATGACATCCTGTCCGGCCGCCATGCTGCCCTGGCTGACAGCAGCATATCCCTGTGGGGTGAAAACGGCAAGCCCCAATGACATCAGTGCACAGCACAATGCCAGTTTCCGATTTCCTGTCTTCATTCAGATGAAAATTAATGGATAATAGTGTTGGTTATTGTTATATGGATAAGATTCCGTTCCGGATTTGAGTGCCCTGCCGGGTCAATATACCTTGATCCAGTCCACGTACATGCATGCCTTTTCCCCTTCCTTGAGGGCAGAGATCCCGTCAGCATCGGTGATTCCCGGGAATGCACCTCCCACGGCGAGATTGAAGAGCACGTAGCAGTCTCCGTGGAAGTAGTCGTATCTCCCGCTCATTTTGCTTATGTCGAAAGTGTGGAAGAGATTCCCGTCCACGCTGACTGTCAGACTGTTCTCGGTCCAGTCGAGGGTGTAAGTGTGGTAGTTTCCGTCCTGGAGGCTGGCGGCGACGTTGTCAGCATGATATTCCTGCCTGTGGTCTTCAGGGCTGTTCCCGTAGTGTATGGCAGAGTTCATCCATGTTTCGGACGTCCCGTTTGCGATACCGGCCTTTTCTCCCATCTCCATGATGTCGATTTCACCGCACTTCGGCCATTCCATGCTGTTGTCTCCCATCATCCAGAAAGCCGGCCACAGTCCTGCATCGGTTTTCGGCAGTCTGATGCTGGCTTCCGTCTTTCTGAGCCTGAAATTCATCTTCCCCTGGGAATTGACCCTGCCCGAGACTATCTTTCCGTTCCGGTGTTCTGCAGTCAGTATAAGCACTGTCCTGTCACCGTCTTTTCCGACAGTCACCTGAGCCGGATCGTATGCCTGCAGTTCCTGATTCACCCATCCGGGTTCGTGGGTTTCCTTCGTCCATACCGATTCGTCGAAAGTTCCGAAATCATCGGTAAAGAATAATTTTTCTCCTTCGGACAATGCCGGTGTCCCGGAACGGTCCGATGAGCATGCTTGCGGCGCGACCAATGCTGCAAGCAAAAACAGATAATGGATTTTTTTCATATTGTGGCGATAGTTTAGTGTCATCTTCTGCCACAAAATTGAGTAAAATATCGGGAAGGGATGGTCAGAATGCTATCAATCCTGGTTTGATTCCTGACATTTGTGCCGTTCATCCGCATATTTGCTCGGTTGTACTCCGAACTGTTTCTTGAAGAGTGTACTGAAATACTTGGTGTTTGCGAAACCTGTTTCTACGGAGACGTCAGCCACGTTCATCCCTTTTTCCAGCAGTTCTGCAGCTTTCTGCAGCCGTATCAGACGGATGAATTCCTGTGGTCCCTGTCCTGTCAGGGACTTGATGCGGCTGTAGAAAAGAGTCCTGCTCATGGCCATTTCATGGCAAAGCGAGGTGATGTTGAATTCAGGGTCCGATATGTGTCCCAGAACAGTTTCGGTAGCCTTGTGCACGAACTGCCTGTCGCTTTCGGATATCGTATTGTCCTGCACTTCCTCACGTACTCCCTCTGACGCATCGGCGGAGCCGGCCTGTTTCAGGGCTTCCCTCAGGAAGAATTCCCTCATCCGTTTCCTGTTTTCCAGAAATCCTCGTACTTTCTGTTTCAGGATGTCCGGTTTGAACGGTTTCTGGATATAGTCGTCCGCCCCTTTTCTGAGACTGTCCATCAGAGAGTCCTGTCCGGCTTTCGCCGTGAGGAGGATGAAAGGTATTCCGGATGTGTCAGGATCGTCCTTGACCATGCGGCAAAGATCGTCCCCCTGTATCCCGGGCATCATGAGGTCAGAAAGGATGATGTCCGGATAGCTTTTTTTCAGGTAGGCGACAGCTTCCTCCCCGCCGGATGCATCGGCCACGTCGTATTCCTGTTCGAAAATTCTGCGAAGGTATTGTCTCAGGGTGTCGTGGTCTTCAACGATGAGTATGGTTTCCCTGGAAACGCCGCTGTCATGTATTTCATGCTCCTGGACAGTCGTGCCTGGGACTGGGGATGCCGGCACCGATGCCGTGCCGTCCGCAGTTCCGGACGGTGCCGGGGCTGTGAGCCTGAGTGTTACTGTAAACTCAGAGCCTTTTCCTTCTTCCGACGTGAATGTGATTTTACCTCCCAGTTTCTTCACGACCCTGGACACCATCAGAAGTCCGAAACCGGTGCCCATGGCTTCGTGATGTATGGCGTTGCCTGCCCTGTGGACATCCTTGAAAATATGTTTCCTGTCTTTCTCGGGTATGCCTATGCCGTGATCCCTGACCTTGATGACGGCATATCTGGAATCATGGCTCAGGCTGAATTCCACAGTGCCGTGAGGCTTTGAGTATTTGAAGGCGTTCGAAAGCAGGTTGTCGCAGATGATTTCCACCAGATGTCTGTCGGCGAGGACGAAAATATTGTCCTCAGGGGAGGACACCTTCAGTGTAATCTGTCTTTTTTCGCAGTCCGAAAGGAAGGTGGCGGCTTCGTCGGTGAAAATTTTCGTGAGGTCGACGGGAGCCAGTTCCACATGGCGGCGGGAGATATCCGAACGTTCGAATTCGAGGAGTTTTGAAATGAGGTTGTACAGCTTGTCCGTATTGGCCCTGGCCAGATCCAGACAATATCTGGCTTTTTCCGGGAGAGCGGTGTCTTTCGCGAGGTCTTCAAGAGGGGCCATGATCAGTGTGACAGGGGTGCGGATGTTGTGTGCCGTGTCTATGAAGAACCGGATTTTGTCTTCATCGTATTTTTTCTGCATCTGGTTTCCCTTGTAGCGGACCGCGAAGTAAAGCATGATGCCGGCTATCATGATGTAGCCTGCCCATGCATACCAGGAGTTCCACCATGGCTGGCCTATCCTTATTTCCAGATTCTTTTCCGTGATGATGCTTCCGTCGCTGTTTCTCAGGCTTCTGACCATCAGTGTATATCTGCCAGGGGAGACGTTCGTGTATCTGACTGAGCCGTCTCCTGACGGGGCGTTCCAGTCCCGCTCGTAGCCGTCCAGTTTGTGCTGGTATACGATGTCCTGCCTGAAACCGTAGTTTATCGATTCGAAGTTTACCGTGAAAGTGTTCCACGAGTAGTCGAGACGTACTGTACCGTCCTGTATCATGCCGTGGATTTCCGGATTCAGCCGTGCCGCCTCTTCCGGCGAGGCGTATTCGACATTCAGTCTGGTGAACCGCAGCGGTGCATCGTATTCGGCTATCCTGATGGTTTCCGGTGAGATGCATACTGCTCCGTCTGAACTTCCGTAGATGAAACGGCTGTCGGACAGAGCGGCGAACGATGACTTGTTGTACTCCTTGTCAGTTTCCTGGATGTAGTTGACGGTGAGTATCTTGCCTTTGTCCAGGATGGCTATTCCCCTGCCTGTGCTGACCCAGATCCTGCCTGAAGAGTCTTTCTGGACGCTGAATACGTCATCTGACGGAAGTCCGTCTTCGGATGTGTAGGTTTTCACACTCCTGTCTTCCATGCTGTACAGGTTCAGCCCTCCGCCTTCCGTGCCGAGCCACACGGTGCCGTCTCCGTTGAACAGGGCAGAAATGATGTATGCGCTGACGTTCCTGTCCATGAATTCCCCTGACGAGGCGAAGACTTCGGCTTCGCCTGTCCGTATGTCCACCATCCACAGCCCGTCGACAGTGGCTACGCCCATCTTTCCTCCGCCGGCGTACTGGATGGAATTCACCCATTTGATGCCGAATGTCTGCAGCGGGTTTCCGTTCCTGTCAAGTTTCTGCAGGTCACCTTCCAGCCCTCCTGCCCACAGATTCCCTTCCGGGTCCGATGCTATGGCGAATATGTAGTTCGTGGTGAGTTCCCCGTTTTCGTGGGTCAGATGCCTGAGTATCTTTCCTTCAGGGCTGAGAAGGTAAATGCCGTTTCCATATGTGCCGGTCCACACATTCCCGTTTCCAAGGCAGCAGAATGTCATGGCTACGGTCATTTCCAGTCCGTGAGTCCAACTGGACGAATCCCTGTGCAGTATGCTGATGCCGTTGTCCGTGGCGAACCACAAGTCTCCTCCGGCGTTTTCCGCTACTCCGTTTACGTTGCTGTCAGCCAGTGATTCCCTGTTTTCCTCCACGTGGGAATATGTGTCCACTGCATTGTTTCTTATTGTCGCCAGTGAAACACCTCCTGTATAGCTTCCTATCCACAGGTTTCCCTCATGGTCTTTCGTCACCGCGTATATGCCGTTCCCTTTCAGTGCTATTCCGGATTTTTCACCGGTGCTTGCGGACAGCACAGATTTCCCGGTGTCCTTGTCTATGGAGTAGACACCTCCTCCGTCCACTCCAGCCAGAATGGTGCGGCTGTCATATTCTGTCAGGGCTCTGACAGGGTTTGTCTGTACGGCTGTCCCCAGATCTTCAGCATAAGTCCGACCCGATGCCGGATCCACCGACCAGAGTCCTTTGTTGAATGTCCCGGCCCATATTCGGTCCTTGTCTTCGTCATACAGAAGCGAGAGAATCATCATCCCTTCCAGAATCACTTCAAATCGGTCAGGTTCCTGGCTGCGGAATCTGATGATGCCGTCCGAAGTGCCTGCATACATGTACTCACCGACCTGTGTAATGCAGTTTATGTATTCTCCTCTTATGATTTCCTTCACCGCATTCCCTTCATCCAGCCTGTAAAGGCCTCCGGCAAGACCTGCCCATAGCCGACCCTCCGGGTCAATGTGTATATAATTGAGTATGATGTCTCCGCCGATGAGTTTCTTGAGGTCGAATACTTCTTCGAAGCAGTCCTTTGCTACCGAGTATCTGTAAATCCTGCCTGAATGGATATAGGCCCACAGCCTGTCCATGCAGTCGTACTGCAGCCATATGCGCATTCCTGCCTTGTCTCCGTAGTACAGGTCTCCCGGCAGGGTGTAGTTCGTCATTTCACGTCCGTTGTATCTGTCAATGCCGGCTTTTGTCGAAATCCACATGGCATTGCAGTTGTCTTCCACTATTGAAAAGACTCTCTGGCTGCTCAGGTTTTCGTCATAGCCTATATGCCTGACATTGAAGTCCCGGCCGCTGAACGGTTTTTCTTCGGCTGCGGTCCCTGTTTTTGCTGTGGGGGGGGGTAGCGTATCCGAGGGCATCGCGTCAGCGGATATTATGTCGGCTGACGGCGTATCGGCTGATATTTCGCCGGCAGGTATTGAGTCAGCGGCGGCGTTCTGGATGGAAACGGAGGCAATGACGGCAAGTATGATTCCGGAAATTTTCATAGGCGGCGGATTTCAGGTGTCATTCGGCGTATATCTCCCTGTACATCGGAAGGTTTTCCTTGATGATGATGTCGGCCGGCATCAGGTGGTGGACATCCTTTTCCCGGATATTGTAGAGCAGCGTCCTGATGATGGCCTTGATGGCATAGAACCCCTGGAGTTCGGGCCTCTGGCAGATAATGGCCGAGAGGGTGCCGTCCTGGACGCATCTCCTGTTGTTTTCCGTCAGGTCGAAGCAGATGATCCTGATGTCCCTGACGGCATTGGCCGACAGGATGTCGGCCAGAATATATCCTCTGGAGTTCAGTACGGCGATGCCTTTTACGGCAGGATTGTCCTGAAGGAACTGAAGGATGTCTTTTCTGGATTCTTCCGGCTGCTGGACGGAGATTTTGGATTCCTTGATGACGCGCCGGTAGCTCAGGCTGTGGAAGTATTCCGTCAGGCCTGACATGCGGGCCATGGAATTGCTGGCCCTTTCGTTCCCGATGCGCCTGGAACCGAAAACAGCGAGTTCCGCGTCTTTCGGAGTGAACAGGTTCAGAAGTCTTCCTACTATCCGTCCGCAAGTGTGCTGGTCTGATGAATATGTGGCTGCAGGATGAGTGCCCTCTATGACGGCGTCCACGAAGACGTATGGTATTTTCTTCTCATCCAGCCAGCTGCAGAGAATTCTGGTTTCGGATACGAATGTGGCTCCGATGATGACTGCGTTGGGTTCCATGTCCGGAATACGGGCGAATGAATTTCTGCATGAGAAAATGTCGAACTGGTCGTAGTAGGCGTATTCACATTCTATGGTCACGTCCGAGTATTCTTCCAGGGCGTGTCCGATTCCGTTGCGGATGTTTCCCCAGTATTCCCCCCTGATGGCTGTAGGTATGGCTATCACGACTTTGTAGGATTTTTTCAGGGAGACGGCGGAGGTGTGGATGTTGTATCTGTAGCCGGTCTCGGCGAGTATGCGTTCGACTGCAGCGCGGCTGGCAGGGGAGACATTTCCCCTGTTGTGGAGAATCCTGTCCACAGTCCCGGCGGATACTCCCGCCATCTTCGCAATGTCCTTTATTTTTACCTGTTTTGCCATTTTATTATGACTATTTTCCCAAAACATACAAATATTGTATTTTTTGTTGGATTAACCAAAAATATACGTACCTTTGTGCACGTACACAACCACCCGGAACTTATGGACTGTTACCGTGCACGGAAATGATGGGGTTTTGGAAAAGCCGTTGTAATAACACGAAGAAAATTACATTACAATATTTATAGACATTCTATCATGAAAGATTTGTTTGACATCAAAGGTAAGGTGGCAGTGATGACCGGTGCATGCGGCATCCTCGGTACTACCATCGTCAAGTATTTCGCCGCACAGGGCGCGAAGGTCGTACTTCTGGATCTTGAGCGCGCGGCATCCGTCGCTGACGGAATCATTTCCGAAATCAAGGCAAACGGGGGAGAGGCCATGTTCCTCCCTACGAATGTTCTCGACAAGGCTGTCCTGGAGGACAATTATGCCAGAATCATGGAAAAGTACGGCAGGATCGACATCCTTCTCAATGCCGCCGGCGGCAATATGCCTGCTGCGACAGTTCCGCCTGACAAGACTATCTTCGACCTTGACATCGAGGCCGTGAAGAAGGTTACGGAACTGAATCTTTTCGGTACCATCATTCCTACCATGGTCTTTGCAAAGGCTATGGCAGAGCAGAAGTCCGGCTCGATCATCAATTTCGCCAGCGAGTCTGCTCTCCGCCCTCTGACCAGAGTGGCCGGCTACGGTGTGGCCAAGGCTGCCGTGACTAACTGGACCAAGTATCTCTGCGCGGAACTTGCGATGAAGTTCAGCGAGAACATCAGGGTCAACGCCATAGCTCCGGGCTTCCTGCTGACGAACCAGAACCGTACTCTGCTGACGAATCCGGACGGCAGCCTGACTGACAGGTCTCACACCATCTTGTCCCATACCCCTATCAACAGGTTCCTGGAGCCTGAGGAGCTTCTCGGTACCCTGCATTGGCTGGCTTCCGATGCTTCGAAGGCCGTGACGGGTACTGTGGCTGTTGTGGACGGCGGTTTCGACGCATTCTCTATTTAATTTGCATTGTATCGAAAAATTCATTGCATCGTCAGATGCACCTGATATATTATTGCATCGAAGATGCGCCTAAAAAGATAAAATTATGTATTTGATGAAGGAAAGCTGGCGCTGGTACGGACCGAATGATCCTGTAAGCCTGAGCTTTATCAAGCAGGCCGGCGTCACAGACATAGTACATGCGCTCCATCATATTCCGAACGGAGAGGTTTGGAGCGTGGAGGAAATTCAGAAAAGGCAGGCGATGATCGCTGAATACGGCCTGACATGGAGCGTAGTGGAAAGCGTGCCTGTGCATGAGCATATCAAGACCCAGACAGGGGATTTCCAGAAGTATATCGAGAATTACAAACAGTCCATCCGGAATCTGGCCGCCTGCGGTATCAAGTGTATCACTTATAATTTCATGCCTGTGCTTGACTGGACGAGGACGAATCTGGCTTACGAGATGGCTGACGGTTCCCGGGGCCTGCGTTTCGAGAAGGATGCCTTCATGGCTTTCGACCTTTACATCCTCAAGCGTCCGGCTGCTGAAAAGGAATATACCGATGCAGAGAAAGCCCGTGCAAAGGCTCGTTTCGAGAAGATGGACGCTGCCGAGATCGAGCTGGTGACCAGAAACATGATCGCAGGTCTGCCAGGCAGCGAGGAAAGCTTTACTCTGGATCAGTTCCGCAAGGCTCTGGCCCGCTATGACGGGGTGGATGCCGAGCAGCTCCGTGCAAATCTGATTTATTTCCTGAAGGAGATATGCCCTGTGGCAGATGAGTGCGGAGTGGAAATGGTGATCCATCCTGACGATCCTCCTTATCCTATTCTCGGCCTGCCGCGTATCCTTTCGACTGCCGAGGATTTCAGGAAACTTGTGGCTGCCGTGCCGAATGTTTCGAACGGTTTGTGTCTCTGCACCGGTTCTTTCGGTGTCCGTCCGGACAATGACATGGTTTCCATGATGTACGAGTTCGGTGACAGGGTGGGCTTCGTCCATCTGAGGAGCACCAAACGTGATGCCGAGGGCAATTTCTACGAGGCGAATCACCTGGAGGGTGACGTGGACATGTACGGCATGATGAAGGCTTTGCTGGAAGTGCAGCAGCGCAGGCATGTTTCCATACCGGTGCGTCCTGACCACGGACACCAGATGTGCGATGACTTGAACCGCAAGAGCAATCCCGGGTATTCATACTATGGCAGGATGAGGGGTATCGCCGAGCTTCGCGGTCTGCAGATGGGTATTGCGAAGAGTATGGGGCTTGAGTAGGCCTGCACTAGCATATTGAATCGGGACAGAGATTTTTCCTGACCAGATAAAACAGGTCCGGAATAAATCCTGTCCCGATTTCGTGTGTCCGGCAAAAAAAACCGGACTAAAGCCGCCTGGGGCTGAAAGCGTAGTTAGTCCCGCATGAAACTTCCCGGCGACACACCGACCACATCCCCACCCCTCACCACTTAGCAGCCGCAAAGAACATCCCCTCCCATCACACCCATACAGCCCCACTGGCTGCGATCAGCCCCAGACACACCTCCAGCCGCGGTTCAAATGTATTTTTGTCTACTTTCTATGTACGAAACTTTCAATCCGTGCCTCTGTTTAGGAATAAATTTGTAGCGTACAATCATGTATTTGTATGCTAATCATATTTAATTAACTAAACAGTATGAACTACACGACTAACCACAGTAAAACCGGGAAACCGCGCAGCAGATTCCTGCGGAAAGCCTCCATGGCGGCGGTCTTCCTGTGTTGTTTCAATGTGTTTGTTTCAGAGGTTTCCGGTATCTGCCATGCAGCGGAAACCCGCGTTCAGGCCGGTGACGACAGAACAGTCACCGGAATCATTACCGATCAGCAGGGGGAACCCATCATCGGGGCCAGCGTCATGCTCGAAGGCACCGGTACGGGAACCATATCTGACATCGACGGAGCATTCACTCTGAATGCACCTGAAAGCGGGCGTCTGATCATCTCGTACCTGGGATTCCAGGACCTCTATGTGAACCTGACATCCAAGTCGGACTACAGGCTCGTGATGCAGGAAAACGCCGTGATGCTCGATGACGTGGTCGTAGTGGGATACGGTGTCCAGAAAAAGGAGAGTGTCGTAGGTGCTATCTCGCAGGTGCAGGGCGAAACCCTCGTGGATGCCGGAGTGTCCAACATCACGAACGCCATCGCCGGCAAGCTTTCCGGTGTGACCACCCTCCAGACTTCCGGCCAGCCTGGCGAGAACGATGCCGAGATCATCATCCGAGGCGTATCAAGCTTCAGCAACTCCAGCCCTCTGGTCCTGGTCGACGGTGTGGAAAGGGACTTCTCCTCCATCGACCCTAACGAAGTGGCGAACATCTCCGTCCTGAAGGACGCATCGGCCACTGCGGTCTTCGGAGCCAAAGGTGCGAACGGTGTCATCATCGTGACTACCAAGAGCGGCTATGAAGGCAAGCCTAAGATGGACTTTTCCTACTCCAGCGGTTTCGCCATGCCTATCAACGTGCCTGAACATGTGGATGCCTACACCACGATGTCCCTGATGAACGTGGCCAAGATGAATGACCAGCAGTTCAACTCCATCACATCGCAGGCAGTTCTGGACGAGTACAGGAATCCGTCCACCAGGCTGAATTCACTCCGCTATCCGGACGTGGACTGGTTCAAGGAGATGACGAAGGATTTCGCGTCCACCATCAACGCGAACTTCAACATCCAGGGAGGTACCAAATTCGTGAAATACTTCGCTTCTGTCGGCTATTCGCATGAAGGCTCCATCTTCAAGGCATTCAATGACGGGAAAGTGGACTCCAGCTACAAGTACGACAGGGTGAACTTCCGTACCAATGTCGACTTCAACGTCACGTCATCCACCCTCGTCTCGTTCAAGCTCGGAGGCAACGTCGGCATCAAGAACAAGCCTCAGTCATCCGACGGAGACGAAGGCATGTGGAAGTACATCTTCGGTAGTTCCAGCGCGAAATACCCTATGTATTATCCGTCCTGGGTGCTGGAAGAAGTTCCGGACCTGGACTATCCGGAAGATTCCGGCGACCGTCTCATCAGCGAGGCTGACCAGACCACAGGAAACCCGTACTACCAGCTCATGAGAGGCCGTTTCCTCCAGCTTACCGACACGAAACTCTTCTCCGACGTCATCATAAACCAGAAACTGGACTTCATCACCCCGGGACTCTCCGTACAGGGAAAAGTGTCCCTGAGTACATATTACCAGTACTCGACCCTGAGAACGGAATACGACAGAGCCAGCTGGTACCTCGATTTTACGAAAATAGGGACGGACGAGAATCCGTGGAGACGAACTGGCGATGACGGCTACATCTTCGTCGCCAACCCTATGTACACCACAGCGGAAAACGCACTCCAGGGCGGCTACTATCTCGACCTTTATTATGACCTGTCGGTCAATTACAACAGGACTTTCGGGAAGCATACAGTCACCGGACTGTTCCTTTTCAACAGGCAGGAACAGGACAAGGGGTCTGACTTCCCTTACTATAACGAGGCGCTGGTAGCCAGAGCCACATACGACTACGGACACAAGTATCTCGTAGAATTGAATATGGGTTACACCGGATCAGAACGGTTCTCTCCGGAAAACCGTTTCGGTTTCTTCCCGTCAGGAGCAGTCGGCTGGGTGGTTTCGGAAGAGAAGTTCTTCAGCAAGGCCAAGCCATGGTTCAGCAAACTCAAGCTCCGTTATTCACAGGGTCTTGTGGGTAGCGACTATGCAAACAACAGGTGGCTGTACATGAGCGACTACTCGGTGGACGGCAACGGCTACATAGTTGAAGACAAGTCCGCAAACGCCTACGTCCAGTGGGAGGAAGCCATGAAAAGAGACCTCGGTATCGAGATGGGCTTCTTCAACAACGACCTGACGGTCAATGTCGACCTCTTCGACGAACACAGGACCAAGATGCTCATTTCCGTGGACAACACCACCCCGATGTGGGTCGGAAACTCTTCAAAAGAGCTGAACCGCGGTGAAATCAAGAAACACGGTATCGAAATCGAAGCGAACTACAACAGACGCATCGGAAAGGACTGGACAGTCTTCGTGGGAGGAAACTTCTCGTTCAACGAGAACCGTATCATCGCCGCCGATGACGCCCCATACGCCCTTTCTTATCAGAAGGAAGAAGGAACGCAGCTCGGTGTACAGCTCAACGGCGCCTATCTTGTAGGAGACGGCTATCTGACCTCCATAGACGACATACACAGCAACTTCCTTCCGGGATCTGTGAGCGATGTGGTCATCGGTGACTACAAGTTCCTGGACTTCAACTCCGACGGTATCATAGACAAGGATGACCTCGCCAGGATGGAAGGCTCCCTTTATCCGCCTATCGCATACGCATTCAACTTCGGCTTCAGATGGAAAGGTCTGGATGTCAACGTCCTGTTCCAGGGATACGGCCAGAAATACGTGAATTATGACCAGATGTACGAATGGGAGTTCTACAAGGGAAACTACAGGACACACCTCTCGTCCCTGGACTACTGGTCTCCGGCCAATCCTGACGGCAACCACAGTGCGGTACACTATTCCGCATCTTCATTCACGAACATGAACTGGTCTGGCTACAATGAAAGCTCCACTACCGGCGGTTACAATGCGAAACTCATGGGCCGTTCATGGAGGAGGGCAGACTACCTGCGTCTGAAGGAGGCTTCCATCAGCTATACATGGAGCGGTCCGAAGCTCAAGCAGATACTCGGTCTCAGTTCGCTGAAAGTCTATGCTACCGGAAACAACCTCCTGACATTCACCGACCTTCTGGAAGGCGACCCTGAGAGCAAATATCTCGTCTGGGGTGAATATCCGCAGATGATGACCGTCAAGCTCGGACTCCAGCTTTCTTTCTAAACCCAAACATTACAGAAAATGAAAACGTTTGACAACATATTCGCAAAGATATTGTCCGGAATCATGGTCACGGCTGCGTTGTGCATGAGCACTTCCTGTCTGAACGAATATCTGGACAAGGCTCCGGATGCCGGGCTTACCGAAGAGGAAGTCTTCTCGAAGTATGACAACTTCCAGGATTATTTCTATGCGGTATATTACGGGGCGAATTTCACCATCAAGGCCCTTTATCCGTTCTGGTTCGACGGTAACAACCAGAAACTGACGCTTTATGCGTTGACGGACATGTGCGACATGTCGCGTCTTCAGAGGACCCAGCCGGCAAAGCAGGGGGACGGTTCCCAGCTTACATGGGCAGTGGGCTACAACAACGACTCCAGCTCCGAGGCTGCCAAGGTGACATATTCATGGAAATGCATCCGCGTGGCGAACAAGGCCATCGAGAACATAGACATGCTGCAGGATGCCACAGAACGCGAGAAAGAGGACCTTCTGGCCCAGGCATATTTCGTGCGTGCCTTCTGCCATTTCGAGCTCTTCCGCTTCTACGGTTCACTCCCTTATATAGACAAGGTGCTCGGTGCAGATGACGAGTGGGATCTCCCGCGTCCGTCAGACCATGACATGCTGATGCGCATAGCAGAGGATTTCCAGACAGCTGCTGACCATTTCCGGAATGCCGGCATCATGAGGAGGGACCCTTCGGGCAATCTTTCCTCTGCCGACCAGGACAAGCCTGCAGGAGTGACGGCCCTGGCCATGAAAGGCCGCGCCCTTCTCTACGACGCGAGCCCTCTGAGCAACCCGCAGAATGAAACCGCACGCTGGGAAGCGGCTGCCGAAGCTTGCTGGACAGCCCTTCAGGAAGCTCTGGACAACGGCTACGCCCTTCTTCCCCAGGCAAACTGGACCGACAACTTCTACGGAACCAAATACACGAACGAGCAGCTCTGGGCCTATACTTCAGGTTCCACCACGAACTACAAGAATACGAAAGTCCAGGCATATGTGGCTTACTGTTTCACAAACGACTCGTTCAGTTCCGCACAGTGTCCTACCCAGAATTTCGTGGACAAGTTCGAGACTCTGACAGGAGGATATGCCCTGAATACAGATGAAGACAGGGAGATAGCCGAGGCTGCAGGGGAATACAACGAACAGGATCCGTACTCGAACCGCGACCCGCGGCTGGCCATGACGGTCATCTACAACCAGCAGCAGATCCAAGGCTACGGAAATGCCTGCCTGTATCTGGAGGAGGACGGTTCCTATCCGTCAGGCTCGCTCCTGCAGAAAAAGGAAGGAAGTTCGGACGGTGTCTCCGAGACATTCTACTATGAACACAAGAGGACGGGGCCGCTCTCGAACAAGGGAAACCAGAATGTCCTCCTCACCGACCCTATCATCCGTCTTGCGGAACTGTACCTGAACTATGCCGAGGCAGCGAACGAAGCATACGGCCCGAACGGTTCGGCTCCGGGTGCGTCCCTCTCGGCTCTTCAGGCCGTGAATACGGTGCGTAACCGTGTCGGAATGCCTGACGTGCGTACCGAATACACAGCCGATACAGAGACATTCAGGGACAGGATCAAGAACGAAAGGACTGTGGAACTGGCTTTCGAAGGCCATCACTATTACTGCGACATCCGCCGTTGGAAGGATGCTCCCGAGATCGGAAGGAGCCGTCTCTACGGTATGAGAGCCACCAGAATGGCTGCAGGTCCGTCTGCCCAGTATCCTACAGGATTCAGGTATGAAAGAATCGAACTGCCATCTAACAGGCAGATCGGCTGGAAGAACGACGGCATGTATTACATCCAGTTCCAGAACAGCGACCTGATTAAAATGAAAAATTACACTCCGAATCAGTCATGGTAGGCAGAACAATTAATCCGAATATTATGAAACAGAATATATTATCACATACATCCAGATTCTGTGCGCTGTTTTTCGCCTGCACTGCAGTCTGTCTGGCTTCCATGGCTGATGCTGCGGCTCAGAACAGGCAGAAAGGGCAGACAGAACTGGTAAGCGTTTCCGTCACGGTGGTCGATGAGGACGGCAACGCAGTGCCCGGAGCCGAATTCTCCATCGGGGAAGGACGCGAGCATTTCATAGCAGACAGCGAAGGCAAGGTGTACTTTACAGCCGAACCGCGTGATCTGGTCACGGTCTCTTCGGATGACCATGTGACGGTACATGCGCAGGCGGGAGCGCTGGCTGACTCGAAGACGGTCAGACTCGCGAAAGATGTCTTCATGGCAGGTGAGGATGACCAGCTTCCTCTTCCGTATGACATGAAGGAGTCAAAACGCAATTCATTGGGGAACACCATTGTCATCAAGGGCGAAGATCTGGAGAAATACTCGTCCACCGACATCAGGAACGCATTGACAGCCATAGCCGCAGGCGTGGATGTCACCGAAAATTACGGCGGACCGGGAGTCAGCCCTATCGAGCATATAGGCCAGTACGGCGCTTCGACGCATGTGGCGGTAGAGACCCGCGGGCGGCAGATGATCTATATGGTCGATGACGTGCCTGTCCAGATCAACGAGACTCCTCTCGATCCTCAGCAGATAGAATCCATCACCATAGTGCGCGACGCTCTCGAGAAAAATATTTTCGGGCCGTCTGCGGCCAATGGCATCGTCTACATCAAGACCAAGAGAGGCCAGTACAATGACCGCTACCTCGACGTCAATGTCGAGGGCGGACTGTCGATGACAGACCGTTTCCCTGAATATGCTGACGGGGCGCAATATGCCCAGCTGAACAATGTAGCCAGAAACAACAGCGGCCTGGACCTGCTCTATACCCAGAGTGATATCAATGCCTATGCGCAGGGAAATCCGTACGACATGTGGCATCCGAGCGTGGACTACAGGGACATGATCCTGAAGAATACCGCCTGGTACACGAAGGCCAGCGTATCATCCGGCGGAGGAAACGACCGCATCAGGTATTATGCGTATCTGGGATATGCAGGAGAGGATGACTTGTACAAGATAGGACCTGCATCAGACTATAACAGGGTGAACATAAACGCAAACCTCGATATCAAGCTTCACAGGTACATAAGCGCGAAATTCGGCATCATTTCCACAATGGGAGTACGGCGTTCCGCCAATTACGGTTTCGACGACCTCAGCGCCACCGAATTCCCTGATGTTCTCAGTGACATCAATACCATCCCGCCTGTAGCCTTCCCTATATATGCGAACAATGACCCGTCTCTCGATTTCCCGTGGTATGCTGTGTCTTCCCAGTATACGGACAACCCTATCGCGAACATGACCGAGAACGGAGCGTATACCGAGACTATCCGCAAGGGCCTGATGAATGTAGGTATAGACGTGGATTTCTCTTTCCTGACACCGGGACTCAAGTCTCTGACATACGTGGCTTATGACGCCACGAATCTGGTCAGGCTCGGAACCACGAATGACTATGCCGCGTATATCCTGTCTCCGGGGCTCGACAACGAAGGCCAGGAAGCCATGATACCTGTGCAGAGCGGCAGCCACAACGTATCCGAGTCTTCCGACAAGTCGAATCTGCTGGACTACTTCTCGAACAGGCTTTATCTTTTCGAGAAACTTTCATACGACAGGTCTTTCGGCAAGCATGATGTCTCGGCATATGCGAACTACATGATTACCAAGCGTTCCCAGAAGTTTATCACGGAACACAGGCGTGAAATCAATTTCGGGCTCGGCGGTTCGTATTCATACGCCGGCAAATACATCGCGCAGTTCACGGGGAACTATCACGGCACATATTCCCTGCTGAACCACGGCTGGGCATTCTCGCCTGCTGTCGGTTTCGGCTGGGTGATGAGCGAAGAGGACTTCATGGACGGAGCCGGAGCCATAGACTTCCTGAAACTCAGGGTACAGGCAGGCCTGCTCAACTATGACAGCGCCACATCCGCAAACAGGGATGTGGACAACTACAAATGGGATGAGTCAGGACAGAAGTTCGGGCCACATTCGAACAACCAGTGGTTCGGAAACTCTACCAGCGAAGCCGTGGACCGCGTATATCCGCAGATGCTCGGCAATCCGAATCTGAGGATGGAACGCAGGCATGAGCTTACTGCCGGAGCGGACCTCGTGGCATTCGACAAGAGATTCGATGCATCGCTGAACTATTATTACGTCCTTCAGGACGGCCCTATAGCAGAGCTTGAGAATCTGCTTCCTCTGACAGCCGGAGTATCTTCAGGTGCCCTCTGGATGAACTACGAGATGCGCAGATACCATGGCTACGAGATTTCCCTCGGCTGGCATGACCGCGTCGGCGACTTCTCATACGCCATCAACGGATGGGCTGCAGGCCAGTTCTCGAAGGTCCTCAGGGCCGACGAGCTGAACTACAGCGATGCCTACCGTTCCGAAGTAGGGAATTCGGCCACCGCCATCTGGGGACTGAACTGCATAGGCCAGTTCGCCACTGACGAAGAGACCCTCGAGGTTCCTCAGATGTTCGATGACGAGCTGAAAGCCGGAGACCTCAAGTATCAGGACATGAACGGAGACGGCATGATAGATGACAATGATTTCTCGGTCATCGGCGATTCCGATCCGAAACTGAACTACGGTATCACGGTAAGCCTGAAATACAAAAACCTGGATCTGTTCATAGCCGGTACGGGTCGTGCATTCTATGACATAGCCCTCACGAACGAATACTTCTGGAACGGATGGGGAGACGGCAATTATTCGAAATACACGCTCGACAATGTCGCAAACCCGTCACATCCGGGACTTTCGTACAACAAGATCAACAACAACTACAAGACTTCCACATACTGGCTTGCCGACGGCGGCTATTTCAAGCTCCAGACAGTGGAGATAGGCTATGAATTCCCGATGAAGCACTGGAACGTGGATGTGATCCGCGGACTGAGGGTCTACCTCCGCGGAAACAATCTCTGCACCCTTACCGGTGTGAAGTATGTGGATCCTGAAGCCATCAATGCCGGCGTCACGAACTATCCGCTGATGCGCACATTCGTGGCAGGTATCAAGCTTACTTTCTAAAAAACATGGATATGAAGACATTATACAGAATACTCTTTGGGACATGTTCGGCTCTGGCCATACTTTCATGCAGCGATTTCCTGGAGCCTTATCCGAGTGCCATACGCTCGGAGGACTACATCCTTTCGAACCCTACCACCATGCAGGGACTGATAGGGCAGTGCTATGAATACATGTCCAAGAACTACAACAACAACGAAGGCGCCTATCTGGACTGCGCTACGGACAATGCGGTAAGGACTTCCACCACTGACGTCATCAGACGTTTCGCGACTGGCATCACCAGTCCGACGAACGATCCGTTCGCCGAATATTGGGAGCGTGACTATGAAGGTATCTACAATGTGAACCTTTTCCTGAAGGACAACCACGGCCTGAACATGGACTATATGCTCGACGACAGGCTCAACGAACTCTTGAAAAAGCGTCTCTGGGGCGAGGCCTATGCTCTCAGGGCATGGTTCCAGTGGGATCTGCTGCAGAAGTTCGGCGGCAGGGGGACTGACGGCAGGCTTCTCGGCTATCCTATCCTTCTCGAACCTGTCAGGATATGGGAGATGTCTCCGGAAGAGATCCAGAACATCACTTTCGAACGCAACACTTATGAAGAGTGCGTGAAGCAGATAGTGGCGGACTGCGACTCCGCATACAAGTACCTGCCGATAGCCCACAGGGATTTCCTCGTGGAAAATCCCGATGACCTGAAGGTTCTCGGCTCCTTGAACTGGGGCAGGATGGACGGCATCACCACCGTAGCCATCAAGGCTCTGACATATCTGACATGGGCGAGCCCGAGATTCAACCCGGAAGGTGACATGGAGCGCTGGGAACTGGCAGCCAAGTATGCAAAGGAAGTCATAGACTTCAAGATGACCGTGGACAATGTCTCTGGCGGCTTCGACATGAAGAAAGGCGTGGACTGGTTCGACCCGAACAACCCTGAAATCATCTTCGCTTCGCGTTACCAGTCTTCGAATGATTCCATGGAAAAGGCCTTCATGCCAGGAGGGTTCCAGGGTGACGGTACCATGGGGGCGACACAGGAGCTGGTGGATGCCTTCGGAATGGCTGACGGCTATCCTGTAGGGGAATCCCCTGTTTACGAATACGACCCTGCAAACCCGTACGAGAACAGGGATCCGAGATTCTACAGTGTGATATTCTACAACGGCAGGACCGTCACTACCGGAGCCACTAATATCCCGTATACGTTCCAGATGTGGTCGAACGGAGGAAAGGATGCGGCAGGTGTCAGCTCGAAGAACGTATGGACGAACTACTATATCAAGAAATTCGTCTATGAAGGTCTGAACTGGTCTGAGAGCAGCGTGAACAAGATGCCGCACTGCAAGTTCTTCATCAGATGGGCGCATATGGTGCTGGCCTTTGCCGAGGCTGCGAACCAGGTAGGCGGTCCGAACCATCAGATAGACGGACTCTCCGCCAAGGAAGCCATCTCATGGCTGAGGAGCCGGAATACCTATGACGGAGACGAGGGCATAGTGGACGACCCTTATCTCGAAGAGATTTCGCTCGCAGGCAAGGAGGCTTTCGACAAGTTCATCAGAAACGAAAGGAGGATAGAGACCTGCTTCGAAGGAAACCGGTTCTTCGACCTGCGCAGATGGACCACCACTCTGGGCGAGCTGAACCGTGAAGTCCACGGTGTAGCCATCACCAGGAATGCGGCGGACGACTACACGTACGATTTCGGCCACGTAGTCGAGAACCGCTCCTTCACTTCAGCCTACTGGCCTATACCTTACAAGGAAATGCTCAGCGTGAACGGCCTGATACAGAATGAAGGCTGGGAGAGCTGGCAGTGATCTGCGGCCGTTTTGTCAAATTCACATTAAACCGAAAATCTTAGAATGATGAATAAATTTACAATCGGGGCGGCAGCCCTTCTGATGCTGACTTCCTGCTATGAGGATTATGTCATGGACTACGAGGTGCAGGGAGTAGGTTTCGCAAACCAGACAGATGTCAGATCCCTGATAGTCGGAGAAGGGATGAGTTTCTCTACAGGCGTGGCCCTGGGCGGCACCATCTCGAACGACGAGGACCGTATAGTCAGCTATGAGACGGACTATTCTCTGGTCAGTCAGGAGACTCTCGATGCCATGAAGGCTCACCGGTTCTCATATATCCAGACGCTCACCGCGTCAATATCAGGACTTGAGGCTCTGCCTGCGGCACAATACAGCCTTCATCCTGAAGGCAATGAGGCCGGAAAGGTCATTATCAGAAAAGGTTCGCATCTGGGTACTATCGATGTGACCGTGGATTCGGCAGCCTTTCTCTCCGATGTGTCCAGAACGATACCCAGGTTTGTCATTCCGATCAGGATCACTGACGGCGGGACAGCTTCCCTGATAGAAGGAAAGACGAGTACTGTCATCGGCGTGAGATACGAGAACATGCTGTTCGGAAACTATTACCATGGAGGATATACGGTAGTCACGGATGCTGCGGGAAACGAAGTGGAAAGGATTTATTATTACACTGCGGTTCCGCAGGAGGATACCAAGGTATGGACTCTGACTACGGTGGAGCCGTTCGCATTGACAGCGAATGCTGTCGGAAACGAGATGAACAGCACTGCGGCGCAGATGAAACTGACTCTCGGGGAAGATGACGCGATCACGGTTTCTCCGGTAGAAGGAGCCACCTATAGTGTCGAGCCTGACGGAGAGAGCATGTTCCTGCGCAGCAAGCTTCTGCAGGACAGGAAGATCGCGCTCAAGTACAAATATGAAAAGGACGGGCTGGTATATCATGCTACCGATACGCTTACGTTCCGGAACAGGATCCGTGACGGAGTGAACGAGTGGCAGGATGAAAATCCGGAACATTACGAATAATGACTGGGGTATGAGACTGAATCTTGTCATATTGTTTTCATTGGTCTGCGGCTTCTGCTTCGCGCAGGAGTCCCGGACCGTGGACAGCAGGGTTAATGCCCGGGCTGAAGAATGGACTTCTTATGAAGTGGAGACAGTTGATGCGCTGAAAGGCTTCAGATACCGCAAGGCTGATCCGGAGACTGATGTTTACGGCGGCTGGATGACCGGGCGGCAGGAGGCTACAGGCTTCTTCCGTACTCAGAAGATCGGAGACCGCTGGTGGTTCATAGATCCTGAGGGCTGGCCTTACATCTTCAAGGGAGTGGCCGTATTCTCCATGGGAGGTTCCGACCGGCAGAAAGAAGCGCTCGTGAATACATTCGGCACCCCGGAACATTGGGCCGAGGACCAGCAGGACATGCTCAGGTCCTACGGTTTCAACGGACTGGGTGCGTGGTCGGCCGTGGATATTGTCAGGAAATCTCCTGACCCCATGCCTTATACTGTCATCGTCAGCCCTATGGGCATGTACCGCAGTGTGCATAAGAAGAAATTCGGAGGGAAGTACCATCAGTCAGGATGGCAGGGCTACAGGTTCGATCTGGCCATGGTCTTCGATCCCGAGTTCGACGCTTTCGTGGAGAAGGCCCTGAAGCCGATAGAGAAATTCCGTGATGACAAGTTCCTGGTAGGATATTTCACTGACAACGAAATCCCGTGGGTGAACGATGCGCTGGACCGTCATCTGACTCTGCTGGCCAAGGACGAGCCTGCTTATCTGACGGTGAAAGCCTGGTTCGATGAACGCAAGGGATGCGATGCATCGGCCGAGGACATCACAGAGGAAGACAGAAAGGCTTTCCAGGCCTTCTATTTCGAGACTTACATGAAGAAGGTGGTGCCTGTGCTGCGCAAGTATGACCCGAACCACCTGTATCTCGGCTGCCGTTTCAACCAGCACAAGGAAGAAATGGCCAGCAAGGAGATTTTCGAAGTGGCGGGAAAGTATATGGACGTGATATCCATAAACCATTACCGTCTCTGGGAGCCGAGGCAGGACTGGATGCAGAACTGGGAAGAATGGTCGGGCAAGCCTTTCATCATCACGGAGTTTTATGTGAAGGGCGAGGATTCCGGCCTTCCGAACAACACAGGGGCCGGATGGAATGTCCGCACCCAGCAGGACAGGGGGCTGTTCTACCAGAATTTCGTGATAGAACTTCTCCGGAGCGGGAATTGCATAGGCTGGCACTGGTTCACCTACATGGACAATGATCCCCAGAATCTGAAGACCGATCCTTCGAACCGCGATTCGAACAAGGGTATAGTGAAATGGAATTTCGAGAGGTACGAGGCTGCCCTGGAAGAGATGAAACAGCTGAATGACTGTACTTACAATCTGATACAATATCTTGACAAATTGTAATCCTAAAATCGTTTATGATGAAAAACACAATTAAGAATATGGTCGGGGCACTGCTCATGGCAGGGACTGTGGCTGCAGGCTGTGTGCCTGAGGCCGAGCCGATAGTGAATGAAGCTCCCCGGATAAACTATCCCATGACGGAAGAGTCCATAACGGCTACTGTAGGCCAGCCTGTGGACTTCAAGGTGGAAATCGTGGCCGGGGACAGGCTGAACTGCGGCTGGTATGTGAACGGTGTCCTGGAAGCTTCCACCGCTTCGTTCACTTATGTCTTCGACGAGCCGGGTGACTATGAGGTGCGTTTCGAGGCGCGCAACGGTTCCGGTTCTTCGTCCAGAACATACAAGGTGTCCGTTTCGGACAAGCTGGAGATGTATCTTTCCTGCGCCGACATGCTGAAGATAGAGGATGGGACGACTATCGAGAGAGTCCAGGACGATTTCCTGAAAGTCACGGCAGTGGTAGTGGCCGGTGCCGGAGTGAAACACAGCTGGACAGTGACCGATGCCGGCGGTACGCAGGTCGCCACCTCGGACCAGGCTTATTTCGATACCTTCCAGCTGACGGATATCACCACCTATACCGTCGCCTATTCAGGCTCCAATACTGTCGGCGAGTACAAGCTGACCTTCAAGGTGAAGGTCAATGACAAACCGCTGAACGTGGAATTCTCAGTGCCTGAAGGCAATGCTTCCGCTACCGAGGGACAGGAATTCAGGATAGAGACAGATGTCATCAGCGGCGCAGACGGTCTGAAGCACAGCTGGAGTCTGGATGGAGAAGAAGTATCGCAAGCAGAAGATTTTGTCCATACCTTTGATGCATCCGGTACCCATACCATATCATATACGGGAGTCAATGCGAAGAACGAGACTGTGGAAGCATCGTGGACAGTGGAAGTTGCCAGCGCAGGAACATTGCTTGACGACTTCGAAGGGACGATCAAGTCCTGGTGGACACTTGGGGAAAACGACCCTGGCATATCAGTGGAGGACAATCCTGACAAGTCAGGCATCAACACCAGTGACAAGGTCCTGATAGATAAGGTGAACGGTTCAGGCGGGACTTCAGGATATTTCACCCTCAAGACGAACATGATATCGGCAGAGTCCGGCATAAACGTGTCCGAATTTACGGGAATCCGTTTCAAGATATATCTTGGAAACAACAAGTATTATCCGAGGATGGATATTGGCGGCACAAAGTATACTCCTGTGACTGCTCCACAGTTTGCCGGAGAATGGGAAATTCTTGAGTACAGGTTTGATTTCAATTTCGATCCTGCCAAGAACATTATCTTCAGGCTTATGCTTGACGAAGACGGAAAGAATATTTCCGGTTCTGACCCTGATACGAATACCAGGACAGTCTATATTGACGATATCGAGTTTCTGCCGTAGTGTCGGCAGTGGTGTCATAACGGGTAATTTACAGTACCGGCAACAGGTTTATGACACAGCGCTTGGATAAAATTTTAAGGACAATAAAATTGATAATCAATATGAAACTGAAATCAATGCTGACATTTTTCCCGGCACTGGCACTTTTGGGGGCTTGTGCCGAGGAAATAGTTTCCGAGGAGCAGGAGCCGGTAAGTCCGGAAGTCACCTACTCCACGGACGGAAAAGAACTGGCGGACGGAGCCAAACTAGAGGTGTATGCAAACTCTCCGGTACGTCTGGAAGCCACAGTCCGGACACCCGGACCAGTGGAATGTGCATGGTACGTCACTGATGACGGTGTGGAGTCCAAGGTGGCATCCACCCCTGTCGTGACATACGTTTTTCCTGAAGTCGGGGAATACGGCATCCGTTTCGAGGCTTTCAATGAAGCGGGAAGTACAGGCGGGTCATGGACAGTGAATGCGTCCGGTATTCCGCTTGAAGTCACCTTCGA
The DNA here is from genome assembly GCA_944326365.1 of uncultured Bacteroidales bacterium. Taxonomy (GTDB): domain Bacteria; phylum Bacteroidota; class Bacteroidia; order Bacteroidales; family UBA932; genus Cryptobacteroides. Next base: position 12,032 of record CALVDR010000020.1, on the reverse strand, counting down.
TGTGGAAGGTGAGACTATCGAGTCCATGGTGGGCGAGACTCTGGCCGTAAATGTGACTGTCACAGGCGGTGGAGAAGGTCTGACCACTACATGGACCCTGACCGGCGAGGATGGTGTGCCGGAGACTATTTCCACTTCGGAATCCCTCTCGTACAGACTTTCCGCCCCGGGTACCTACACTTTGACTTATCTCGGGGTCAATACATACAATATTTCCGTGACAGAATCCTGGACAGTGGAGGTGGCTGACCTGCCTTTGGATGTGGACTTCTCCATGGCAGGAGATGCGTTCAGCTGTACTGTCGGATTCCCGGTAGCCATCACTGCCACTCCTGTGACAGGAACAGAGGGTGTCACCCATTCCTGGAAAGTGGACGGCACCGATGCCGGTACCGATGCGGTTCTGAATCATACATTCACGTCTGCCGGAGAGCATACCATAGAGTATCATGCGACAAATGCCATAGATGAGACATTCTCATATACATGGACTGTGACGGTGACTGAACTTGTGGAAGGTACCATGTTTCTGGATTTCGAAGGTTTGGCCAGTCTGCCTTCGAACTTCAGTGACAGCCATATCACCCTTGAGGACAATCCTTATCGGACTGATATCAATCCGAGCGCGAAAGTGATTCTTGCAGACAAGTCTTCAAGCACTTCCGGCACTTCAGGATACTTCAATATAAAGAATGTCGTTATCGACAATCCGTCCGGATATACTACTCTCCGGATGAAAGTCTATCTCGGCTCGGCACCGTATTATCCGCCGATCCGTCTCTTCCCGGAAAGCGGACAGGTGGATATATATCCGTGCAGGATAAACGGAATGGAATTCGACAATTCCGCACCGTCCAAGGATGCCTGGAAAGCATTGATTTACACGGATGACTGGAATGTGCTGGAGTATGACATAAGAGATGGCGGACTGACAAGTTTCGAAGGAATAGAACAGATTCAGCCTCGTCCGTTCACAGTAGATTTCAGTGCAGGTCAGAGTACAGGTGCAACTGATCCCGTGACGAATCCGAGAATAATGTATTACGACGATTTCGAGTTCCTGCCATGAGTTACGGAAAGTCAGTGATTTTTCTTTCAGTGCTGGCGTGCGGCATCCTTGCGGTGTCGTGCGCAGGCACTGATGTGTATAAGGATCCGTCTGCGCCTGTGGAGAAGAGGGTGGAGGACCTGCTCTCGAAGATGACTCTGGAGGAGAAGATCTACCAGGTCACCCAGTGGACATACGGGAAAAACATGAATGCGAACAATGTGGAGACATCCATGAAGGAGGTCAGTCCCATGATAGGTTCGCTTCTGTACAGGAGCACGAGTCCCGAGTATTACAACATGATCCAGCACAAGGCTGTGGAAGAGTCCCGTCTGGGTATTCCCATCCTGTGCGGCTTCGATGCGATACATGGATACAAGACCATATTCCCGATTCCCCTGGCACAGTCATGCAGCTGGAATCCGGACATGGTCGCCCGGTCCTGTGCGGTAGCGGCTGAGGAATGCCGTCTTTCAGGCGTGCACTGGACTTTTTCTCCGGTTCTGGACGTGGCACGTGACTCACGCTGGGGCCGTGTCTCCGAGGGCTATGGGGAAGATCCTTATCTGACATCGGAGATGGGAGTGGCCGCAGTGCGCGGCTATCAGGGCGAAGACCTTTCAGACACGACTTCCATAGCAGCCTGTCTGAAACATTTCGTGGGCTACTCCTGGTCTCAGGGAGGCCGCGACTATCAGTACACCGAGATTTCTGACCAGACTTTATGGGATACGGCCCTGCCTCCGTTTGAGGCAGCCGTGAAAGCAGGTGCCGCTACGGTGATGAGTGCTTTCAACGATATCAGCGGAGTCCCGGCTTCGGCGAACAGCTATACAATGAATGAAGTCCTTCGCGGAAAATGGGGCTTCGACGGTCTGGTAGTGTCGGACTGGGGTGCAGTAGTGCAGCTCATGTCGCAGGGTGCTGCGGCCGATACTACCGAAGCGTGCATGAAAGCCATTACTGCCGGTCTGGATATGGACATGGTGGATGACGTGTATCTGACCTCTCTGGACAGTCTGATTACGTCAGGACAGCTGGATGAGTCCGTATTGGACGAAGCTGTCAGGAGAATCCTGAGGGTGAAGTTCCGTCTCGGACTTTTCGAAAAACCTTACATAGCGGAACTGCCTGAATCGGAACGTTTCCTTCTGGAGGACAGCAGGAAGCTCGCGCGCGCTTTTGCCGCGGAGACTTTTGTCCTTTTGAAAAACGAGGGGGACATCCTTCCATTGTCCTCGGACAGGAGGACAGTGGCATTGCTCGGCCCTATGGCCGACAACAGGGAAGACCTCATGGGATCCTGGAACGGTCAGGGTGATGCCGGGGATGTGGTGACGATACGTGAGGGATTGGAAGCATCAGGCATGAGTGTGAAGTATTTCGGCGGTTGCCCGTTCGACGGGGACGACAGATCCGGATTCACGCGGGCGAAAGCCATTGCCGCAGGCTCTGATGTAGTTGTGGTATGTCTGGGTGAGAAGAAAGGATGGAGCGGGGAGAATGCGTCCAGAGCCGGTATATCGCTGCCGCGGATACAGCTTGATTTCCTCAGGACAGTGGCTTCTGCCGGGAAACCTGTGGTGGTGCTTGTATCTTCGGGACGTCCTGTGGAGATGGAGGAAATCGCCCGCCATGCCGATGCACTTGTGGAAATCTGGCAGCCTGGTACCGAGGGGGGAAATGCCGTGGCGGATGTGCTTTCCGGACTTGTGAATCCTTCAGGGAAACTGACGATGACTTTCCCCTTGTGTTCGGAGCAGCAGCCGTCTTTCTACAACCAGAGACCGTCTGCGAGGCCGTTCATGGGGCATTATCAGGACATATCGAAAAAGCCTGTGTATGAGTTCGGCTACGGACTGAGCTATTCGGATTTCGAGTATGGAGAGTTGAGGATAGACCATGAGTCTGTGGCTACGGACGGCAGGCTGACGGCGGAGATAGATGTGACTAATGTGAGTGATACTGACGGACAGGAGACTGTGCTGTGGTTCATTCAGGATCCTGTGGCTTCTGTCACTCGTCCGGTGAAGGAACTCAGGCATTTCGAGAAACGTCTGATCCGGGCAGGGCAGACCGAGACTTTCCGTTTTGAGATAGAGCCGCAGAAGCATCTGTCATATTACGACGGTGACGGGGTACGTCATCTCGAAGCCGGTGATTTCCGCCTCATGGCCGGTCCTCGGAAAGTATCGTTTGCTTTATTATAGGATAACATCCTGCCATAAAGAAAATTACAATTAATATCGGAATGAAAAAAATATTATTGACATCATGCCTCATGGCAGCGGCGCTACCTTCTTTCTCTCAGGAAAATCCGCCAGCGCCTCAGATCATAAACGTGGAAGCCAGACAGACCACATCATTGGACGGAGTCTGGAAGTCCATCGTCGATCCTTATGAAAACGGATATTACGACTACCGTCTCAAACCTCTGGCAGACGAACTGTCGTATTTTGCCGACCGCGATTTCAACGAAGACAGGACAGTCCTCTATGAATACAATTTCAATACTGACAAGACCCTGCAGGTCCCCGGCGACTGGAATACGCAGCGTCAGGAACTGTATTATTATGAGGGAACGGTATGGTACAGAAGGAATTTCGACTATGACCTGCAGCCCGGAAAGCGTCTTTTCGTATACTTCGGAGCCGCGAATTACGAAACTGTAGCCGGTCTGAACGGGCACAAGATAGGGAAACATACGGGAGGATATACTCCGTTCAATTTCGAGATTACGGACATGGTGAAGGCGGAGAACAATTCACTGGTAGTGAAGGTGGACAACAGACGCAAGCCTGAGGGTGTACCTACAGTGAACTGCGACTGGTGGAACTACGGCGGCATCACCCGCAGCGTCCTGCTTGTGGAGACTCCGGAGACCTTCGTCAGGGACTATTTCATCCAGTTGAAAAAGGGAGACATGAGGACTATTGCAGGCTGGGTTCAGCTGGATGGTCCTGAACTTTCACAGGATGTGACTGTCTCGATTCCCGAACTGAAGATTTCGGAGACTGTGACTACTGACGGAAACGGCTATGCTTCTTTCGAATTCAAGGCGAAACCGGAGTACTGGTGCCCGGAGAATCCGAAACTCTACGATGTGACAGTCGCTGCCGAGACGGATTCCGTGAATGACAGGGTGGGATTCAGGTCCATAGAGACTTCCGGTACGGACATTCTGCTGAACGGGAAGAAGATTTTCTGCAGGGGAGTGTCCATTCACGAGGAAATGCCTTACGGCAAGAGCGGCCGGGCATTTTCCGAAGACCAGGATCGCATACTGCTTGGATGGGCACGCGAGATGGGATGCAATTTCGTGCGTCTGGCACATTATCCTCACAATGAGGCCATGGTACGCCTGGCCGAGGAGATGGGTCTGCTCGTATGGTCCGAGATTCCTGTCTACTGGACCATTCATTGGGAGAATCCGGATACGTATGCGAATGCCGAGTCCCAGCTGACGGATATGATCACCCGTGACAAGAACAGGGCGAACGTGGTCATCTGGTCTGTGGCCAATGAGACCCCTCATGGCGACGCGCGTCTGAAGTTCCTGTCATCGCTGATATCGAAGGCGCGCGAGATGGATCCGACCCGTCTGGTGAGTGCAGCCATGGAAAAATCCCGTAAGGGCAAGGATCTGCTTACTGTAGATGATGACCTGGCCGATCTGGTGGATCTGGTAAGTTTCAACCAGTATGTGGGCTGGTATGACGGGAATTCCGAGAAGTGCGACCGTGTGTCATGGGAGTTCCCGGTGAAAAAGCCTGTCTTCATCTCGGAGTTCGGAGCCGGGGCTGTATACGGCAGACACGGTGACAGGACGGAGCGTTTCACGGAGGAGTACATGGAGGATATGTACGGGCGTACTGTCAGGATGCTGGAGAGGATGCCGGGACTGGCGGGGACTACGCCGTGGGTGCTGAAGGATTTCCGTTCTCCGCGACGTCAGATGCCTGAAGTACAGGATGATTTCAACCGCAAGGGACTGGTGTCCGATCAGGGCGGGAAGAAATCTGGCTTTTATGTCATGCAGCGCTGGTACCGGAAGCTCGCTTCAGAGGCTGCTGAGTAGTCCGGCACGAAGTTGTCGGACTGACGCCGCTACAGAGCGAAACCGTAGTTGCGGGTGGAGGGTGACCAAAAATACCTTTTTGGTCACCCTCTCAAACGTCTTTCTTCGAAACCATTGACGAACCGAGAGTAATCGTACTTGTACGAATTACCGAGGTGAGGATATAAGTTATTTCATAACTTTTCCTCGTTTCGCCTCGGATATAGCGGAATACATTCCGTGACTTTTGACCCACACACATCCTCAACGCCGAATATGACCGAAAATGATGTCGGTCCGGCAAATCCATATCGGATTCATGCCGGACCAATTTCGTTGTAACCGGAAAACCTCTAAAAGAGATTTTATCCGCAAGGTGTTGAAATCCGAAATTTATATGTAAGTTTGCAGAAAGATGCGACTTATGGAGGATAAATATAAAATACCATATATCAACGCATGTATCAGAGCCTTTGCAAAAAGGTTTGAGCTTCCTGTGAAGACGGCGTTAGTCTGACGTTATTTTAAACAACAGAGTATGCCACATAAACACTTATTGCTTCTGACACTGATACTTTCCCTGTTGTACGGACTATTGCCGACCGTATGCCTTCATGCCGATGAAGCCGGTCCTGCATTCAGGAATCTCGGAATCAGGGAAGGATTCACGCAGACAAATGTCCTGTCCCTGTATCAGGATTCATCCGGCGCCATATGGACCGCCGGGAAAAACGGAATTGCAAGATACAGCGGTGTCTTGCCCGAAGACACCATGCCCGTCGCTTCATCGGATTTCTTCAGCCCGGTGGACGTGAAGGCGGTTTTCGGAGAAGGCGATGACCTGGTATATTTCCTGATGAACTCGAACGTGGTCGAGTATGATATCAGGACAGCCGCCTGCAGGCAGGTGTTCAGCGCCGGACTTGTCGGAGGGAATATGCTTACGGCGGCCTGTGTGGAAAACGGTGTGGTATGCGCAGCCTCCGAGAACAGCCTGTACTTCCGGGACAGGAATGGGAGGGAGTCCTGTATTGCCCTGCCGGAAAAAGGGGAAGTCACGTCAATATTGCGTCGGAACGACGGCACGGTATTCTTTTCAGTATTGTCCGAAGGACTGTACAGGTTGACGGGGGGTAGCATAGAGATTGTCTACAGGGCGGCCAGCAAAATAAACAATCTTTTCGAGGACAGCAGGGGAATCCTGTGGGTGTGTACGAGAAGCGAAGGCCTGGTACGGCTGGATCCTGACGGGACGGCATTCAGGTATCTTCATGCCGGGAATGATGATACAAGCCTGATGGACAACTATGTACGCTGCATATGCGAAGATGACGACGGCTGCATGTGGATAGGTACGATGTTCGGACTCGACTGTCTGGATGTGGAAGCCGGGGTGTTCAGGCATTACGGGAAATCCGCGGATTCCTGGTCGGGAATGAGGAATCTCACCGTGGAATGTATCATGAGAGACCGGGTCGGCAAGATTTGGTGCGGTTCCTATTATGCCGGGCTGACATATTTTTCACCGGAAGACAAAAATTTCGAAATCATTTCCGTTCCTGTAGACAGTGATGAACCTGTCACCATTTTTGGAGATATCGTAACGGACGGCAGGGGTGATATCTGGGCAGGAACATCAGACAGGGGACTCTATCATTTCGATATATCCGCAGGGAAAGGCCGCTTCCATGACACCGGAAACAGCGGTATCCCGGGAGACAATGTGAAAGCTCTTTATTACGACAGCCAGGCGGACCGGCTGTGGATAGGCATGTTCATAGGAGGTGTTGCCGTTCTTGACATGAGAACAGGGCGGGTGGACAGGATAGACCTTTCTGCCGAGGGCTGCAGTGCTGAGGACCTGGGAATAGTGCATAGTCTGGATGCCGATGAAAACTATGTATATGCCGCCACTTATGCCGGTATCAGCAGAATCGACAGGAAAACATTGCGCACATCCATAATCGTGCGCCAGCCGCGGACATTCAATGTCCTGGCTGGAAAAAACGGAAAACTATATGCCGTGTCCGGGCAGAACGTGTTCAGAGTCTACATGAAGCAGGATGACGGTTCATACTCGCAGGTAGGCATGCGGAATCTGAAGAACAACAAGGTGACAGTCATGCGTCAGGACACTTCTGGCAATATCTGGCTGGGCACCATGCACAAAGGTGTGGCGAAGTTCGATATCACGGAGCGCGGCTTGTCCTGGTATGACAAGTCCGTCAGCGGTATTTCTTCCGACTATGTGAGTGCGGTCGTGCCGCTTTCTTCGGATGTCGTCCTGCTGGGAACCCCGTCCGGACTTTCACTCCTGGACGTGTCGTCAGGCCGGAGCGAGAATTTCACTGTCGATACCGGATTTCCTCTTAGTACCATGGAAAACGGCTCCCTGTTCAGAGACACCTCCGGCAGGATATATGCCTCCGGTGTCAATGCCATCGCTGTCTTTACCGAAGATGTGCTGTCCGGACACACGGCCCCGACAGGGATATGCCTTACCTCGATGTCCGTTAATGATGTCACCGTATTTCCCGGCGATGCCTCCGGAATACTTTCCGTACCTCTCCAATACACTTCGGATATCAGTCTCGGGTACAGGGCGAGAATACTTGATTTTACCATCGGTACGGACAGACCTGGCGATTTTTCCATGACCGATTTCCAGTACCGGCTTTCCGGATATGACGACGAGTGGAAAATACTGGACGGTACATCCATACGGTACATGAATCTTCCTCCGGGAAATTATGATCTCGAACTCAGGACCAGACCTGACAAGCTTTTCGGGGACATGAGCGGGACGACGCTGAAACTCAAGGTACATCCTCCGTTTTATGCCTCGACTTTCGCTTACTGCATCTATTTCCTGCTGGTTATAGGAGTGACGGCCATACTGGTAGCATTTTTCTATTCCAGAAGGCAGTTCCGTCAGACTCTCGAATTCGAGAGAAAGGACAAGGAACGTATAGAGCAGGTAAACCAGTGGAAACTTGTGTTCTTTACCAATATTTCACACGAAATCAAGACTCCGCTGACACTGATAATGAGCCAGCTCGACATGATTTCCGGATACCGGTTCGGGGAACCGGCCAATACTTTATTGGTCGGCATCCGCCGCAATGTACAGAAACTCAAGATGCTGGTGGAGGAACTGCTGGACTTCAGAAAACAGGAACAGGGACATATGTCGCTGAAAGTCAGCCGTTCAGATATCGTGAGCTATCTGCGTTCGGTATGCGATGATTTCCGTGAATTCGCTGCAGTGAAGAATGTGGATTTCACTTTCAGGACATCGGTGGAAAATCTTCAGATTATGTTTGACAGGGTGCAGCTGCAGAAGGTATTCTACAATCTTGTCAGCAATGCCTTCAAGCATACAGGGCCGGGAGGAACCATAAGCGTGTCTCTGGATGCTGATTCCGACAATGTGTCTGTCAGAGTTGCCGATACCGGGAGCGGCATAGACAAGTCGAAGTTTGAATCGATATTCGAAAGGTTTTATCATGAAGGCGCAGATGCCTCTGATGCCGGAGTGGGAATAGGCCTGGCATTGTCAAAAGGCATAGTCATCCTTCACGGCGGTACGATATCGGTGGAAAGCGAGCCTGGAAAAGGTTCCGTGTTCACCGTCAGACTGGACAGAAATTATGATTTTTCATCTGCTGAAAATGCCGTTGTCGTGGATGGGAAGGAAGACACTGCCGGTGATGCCGCCGGATTGCGGCCTTCGGCTGCGGCCGATCCGACAGGCGCATTGCCGTCATTGACGGCTTCTGACAGGTCTGACAGGGAAGAATCTGCGGAGGAGGCGGCGCGGGAAGGCAGACCGGTACTTCTGGTGGTTGAGGACGATTTCGAACTGCAGAAGATTCTGGAGCAGGTCTTTTCAGTGAAATATGACGTTCATGTTGCTTCCGACGGGCGAGAGGGGCTGGATCTGGCCAGAACTCTCCAGCCGGATATCGTTATCAGCGATGTGATGATGCCGGTGATGTCGGGTATCGAGATGTGCAGGATGCTGAAGTCGGATTTCGAGACCTGCCATATCCCTGTGGTCCTGCTGACGGCCTTGTCTTCTTCCGGGGAATTTGTGGAGGGACTGGAAAGCGGGGCTGATGATTATATTGCCAAGCCGTTCGAGACAGACATACTGGTCGCCAAGTGCGGTGCAATACTGAGAAACAGGGATATTCTCCGGAAAAAATACATCAGCGGCTCCGGTACAGGAATGACGGAAACGGGCAGTGTGCCTGCACAGGGACAGAGTGCGGCGGATGAGGCCGTGTCCGGCGCTTCTGCGGATGGTACCGTGAACCAGTCTGTCCATATGAGCAGGATGGATTCGGAATTTGCCGCCACCGTGATGAATCTTATCCGCAGTCATCTGGATGATCCGGATCTGGATATAAATTTCATGTGCAGGGAACTGGCTTTGAGCCGGACTTTGCTGTTCGTGAAGATCAAGGGTGTTTTCGGCAAGACTCCCACGGGGCTGGTCCAGGATGTCCGGCTGGAGGAGGCGGCGTGGCTGCTCAGGGAGAAGCCGGACATGATGATTTCAGAGGTGGCGGATATGGTGGGTGTCAATTCATTGCAGTATTTCGGGAAGATTTTCAGGTCGCATTTCGGCATGACTCCGCGGGCATATCGCTCCGCGCATGGCCGTTAGTCGCGCAGAAAGCGCCGGACTGACGCCCCCCCCACTTGGTCTGTGAGGGTTGCTGAAAAGGAGGGATTTCAAGGCCAGCGCAGATAAGAAAACCGCAGTGTACTGGTGTACATGAGGATTTTCGAATCAAGTATAACGCAGAAAGCGCCCTTTTCAGCAACCATCAATATGGATGATAGTTTCAAAACTCCGTATTATAGTTTAAACCCTCCGTGCAGTTAAAAGGTATTTTTGTGAAATCTGAATGATAACACAAAACAACCAATTAACTATACTATCATGAAAAAAACAAATTGTACTTATGAGTCTCCGGTACTGTCCCTTATGACAGTATGTGCGGAGAAAGGCTTTGCCGCTTCTCCAGGCGATCCGTCTGATGTTAACTCCATGCTTCCGGGTTATGGTATAGATGATGTTGAAAACTGGTAATCTAGGAGGACAGCATTATGAAGAAATCATATCTTGCATTGGCGGCTGTGGCCGTCCTCGCTGTCGGCTGCGCCAAGGAATATGCAGCGGAAAATCCGGTCGGAGGCAGCTCCGCATCTTCTGAAATCACAGTTTCCATGCCTGCCCAGACCAGGACGGCCTTCGGTGAGGAGTCTGGGAGTATCATGAACGTCGTATGGTCGGAAAACGATCAGATCAAAGTCATTGATGCCACTTCCGAGCCTGCGAAGGAAGGCATCTACATCCTTGAAAACGGAAAGGGGGGGGGTGCTACCGCAACATTTTCTCATAGCAGCGGTGATGTCATCGAAAATGTAACCGACATCGTCTATCCTGCAACTGCGGCCGAAGACCTCTCGATTCCTGCGGCGCAGACCTATACCGCCGGCAGCTACGATCCTGTGGCTGCAGTCCTGAAATACCACAGCGAAGAACCTGTAGCCATCTCCTCCGAGGGCTTTCAGCTTGAAAACACGGCTTCCATCATCGCTATCAGCCTGAAAGGCAATGAGACCGTGGCTTCCGTGAGCGCAGCTCTCACTCCAGCCAATGGCGGCGAGACTCTCACCTATACCCTCTCTTCCGAAGACGGCGTGTCACTTTCTGCTGACGCAATTCCTTTCCATATCGCCGTTCCCGGCTCGGATGCCAAGTACAGCCTTTCCATCACTGTCAAGTCTTCCAATGGTTCCGACCCTCTCGTGAAGGAGACTTCAGAGCCGAGGGCGTTTGCCGCATCATCCCTTGTCCGTTTCCCGGCACTGGATTATTCAGTAGCGGCAGGTAAGACATATGCCATCGGCGACTACTGGCCTGACGAAGAAAATGCTGAAGGTATCGTGTTCTCCATCTCTGACGGCGGTCTTCATGGGAAAGTGATTTCAATTTATGAGAAGCAGGGACAGTGGGGGCCTCAAAGGAATGAGAAAGAAAACGGAGTTCAAGGAATGGATCCGGAAGATGCTGCTCTTGTGACTAAGACATTGATTGAGGCTCATAAAGATTCAGAGACTTTTGCTGATGATTATCCTTGTTTTGAATGGGTTTACAATACAATGAATAAAGGAAATATTGATGGTCCATGGCGTTTCCCTACAAGAACGGAAATAAGCCAATGGGTAGCTATGATGAGTGGCTTTGATTGGGATGAACTTTTAAAGGCCTGGAGTCCTGTCGCCGGTGATAAGGCAGTAATGCCTGATTACAAATCTGTTGAAGCAAAAGAAAATAGAAGTAAATTCGAAATTCTTATTGAGGCTCCAGAAGGCGCAAGCGATCTTGTCCTTACCGGAAAATATTGGACAGCCAGAGAAGATGGATCTGGAAAGAATGCATACAAATTCAAGATGTCAGCGACCGATGATCCATCTAACCAAGGCGGTTTTTTGGATATATCTACCAAAACGGATTCGTACGGCCGTATCCGTCCTGTCAGAACATTCTAAGAATAGCATTCTTTAAAATTATGCCGGTCCGGTGAAGTATTCTGTCCAAAGACAGGGTCTTCGCCGGACTTCCGTTATATATCGCCCACCTGAATCCATAATACTCTGCCGGACTAACGCTGCTGAGGCTCAAAAACGTAGTTAGTCCTGCCTCTCCGGAACTATCTGCCGCGTTCCGTCCCGATAATGCCGCAGATAATGCCGTCTCGGGAACCATCTGCCGCGTTCCGTCCCGATAATGCCGCAGATAATGCCGCCTTCGGAACCATCTGCTGCGTTCCGTCCCGATAATGCCGCAGATAATGCCGCCTTCGGAACCATCTGCTGCGTTCCGTCCCGATAATGCTGCAGATAATGCCG
>CALVDR010000019.1 GCA_944326365.1 uncultured Bacteroidales bacterium | reverse complement strand
AGTTCGATCGGAAAAATTACAGGGACAGTCTGCCGATTGACTCATAATGACGGAATTTAACGACAGTCCCTAAATAGGTAAACTTGTATCTGACAGCATTGCAGATCTGATATTGTACTGTCGCTTTTGATAATCATGACTGAAATTCGGCACAAAGGTATTGTCCTGTTTATTTTCTTGACAAGGTCAGGCCTTACGGTTATCAGGAAAAATCTCCACTCCCGGCTTTGCCGCGGTAGTATTTTTCCTATAAACCTTGTCCGAAAATATAGTACAATGAGACTGTCCCGTAATTTTAATCTTTTTCAAAGATGAGTATGGATATATTTCTTTCTTACGCAAAACCGATGGATATGATGCCTGATGCAGTCACTGCAAATGGCACTCCGGTTTGGTTGTCTTTATGTGGCGATTGTGAATCTAATGAAGGAGGATATTATTGCGAGATTTATTTAGATGCGGACTGTAGCGAACCGTTTGATAATTTTGTAGTACATGCTGATGAAATTGCTCATTCGGAAGTTCCGTACGATGAAGCATGGCACATGGCTTCTGAATATGTCAGATCAATAATGGAATATTGAATTATACAACTGGCTGTGATAAGCCAGGTTTTGGATCAGAACTGGGCTATTGTTTTTACTGTCTTGCCAGACCGCTTATGCTATAGGAAATCCACATGGAAGATTTAATCAGGCATGTCTGATTAAAGTATTCTGATCCTGGCATTTGTCATGGATAGGTACTGCTTGCATTTCATGGTGTGCCATAGCTATGATATGACTGATAACTTATTGACAGATAATTAAAAATTACCCCCCCCGATGGTAAAATTGCCTATTGACTGGATGATAAGCAGTATGATATGCAGATAGTTCTTTATTACCATCTCAATGACTTTATTGGCTTTTGATATTTCTTTGGCAATATAATTCACTGTCACGCCATATATTTTTGCCAGTTCCTTGTGAGACAAACCTCTTAATCTGCAGGCTGTGTAAATTTCCAAAGTACGTTTTTTCATTTTGTTTCCTGCAATGCGCAGAATAACCTGGATATCGCTGTCAGCAATGTGTCTTGTGATATTGTCGTCTGACAGAACGCTGATGTCGATATCGTACATGTTCCGATAGACATTCTGCTTTACTTCTTCCCGTTTGAGTTCATTCAGACATTTGTGCTTCACAATCTGAAGCAGGTAGCCTTTGATTCGTGCCTTGTCTCCCGATATGGATTCTTTGTGTTCAAGTATGTATATGAAACTGTCAGAGACAATATCTTTAGCTTTTTCCATATCATTAAGATAATGGTCAGCCAATAAGATATATCTCTCTTTCTCTCTGTATAGAGACAGCAGAGTATCCAATATTGGAACAGTTCCCTTTGTCATACACAAACATAATCCGGGTGCAAAATTAAAGATTTTTACTGAATAGTGAATCGGAGAAATTCTGCGATGTTCTCTTAGAGACAGACTTGAATGCTGGCGGGCAAATTGCCGGAATCTGAAATTTTTCGGGAATATTTCCCTTCCTCGATTGCATTATATATAAAATTCACATTAATAACCGTAAACGCAATGATGAATTTCAAGGATGACCCCAGAGTCGTTCTGACTCTTGATGCCGGGGGTACGAATATGGTTTTCGGAGCCATGAAAGGCGGCGGATTCATAGTCGAGCCAATGACGCTCCCTGCACATTCAGACAATCTTGATTTATGTTTAGGCACGATTGTAAAAGGATTTCGTGCTGTTGTCAACAGGTTGGATAGTAAACCGTCTGCCATTAGTTTTGCTTTTCCCGGCCCGGCTGATTATCCGAATGGAATCATAGGAGGTTATCTTCCTAATTTTCCTTCATTCAGAGATGGTGTCGCTTTAGGCCCGTTCCTCGAAAAGATATTTTCCGTGCCGGTCTTTATCAATAACGATGGAGATCTGTTCGCCTATGGTGAAGCCATTGGAGGGTTGCTGCCGGAAGTCAATGATAAACTTGAGATGGCCGGAAGCAGTAAGCGTTACAGGAATCTGATAGGTTATACATTTGGAACTGGGCTTGGAATCGGTATCGTAGTCAATGGTCAGTTGAACAGAGGTGACAATTCTTGTGTGGAGACATTCTGTCTTCCTCATAGAGACGATAAGGATATGATAGTGGAAGATGGAGTTGCGATAAAAGCAATTAAAAGGATATATGGTGAATTATCCGGGAATCCGGCTCATAAGTTCGAGCCGAAGGATATTTTTGACATTGCAGAAGGCAAAATGTCGGGAGACAAGAAAGCTGCGAAGAAGACTTTTGCAGAAATAGGAGCTGCCGCAGGGGATGTGATGGTCACAGCTGCGAGCCTTATAGACGGTCTTATCGTCATCGGAGGAGGAGTGACAGCTTCTCACAAGTATTTTATGCCAAGTCTTCTTGAAGCGCTCCGTGGAAAAATCCACACTTTCAAGGGAGAGGAGACAGGACGGGTACAATCAGAAATTTATAATCTGGACGAGCCTGAAGAGTTCGCAGTTTTCGCAAAAGGAAGCCAGCGTAAGCTGAAAGTCTACGGTTTCAATGACGAAGTGGTGTATGACCCGCAGAAACGCATAGGTGTCGCCATTTCTAAACTGGGAGCAAGCAAAGCTATTTCAATAGGTGCTTATACATTCGCACTTGATCAATTAGACAGAAAATAATATGTATCCGCTGAAATTCAAACCTATTCTCAAAACTCTGGTATGGGGAGGAGATAAAATAGCTCCGTTCAAAGGCATCGAGACGGATCAGCACAACATTGGCGAGAGTTGGGAACTTTCGGGAGTAAAGGGAAACGAATCTGTCGTGGCCAACGGCAAGATGGCTGGCAAGACCATCACAGAACTTGTCATTGAATACAAAGACCAGTTGATAGGAAAAAAGAACTATGAGAAGACGGGCACAGAATTCCCTATTCTCATTAAATTCATTGATGCTAAACAAGATCTGTCGATACAGGTTCATCCTGATGATAATCTGGCGGCAAAAAATAAGTCAGGAATGAAAGGCAAGACAGAAATGTGGTATGTTGTAAGTACGGATGACAATGCGCATTTGACATCTGGACTGTCAAAGAGTATAACCCCGGAAGAATATGAAGCAATGGTATCGGACAATACTATTACTGAAGCATTACATGACTATAAGATATCGCCAGGTGATGTATTCTATATTCCTGCCGGACGGATTCACAGCATAGGTGCCGGTTCATTCATCACTGAAATACAGCAGACATCAGATCTGACTTACCGTATATATGATTTCGGGAGGCTCGGACTTGATGGAAAACCTAGAGAACTCCATACTGGACTTGCAAAGGAGGCTATTGACTATTCCGTATATGAGGATTATAGGACTCATTACATGAAAGAACCGAATAAGGAAGTCTGTCTTGTGGACTGCAGATACTTTACTACCTCGCTTCTTATTGCAGACAAGCCTTTTGTCAAGGACTTGTCAACCCTTGACTCATTCCTTGTTATCATCTGTATTGACGGGAAAGGAATTGTATCAGATGATAAAGGAAATCATGAACCATTCCATAGAGGCGAGACATTGCTGATTCCTGCATCAACGGAGTCAATAGAGATAGTTCCTGATAATGCCGTGAGAATTCTGACATCCTTTGTTGAGCCTTTTTGAAAAAAACAAAAAAAATTGAATTTTACGGGAACATTTTTCTTTCTGGATTGCATTATATATAAACATGCGAAATAGAATACGATGGAAATTACAAAAGAATACATATTCAAATGCTTCAGAAACGAACTGTCTGAAAAGGAAAAAGCGGACTTGGATGCGTGGATCGCTGAGGACGAGGCTAATGCAGGAATGTATAAGGAAGCATTGGTCGAGTATGAATATCTGCTGATAAACGGGGATGTCGATGCACTTAAGGAGATGGCGCCTGTATCTCATTCAGGAAAGACCGGAATTGTCCGGACAATAGTCAAGGCGGCAATCGGCGTTGCTGCGGCAGTGGCAATATTCTTTACGGCTACATGGCTGTCAGACTACAGAATGCAGAAAGATCTTTCAAGAAATCTGATTACCGCTACAGCCCTGCCTGGGCAGATAGTTTCGATGGGACTGCCGGACGGGACATCGGTACAGCTGAATTCTGGGGCGACAATGTATTACCCGGCGATGTTCAAGGGAAAGGAACGTGAAGTGCGTCTGGAAGGAGAGGCTTTCTTTGAAGTGGCTCATGACTCGAAAAAACCGTTTATTGTAAAGACTTTTGCCAGTGACATTAAAGTCCTGGGGACGAAATTCAATGTGAATGCAGACAGGAACGCAGGTGAATTCTCGGTTACTTTGGCCGAAGGTTCGGTGCAGGTTTCATCTCTTGCTGATCCTGGCCGTATCATAGTGATGAAACCTGATGAAAAGGTCTATATGGCTGACGGAAAACTGATGGTTAAGAGAACAAAGGTGAAGGACGAGATCCGCTGGAAAGACGGAATCATAGACATTGACGGGCTTGATTTTGAAGAATTGATAGACAAGCTGGAAATGGCTTTCGGCGTTGACATCGTGATAGATCGCGATACCCTGCCTGAATTCAAATATACAGGCGGTCGTCTCCGTGTAAGTGACGGGATAGAATATGCCTTGAAAGTTCTCCAGCATGGGGCAGACTTCGCCTGGACAAAGGATTTCCGTACCGGAACAATATATATACGGTAGACAGTTGTCCCCGGCAATGCCGGAAACTGAACGGAAGGAATTGAGACTGATAACCAAAATCCAAAAATACTACTGCCATGACATAGAAAACCGCATACCGCATGGCACCGGCATAAAAAATCCTGCGGATGTACCGGATCCGCAGGAAAAGCAATGAGCCGATGCACCGAATACACCGAACTAATTACCAATAATTCCACAAAAATATGAATAAAAAAGCAAAGTGCTCTGAAAAAGTGCGCGGTTTGCTCTGTTTTATCGCAGTCTTCGCTTTGTCGGCAGGCATTTCTGCAAAGCCGCAGCAGGAAGATGTGCTGATAACGCTCAATCTTGATAAAGTTTCGCTGCAGACGGCCATAGACCATATCGAGGAGCAATCGCCGTATCTTTTTATGAACAGTGGGGTGGATATGGACCAGGTGGTCAGCCTGAAGGTATCCGGACAGAAGATAGCGGAAGTCTGTGAAGCTCTTTTCACTCCCATAAAGGTAGATTACCGTATAGAAGCCCGGCATATCTATATTTCCAATCAGCCTGTCAAGGAACTTGTAAGAATATCGGGAACAGTCATGGACCCGGACGGCTTTCCCATACCTGGGGCGGCAGTGGTGGAGTCCGGGACCACGAACGGGACAACGACAGACATTGACGGGAAATTCTCGTTGACAGTCGGAGACAAGGGTGCGGAAATCGAGGTTTCAAGTCTCGGTTATGATATGCAGGTGCTGCCGGTCGGCACACGGACAACTTTTAATATTACACTCCATGAAGAGGCTGTGGCCCTTGAGGGAACAGTGGTGACGGCCCTCGGTATCCGCAGGGATCAGAAAGCCCTTAGCTATAATGTCCAGGAAGTGGATTCCGAAATGCTGACGGATGTCAAGAATGCAAACTTCATCAATGCCCTTGCCGGCAAGGTGGCCGGTGTGACTGTCAATGCGTCATCATCCGGAGTCGGAGGAGCAGCGAAGGTGGTGTTGAGAGGGAACAAGTCCATCAGCCAGTCTTCGAATGCACTGTATGTCATAGACGGCATCCCGATGTATAATTTCGGAGGCGGGGGCGGTACGGAATTCGATTCGAAAGGGGCTTCGGAATCCATTGCCGATATCAACCCTGAAGATATAGAGTCCATATCGGTCCTGACAGGAGCGGCAGCAGCTGCCCTGTACGGGTCGGAAGCCGCGAACGGGGCCATCATGATTACAACCAAGGCAGGGCAGGCCGGAAAACTCAAGGTGTCTTTTTCAAGCAATACCGAATTCCTTTCTCCTTTCGTCCTGCCGGAGTTCCAGAACATTTACGGGACAGGCTTGAACGGGAAAGCAAGCGGAAGCGGCATCTACAGTTGGGGCCAGTTCATACCTGAGAGCGCAAGGTACGGCTATACGCCCAGTGACTATTTCGAGACCGGGCACACGTATACGAACTCGTTTTCGATAAGCGGCGGTACTGACAGGAACCAGACCTACTTTTCAGCAGCCGCAGTGAACTCCGACGGCATTATTCCGAACAACAGGTATGACCGGTACAATTTCACATTCCGCAACACTACCTTTTTTCTGAAAGATAAATTGAAAATAGATGCGTCAGCAAGCTATATCATCCAGAAAGACCAGAATATGACCAACCAGGGAGTGTATTTAAATCCTCTCGTACCGGCGTACCTGTTTCCCAGAGGCAATGATTTCGACATTTACCGCAGTTTTGAACGCTACAACGAGGCTTCCAAGCTGATGGAACAGTTCTGGGGCGATGACCTTGTGGGAGACCTCCGTATGCAGAACCCTTACTGGATCAACTACCGCAATCTGCGCAACAACGACAAGAAGCGTTACATGCTGACATTGAGCGCACAATATGATATACTGGACTGGCTCAATGTGTCGGGACGTGTGCGTATAGACAATTCCACCAATCTTTACACACAGAAGCTATATGCTTCTTCGGAATCCACCATTACAGAGGGAGGAAAGAACGGCCATTATACTGAAGCCAGAGGCATCGACTCGCAGACATACGCAGACGTAATGGTGAATGTCAACAAAGAGTTCGGACGGGACTGGAGTCTGGTGGCCAATGCCGGTGCTTCAATCAATAATATCAAGACAGATACTTTTACGTACGGAGGCCCGATCCAGGAGAATGGACTGGCCAATGTGTTCAATGTATTTGACCTGGATGATGTGAGAAAACGGGCATCAAAAGAAGGATGGAATGATGAGACGCAGTCGGTTTTCGCGAGTGCAGAGATTGGCTGGAAAAAGATGCTGTACCTGACCGTTACGGGCAGGAACGACTGGGCTTCGCAGCTTGCCGGTTCATCCCAGTCATCGTTTTTCTATCCCTCCGGAGGCCTTTCATGGGTGCCTACAGCCCTATGGGACATGGGTGCGTTGAGTTATCTTAAAATCAGGGGCTCAGTTGCATCTGTCGGCATGCCGTTTCCGCGCTTCCTGACCATCCCGACTTATGAATATGATGCGACAAACAAGATATGGAAGGACAAGACGCATTATCCTATAGGTGACCTGAAGCCGGAACGGACTTTGACATACGAAGTCGGACTGGAAACCAGTCTGTGGCAGGATTTGAGCATAAACCTGTCCTGGTATCTTGCTGATACGTACAACCAGACATTCGACCCGTCTCTTCCTCCGTCATCTACCTATACGACCATATATCTCCAGACCGGCAGCGTGAGGAACACCGGGGTGGAGGCAAGTGTCGGCTATGGCCATACCTGGAACGGGTTCACGTGGAACAGCAGCGTCACGCTGACCTGGAACAGGAACGAAATCACAGAACTTGCCGCCAATGCCGTCAATCCGGTAACTGGAGAACCTCTCAATCTTGACAAGCTCGACATCAAGGGACTCGGCCGTGTCAAGTATGTTCTGAAGAAGGGCGGTACACTCGGGGACCTGTATACGACATCGGATCTGAAATTCAACATGAACGGATATATAGAAGCCGACGACGGCGGCCAGGTGACGGTCGTTGATGACGGGATGGACAGGTATCTGGGATCGGTGTTCCCGAAATACAACATGTCCTGGCGCAACGAGTTCTCATGGAAAGGCTTCCGTCTGGGTTTCCTGTTCAGCGGTCGTATCGGCGGTATCTGCTATTCCGCGACCCAGGCCAACCTGGATCTGTACGGTGTTTCCAAGGCGACGGCAGATGCGAGACTTGCAGGAGGAGTGCTCATCAACGGCAGGGAGATGATAGACGCGCAGAAGTGGTACCAGGCGATAGGGGCACAGAGCGGTCTCCCTCAGTACTACATTTACGATGCGACCAATTTCCGCCTTCAGGAACTCACCGTAGGATATACGTTTCCGGCCAGATGGTTCAGGAATATGTGCCGTCTGACAGTGTCTGCCGTGGGAAACAACCTGTGGATGATATGGTGCAAGGCTCCGTTCGATCCTGAGGCTGTGGCCTCGACAGGGAACAACTATCAGGGTATCGACTATTTCATGATGCCGTCCCTGCGGAGTATGGGCTTCAATATCAAACTTGACTTCTAAATCGCTCGTCACTATGAAACACGCTCTTATATATAACTTTGCTTCAATCAATGCAGTAATATTGAGCCTCCTTGTCGGTATCGCAGTTTTTCTGTCTTCCTGTACTGAAAGATTCGAGATTCTGAATACGAATCCGAATCAGGTAACGGCTGACCAGATGGAGGCCAACAACTACCGCGTGGGTACCAAGGTAGTTTCAATGCAAAGCCTTGTCATCCCTGTTCAGGAACACATGTACCAGTTCAACGAGAGCCTTACCGGAGGGCCTTTCGCCGGCTACATAGGCTCCACGGTAGATACGTGGCTTACGCGTTTCGAGACCTTCAATCCTTCGGCAGACTGGCGCAAGTGGCCGTTTGCGAATGTCATTACAGAATTCTATGCTCCGTATCGCGGCATAGTGGACGGGACGGACGATGAAGTGGCAAACGCTTTTGCCAATCTTTTCAGAGTGGCAGTGCTTAACAGAGTGACGGACTCATACGGCCCGATTCCATACAGCGACGCCCTGAAGAATGAGAGTGTCACTGTGAAGTACGACTCCCAGAAGGATGTTTACGATTATATGTTTGCCGAACTTGATGCAGCCATAGCCGCCTTCGGTGACAATGCCAGTCTCTCCCCGGATGCATGGAGCAAATACGACAGGGTCTACTATGGGGATATATCCAAATGGTTGAAATATGCCAATTCCCTAAAACTGAGGCTTGCAATGCGCATCAGTTACATAGATCCGGAGAAGGCCGCTTCAAAGGCGGCGGAGGCAATTGCCGGGGGACTCATCCTTGCCAATGCCGACAATGCGTATATGCACCCTGCTGAAAACAGGATGGCTCTCATCTACAATGACTGGCAGGACCACAGGGTGGGTGCGGATATCCTTTGTTACATGACAGGCTACAATGATCCCCGTATCGAAAAGATGTTCCTCCCGAATACATCAGGGAAATATGCAGGTGTCCGGATAGGCTCTACAGTGGCGAAAAAGACCGATTTCGTGGATAATTATTCCAACATGGCCATATCTTCCGACACCCCGATCCTGTGGCTCAATGCCGCCGAAGTGAATTTTCTCCTTGCGGAGTACAGCCTGAGGTTCGCCAAGGACAATGCCGCCGCGAAGGGATACTATGAGAACGGGATACGCCTGTCATTCGAAGAATGGGGGGCAGGCAGTGCGGATGACTATATCGCTGATTCGGAGAGCATGCCCGCCATATATACCGACCCTCTCGGAACATATTCCCATCAGGGCCGTATGAGCGAGTGCCGGATAGCATGGGAGGAAGATGGGGATGAGGAAACCAACCTTGAGCAAATCATTACCCAGAAATGGATAGCGATTTTCCCCCTCGGGACAGAATCATGGTGCGAATACCGTCGTACAGGTTATCCTAAACTGCTGCCTGCCGTGCAGAATCTCGGATCGGACAACATCGACCTCGACCATCATGCCAGAAGGCTTCCATATCCTGTAGAGGAGTATCAGAGCAACGCAGCCAATCTCTCCGAAGCAGTAGGTATACTTGATTCCGAATCCGTGAACAAGGGTGGAGATTCCATGGGTACACGCGTGTGGTGGGACTGCAAGGACTGGTCGCTGAGCGAATGAACAAGAAAGAAATGACAGAGAATATGAGATACAGAACATTTATACCGATATTTCTGCTGTCCATTGTGGCAGTGCTTCATTCCTGTTCGGAGTGGACTTCGACGGAATCCGTGCGTGTTGAGACAGTCCTCCCGTGGGAGCAGAATCCTGCAGATTGGCAGGAATATATGGCCGCGATACGCGACTACAAGGGACGGAATCACTATCTGACATACGTCCGTTTCGAGAATTCTCCCGAGAGTGTGCCCAATGAGAGAGGTTTCATGAGGTGTCTTCCGGACTCGCTTGACATCGTCTCGCTGACCAACGCCGGGAACTTTTCCGGGTATGATGCGGAGGATATGGAATGGATGCACAGCATGGGTACGAGAGTGCTCTATCAGCTTGACTTCGCCGGTAAACCTGAAATGCTCTATGATGAAGCACTGTTGGCAACAGCACTTGACAGGGCGATTTCCACAGTTAAGGACAATGGACTCGACGGCTTCTCATTCACCGGGCTTCCGAGGGATGACGGCGGAGTCACTGCAACTCTGTCTTCGTCAATAATCGGCAGGCTCTCTGATGTCGCTGGAGCGGACGGGCTTCTTGTATTCGAAGGAAATCCTGCTTTCATCGGGGCGGAGGATATTGCAAAGATAGATTTTTTCGTGCTGGCCACGGAGAACCTTGAAAACAGCTATGACTTGAGGAACTCGGTGCAGGATGCACGTGACATGGGAATCGGCAATGACAGGATTTTACTTGCTGCGGACCTGTCCGGCACCTTCAAGGATATTGACAATGCCGAACAGAACGTATTGGAGGCCATGTCCGACCATGTCGTCAGTGAAGGACCGCTTGCCGGCCTTGCCCTGTACGGTATCGAGGATGACTATTACCATTATGACGGGAACTGGCTTACAGTGCGTTCGGCCATATCCCGGTTGAATCCATAGCGGGAGATTAGGAGTAACATGAAAATGAAAGACATGATGAAAAAGAACAACATACTGGCAGTGATGGCAGTCATAGCGCTTGCATCCTGCAACAGGTTCGACCCGGTGGACCATGTATTCCCGAACTCGCTGTATCTGGATGTGAGCGCAATGGAACAGACACATTCAGCAAATTACAGCAACAAGGCAGAGGGCGGAACGCAAGTACTTGCCGTAGCGCTTTCCTATCCTGAGGACAGGGATATCACTGCATCAATCACCATAGACCGGAGTCTTGTAGATGATTATAACCACAAATACGGTACAGACTACAGCATGCTTCCGGACATGTATATCGATTTCTCCGGAGCTACAGTCACCATAGAGGCCGGGAGGACGACATCAGAGACCGTGGCCATAGGGCTTAAAGGTTTTCTCGGAGAAGGGGATGAGCAGAAGGATGCCCTTGAGATAGACAGGACATGGCTTCTTCCTGTGAGAGTTTCCTCTGAGGACATTTCTGTGATGGCAGGGTCATCCGTGGCATATTACCTTGTCAAGCGTTCCTCGGCAATCACCACCGCGGCGCAGCTGACCGACAACTGGATCAACTTCCCGCTGCTCGACCAGCCGGGGGAGATTGCGGATGTCTACAACGACCTGACGGCCGTGACCTATGAGGCTCTGGTTTATATAGACAAGTTCGACCTCACGAACTCATTCGGAGAGTGCAACATTTCCACCGTTATGGGAGTGGAGCAATACCTTCTCCTCCGTATCGGAGATGCCAATTTCGAGCGTCAGCAGCTGCAGTTCGACGGGAGCGGAAACGGTTCGCAGTTCGGTAAGCTTCCTTCCAAGTCCGACCCTGCAAAGAAACTTGATTCAGGTGTATGGTACCATGTCGCCTGCACCTACGACCAGGCGACGAGAACAGCAAGAATCTATGTGAATGGTGAGCTGACTGACGAGGTGAAGGATACCGGGGTGACGGGATCGGGCGATGAGAACCGTATCACTCTTGCGATGCAGGCCCTCGGGATGGAGGAAGCATATCGTTTCTGCATAGGCTGGTCTTATAATGATTACAGACCTCTGCAGGGCAAGATAGCCGAGGCGAGGGTATGGAGAGTGGCAAGGACCCAGGAAGAGATATGGACCAACATGTACCGTCTCCCGGACTATGAAGCGGAGAATTATCCGGACCTGATAGGTTACTGGAAATTCGACGAGGGCGAAGGCAATATCATCCATGACTGCTCCATGTACGGAAATGACGGCGAGGCCGAAAACGACATCGTCTGGCCTTCGGGAATAGAGATACCGGAAATAAACAAATAAGGAGATGCTTATGAGACACATCATATCAACATTATTATCATGTCTGGCTGTCATGTCATGTACGGACCTCAGCCTGATGAGGACTCCGGAGACGGAGCGCGATCTCGGCATTGCCGCCTTCGCCCCTTGTTACTCGATATGTACGGAACGGACTCCGGGCAATATCTGGAATCTCACATTTACATTCGGGGAAGGCTCCGCATCGAGGGATGTCACGATAAAGGCCACGAAACCTGCCGGAAGCAGCTTTACGGTGGATCTGGAATCTGCCGGTGATGAATTCGTGGCAGGCTATTCAGAGAAGACAGGTACTGACTACGAACTCCTGCCCTCATCTTTTTACCGTTTCTCCGGAGGAAACTACATCGATGTCGCAAGTGGCAGTCAGGAGAGTGGCCCGAACACCCTGACCGTCTATGCCAGAAACCTCCTCGGCAATGTACTGGAGCCCGGCCGCTATCTGCTGCCGATTGTGGCGTCGTCATTGACGGAAGAACTTGCCGATACCACGCTGATTGTGGATATCACCGTGCGTGAAAAGTGGTCCGACCCGGACGGATACGAACTTTACACGGGTGATGACATGTTCACGGTCTTCTATGTGAATACTACCCAGTTCGATCCGAGGCTGGCGAATGACATGATACTTTACGATTACCTCGAATGGGAAGACAAAAGCAGCTTCAAAGGTCTTGGTAACATAGTAAACCTCAGGACAGCTTCTATAGAGTATGACGAGGCTACAAGTAAAGTGTCCGTTAAGCCTACTGTAGATTTGAGATATGTGCTGGAACATTGTACGGAATGTGTCCTTCCTGTTCAGGAGAGCGGCAGGAAAGTATGCATCTGTATCGAAGGAGGCGGCAAGGGCATCGGGTTCTGCAATTTCTCCGATGCACAGATTGCAGAATTCACGAATTCTGTTAAAAGGCTGGTGGATACCTACGGACTTGACGGAATCAACCTCTGGGACCGCAACACAGGTTATGACAAGGCAGCGGAGAATGGCCTGCCCGAGATGAATACCACTTCATACCCAAAGCTTATCAAGGCTCTCAAAGAGGCATTGGGAGATGGCAAACTCCTTACTCTTACCGACTATGAGGAACCTACGGAATATTTCCATGATGTAGAGGCTATGGGAGGGATTGAGCCCGGGCAGTATCTCGACTATGCCTGGTCGGGATATTGCAACGGGAACGAACCTGTGCAGATAGTGGACCCGTGGCATCAGGGGGAACCGAACGTGTCGGCTCTGCATCCTCGCAAGCCGATAGCTGGTCTCGATGCTTCGAAATACGGGTGTGTCCATGCAACATGGTATCCGGGCAGCGCAAGTGTTGATGTCACAAATGTCAACGCAATCACAGGGTGGATAAATTCTGGTTTTAATCCTAATGGCATTTCGGTATATTATGACATCCGTTCAATTATCCAGGATAATTTTGAAAGTGGTAGCTGGAATCCGGCTTACATCCTTTCAAGGTGGCTTGGAAATAATCGGTTAAGTATTGAAACTTCAAGGCTGACAAATAAACCAGGTTTTCCTGGATATAATAATACCGGATACAATAAATGGGTAAAGTACTGGTAAATACGATAGACGGTTGAGTAAAACCGAATCAATACACATTTTTATTAACATTTAACTGATTTACTCATGAAAACAATGATTAAAATCGCTGCTTTGGCAGTTGTATCTGCAGGCATTCTTGCTTGCAACAAGATGAATGAGCCGAAGGTTGAAGCTGAAGGCCAGATTCCGGACGCTCCTATCACTAAAACGTATGGAACGAAAACCCCTAAAGCAGTCTGCTATGTAGAGACTAATGATGTGAATCCTCTCAATGCTGGAGACTATATCTTGGCTGACGGCACTACATTCTTTGACATTGTCGAGCTCTTCGCATCGAATATTCACAAAGAGACAGTTGGTAATCAAGTTCGTCCTACGCTTTATCTCAATCCTGAACTGACTCCTGTACTTGAGGGAAACGGCGTCAATACATACGTCCGACCTCTCCAGGGTCTCGGCATAAAAGTCCTGCTGACTGTCCTCGGGGACTGGCAGGGAATAGGTGTCGCCAATATGACGAATGACCAGGCTGACCAGTTCGCTGCCATCCTGGCTTATACTGTGGAAAGATACGGTCTGGACGGTATCGGTTTTGATGACGAGTATGCCGACTATCCTTGGTTTGGCTCTGGGACAGTAAATAATACATCATACAGCCGCATCATCACTAAACTTCACGAACTTATGCCGTCAGATAAACTCATCACGGTCTTTGACTGGGGGAATACGGGCACAATCAGTTCGGCAGCGGCAGCATACATAGATTATGCTTATCACGGATATTTCAAGCAATACAGAGTAGCATCTACGAGCAATATTGCCGGCATGACCATACCGAGATGGTCTCCGATTTCGTTGAACTTGGGAGAAGATAATTCGACTGTTGATGTAGAAGGTCAGGCAAGGGATGCAAAGAATGCAGGCTATGGAGCCATGATGTGCTTCAATCTCAGGCCACGTAGTGAGAGGGATCCTCTTTCTGTCTTCCAAGATATGTCTGATGGTGCATATAATGGTCTGGGAGTGATATGTCCTAATGGCGCTAATAGGTCGAGGGATGCCGGAACAGTTTCAGGTGGCTTCACTATCACGTATGACATGGCTACTGCCGAATAACAATGTTGTCTAACAAGATTCCTGACTCCGGTTCCGGCCGGAGCCGGAATCAGGAAATCACAAGAATATGGAAAAAACATTTAAACCAATCGGAGCAATGCTCCTTTCGCTGGCGCTGTTCTTTGCAGGTTGCCAGAAGTATGATGACTCTACCCTAAATGGAAGGGTCGATGACCTTGAAGGAAGGGTCACGGAACTTGAAAAGCAGATAGCTGACCTCAATTCCAATGTGCAGACTGTGTCTGCATCGGTGAAGGCGTTGGAGAATGAGGACAGGATAGTAAGTATAACACCTTTGGCAGACGGTACCGGATATGAGATAGAGTTCTCCAAGATGGGCAAGATGGTGATAAAGAACGGTGAAAAGCCGTCCGTCAGTGTCGAGAAAGGTGAAGACGGGATATATTACTGGACGGTGGACGGGGAACCGCTGCTTGCCGGTGGGAACAGGATACCTGCTACCATTGCCCCTGAATTCAAGATAGAGGACGGCCAGCTGTGGTTCAGGCTCAACGGAGGCGAATGGACGGTCATCCCCGGCGCTGAGACAGGAATCGGGCTTGTGCAGGATGTGACGGAGACGGATGAGGATGTCACACTGGTCCTTTCGGACGGGCGTGAGATTACCATTCCGAAGGTGCAGAGTTTTGCCCTGAAGGTGGAGGCTCCTTATTCCGGAGTTGATGCAGGGGAGACGGTGAGAGTGGCTTATACCGTTACAGCAGGAGATGCGGAGACCGTGGTCAAGGCCATTTGTGATGAAGGTTTTACGGCAAGGGTAAGCGGGGATTCCCAGAGCGGGGCAGTCAGCATTACGGCACCTGATCCTGTCCCTTCAAGCGCATCCGTGGTTCTGGTGGCAGTGAACGGCAAAGGCCAGATGTCCGGCAAGATACTCTCATTCGAGCAGGGACAGCTTTCACTTGTGGAAAACACTCTCACTATCGGCAACCAGGGCGGAGAGATAACACTCGCCATAAAGACCAATATGGCATATACGACTATGATAGACCCGGCCAGCGGATGGATTACCGATGTTCCTGTAACAAAGGCCCTAAGGACGGATGAACTCAAGTTCAATGTAGAGCCATACGACGACAGCCAGGGAGAGAAGAGGGAAGGAAAGATATATGTCAGCTATGGCAGCGGCAAGCAGGAGACATTCACTGTGGTACAACTCAATTCCAATGTGGTCAGCGGAGGTAAATCTGATTTCGAGACATTCAATAACTCAGGGTATCCGACGACTTATATTGATCCTTCCACAACAACTGATGCAGGCTGGCATTTGAATGAATACGGCCTTGTATTAAAACCAACAGACCAACAATGGAGCGCTGTTGACCATCTGTTCCCAGTGATATGCAGTGTTAACAATGGTGGTACTATAGAGATGGGTTCTCTCTATTCACCAGAGTTGGAAGGAGGATGTGGACAATTGACAATAAATTACGGAACATCTATATATGATGTACAGAATCTTGGATTTGGTTTTAAGGTTATCGTATCAAACGGGATAGATACCCCAGTAGAATTTGAAATAAGAAAGTCCAAAGAAGATATTGCACAATATCAGATTTATGAAGAAATTAAAGATATTAATCTTTCTGGAAAATTCGACATAACAATCACTAATCTTGGAGAGGTATCATCTTCTATGGCTATATTGAAACTGCCAGGAAGTGTCAGCATAATTTCTGTCGAATGGACCGGCTATTCCGAATAATTGCATGGTAAATTTTGTCAGAATAAGTAACTGAATTACTGCGGATAATAAGGTGACTGAAAAGGATGGATTTCAAGGCTTGCGAAGACGAGAAAACCGCAGACATGAGGACTTTCGATTCAGGCGTTACAAGTATCCTTTCCAGTCACCTTTTTATCAAATGACGATGTTGGATTTTACTTGAGATTTAACCTTCTGATATATAAATCTATAGAGTTCTTGAGGGAGAGGATTGTATTGCCGTTTTTTGCCTTCTCCCTCATCATTCTCTTTTTTTACGTTCTTTGACATCCTGATTTTTTTTGATTGTGGTCGAAGTGCCATGCTTGTTTGTTCAGACTTGCATTTGAAGATTTGATTCTGTCGGATTGGCTTTTTGACGTTATTGACTTTTTATTTCTGCTTGGAAGAAATCAAAAAATTATGTGTATGTTTGTAAGATATGAAAGTTAGAAGAACGATTATGTCTGATAAAAAATTGAATGCCTACAGGTTTTCTCCTGATAAAGAACCTACGTATGAGATGTTGTCAGAGGTTATGAGGGAAGTTGCGATTGAGGCAAAAGAGAATGAAGAAAAGGCCTCAGAAGCATACTTCAATGCAATGTTGCGTGATATTGACAGAAAAATGGCGAAGTGGGCAACGAGAATCAAGAGGATTGCAGATGGACGGAAAAACTGATCTTCAGCCGGAAATGATAGTCATTGCCGGACCTAACGGGTCAGGCAAGACATCGGTCACTCGTAAATTTCTTTATCACGAGTGGGCTGAAGGTGTACTTTATATTAATCCTGATGAGGTTGCCAAAGATATGTTTGGTGACTGGAATTCCGCTGAAGCTGTCTTGAAGGCTGCAAATTATTGTTCCGATTTGCGGGAAACATGTCTTAAAGAGAAGAAGAGTTTTGTATTTGAGACAGTTATGTCTGCAGAGGATAAACTTGATTTTATATTAAGGGCGAAGGAACTGGGATTTTTTGTGAGATTGTTTTTCATAGCCACAAGGCATCCGTCAATTAACGCCGCAAGAATTGCATTGAGGGTTATGCAGGGCGGGCATGATGTGCCTATCTCAAAAATCGTCTCTCGGTATTATAAGTCCATTTCCAACTGCAAGACGATTGCTTCTGTCGTAGACAGATTATATGTCTATGACAATTCCACAGACGGAGAGGATGCAAGTCTGCTGTTCAGACTTGTTGACGGCTCTTTGAAAAAACAGTACGAAGAAGACATTCCTAAGTGGGCTCAGGTGTTGTTGCCTTGAATTCATATACTTTCATTCCTATAATTTAAGAAATAGCTGACAAGGGCATACAATGTATTTTACGATTAGCGTATATGATTTGATGCTGAACAGGTCCTATCATGATTTTTCCAATATTACAGCAAATCAGGCAAGCGGATAAAGGAATATGTGGAGCGTTTTCATAATTAGTTTGTGCAACTGAAATTTATTGGTTGGCTTATAATATCAGTCATTGAAATCAGGATGTCATATAGAACTGAAAAGGGAAATTTAGTTTTGGTGATATATGACATTTGCAAGGTTGATGATGGCTTGTGCCGTGATATGGACGGCTGTCGCGTGTTCAGGAAATATTTTCCTTTCATCTCCGGATGGGAATATCACAGTGGATCAGGCTCTTTCTGATGAGGGCGTGCCGGTTCTTCATGTGTCGGCGTATGGCGGGGAGGTGATGGAAATCTCTGCGGCCGGGTTGGATGCTGTGGAGGCTGGACTCAGTTCTGGCTTTAAGGTCAGGGATATCGACAGGAAGAGGGTGAATCAGACCTGGATGCAGCCCTGGGGAGAGAACAAGTCCGTCACCGACAGGCACAGGGAGATGGCTGTCTCCATGAAAAATGATGACGGTGTGTCGCTTGTCCTGCGCATCCGGGCTTTCGATGACGGTATCGGCTTCCGGTATGAGTATGATACTGACTTTGATTCACTTACAGTTGCTGCCGAAAATACCAGGTTTTGTTTTGCCTATGACGGTCTCAGCTGGTCCATTCCCGGAAATTTCGAAACTTATGAACTGGACACACGCGAACTTCCGACAAGTGCGGTGGAGACTGCAAATACCCCGTTCACATTCCATACAGGCAATGTCTGGGGGAGCATTCATGAAGCGGCTCTTTATGATTTCCCTGAGATGAATCTGTATCGCTGCGATTCATTGGTGTTCCAGACTGAACTGGCTCTGAGACCGGACGGATGCAAGGCCCGGATTCCGGGGAAATTCACGACTCCGTGGCGGACTGTGCAGATTGGACGGAAGGCTGTGGATCTTATAAATTCTTCTTTGATTTTGAACCTTAATGAGCCATGTGCCATAGATGATATCTCATGGATCAAGCCGCAGAAATATGTCGGTGTATGGTGGGGCATGCACCTCGGTACGCAGACATGGACGGACGGGCCGCGTCACGGTGCGACTACGGAAAATGCCTTGAAACACATAGATTTTGCGGCTGAAAACAATATTGACGGAGTTCTCTTCGAAGGCTGGAACAAGGGTTGGGAGAACTGGGGCGGAAGCCAGAAGTTCGACTATTGCGAAGCGTCCCCCGAATTTGACATGGAAAAGATAGCTGCATACTCACAGGACAAGGGAGTTTCCCTGTGGATGCACAACGAAACTGGCGGCAGCATTTTCGAGTATGAGGCTGCATTGGACAGTGCTTTTGCGAAATATGAGTCCCTGGGTATCCACGTCCTGAAGACCGGATATGCCGGAGGAATGCCCGGAAATATCCGCCATCATTCCCAGAGGGCGGTGCAGCATTATCAGAAAGTGGTGGAAAAGGCTGCGGAGCACAGGCTGATGCTCGATGTCCACGAGCCGGTCAAGGAGACCGGTATCCGCCGTACATGGCCTAACATGATGACACGGGAGGGTGCAAAAGGCATGGAGTGGAATGCCTGGAGTGCCGGGAACAGCTCGGAATATCTCTGTACGCTCCCCTTCGTGCGGCTGTTGTCGGGCCCGATGGACTATACACCTGGAGTATTCGATATTTACTATGAAAGGGCAGTCGCTGATCCCGGACGGAAGGCGTGGAACGGGGACAATTCGCAGTGCTATATAAAGACAACGCTGGCACGCCAGATAGCGAACTGGGTCATCCTGTATTCTCCCCTGCAGATGGCCTGCGACCTGATAGAAAATTATGAAGGCCATCCGGCTTTCCGGTTTTTCCGGGATTTTGACCCCGACTGCGACTGGTCGGAAGCCCTTGACGGTGAGCCGGGGGATTTCATCGTGGTGGTCCGCAGGGCCGGGGAGAGATTCTTTCTCGGGGCCGGGACGAACCATGATGCGCGGACGGTTGCCGTACCTGTGGACTTTCTGGATCCGGGCACAGTCTATCATGCTGAAATCTATGCCGATGACCCTGATGCTCCGATAATTGTCCAGCCTGACGGTACACGGGCTTCTGACAAGACAGCATACAGGATTCTGACAGAGACTGTCACTGCTTCCGATACTCTGGATATCGCCATGTCAGCCGATGGCGGTCAGGCGATAGTGCTGAAGCCGGTTGATAAAACCGATATCTATGCAAACAGCGGTGACGGATGGGTTCTGGAGACGGACGATTATGGAGCTGATTATACCGGAGTTCCTGTAGCCAACGGGATATTGGGCCTGCTTCCATGGAGGGAGCCGTTTTCAGTGAGGCACATAATGCTGAACAATGTGTCGGACAGGCTTGCCCCTGATTATGTTAACCGGACGGTAAGGGGGATCAATCCTTTTTGTCTTGCAATGTCCATAGACGGTTTCCCGATGTCGGATGTCTGCGACTGGCATCAGAGCATAGATCTCAGGAAAGCGGAGCATGTCACGGAATTTGTAGCTGATGGGAAAGTCCGTGTACGGTATTCGTTTACGGCATTGAGGAATCTTCCGTATTCGATGCTTATGGATGTGGAAGTGTCGGCTCTTGATGATGTCGGGCTGGAGTTCAGGAATATGATGGCTGTGCCTGAAGATGAATATGGAGCTGTTGTCCGTGACAGGAAATCTTTCTGGATCGAGGGCCGGAAACTGGACTTTCTGACGGCCACGGCTCCGACTTCCGGCGGACGGTATGAAGTGGCTGCGGCATCATCATTTATTTCTGACAGGGAGAGTCTTTCCCGTTCCGGAAATTCGGATGAGGATATTATTTCTTTTTCACTTTCCAAAGGACAGACCGGACATTTTACATTGGCTGCGTCAGTATGTTCTACTGCGGATTTCAGTGACCCGTGGAATGAGGCTGTCAGGCAACTTGTCTATATAGACCGGATCTCTGTAGACGAGGTTTTGGCAGGACATAGGACTGATTGGTCGGAACTATGGCGCGGAGACATTGAGATCGAGGGGGATCCGGAAGCGCAGAAGACCGTAAGACTGGCTCTTTTCAGTCTTTACGGCTCCTGCAGGGAGGGAACGAGGCTGAGCATCCCTCCTATGGGGCTTTCGTCACAGGGGTATAACGGGCATATATTCTGGGATGCCGAGATGTGGATGTTTCCCCCGCTTCTGCTCTTGAATCATGGATTGGCTGAATCTATGATCGATTACAGGCTCGACAGACTGCCTGCAGCGAGGATGAGGGCGATGGCTTCCGGCTATGATGGGGTGATGTTCCCGTGGGAGTCCGATGAGTTCGGACAGGAGTCCACTCCTGTATGGGCACTTACCGGACCGATGGAGCATCATATTACGGCGGATGTCGGGATAGCGGCATGGAACTACTGGTGTGTTGTGAAAGACAGGCAATGGCTTCGGGACAAGGGCTGGCCGCTGCTGAAAGCGGTGGCGGAGTTCTGGACTGACAGGGTGAGGGACAACGGTGACGGCACTTATTCGATAACCGGTGTCGTGGGGGCAGATGAGTATGCAAATAATGTGATTGACAATGCCTTTACGAACGGGGCGGTTTCAAAGGTCCTTGAATGTGCCGCTGAAGCATCCGTCCTGTGCGGTGAACGGCTGCCCTCTGAGTGGATGAAGATTTCCGGGGGATTGAGGATATTGAGGGACGACAATGGTGTGACCATGGAGCATGAAGGGTATGACGGCGGTATGATAAAGCAGGCTGATGTGAATCTTCTGGGTTATCCGCTCGGTATCATTGATGACAGACGGCAATTGCTAAGGGATCTTGAATATTACGAGTCCCGTGTGGATCCGGTGAACGGACCGGCTATGACATGGAGCATATTCTGTATCCAGTATGCCAGATTGGGGAATGAAGATAAGGCTGAAGAGATGTTCCGACGCTGTTACAGGCCGTTTGCCCGACCTCCTTTCGGAGCTTTGGCCGAAACGCCCTCATCGCATAATCCTTATTTCATGACGGGCGCAGGAGGTCTCCTGCAGGCGGTGCTGAATGGATTTGCTGGACTTGAAATCACTGATGAAGGAATATCCCAGGTCAGTTCAGTGTTGCCTTCCAGCTGGAAGAGTCTGACAGTTAAAGGAATTGGACCGACACGGAGGACAGTGGTCATAAAGTGAAATCAGAGAATGAGTTATGACAGGTATTGACAATAAGAGAATCTCGCCGTTGCGCTGGGTTCCGAGCGCATATTTTGCAATGGGACTGCCGTTCGTAGTTCTTAATATGGTTAGTGTGCTTATGTTTAAAGGTCTCGGCATTGAAGACAGCAAAATCGCGCTCTGGACCTCGGTGATAATGTTCCCTTGGACTCTGAAGTTTCTGTGGAGTCCGTTTCTGGAAATGTTCCGGACCAAGAAATTCTTTGTCGTGGCTACACAATTGCTTTCAGGAATAGGATTCGGTCTGGTTGCTCTTGCACTTCATCTTCCGTCTTTCTTTGCTGTCTGTATAGCTTTGCTGACGGTCGTGGCATTGAGCGGAGCAACCCATGACATTGCCTTGGACGGGCTCTATATGGCGGAACTGTCGCAGACTGACCAGGCCAAGTATATCGGGTGGCAGGGAGCGTTCTACAATCTTGCGAAGTTAGTGGCGACAGGTCTTCTGGTTTATCTTGCAGGAGTGCTGATGGACAGGTTCAGGGCATCAGGTGCGGATGAGTTCGGAGCTGCATTGTCCGCATGGACTGCAATCATGCTGTCGGCTTCCGTACTGATGGTCGTTTTAGGACTGTATCATGCGAAGACCCTTCCGTCGGGAGAGGCGGCGGCAGTGACTGGAGGTACGGCATCGGACAGGCTTCATGAGTTGTGGGCGGTCATCAGAGATTTCTTTACGAAGAAATATATCTGGTGGTACATCCTGTTCATTATACTATACAGGTTAGGAGAAGGGTTTGTTATGAAAATCGTTCCGCTGTTTCTGAAAGCCGGCATTGATGAAGGCGGATTGGGGCTGACGGAACAGCAGATAGGTCTGTACTACGGGACTTTCGGGGCGGCGGCATTTGTTCTCGGCTCTTTGCTGGCAGGGTACTATATCGCGCATTTAGGTTTGAAGAAATCTTTGTATTCACTGGTATGCATCTTCAATATCCCGTTTCTGGTTTATACATGGTTTGCCTGGACACAGCCTGAGTCGATGTGGCTTATAGGAGGAGGTATTGTGCTGGAGTATTTCGGCTACGGCTTCGGTTTCGTCGGCCTGACCCTGTTCATGATGCAGCAGGTGGCACCGGGGAGACATCAGATGGCGCATTACGCCTTCGCTTCCGGCATCATGAACCTGTCGGTGATGATGACCGGAGCGGTGTCCGGTTTCCTGAGCGATGCTGTGGGTTATAAATGGTTTTTCGTGATAGTGATGCTGGCTGTCGTGCCGGTGTTCGTAATGACGAAGTTTTTGCCGTTCACTTATGCTGATAAAAAATCTTGAGAATATAAAGACTATGAGAGCAATAGAGATTAAAGGAATGCCACTGGCTGCAATGCCGTGGGAGGACCGTCCTGCAGGCTCGGCCAAAGTGATGTGGCGCTATTCCGGAAATCCGGTAATAAAAAGGGATGCACTTCCGGACTCCAACAGTATCTTCAATTCGGCTGTGGTGCCGTTCGGCAATGGCTTCGCCGGGGTTTTCCGTGTCGACGACACCAATATACGCATGACGCTTCATGTCGGATTTTCGGAAAACGGCATAGATTGGGACATTGGTCCCGATACCTTGAAATTCGATTGCGGCAATCCTGAAATCGGGCAGTGGGTCTACGGCTATGACCCTCGCGTGTGCCGTATAGATGACAGGTATTATGTGACATGGTGCAACGGCTACCATGGTCCTACCATAGGTGTGGCGTGGACGGATGATTTCCGGACATTCCATCAGCTGGAAAATGCCTTTCTGCCGTACAACCGTAACGGGGTGATGTTCCCGCGGAAAATCAACGGCCGTTTCGCCATGCTCTCGCGTCCGTCTGATACCGGTCATACTCCGTTCGGGGACATATTCTACTCCGAGTCGCCCGACCTTGAATACTGGGGCCGCCACCGTTTCGTGATGGGGCCGTCGGATTTTGATAAAAGTGCATGGCAGTGCTGCAAGATCGGAGCCGGTCCGATTCCAATCGAAACTTCCGAAGGCTGGCTCATGTTCTATCACGGGGTGCACCGCACCTGTCAGGGATACAACTATTCTTTCGGTGCCGCATTGCTTGATCTTGATCAGCCGTGGAAAGTGACAGCCAGGACAGGCCCATATCTGTTACATCCGGAGACCATCTACGAATGCACCGGTGACGTGCCTAATGTCTGCTTTCCGTGCGCGGCTCTTCATGATCCAGTCACGGGACGCATTGCAGTCTACTACGGGTGTGCCGATACGGTAGTAGGCCTTGCCTTCGGCTACATCCCTGAAATCATTGACTTTACCAAACGTAATAGCATCGTATGATACTGTCTGTCGTCCGGAAAAAATTTACCGGAATCCTCGTGCTGATATTTTGCACATCGGTTATGACCCTTGCCGCCGATCCGGTGGATTATGTCGATTCCTTTATAGGAACTACCAATTTCGGGACTACGAATCCCGGTGCGGTATGCCCTAACGGAATGATGTCCGTGTCTCCGTTCAACGTGATGGGGTCTGATCTGAACGTATACGACAAGGACAGCAGGTGGTGGTCGACTCCCTATTGCCATGAAAACAGATACTTCACTGGCTTCAGCCATGTGAATCTCAGCGGTGTAGGCTGTCCGGAACTGGGCTCATTGCTCGTAATGCCGACTGCCGGGCCGCTTCATGTTGACTATCATGTCTACGGCTCGGAATACACGGACGAACGGGCAAGTCCGGGGTATTATTCGAATCTGCTTATGTCATCAGGTATCAGGACGGAGGTCACGGCCACTGCCAGGACTTCAGCTGAACGCTATACCTTCCCTGCAGGACAGGGCAATATCCTGCTGAATCTCGGGGAAGGCCTGACGAACGAGACAGGTGCGATGGTGCGTAAAGTCAGTGACACTGAGATAGAGGGAATGAAACTGCTCGGTACTTTCTGCTACAATCCGCAGGCGGTCTTCCCTATATACTTCGTTCTCCGTGTGAGCAAGACACCGAAGGCAAGCGGCTACTGGAAGAAACAGAGGGCGATGAAAGGCGTGGAAGCCGAATGGACTCCGGATAACGGGAAATACAAGATATACACAGACTACGGACGGGAACTTGCCGGAGATGACATCGGTTACTGGTTCAGTTTCGATACGGAAGAAGGCGAGCAGATAGATGTCCAGATGGGAGTGTCGTTCGTGAGCATTGAGAATGCCCGGGAAAACCTCGATGCGGAACAGGGCGGAGTGTTCGATTTTGAGAAAGTGCGGCGCGAAGCCGAGGCAAAATGGGCGAACGACCTGTCGAGGATAAAGGTCTGCGGCGGTACCGAGGAGCAGAAAACAGTTTTCTACACCGCTCTTTATCATACACTCATACATCCGAATATCCTTAATGACGTGAACGGGGAATATCCCCTTATGGAAAGCGACGGCGTCGGGAAAGTGACTGAAGGCCATGTCAGATATACGGTGTTCTCGTTATGGGACACATACAGGAATCTGCATCAGTTGATGACGCTCCTGTTTCCCGAAAGACAGCTCGACATGGTGCGTTCGATGATTGACATTTACAAGGAATGGGGCTGGATGCCGAAATGGGAGCTTTACGGGCGTGAGACTTTCACGATGGAGGGTGATCCTGCCATCCCGGTCATCACTGATACCTGGCTGAAAGGTTTGAGGGACTTCGATATGGAGACTGTATATGAAGCGTTTGTCAAGTCTGCTACTACACCGGGTGCGGAGAACAGGATGCGTCCTGATATTGATCCGTATATCGAAAGAGGGTATATCCCTTTGGGCGTCTATGCCGCAGACCTTTCCGGAGACAATGCCGTTTCGCATGCCCTTGAATACTATGTCGCGGATTACGCATTGTCGGTATTGGCAGACTCTCTCGGCCACAAGGAAGATGCGGAGAGGTTCAGGAGGGCCTCGCTAGGATACCGACATTATTATTGTCCCGAATACGGGACGCTCAGGCCTCTGATGGCTGACGGCTCGTTCTATTCACCTTTTGATCCGCGTCAGGGGGAGAATTTCGAGACGGCCCCTGGGTTCCATGAGGGCAGCGCCTGGAATTATACATTCTATGTTCCTCATGACGTGAAAGGGCTTGCCGGACTGATGGGCGGAAAAAGGAAATTCGTTGAAAAACTACAGATGGTTTTCGATGAAGGCCTCTATGACCCGGCGAATGAGCCGGATATAGCGTATCCGTATCTTTTCAGTTATTTCCCTGGAGAGGAATGGAGAACGCAGAAGACAGTAAGGGAATTGTTGGAGAAATATTACAGGGCCGCTCCGGACGGGATTCCGGGCAATGACGATACCGGCACGATGTCAGCCTGGGCGGTGTTCTCGATGATGGGGTTTTACCCGGACTGTCCCGGGAATCCGTCCTATACCCTGACTGTTCCCGCATTCGACAGAGTGGAGATAGAACTCGAACCGGATTATGCCGGTGGCCATGACATTCTGGTGATAGAAAATAGGGTTAGAGACGGATATTCATCGAGGGTCAAGGCCGGAGAGAAATACATTAAGGGTTTCCGAATCTCACACTCGGATTTGCTTGAAGCCGGAACGGTAATTTTTGAAAAATGATGTGAATATGAATCATAAATTATTGATATTGGTCGCAGGAGCGGCAATGCTGTCTGCCTGTAGCGATGCCGGAAATGACCGGTTTTCGCAGTTCGTCGATCCGAAAATCGGTACCGGTGGTCACGGCCATGTCTTTGTCGGGGCCAATGTGCCTTTCGGCATGGTCCAGCTCGGACCAACCAGCATCCCGGAGGAGTGGGACTGGACTTCCGGCTACCATGAGAACGATTCGACAGTGATAGGATTTTCTCATACTCATTTGAGCGGGACAGGCATCGGAGACTTGTTTGACATTACGGTAATGCCTATAACAGGAGATGTTACGTATGCAAGAGGAACAGAGGACGACTTGCAGTCAGGCCTGTGGTCATACGCGGACAGGACGAAGGAAATCAGCCGTCCTGGATATTACAGCGTCCCTCTTCTCCGTTATGACATCACTGCGGAGCTTACGGCTACGGCAAGGGTCGGATTCCACAGATATACTTTCCCTCAGGCCGACGATGCAGCCATAGTTTTCGATCTGGAGAACGGCGGTTGCTGGGACGAGCCTGTAAAGACGGAGATGACAGCGGTCGGAAACAACCGCATCGAGGGATGCCGCTGGTCGAAAGGCTGGGCCGGAGACCAGAGAGTGTATTTTGTGGCGGAATTCTCGAAGCCGTTCGACAGTTTTACCTTACATGGGAAAGACGACATGTACGGACGGGCTTCCTTCAGCATGGAAAAAGACGAAGCGGTTCTTCTGAAAGTGGCTCTGTCGCCTGTCAGCATAGAAGGGGCGAGGAAGAATCTGTCTGCGGAACTTCCGGGCTGGGATTTCGATGCCACTGCTCAGGCGGCAGACAAGGCATGGAACGACGAACTGTCCAAAATCGTAGTAGAGACCGAAGACGAATCGGCGAAAAAGGTTTTCTATACGGCTCTGTACCATACGATGATTGCTCCGTCTCTTTTCTGTGATGCGGACGGAAGCTATTACGGAGCTGATCACCAGATACATGAAGCAGGAGATTTCACGAACTATACTACATTTTCCCTCTGGGACACTTACCGTGCGGCGATGCCTCTGATGACTATAATCCATCAGGAGAAGATGCCGGACATGATAAACACGATGCTGAAAATATATCAGCATCAGGGCAAACTTCCGGTATGGCATCTGTGGGGTTGCGAGACAGACTGTATGGTCGGAAATCCCGGCATCATGCCTGTAGCCGATGCAGTGATAAAGGGATTCGGAGGTTTCGACCATGACCTTGCGTTTGAAGCCATGAAGAATTCGGCAATGCGTCCTGACCGTGGGCAGGATCTGCGTATGGAATACGGCTATATTCCTTGTGACAAGATGCTTGAATCGGTAGCATACGATATGGAATATGCCATAGCAGATGCCTCCGTAGCAGCGGCGGCCGAAGTTCTTGGCTATGACGAGGATCATGAATATTTCCTGGACAGAAGCA
Organism: uncultured Bacteroidales bacterium; assembly: GCA_944326365.1. Taxonomy (GTDB): domain Bacteria; phylum Bacteroidota; class Bacteroidia; order Bacteroidales; family UBA932; genus Cryptobacteroides. The sequence goes on along the minus strand of CALVDR010000019.1, from coordinate 21,766 downwards.
GGTCATACCGCCGTTATTTTGACCCGATAAAGGACTTCATGAGAGGCAGGGACAGCCGCGGACATTTCAGGACACCGTTTGATCCGTTTTCATCGGAACATAGGGCAGATGACTATTGCGAGGGCAACGCCTGGCAGTATACATGGCTCGTTCCGCATGATCTGAACGGGCTTATGGCATGTTTCGGCTCGAAGGATGTCTTTTTCAGGAAACTCGATTCACTGTTTGTCGCAGAACCGAAAATTGCAGGATCCAATTCGTCACCGGACATATCCGGCCTTATCGGCCAATATGCCCACGGCAATGAGCCGAGCCATCACATCCTTTACTTCTATACTATGGCCGGCCAGCCGTGGAAGACTGCAGAGAAAGTCCGTCAGGTGCTGACGGAACTCTATCACGATGCTCCGGACGGACTGTCGGGGAATGAAGATGTGGGCCAGATGTCCGCATGGTACATTCTTTCATCATTGGGCTTCTATCAGGCTGACATGACAAGACCGTACTTCTGGTTCGGGACACCGCTTTTCGACAAAGCTGGAATCAAGGTTCCAGGCGGAATCTTTACTGTCAAGGCAGTCGGCAACAGTTCCGAAAATATCTATATCCAGAGCGTAACCCTGAACGGACAGCCGTATACGAAGCCTTATATTGAGTTCAAGGATATTGTGGCAGGCAACGTGCTGGAATTCAGAATGGGACCGGATCCGAAGATCTGGTATTGTCCGGAGGATTTCTGTCAGGCCAGCTTCCTTACAGGGACCGAGACCGGCTACGGAGTTTCACAGGATGCAGGAGGCAGGCTGATTCCGCAAAGGCCGGCACCGGAAGACCGTCTGTTTACCTCTGAGGTGATCGAAGCCGAAATAGAACGTGTCTCTTCGATGCTGACGAATCCGAGACTTGCATGGATGTTCTCGAACTGCTTTCCGAATACGCTCGATACCACGGTTCATTACGGTGAAGACTTGGACGGGAATCCGGACACTTTCGTATATACCGGGGATATTCCGGCAATGTGGATGAGGGATTCGGGGGCGCAGGTGTGGCCATACGTACAGTTTGCTGACAGAGATCCGGCTCTGGCTAAAATGATAGCCGGAGTAATCCGGAGGCAGATGAAGTGCATCTGCATCGATCCGTATGCAAATGCCTTCAACGTGGAGCCGGTAGGGGCTGCGAACCGCACAGACTGGCCGGAGGCGGATCCTTATGTCTTCGAGCGGAAATGGGAACTGGATTCCCATTGTTATCCTGTCCGGCTGGCGTATGAGTATTGGAAGAAGACCGGGGATACGTCCGTATTCGACAGTACGTGGGAAGAGGCAGTCGGAAAAATGTTGCAGGTGATGCGGGAACAGCAGCGGCGCTACGGTTACGGAGAGTACAGGTTTCTGAGGGTGACCGACAGGCAGCTTGATACGAAATGCGTTGTCGGGAACGGCAATCCTGCCCGCTATACGGGACTGATAGCTTCTTCGTTCCGCCCTTCGGACGACGCGACTACCTTCGAGTTTCTGGTGCCGTCCAATTTCATGGCCGTAAGTTCGCTGCGCAAGGCTTCTGAAATACTTTCCGAGGTATGCGGAAACGATATCATGGCACAGGAATGTCTTGACCTGGCCTCGGAGGTGGAGACAGGACTGAAGGAATATGCTGTTTATGATCATCCGGAATACGGACAGATATATGCTTTCGAAGTGGACGGTTACGGAAACAAGTATCTTATGGATGACGCCAATGTCCCTTCACTGCTTGCCATGGCATATCTTGATGAATCCCTTGCCGACGACCCTGTCTACATCAATACGAGGCGTTACGTCTGGAGCGGGGACAATCCGTATTTCTTCCGCGGCATGGCCGGTGAGGGTATAGGCGGTCCGCACATAGGCGTGGAAGTCATCTGGCCGATGAGCATCATGATGAAGGCCTTTACTTCGGATGACGATGCGGAGATACAGGACTGCATCCGTCAGCTGATGATAACCGATGCCGGAAAAGGGTTCATGCACGAGTCATTTCACAAGGATGACGCCTCCGTTTTCACACGCGAATGGTTTGCATGGCAGAATACTCTCTTCGGAGAACTGATCCTGAAAATAGTTAATGAAGGGAAAGTGGAATTGTTAAATGAAATAATATGAAGTTCAGTATTGCTATGATGCTGGCGGTGATGACCGCCTGCACCTCACAGATATCAGAGAATCTGGAGACGACTCCTGCAGACCATGTGACTACCCTGATGGGGACGCTGTCGGAGTATGCACTTTCGACAGGGAATACATATCCCGCCACGGCCCTGCCATGGGGGATGAATTTCTGGACTCCGCAGACCGGAAAAATGGGCGATGGATGGACATACCGTTATGATGCACATCAGATCTGCGGCTTCAAGCAGACTCACCAGCCTTCTCCGTGGATCAACGATTACGGGCAGTTCGTCGTGATGCCTGTCAGGGATGTTGCCATGTTCAACGAAGATGACAGGGCAAGCTGGTTTTCCCACAAGTCCGAGACGGCAAAGCCTTATTATTACCAGGTTTACCTTGCGGATCATGACATAAATGCCGAACTGACTCCGACGGACCGGGCCGCGAGATTCCGTTTCACATTCCCTGAAAGCGAAAAATCCGGGATAGTGATAGATGCCTACGATCAGGGCTCGTATATCAAAGTCATTCCCGAGGACAATGCAGTCGTAGGCTACACTACCAGAAACAGCGGAGGTGTACCGGAGAATTTCCGGAACTGGTTTGTGGTGAAATTCGACAAGAAAATCGAAAGTTTCTCAATATATGACGGAAATACATTGAAAAAGTCTGCCGGTCAGCATGGAGGGGCCCTGTCTACAGCGGAACTCAAGGCGGACCATGCCATAGCCGTAATCGGATTCAGGACTGAAAAAGGTGAAACCGTCAATGCCGAAGCCGCTTCTTCATTCATTTCCGAAGTTCAGGCCTACACAAACCTCAAGGAAGTTTCCGGAAAGCCATTCGATACGGTCAGAGATGAAGCGAAGGCCCGCTGGAATGATATTCTCGGCCGTATAAAGGTCAGCGGAGGAACCGTAGACCAGTACAGGACATTCTATTCCTGCCTTTACCGCAGCGTACTTTTCCCGAGGAAATTCTACGAAATAGACGGTACGGGAAAAATCGTGCATTACAGTCCGTACAACGGCAAGATCTGCGACGGTTATCTTTATACCGATACCGGATTCTGGGACACTTTCCGGGCCCTTTTCCCTCTGCTGAACCTCGTTTATCCGTCGGTAAACGAGGAAATCCAGCAGGGAATGGCCAATATTGCAAGAGAAAACAAATTCCTGCCGGAGTGGGCGAGCCCGGGGCACAGGAGCTGCATGATAGGGAACAATTCCGCGTCCGTAGTTGCAGATGCATATATGAAGGGACTGATAAGCGACAGCGACATTGAGACCCTTTACAGTGCGTTGGTCTACGGTACGGAACATGTGCATCCCGAAGTAAGTTCTACAGGCCGTATGGGACATGAATATTATAATACGTTAGGATATATCCCGTATGATGCCGGTATCAACGAGAATGTGGCCAGAACACTTGAATATGCATACAACGACTGGTGCATACTTCAGATAGCAAGGAAAATGGGACGGCCGGAAGAGGAAATTTCGAAGTGGGAGCGGCGTGCCATGAACTACCGGTTTGTTTTTGACAGTTCTTCGAATCTGATGCGCGGCCGCAATGCTGACGGGACATTCCAGGAGCCGTTCAGTCCATACAAATGGGGCGATGCATTTACTGAAGGCAACAGCTGGCACTACACATGGTCGGTCTTCCATGACGTGCAGGGGCTTGTGAATCTGATGGGAGGGGAAGATGATTTCTGCCGGATGCTGGATTCGGTCTATGTAGTTCCTCCTGTATATGATGATTCCTATTACGGAGTCCGCATCCACGAGATTACCGAAATGCAGGTGGCCCACATGGGGAACTACGCCCACGGAAACCAGCCTGCCCAGCATATGATCTATCTGTACGACTATGCGGGCCAGCCATGGAAGACGCAGTTTTGGGTGCGGGAGGTGATGGACAGGCTGTACAGCGCGACTCCAGACGGCTATTGCGGAGATGAGGACAACGGACAGACATCCGCCTGGTATGTGTTCTCCGCTCTCGGATTCTATCCTGTATGTCCCGGCTCTGACGAATATGCCATCGGTTCGCCGCTCTTCCCTGAAGCTGAAATCTTGCTTGAAAACGGCAAGACCATCACTATGACAGCCTGCGGCAATTCTCCTGAAAACAGATATATAAAGACCATGAAGGTCAATGGGCGGTCTTACGACCGCAATTACCTTGAATACGGAGATTTGGCGGAAGGAGCAGACATAGTCTTCACTATGTCTGCCAATCCTGACACCCGTCGCGGTACGGGAGATGCCGCCAGACCATATTCATTCTGCAGGGAATAAATGCTCAAACCTTATATTTTGAATTATACGTATATATATTTGACCTTGCCGGCTAAGGGTTTATTAACCACTATTCAATTTATTATGTATAAAAGAAAACAACGACACGACAAGGTGTATCAACAAGGGCAGTTTATTATTAAAGCGCTGGCCATTGCAGCCTTTTTGGTAAGGTCAATTCAAGTACGAAATTCAGACTTGACTATGAAAGAAACTCTCGGAAGTATAGAAATGGATATTATGTCCTGTATTATTGGACTGGCTTCAGTATGTTCCGGTAATGATGGCTGGGATTCGGTCTGTCGCTATATTTCAGAAGCAGGCGTGACTCTACCCGAAAAATTGCACTCGAGAATGCAATATTTCTCTGATAATGAAGATATGGAATAGCCTTTGGGCTTATATACATTACTCGTTGTTGAATGGGGCGGAATTATCCGCCCTGTTTCATTGTTATTATGATACACCCCGATGTTGATATTAACCTTGTTATCACTGGTAAATATCAATTTACTGCAATTAATCGCTAAGCAGAAAATCATATATGCTTAAGGTTCGTATTCCATTATCATCAGTCCATGGCTTAATGTGTTCACCGACAATGATGATCTTCCTGAAAGAATCGGAAACTTGCATCAGAGACCGCTTCTCCTGTTCTTGTTTTTCTAAGTCCGGCAATTTCCATGCAGACTGTATATATATCCGCTCACTACCTTTGTTGCAAACAAAATCAACCTCCAGGGTAACACGTTGCTGTTTTCCTTCAGTATCTCTGACACGGTATAGCACATTTCCTACATCTACCAGCCAGCCACGCATTCGCATTTCATTGTAAATAATATTCTCCATCAGATGCGTAGGTTCATTCTGTCGGAACGATAGAATGGCATTACGCAATCCGACATCCTGATAATAGCACTTATACAGGCTTCCTATGTATTTTCGTCCTTTGATGTCATAACGTTCTGCCTTTTCCAACAGAAATGCATCCTGCATATATCCGATATATGTATTGACAGTCTTGTCTGATATACTGTGACTTGTTAAAACGGATTTAAATGTATTGGATATTTTCTGTGCATTTATCGGTGCACCGATGCTGGACGCAAGTGTTTTGGAAATTTCCTCGAACTCCGCTTTCAGTTCGATATTGTTCCTTTCATAAATATCCTTCAAATAAACAGTTCTATATAACCGAAGCAGAAAGTCGTTTTTTTTATCATCTCCTTTCTGGGTCAGGAGTTGGGGAAGCCCTCCGTACATCATATATTCGGCCAGACCATCCTCTTTTGAACCGGGATAGACAGACATGAATTCCTTGAAAGACAGGGGCCATACATGGATTTCGTCACCTCTGCCACGAAATTCCGTGACAACATCCGATGACAGAAAACGGGAATTTGATCCGGTCACATAGACATCAATTCCATCTGTTACGGAGAGAGTTGAAAGGACCTCTATGAAATCCGTCACTTCCTGGACCTCATCGATAATCACATAGTATGTACTGTCATCTTTCTTTTGGTCATCCACCCAATTCAATAAATAATCCGGGTCCTTAAAGGCCTTGAACTTGCGGCTTTCCAAATCAATTATCAGAATATGATTTTCTTTCACTCCTTCTTCAATAAGTTTCTGTCGAAAGAGTGTTTTCAACAGGAAAGACTTTCCTGAACGGCGGATCCCGGTGACAATTTTTATCAGCCCGTTACCTTTTGAACGAAGTAACTGATCAATCATAAGCAGTTCTTTCTACTATCATTTTGCTTTCTAATAAATGTCACATGTGACATAAATTCGAAAACAAAAATAATGATTTATTTTTACTTTAACTAAAGAATTGCTGATATCTTGATATACTGCATTAGTTGCACCGGACTTATAAAACAATGTCAGTATTGATATCCTCCCAATCCGTTATTGAAACACTTATAACGGAAGACGGGAACTCAAGTTCCAGACTGATGTCGTCAAGGTTTTCTTTTGTCCAGTCAAAACCGATGGATTCAAGGATTTCTCCTAAAGCAATTGGTACAGATGTTAGTCCCTCATTTTCTATCCGGCAATACAAATCAGTCCCTTTTTGTCTTGGCACTTTGAAAGAAAATATACCCTTATTGTCAGGAGCAATATCACAGTTGAATTCACCTTCTGAAGGACTGAGATCATTTAATGACAAACCGTTTGTTTTTCCTGAAACTATAAGCCCGATATTAGGTCCGCTCCAGTTCTCGGGAAGATTGGTAAATTCCAAAGTTATTCGTGCAAATTGTTTGTTAAGGTCAATCCGAGTATATGCTGTTTCTGCATCAGTATTGATTTGGCAAGTATTTGCGTATATGCAGTCTGCTTCTTTTCCATATGGGATTACGAGGGTGTCATTTTGTTCTGTTGAAAACTCATTGCCTGTATATGCCGCTACATTGACACATCCTCGTGGCACATTAATTTCCAATATAGGACCAGTTTCAACAGGTATCAAGGCTGTTTTTAACAGTCGCGTTGTATTGCTGCATATTATATAGATTTCATCAGCTCTGATATCGCTTGCATCTATTGTCAGGACACACGGGCAATCTGACCTGTCTTCTTTTATTGAGCAGGAAGCGGCAGCTACGATGGTAGCCAAGAACAATAATGATGGGAATAGTTTCATTTCCGATAATTGTTTGTCTGCAAAAAAGTATTCGCGTCACTAATATAACGGTTTGTCATCTGCAGCGATTCCGACTTCGATATTGTCGATTTCTATAGCCGCCGGCCAACCTTCAATCTCAAAACCTTTTGTCTGAGCTTCATATTTCTTCTCGTAGAAGTTCGGATATTCCGACCCGTATCCTTTGAGCGTTATATTTTTGACATTATAAATTCTTCCGGCTTCCAGTTCTCTTAAAGAGATTATGTAATAGTACATCTCCCCGTCAATGCTTACTTCCAGCACAAGTTTCTGCGTATCATCCTGAGACCTTTTGTCGCACCATAAATCGGAATATGAATTTCTGTATAGCGGAACTGTATATAGCGTCCTGTTGATTTCTAAGGAATGGTCATCGGATGGTATTGCCGGAGAGCATAATATACCTTCGGATGTCCCGAATGTCTGTACCGAAGATGCCTTTTGATCTCCTGTAGCACTGATTGTCAGTGCACCCTTTTCACTGCCTTTGTTGTAATTGAGAAGGTAGCTGTGGTCTTGTGCCAATGAGCCTATACCGCCGAATTGAGTTTGATTGAATTTTCCTGAATAGTCATCTATTGAAATATCATTACAAGCTGTTTCCAGTCTGAGAAGATTGCCGAATGCCGGATCCGAGAATTTAAGATAGCCGTTGTTCCAAATGGATTGAGAGTTTCCCCAGACTTCTTTGGCTGACTCGGTAAGAACCCTTAATGCGTTCGGGTAATTTATTATGGCAATTCTTTCCAGTTTTACAGTCTTGTCCATAATGTACGGATCATCGAAACCGGCTGTGATGTTCAGGATGTCTATTCTTGTCAGATAGCGATACAGGACTACATTTATAACTTCATTTTCATGGAAATAGGATCTGGCAGTACCTGCCATAACTGGCTTGTGCATTATGAAATTTCCGGCATCTAAAGGGATTACGCCTTCCGGAGTTCTTCCGATTTCATCTGCATTGAGTTTAGAGAGATAGTCTGCTGTATCTTCTGAAAGGTTTGCGAAAAATACCCAATTATGCCGGTTGCCGTATGCATCATAACTTTCCGGGGTTACCGTGGATAAGTCCAGACCGTCAGGATCTGCCCATGTTTCATGTCTGATATTGTTCCCATTGCTGTCGAATTCATACATGTCAATCCTGCCAATAAAATTATCAATATCAGTCTCGCCTGTAGCTTTTGTGGTTATTTCATAACCCGGTTCGAATCCTATACGGAATTCGGTCTTGAAAATATTGTCGCTCTTGTCCGTATTTTTCAGTTCTTCTCCGGACAGCATGTCTTTGCTGCATGATATAACGGACAGAATCGGAATAAAGTACAGGAATGCTTTTATAGTCTTCATAGTATCAGAGTTTTAATATGATTCAACAGTCTCACCGGTCAATGGGTCACAACCTACATTGATGTTAGGGACATCTATACTCTGCCACGGCACTATATCCACCAAGCACTCCACATCATATTTCTTCTCATAGAAATTCGAGTATTCGGAGCCGGATGACTTAATAGTTATGTTTTCTATTTCGTATATCGTGTTAGGCTGCGGCATGATGATTTCTATAGGATAGAAGGAGCTCTGCCCGTCAATAAGCAGTTCCACTATCAGACGCGGAGTAAGTGTCTGCTTGTCAAAGTCGCTTGTTATTGTCCCATAGGAATGTCCCGCACCTAAAAGTCCGTAGAAGCATTTGTCCACAGTAATTGTATGAGGCGTGTCGCTGTTGTCGCCGGAAGAGACTATAAGCCCTTCGTCGGAAGCAGTATCGTATGTCTGCACTGTCATATCCTGGAGTATGCCTTCCGCATCTATATTCAGGATGCCTTTTGGCTTCTGCCAGTTATTGTTCAGTACGTATGGAAAAGTCCCGTTAAGTTTGCCGGGACCGTCAACGGTGAAACTTCCGGCAGGATCCCAGCCGTCAGGTCTGTTCCGGTAATAGTCGAACCCGTATTCTACACCGCCGAATGCTCCGTCAAGTTCCATTTCCTGTCCGAAAAACAGATACCAGGTATAGAAGTGTCCTATGGAATTGGATTTAAGAAGAACATAATAGTTCAGGCAGTTTGCAAGGACAATATTCTTGACCCTGACTTCCTTGCCTTTCAGTTCTTCGTCATCGAAATCTACTGTCAGTTGATTGATATCAATTCTGAACATGAGCCTTTTCAGATGAATGTCTATTACGCCATCCTCCTTGAAATCATACATTGCCGCTCCTGCCATTACAATGCTGTCAAAATCGAAGTTGCCGGCACTCAGGACAAGCCATGCTTCGGGGTTGTTTTCGTTGTACATCTGGTCAAGTGTCTTGCCTTCAAGAAACTCTGCGGTATCTTCATCCAGATTGCCGAAAGCCAGGACTCCGACCCGTTCGTCTTTAGGACCGCTTACAGAATAACTGGTAGCGCCTGTCGGATCAGGAGCCAAAGTGACATGAAAATTTCGGTACGGGTCATTCTCATAGAATATATACAGGTCGAGCCTGGTCAGCCCATCGTCTGCTTTAGCCTGTTCAGAGCTCAATGCTTTTACAGGCAGACCGTCCTGCGAGATGTTCAGTTTAAGGCTGTATTCTGTTTTTTCGTCTCCGGGCCTTAGTGTTTCCGAACAGGTTGTTTCAGGATCTTTTACGCAGGAAAACAAAAGTCCGGACAACAGGATCAACAGGAAATATGTCAGGTTTTTCATAATGCTGTCTTTGTTTCGTTGTTCATTTTCATATAGTCACGCCTTCAGTTACAGGTACGACTGACCATGGCAGCACATTGATATCGAATGTTGCTTCCTGGAAAGTTACCGGTTTGTCAGGATTGTCGGATCCGGGTCTTGTGATTGTAAGATTCTCTATTTCGTATGACTTGTTAGGCTCCAGTTCGGGCAATGTTACAGGATAATAATATACTTTGCCACCGAGGGTGGTTTTCAGAACAAGCCTCGTCCTTCGCGGACACCAATCTTCTTCCGTTGAGTCTTCACTGTCATTCGGATATGCGTAATATCGGCAATTCATAGGCCAGTAATCTCTGTTTATGATATTCGCCTCAGTGTTGTCATGAGTCAGTTCCGGCAATGAGCCGTCATACCATCCGGCATTAATCCAATGCTCCGGTGCATCTGTAAGCCCATAGTTGGTATCCTCTGCGACATTTAAAAGGTAAACTTCATCAATCTTGAACTCCAGATCCGCAAGGGCCGATGATGTGAAGTTTCTGGTAACCTGTTTCAGGATAACTCTGGAGACCATTCTCGTCACATCAATCGTAACGGTCGAGGTCTGGGGAAGGATAATATCCTTGTGCCCTATCATTTCAAAACCGTACTCTGGATAATCTGACAAAGTTGATTTAGTGGCCAATAATGCTGTCTTTGAACTTATATGGCACATATCCGGAGCGTTGACAAGCGCATATACTGACCTTTCGCCATTTGTGCAACTCAATGTCACCTCCGAGACATTCTCTGCAGAGGCGTATGCATCCAGAGCATCACCCCGGAATACAAAGACCTGAAGTGTATTGACCTTGACTTCATCATCATCTGTGATTGTCGATGACTTCGTCACAGGACGGCTGATACCTACTGCAAGTTCTGTCTTGTCTTTAAGGTTATAGCCAGATTCATCGATCGGACCAATTTGATTTTTTGAGCACGATATGGCACACAATACGGCTATAACCGAGGTTGCTAAATAAAGAAATCGTTTCATGGTGTTTTGAAATTTGGTTATTGTACTATGATTTATGTTATTTCAAGTTATTCATGATGTTCCGCATGAAAGTATAGGCTGACGTTTGCAATTCTTAATTTAGGGTAAATTGAATCAGCTATATGTCTGTAATATGGTCTTGATGATAGTATTTCTTCTCTTTTATCAGGAGACTCTATCTTATACAATTCGATGAAATCGTTTTTTTCATTTATACTTAAACTTCCGTCCTCGGCGACAAGTCTGCCCAGTGTATCCCAATCTTCTGAAATTATATATGAGTATATTTTCACCTGTTTTGTTTCTTTGTATTTGATTAGCTTATTCAGTATCGTCAGAATTGTTTCATTGCGTTTTTTTGAAAGTTGATAATTATTCCAGTATGTCCCTTCCGGTGATGCTGATACTGTTATATACAGAGAATCTAATCTTAATGATTTGTCGGTGCATGCTTTGCTCGTAAAGTCAATCAGTTTGTTTAATTCTATGATATTTTTATCGTTCATAACATCAAATTCATAACTGCCTTTATCGAATGTGAACCGGTATTGGAGTGTATTTTCTTCAGTATGAAGGCCATTATCTTTTGATGCAAGGCCTATGCTGTCGCCATTCATTATCATATTCTTCGGACTGGAGATTATGCATAGTGAACAAGAATCATCAGTTTTGATGGCTGTTGGCAGAGATGGGATCTCATTATGTGCTTTTAGTGTACGGGGATTTTGTGTCTTATATTTGTTGGTCTTTATGTCAGTGCGGCTATAATGTGCAACTGCATCTTTCACTGATATTCCATATTTGTTTTTGATATCAGAATTCGGATCTTTCTCAATATTGTACTGAGGTAAATATCTTTTCAGGAATATTTTCAGCAACTGTTCTTTTACTATTGTTACAGTGTCGGTTCGGTTGATGATGTTTCCCGTATCTGTGCTGGAAATTCCGGCTTCCATAATAGTCCCGCAAGAGCTTGCCAATGGTGCAATAATAGCAAACGTTAATATTAGCAAGTGAATATGATATGAGCGTGTTCCCATTCGTAATACAATTAAAAATGAATTCTTCGTATGTTTTCTTTTCCGGTTTCCGGCGGATCTGCCGGTTTTAATCCGGGGCGTCTTTCGAGAGCGTTGGAGATTTTGTATTTTTCATCATTCAAAAATTCTTCAATACTATATTTGGGATTATCTATAATATCCCGGCAGAATTTTGTTTCACCATCTATATCACATATCATGAATACATGATCTCTTTGAGTTCCCCAATTTGTGGCTTTGAATACATAATGTTCCTTCCCGTCAATATGCCCCAACGTTTTAAAATCAAGGATAAAGTCGAATTCATTTATCGGAGCTTCGATCCGTTCTCCTTTTGCATTAAAGAAGCAGGCGGAGTAGTCGATAAACCAGTAGAAATAGGTGTCTTTATTGATTTCTACTATGCATTTTACTTCTTCATCGTTTTGCAGACTTTCTATTCTGCTGCAACCTTGGCTTATATGTTTATCCATCGTTCTATGCAGTAAATCGTGTTTTGTTAAAAAGAGGCTATCCCTTCTTGTATCAGAGAGGCTTTTATCTGAAAATTGTAGTAAGTGGGGTATTCTCTGTTTTCATCATCTATGATGCTGTCGATGATTATGTAAGGATTGTCAAGTTTTACAATGAAATCCAGCTGAACACCGCTGATGCCATACCAGATTTTTTCTGAGCCATCCATTTCATACATGGCAAGAATTTCATTTGACTCTTTACTTGTGTCAATTACATCAGGATATTCTGCCCCTGTAACCATATCGTAAATCCCGGATACGGGTTCTATTGTCTTTGTTACAACTTTGCTATCGCTGTTCCATGTGCTTCCGCTGATTGTTGCCTCAAGAAAGATTTCAGCATTGCCAATGTCGTATTGATGATTTCCTACAATGAAACCTCCTGTGTATTCCGTTATGTTGTATGTTGAAACGAAATCAATATGGCCATATACCATGATTTCGTACCGGTAATCGAAAATGTTGCCGATGTCGTCAGTGACATTCAAGATCAGTTCGCATTTTCCCGGTTTCCCGGCATGTATTATCCACCTGCCGTTACTGACTCTTTCTGCAGAGATTACTGTTTCGTCGCTGGATCCCAATTTATATTCAGGCTTTTTACAAATACTTGAAGCGGTTACGAGGAATCTCTCACCGGAGTTATATGTTGTTTCAGTCATCATTTCAGTTTTATCGCTTTCCTCTGAAGTGGATTGCATGAACAATTTTACTTCAAGGTCTTCTTTTTTGATGCTGTTATCATATACGGAAAAAGTCAGTTCGGCAGTTTTCCCGTCTGCGGTGGCTTTGAGTGAGGACTCTCCCTCTCCGATTGCAGTGACCTCAAAGGAATTGGAAGCCACGCCCTGATTAATTTCGAAAACATTCTCATCGGATGTTTCCAGTTCGAATTCACTGACTCTGGCAAAATCAGGATTGCATTCAATTGTAAGCGTACGTGTTGTTCCGATCAGCCATTCGACAGACATGTCTGTTGCAATGAGCGTGATATCTTGAAGTTCGCTTTTGTCCACTACTTCCAATTTCCTTTTGTCGCAAGACATGCAATTAAATATCGTTGCCGCAATAAGAGTTACTTTGATATATGTATTCATAGCTGGAAATTTATTTAGATGTTCGGAGTTAGAAAATCCACGAAAGGGATATTATCAGTTCGTCTGGCATTATAAATGTCTTTGTCCCGGATGCTGTAATTTGTCCGCATTTCGGACAAGAATATTCCGTATAGTGTTTTATTCCGCTCCAGAACCCGACTCCGAAGTCTAAGTTGAGATGCCTTGAAAGCATCAAGGAATAACCGCCGTTTACTGCTATCCCATATGCATTGCCTTCTTCGGTAATTTGAGAAATTATGCCGCCTCTATTGTATTCCTGAAATTGGCACTTTGTACCGGTCCACCATCCTGAATATGCGTTCCAGTACCAGTATCGCACACCTGCATAATATGTCTGATGCCTTGACTGGAACTGTTCAGCCGAAGTTGGCCTGAATGTCCATGGATTCATTCGGGCACCTGTATTTATCGTAATATGCTGCCCGGTTGCGTAAGAGCATTCCATTCCTATGGACCCAAGCATCAGTGCGTCACCTGCATTGATTGAAACCGCCCATTTTTGAGCATTCGCGTTTAATGAACTCAGTGATGTTGTTGCTGTAAGTATTATGAGTATGGTCAGATTTTTCATATTTTACGATTTTGAAAGGAAGGGCATTTCGCAACGGCCTTCCCTGGATTAATGTGTGTGTTGAATTGACTGTGGCATATGTCCATGGATATTTTGGTAATGAATTGGTAATGAAAATGTAATATGATTCTGATAAATAGAATACAAAAGCCGGTAATGACCAGTGAAGACTATTGTCTGCCCGCTAAATTTTCTCTCACTTAGTCCTTGTCTTTCGACATCCCGGTCATTCCGGCGTATATCTGTTTCACCTTGTATGAAATATTATGATCGGCTTCAGGTGCAATGTTCGATTGGACAATAGTATGTTGATTCTATGTCATGTTCGTTACTTATATTATGTTTTATGAAGTTTTCTGTCCGGTTTAACTGTCAATCATGATTTACAGGCAATTTCTATAATAGTATCTTGCATCCTAATCCGGTCTGGTAGTGGACAGCTTCGAATACGGATGAGAAATTAACTGGCAAAGCAAGATTTAATGTCAATGCTGTTTTTTCTATTAAAAATACTTCAAGATTGATTTTTGCGTATATTCCGTAAAGGAATCGGAAATCATTGGTATTTGTTTCGATGAACGGCAGTCTGCCAAAAGGATCCATGAGTTCGCATCCCAGAAATGTGCCGCCTCCTCCATATAGGCTTATATTGCGGCTGGTTGTGCCGGCAATTCGGAACATATACCCTCCTTTAACTGAAAGATGTCCATATTGGAATCTGTCGCCTGTACTAAGATTTTCATTATAGTCATTGAACGATATTCCGGTATCCCAATATCCGTTTAACGTATATTGTCCATAAGACACCTCAGCTCCGAAAGAACGGCCATTGAACAGAGCCTCTGCATGAATGGAAGACTGTCCGTGCATTGTCCTTTGAGCTGAAGCATAATGTGAAATTGTCATAAAAGATATAACAGAAATCAGACAAAGTATATATTTAATTAGATTCTGCATTTATAAATTATATATTATTAGTGCTTTAAGTGATTTATTGTGTCCATAAATATGACACAAAGTAATGATAATATTTTGGCTTTTCCAAATTTTCAGATACTTTTGTGTCCATTATTATGGACAGAAGATGAGTTTTAAGAAGAATTATAAAGGTAAATTTTACAATAGCACCTTGCCTAGAGATGAAATTATTCAGGTCAATGGAGTCGCTTATATTGAAGGAAACCTGAAACTAGTACATCTTCGGATTCTTATGATTATAATCTCCTGCCTTCAATCAGCCCTCCAGTTCAAGATCTCACGAAGAAGGCGCTCGTTTAATATTCCTGAAAATCTGTTGCCTGGACATAATCCGGAAAGGATGCAGACAAGAGTGCTGACTATTCCTGTATCTGAATTCAATCTAGGGCAGAAGAACGGAGGTCGGTTAAGGACTTATTTTGAAGAATTGCAGGATGCAAAACTCATTTTTCCTGAGACGGTAAAATGCATTGGTGGCCTGAATATCGTAAATTCTTTCAGCGGACTTATTGCAGGATATTCGTTTCCTCCGTATTCAAAAGAAGTCGATATATATCTTCTGGATGAAATGGTCAGGCGTCTTCTCCTTACAGAAGAGGGCTTTTCTACATATTCACATTCATCAGCAATGTCCCTTACAAACAAGTATGCTGTAAGAATATACTGGCTTATATGCTCATGGAGAACGAAAGGCGGTTTTATTATTTCTTTAGAGAATTTCAGAAGAATTCTTGCATTGGGACCAGCTTATGACAGATATGACAATATAGTCACAAAAATCATCAATCCGGCTCAACAGGAATTGAAACAGAGATTTCCGATATGGTTCCAGTATAGATTATATAAACTGAATGGAGATCCCAGAATTGTTTTTAAAATCAAAAGGATTGTTTCTCCTGAACAGAAAAAGAAAGAAATGGAATCGGCTCGTGACATCTGCTTTAATCTGCTTATGTCTGTCGGTGTGAAATTGGATACGATTCAGCGGATTTTCGGGCATATTGACTACGAAGACCTCAAGCCTTTTCTTGCCAAATTGATGGACTTGACCTCTTATGTCAGAAAAAACAATCACATCAGTGATGTCGACAGTTATGTGAGTGCTTCTATGAATGTATGGTTTTCTGACTGGCTCGCCAGATATGCAATTGTAGATGATGAAAATGATTTGAATGATCACGATGACAGGTAATAGTTATCAAGTCCATTTTTGCTTTTCTCTTTTACGCAATTTTCTCTTTTTGACAGTTTTCCTTTTTCATCTTTTTTGTTTTGCTGTCATTTGTTGATTCAATTGATTTTCTATTTGTATAATATGCAAATGTTTCTGTAATTGTTTGTGTCACAAATTAATTCCTTGAGCTTCTTTCTCATTTTTACTAAATTTTGAAGAGTATGTGTTGGAATATCTCCTATGGCCTGACGAACTATTTACTAAGTTTTGACGAACACCTTCCTAAGTTTATACGAAATTTCAGGTTTATGCTCTCCGGGAATCCGATTTGATACCTTTTTCAAGTATTTGAACGATGATTATAGTAGTACATAAACATTATTTGCCTGTATCGGATTGATTTTCAATTTCTAATTTTTGACGAACTTTCTTCGTTTCCCTAAGTTTGGACGAAGTTCATTCAAGGTCATGGTTTGTAATTTGATGGTATCAAATATTATAGTTATTTGAGAGTATAAAACATTTCCAGAAACTTTTCTGCTGAAGGATGTTCGCTCAAATAAAAATCTACTAATTCATTGACGGTATCAACAAGGCCGGGATTATCCTTTATTCCTTCTCTTTTCATCCATAAGCTAATTACTTTCAACTTTTCATGTATCTCTCCTGGTAAGCCTATGCTAGTTCTTTTCATCTTTTGTTGCCCTTGTTTGGTTCTTGTTTCTTTTCGGTTAATTGAGGCATTGCCATTCGTCTGCACCTGTTCTTGTGACAGGTCGGGGGCAGTGGGTTCATTGGTGTTTTCCTGTTTTTTCAGTGCATTCCTGAAATTATCCAACTGGCTCATATTAAATTATGTTTTTATAAATACATGTAAATCTGTTTATATACTTACATAGAATATGTAAGTATGTACAAATATATGCATATTTTCATATAATTATGTATTGATGTTTTTCTTTTTCAGTGTCATTGTCTTCCAGAGTGATTCATAGGTATCATGCTGTTCTGTATTCTTTAGTTTGGTATAAATATCAGCACCGTTTGTGTCATTTCTATGTGTATTTGAGCAACATCTTGAAACATTGGCTCTGGTCCGTATAGCAAGATGTGTGTTCGTGACACGAACATTGGTATTTTGGCAGTACCGGTGATGATAGTCCTGACTTTACTGGTGTCATCCGGGCTTTCCTGAAACAGCGGAGTTGAACATCTTATGTTTTTATCAGCAAAGGTCGTCCCTTTCGCTTTCTGGAATGTCAAGTACCGGACATGCCTTTCACTCGGAAAATCTCCACCCTCCCGGGTAGTATTTTCCGGTTCATACTTGACATTCCTGCTCAGGGACATTAATGCTTCAAAAACTTAAGTTCAACTCCTTAAAGTGTTTCATTATGAAAAGTGATAACCTTATACAGATTTCAGGATTTCTGACAAAAGATGCCAGAATCAATGATGCAATGACTTTCGCGTCATTTTCTATTGCACATCGGGTGAACAATGAAGCGATGTTCTTCAACTGCGTATTGTTTGCTAAAGACAAGAAGATTCCGACAGACCTGCTGTTGAAAGGAAAAGAAGTTTTTGTGAAAGGGTTTCTGAGACCAAACAATTATTCTAAAGACGGCAAGGCTTTCAGTGGGTTTCAGGTAGTTGCAGAAAAGATCAGAAGTGCGAATGAATAAATAAAAATCACTTATATGGACAACAAACGAATAGCTGTTCCCATGCAGATTGGCGAAATAATATGTTATAGCAAAGAACTGCAGAACTTGATTGCAGACTTTGGTCTTGAACTGAAGCAAGTCATTGTCCCGGAAAAGGCCGGCAATATAAGTCATGAGTAAAACTTTCTAATCGGCATTTTTATGAAAGCATATTGTGCAAAACTCGACAAACTTCATTGCGAAGCGGAAGACAGATTACTTGAGATTATCCGCAAGCATGGAACATTACCAAGTTATAATGAACTTAAACAAATCCGTATAAATAATGAATACAGCATATCTGAGTCTCCGAGATTATCTGCTAAAGTCATGCTTGTAAGCAATGAAGGATATGAATATGATTTATGGGATACATTCTTTTCGGACTGGGCAATATTTGAATTTCTTGACACCCAGGTAGAAAGGTATGAGAAGGCCGATATTGGTATTTATACCGAAGAACATAGGCTCGCTAAGGAAGTCGAAAGGTCCTTGAATAACTACAGTTTTGATATAAGGAAATTTGCGTTATCTATTCCGATGATGCATCCGACTCTTCAGCAAAGTTTCTACAGACTGTTGCTGGAGTGTCTTAAAGTCATGGCTGATGACAGTCGCTACTATGATGATAGGAATAGGGCATCTCATGAAGAAGCGAAAGGCATCCTTGAATATCTTGAAGCAACCGGACGATATATACCTCACATTTAATTAACTGGTTTATGAACAAATCTCACACAATAGATGTGGCTGTCACAATCTGGCAACAACTCAAAGACTTTACCGATTATAATGTTCTATGGTCATGGGGAATACATAATGTAAGAGCTGCAACATTAGGCAGTCAGTCAGGGCTTGCATTTGATGTAAACGGGTTTCAATTCAAAGGAACAGTCGTAATAAAACTTGATGAAGGTGCGGATCTGTACGATATATGCCTTGTTCAAGACGGTAAACTGGCGATTGCAAGAAGTGAAGTCTATTTTGATGAACTCGGATCAATAATAGATGATATAGTGGAACGGAGGGAGGGAATGTCTGATGAGGAATATGGCCAAATGGTAGAGTCTGCATATTCAGAAAAACTCTATGCATAATATCAGTAGTCATATATCTTCAAGAATATGGGATAAAATCTGTATTGATTCCCATATTCTTGAAAAATAAGCTAAATTTGTTGTATTAAATAGTCTGACAATGTTGATAGATCGTCTTAAGATTAGAAATTTCAAAGGCTTTGAGGAAAAAGAGTTCTGTTTCCTCAACAATTTCACTGTTCTTATAGGGGATAACGGATCAGGAAAAACATCTATTCTTGATGCTTTGGCTGTTGCTGCCGGTTGCTATCTGATACCATTGGGCGGAGGGCAGAAAATACAACGGCCGATATATAAAGGAGAGGTCAGGATAGAGGAAAAGGAAAAATCAGTGTTCGATCTTCAATTGCCTTGTGAAATAGAGGCTGAGGGTAAATGGGGAATCTGGAAACGTAGTATAGAGAAGTTGTCCTTTGCCAATACAGTCAGATATGCGAAGCCTGTAACTGAATACGCCAAAGCAGAGCTGGAAAGGGCAATGAGCGGAAATGGTGTAATATTGCCTTTGTTTGCCTATCACGGAACAGGACGGTTATGGGCAGAACTTAATGACAAGGTTAATTATACCAAGCAGGGCTCAAGGCTTGAAGGCTATGAGAATTGTTTTTCTGTCAAGTCTTCCAGCAAGGCATTCCGCAACTGGTATAAGACACTTGAAAAGAATATTGATAGAAAGGATTCAGACGACTTGGTTCAGAGATTAGACACATTCAAGCAGGCGATCCTGACGTGCCTTGAAGATTGGGAAGATTTGTATTATGATTTTGCCGAAGATGATATTGTCTGTGTGCACAGGGACGGAAATAAAACAAACAGTATTCCGTATCGCATGATGAGTGACGGGTATAGGAATATGATAGGGATGATAGCAGACATAGCATACAGATGTATAAAACTTAATCCGCAACTTGGAGTGTATGCCTTGAAAGAAACTGAAGGACTTGTTCTTATTGATGAACTAGATCTGCATCTTCATCCATCATGGCAGAAAGGAATAGTGGCGGAACTGACTGAATGTTTTCCGAAAATACAGTTTGTCGCAACGACACATTCTCCGTTCATTGTCCAGTCATTGAGCCGTGATCAGCTGATCAATCTTGAAAATGAGGAACGTCTGAATGAGCCTCATGATGTAAGCCTTGAAACGAATGCTCTTTATATGGGTGTGAAATCCCAGCGAAGTAAGATCTTTGACGAAAAAGAAAAAACGGCCAGAGATTTTTTCAGTGCTTTGGATACATATTCCGGAACAGAGGAGGAGAAATCGCATATTGAAGAGCTGTTTGACTCGTATATGCAATTATATAGTGACGATCCAGTATTTGTCGCAAAATTAAAGCTGGCAAAAATATCCAAACTTAACAGCAAAAAGAAATGAGACCTATAGACAAAGGGCATAAGGACCAGGAATACAAGCCTTACAATACGGCCAAAAGAGATTTGATGGAAGCAATCGGTCCATATTGTTCGTACTGTGAAAGAAGTATAGTCACTGGCGGAGCAATAGAACATAAGCAACCGAAAAGTAAAGTCAGATCATTGGAGTATTCATGGGATAACTTTCTTTTAGGTTGTGTAAACTGTAATGCTATCAAAGGCGACAAAGATATAAATGATTCCAATATCGGGGATTTTGTGTGGCCGGATACGGATGACACATATCATAAGATAAAATATGATCCGATTACGCTGATACCGGCTCCGGCTGACAATCTGAGTGATGAGGACAAGGAAAGGGTGTCAAGGCTTATTGAATTGGTAGGATTGGACAGGCCTGTCCCGAAAGAAGGCAGTCTTACCTACCGGAAGGCATCTGATACAAGAGTAGAAGAACGTAAAAAGTGCGCAGCTGAAGCCAGATCATATAAGGCAATGTATCTGAATCTTGTCGATGAGGCGAAACCGGTATTCATTACTACGCTGGAATATATAGTCCAGTGCTCCGGTTATTGGAGTATATGGATGCACGAGTTTGAGGATATACCGGAAATGAAAGAAGCTCTTCTGCGATGTCTTCCCGGTACAAAAATTGACTTGTTTGAATAATCGTGACAGGACAGTTGCAGAATGACCTATTTGTCGGTATATGTGGGAAACAGTCGCAGATGTCCAAATATAGCGTGGGTCACTCTTGAATATCTTTCCTGGAATTGGCTTCGATCCTGTCTTTGATGTATTTTGTCTGTTTCCGATATGAAAAAACGAAAAGGAGTATTAGTAATACAATAACAATAGGCCATTGATAATCAATAAAGAAGTTTATTCTGCTCAGCAAATGTTTATACAAATAGGCCAATAATGATATACAGAATACAGCAATATATGCCCGATAAGCATTGTTGTCTGTATTGAGGGTAAGGATTTTCGTATCTTTCTTCTCTCCGCTGATATAATCTTTATATGGTAACGGTTTGACAATATGCAAGGCTTCAAGCAACGGTTTTATCAGAAGCGAGCTGAAGCGATTGCACACCATTCCTGCGAAATAAAACATTACACCGGTCAAGAACCAGTTGTCATCAATAATAAAGTCGTAACCTACAAAATACTTTAAGGTTATCATCAATACCGCTCCCGGAAGAATATTTGTCAAAAAGCTATACTGAGATAGTTTGTCAATTAATTGTTGCAGTGCTTCCATTTAATATAGGGACTGTCGTTAAATTCCGTCATTATGAGTCAATCGGCAGACTGTCCCTGTAATTTTTCCGATCGAACT
>CALVDR010000018.1 GCA_944326365.1 uncultured Bacteroidales bacterium | reverse complement strand
ATTAATTTTTGCGATACCTCCAAATTTGGCTTTTCCAGGGCAATTGGAGGTATTCTTTTTATCTTTAGCTAAGATACGAATTTTATATTACATTGGCAATCAATTTGTTATAAAGTTTTTATTCTTTTTACGACAGTCCCTATGTACATGATGCGGCAGAGTTGGCAAGTATGGAAGAGAAAGCAATCCGCCACGCGCATCTATTAGTGGAAAAACTGAAAGGATTGGAATCTGTAAAATTTTAAAGAGTGAGTTTGTACTTTATCTCATAAAATTTTTGAGTAAAAGTACAAACTCATCAATACAACATAATGCTGAATAAGTTATGTGCCCAGCTTGCTTTGCTCCTATTTAACGTCAGTTCGATGAAATCTCTGGTACTGAGCAGAATAATTCATCGAACTGACATTACGATTTCTGCGAAATCTCTTTCCATTTTCGTGTCACCCCACCTAAATTGGGTGACTTAGTCACCCAATTACGTCTTTCTTCGAAAGACTGGCCCTGTCTTAACCCCCTGCACCCCCTATTAGGGGGATTTTCTTAGGCCTCTCGTATGGGAGGACTTGCCTACGGATTCGTACTACGAATCCTCTACAGAGGTAGTTCTCTGAAATTCACTGCGTTCTTTTCATCGAGCTCACGTTATTTATAGAGTGCCTTGCCCAAATCTTCCAATCCGGCTTCTTCGGGCAAGCCGGGCCAGGCCTCTTTCAAGGCATTCACAAAAGCCTGTGCCGTATTGTTGGCCGCAAGCAGTTCCTTTACCTTTTTCAAATAGGCGATCTTGAACTCTACGGCATCGCGCGTAGCCGCACCGCCGTGTCCGCCGATGAACAGCGTCGCACCAGAGTCCAGAGAGTTTTCAGCCTCTGCTATTTCCGCATCAATAGCGGCTGAGGAAGAGATTTGCAGATGGCTGACATGAGCCTTTGCAGGGATACAGGACCTGCTGACATCACTGAAAACCGAAAGGTATTCCTTGGGCATAGTCACTTCAAAGACCAGAAATGAATTCATGGCAGATTTTGCGGAATCTTCCGGCTTGTCAGGCTATTTTGATGTCGTAGTATGTGCCGAAGATTCTGCCAGACCGAAACCTTCGCCGGACCCTTTGCTGGCCTATCTTGCCACATCAGGCATTGATGCTTGTGATGCCCTTTATATCGGAGACACGATCTATGACAGTCAATGCGCACGAAGTGCGGAAGTGGATTTCGGGTTGGTTCTGTGGAGTAATGCAGACAGCAGGGCGATTCCGGCAAAGTATTCCTTCAAAAAGCCATCGGATATTCCGCTCCGGTTGAAGGGCGGCCGTCCGAGGCTTATTCCGTAACGGCTCAATGCACATTCATTTTCGACATCAGATTGATGACCAGAACACCGGCAATGATCAGAACCATTCCCATGATGGCAGGCAGAACGCATGAGATTCAAGACCGAGTTCCGTCCGGTTGCGGAAGCCATTGACGAGGCTGTAAACTGGTTTTACAAGTGCGGATATCTTTTACCTGCTTCATCAGTACAAGATTGAATCAGTAAAACCGTCACAATCTTCCGTGGAATTGGTATGCCCTTTTGCATCATATACCGCTACCTTTGTTCCAAAAGAAGATTAGCATGACTATCAACGAATTCAAAGACTATGTAAAGACCGGCCGTGCCCTCGACACCGAAGATATACACATCTTTATGGACGAGATGAGCAATGCCGCACGCCGCATCACCTTCCGGCTGAATGCGGCTTACCACACTCCGGAGGAAGTACGCGGGCTTCTTTCGGAACTGTTCGGCTACGATGTGCCTTCATCGCTGCGTGTCTTTCCGCCATTCTATACGGACTTCGGCAAGAACATCACCATCGGGGAGAATGTCTTTATCAATGCCTGCTGCCATTTTCAGGATCATGGGGGCGTTGCCATCGGCGACGGATGCCAGATAGGGCACAACGTCGTGTTCGCTACGCTGAACCACGGCTTGTCACCCGAAGACCGCAAACACACATACCCTGCCCCGATAGTATTGGGCAATAATGTGTGGGTCGGTTCGAACTCGACTATCCTGCAAGGCGTTACCATCGGTGACAATGCGGTCGTTGCAGCCGGAGCGGTGGTTAATGGAAATGTTCCGGACAATGTCGTAGTCGGCGGGGTTCCGGCAAGGATTATCAAGAAAATTGATGTGGAGAAGCCTCACCCTACCTTTGTATAGAGATTAAAAACAGGAAATTATGGACAGAAGGAATTTTCTGAAACAAGCGTCCGGTTACGCATTGGCGGCAGCCGGGACAATGACGGGCATCGGGCAGGTCTTTGCCTCTGCAATGCCTGCAAAGGAGGACAGGACAAACGGGTATTCCGACAATCTGAAGCAGAACAAGGATATGGGACACCGTGCCGACCCATTCACGGAGAGCCAGATTGACAAATAATGACGGACGAGGACATAATCAATAAATTAAAGAGTATGAAAAAGTTATTTTCAATTCCATTGATACTGCTGGCGACGCTTGTCTTCACATCGGCTTGCAGCGAGGACGACCTGATACATGACGGGCAGGAGCTGACCACCCCCGAAGAAGACGACGGGGAAGAAGGGTATGAAGGAACCGAAGACGGAGGCAATGAGGCAGGAGGAAATATGGAAGGGAATAACGGCAGATACCTCGTCCTCTATTGCTCCAGAACAGGCAACACGGAACGTATGGCGCAGACCATCCAGTCTACATTGAATTGTGACATGATAGTAGTGGAGCCGGAAACACCGTACGATGATGACTACAATGCGATGCTCGACCGGGCACAGACGGAACTGGATGCTATCGAACAAGGCAACTATCCTGCTATCACCACTTCCGTAGAAAGTTTCGATAAATATGACCTCGTATTCATCGGATACCCCATCTGGCACTACCACATGGCTACTCCGATGCAGACTTTTTTATACAAACACGCCGATTTGTTGGCAGGCAAACGTATCGCCCTCTTTGCCAGCAGCGGGAGCAGTGGCATAGGCACTTCCGAAAGGGATGCGGCAACACTTGTCCCCGATGCCGTGTTTGAAGAATCGTTGTTGCTCACATCAAGCTCATTGGGCAGTATGGCTACACGCATCCCGGAATGGCTGGAAAGTCTTGGCGCAAGCCGTGAAGAACCGGATACACCTGATGCTACCTCCTTAAATATCAACATCATTGTGGGCGGACAAACCATTACAGCCACGATGGAGGACAACGGTGCAGCCCGCGACTTCCTTTCCCGTCTACCGATGGAAGTCACATTGGAGGACTACAACAACGGTACGGAAAAGATATTCTATCCCGACCCTGAACTCAGCCTTGATGATACACCGCGCGGTTGTGCTCCTGTTGCCGGGGACATTACGATTTACGAGCCGTGGGGCAATGTCGCCATCTTCTGCCGTGACTGGTCGGAGAGCAATTCGCTCATTAAAATCGGACATATCGACGGCGATGGCATCAGCCTGTTGCAAGGGCCGGAGAGTGTAAACGTAAGGTTTGAAAGACAATGAATATGACACGGAATTTATTAGCCGCATTGCTCCTGTTCGGACTGCTATCGTGCGGCGGGACGGAGAGGGAAACACATCCGTCCCGGCAACCGGGCATGTGTGCAAAGGAAGAAATGGCTGCCGACGGCATCGTGCGCCTGTCGAAAATCGGCTTACGACAAACACATCGTTTCCGCACATTTCCGAAAATACAAACAGGGGACGCTGCACATGGTCAAGTCATTGGAACTGACTGACCAGACACCGCTCAACCCTGCCAACCGGATCAACAACTTTATAAAATACTCGACACATGAAAAAAATACTACTTATATTATTAGTAATAACAATGACTAATATTCAAGGAATTATGGCACAGGAAAAAATTACAGAAACCGTAGCGGACGGAAAGGCCGCTTTCCAGCAGGAAATGATATTCCCCATCGGCGAGCCGAACACCGCTTACGCCAAGTATTTCATCGGCAACAGCTATCTGGCTCCGATATCCAAGGAACAGATACCGTTCAGCAATGTCACTTTCGAGCCGGGATGCCGCAACAACTGGCACATTCACCGTGCGACTAAAGGAGGCGGGCAGATGCTGGTCTGCGTAGCCGGCAAGGGCTGGTATCAGGAGGAAGGCAAACCTGCCGTACAGATGCTTCCGGGCGATGTCATCCACATCCCGGCGAATGTGAAGCACTGGCACGGAGCGGCGGCGGACAGCTGGTTCGCGCATCTCGCCTTTGAGGTGCCCGGAGAAAACACGTCCAACGAATGGCTGGAGCCTGTGACCGATGAAGAATATAACCGGTTGGGGAAATGAAATTGCATACTTTAACGTCAGTTCGACGAATTATTTTACTTAGTACCAGAGACTTCGTCGAACTGATGTTACGATTTCTTCGAAATCTCCTTCCTTTTACGTGTCACCCCTCCTAAATTGGGTGACTTAGTCACCCAATTACGTCTTTCTTCGAAAGACTGGCCCTGTCTTAACCCCCTGCACCCCCTATTAGGGGGATTTTCTTAGGCCTCTCGTATGGGAGGACTTGCCTACGGATTCGTTCCACGAATCCTCTAAAAGAGGTAGTTCTCTGAAATTCACTGCGTTCTTTTCATCGAACTCACGTTACTTTACTGTTTATAGGAATGTCTCTCAGTTCCGTTTCCCTTAGCGGACAGACGGTCGATGTCCACACCCACATCATCCTCCCCGAATACATGGAAGTGCTGAAAGCGCACGGAGCGGAACTGGAAGAGACCTTCCCGTTGCCCAAATGGGATGTGGAGCGGCTGTTTGAGGGAAACGCTACCGATGAAAGATGACCCAAGACATCACAATCGCATCTTTCCGACATACTCTGACGGCGTAACCCCCTCCTGTTTCTTGAACATCCGGCTGAAGTGCTGGGGATATTCGAAGCCGAGGCGGTCGGACACTTGGGAGACGGTTTCCCCTGCCGCAAGGCCGTTCTTGGCAAGCTGGATGACGAATTGGCGGATGTGACCGCTCGCCGTGTCGCCGGTCGTCTTTTTGATGACATCGCCGAAATAGTTGGCGGACATGCACAGTTTGTCGGCGCAATACTGCACGGTGGGCAGGCCGAGGGTCATTTGGAGTTTGTCCTCGAAATAGTCGCGCAGCAGACGGTCGAAGCGGACGAGGATGTCGGAGTTCTCTATCTTTCGGGTAACGAACTGGCGGTTGTAGAACCGCTGGCAGAAGTTGAGCGTCAGTTCGATATAGCCCACGAGGATGGCGTTCTGAAGCTCGTCAGGTTTCCCTGCGAGTTCCTCCCGCATCCGGCGCATCAGTGAGGCCAGGATGTCGTGCTCATCATCGGTCATGTGCAGGGCTTCGTTGATGCGATAATCAAAAAAGGAGTATTCTTTGATGCGTTTTTCGAGCGGGAAGCCATGTAACAGGTCAGGGTGGAAAAGCAGCGCCCATCCCGTCAGCATCACCTCTTCGCCGTCGTCCTCCTTGCCGCCCACTTGTCCGGGAGCTACGCAGATAACCGTACCTTTCTTGTAATCATACTTGCCACAGCCGTATGCCAGGTCTATCTCTGCCTCATCGTGGAAAAAGATGCCGTACACGCCGTAGTCGTTCAGGCTGTGGCGCACGGGCGACACTTCGGCATAGTCAATGACACAGACCAGCGGGTGCTGTTCGGCGCATCCGAGGTAGCGGCCGTAATCGTTGACATTTCGTACTTTCAATATCTTGCTCATTTTGTTTCCTGTTAACCCGATACAAAGATAAAGCATTTCACTGACAATGATTTACGCAGACACGCAATTTCAGTAAAAATGGTACGCTTCCCCCACTTATAGTTACAATGTTCCTCCTTGTTCCGGTGTAATTTTGCATCAGATAAAAACGAGAATACAATGAAACAGAAAACAGAATTACCCGAAGAATTATGCGCGGACGAGGCGGTGTGCTTTATCGCAGACCGCCACCACGTCACACCGCAACAGCTCTTGCGCTATTTCCTTTACGGGGAGACTTCCATCCCTTTGGAACCTAACGAAGTGGAGATACTGAAAGGTCTCTCCGGACAGATGTCATCCCGAGCGTAGTCAAGGGATCTGCCGAATTTCCCGGAACACTTGTCAAGTAAAAATAACAATGAAGAAGATTTTAGGTATAATAGCCCTCGCACTGGCAGGAAGCCTGTCCGCGACGGCACAAACAAAAGACAATATGGATAGAATCGAAGTATGCAAGCAAAATTATCACATCCTGTTCGGCGGTGAAGCCCTGACCGGACAGGGCACTGACCCGGAAATGATGGACATCCTTCAGAAGTTCATCTTCGGCGAGGTATTCCAGACGGGCGACCTTACTATCAAGCAACGAGAGATGATTACCTGCATCACCCTCGCCACGATGCAGACGCTCCCGCAACTGAAAGCCCATGCCGGGGCGGCTCTCAATGTGGGTGTTACCCCGGAGGAACTGCGTGAGGTGATGTACCTCACCGCTCCGTTCATCGGCTTCCCAAAGATGCTGAATGCCGTGGCTACGGTGAATGAGGTGTTCAAGGAACGGGGCATCAGCCTGCCGTTGGAAAAGCAAGGCACGGTGACGGAAGAAACACGCCATGAGACGGGCAAAGCCATTCAGGACAAGCTCTATCCCGGCGGCATCGCCTCGGTGATGGAAGGTGTGCCCGGCGATATGGGCAAGGACGTAGAGCGGTTCCTCACGGACTATTTCTTCGGCGATATCTACAGCCGCGGCGCACTCGACTTGCAGACACGCGAGTTATTGGGATACTGCGTACTGACCGCGTTGGAAGCCGAGAGCCAGCTCCATTCGCATTATCACGGCAACATCAACGCGGGCAACTCGCCCGAAA
Organism: uncultured Bacteroidales bacterium; assembly: GCA_944326365.1. GTDB lineage: Bacteria > Bacteroidota > Bacteroidia > Bacteroidales > UBA932 > Cryptobacteroides. The sequence goes on along the minus strand of CALVDR010000018.1, from coordinate 43,641 downwards.
CGCTGACTGCAGCCGTCATCCAATGCCTGCCCTACATCGGCTTCCCCGCCGCTATCAAGGCATTGCGAATCATCAAAGAGGAATGATCAGCAACATTTACCGCAAGAATACAAATGCAGGTCCTCATTGGATTCCAGCCCTCTATGCCGCAGCTTCGGGACGGACGAGGCGGACCGAAAACTCATACAGAAGATACAACGGCACGAAAACCAGCATCAGCGAGAACGGATCCCCGGTAGGAGTGATGACGGCGGCGAGAATGAGCAGGACGACCACGGCATGACGCCTGTATTGCTGAAGGAATTCCCTGTGAAGGATGCCGAGACGCGAAAGCAGCCAGGCCAGCAAAGGCAGTTCGAAGACCACGCCCATGATGAAGACCATGCCGAGGAAATTGTTCATGTATGAATTCAGGGATATCTGGTTCACAATGGTCTGGCTGACCTGATACTCTGCGAGGAAACGGAAAGTGAAAGGGAAAATAAGGCAATATCCTACTGCACACCCGAGATAGAACATGAATGTACCGGCAAAAAAGGCACGGCCCACTGCGCTCTTTTCAGAGCGGTACAGAGCAGGACTGACGAATTTCCAGAGTTCATAGACGATATATGGGAACAGCAGCACCAGAGAGAGCCAGAAAGAAGTGGATATATGCGTCATGAACTGGGAAGCGACATTGATGTTGATGATGTCCACATGGAAACCGTCATCCGAAAAGTCGGGAAAAAACGGAATGAGTCTGCCGACAGACGCAAACCATTTGTAAACAAAGAAGTCCGACGAAGCCGGACCTAAAATCAATGTATCGAAAATATGCGGCATGGCCATAAAGGAAACCACGACAAGAATGATCAGAACTGCAGCAATCCTGATCAATGCCCACCTGAGCACTTCAAGGTGATCCCAGAATGACATCTGCGCTTCCCCGCCAGAAGTATCCCTGGGAATATCTGTCCCCTTTTCAGACATCAGGGATTCTATTTTCCGGCTGTTTCAGAAGTTTTTCCGGACTCAGTATCCGTTTTCTGCATCGGTTTCGTATCAGGACCAGGATTCGTCCCGGATACCGGGGAATTCAATTCCTTCTCCACCTCGTTCATCCCCTCCTTGAAACTCTTCACGCCTTTTCCGAGACCTTTCATCAGCTCGGGAATCTTCCTGCCTCCGAAGAACAGCAGCACCACCAGGGCGATCAGGACTATCTCCCACACCCCTATATTTCCCAAAAAAAGAACTTTCTCCATCGTATCTTCAAGTTTGTTTCAGGTTTCAAAGTTAATACAAAAAACATGTCGCCCAACCGCCTTGCTTGCAAAATTTGCCGATTATGGGTAATATAGCGGAAATTTCATGTCATCCATGATTTTTCCACGGCTCATATCCATATTCCTGCTCCTGATCGTACCGTCCTTCGGTATGATACAGGTTTCCGGACAGAGACATGACAAATTGCTGTTTGACAACCTCTCCGTAAAAGACGGGCTTTCCCAGCTGTCAGTACTCGCCATTTTCAAGGACTCCGAAGGCTACATGTGGTTCGGCACCAGAAACGGCCTCAACAGATACAACGGCTATGTTTTCGACAGGTTTCTGTATGACCAGGACGACAGTCTGAGCATCAGTGACAATTATATAAAGAACATCGGGGAAGATTCCGACGGGAATTTATGGATAGGCACCACGAACGGCCTCAACAGATTTGACAAAAATAGCAGGACATTCGAAAGGTATTATCTGAATCAGACAGACGAAAGCGGATACGGGAATACCGTCAGGGCATTATGTATCAGCAAACTCAACGGAGATGTCCTTGTCGGCGGGTTTTCCGGTTTGTGGAAACTGGACAGGACGCGTAATACACTGGCCCCTGTTCCCGGGGTTCACGGAAGGATCGACGATATCGTCGAAAACGGGAACCGGATTTTCGTATGCGGAAAGAACGGAATATCCGTCATGACATGTTCGGGAGAAACGGTTTATGCCGGACTTGACCCCTTCTCCTCCGTTTCAGACAGTGGAGAAACCAATGCCCTGTTTTTCGGACAGGACGACAGAATATGGGCAGCTTCGCCGTCAGGTCTTGCGGAGCTCGACAGGAATACGCTCAAAGCCCGGAAACTGTATGCCGCGGAAACTATAGCCCTTTCTTCCAGAAACGGGATTACAGACATCGCAGGGTTAAGCGACGGCCGTCTGGTGCTCGGCATGGACAACGGACTCTGGTTTTTCGATCCGGATACGGACATGCTCTCCAATGCCGTGGATTTTCCCGGGTGCAATCTTCCGGAAAGGAACATGTCGGTGGAGTCCCTTTTCATTGACAACGAAGGGATACTGTGGATAGGAACATATTCCGGAGGAGTATTTCATACCAATCCTTATCTCGACAGATTCGGTCATTACGATCCGGAACAATCCGGCATAGCACTTGGCCCGATAGGGCCGATAACGGAATATGACGGCAGAATATGGATGGGAACGGAAGTCGGAGGTCTGCTTTCGTTCGATCCCGACACTGACAGCACTATGGTATATCCCTGTCCTGCACCAGCCGGAGAAACTTATGACGCCAACAACGTAAAGAGTCTGCTGGTATCAGGCGACACGCTTTTCGTCGGACTGTATTCCGGGGGCCTGTACACTTTCAATCTCAAAGAAATGAAATACACCGGGCATTACGGCGGAAGGGAGATGAAAGCGATTTACTCTATAAGCGAAAGCCCGTCGGGAAACATTCTTCTCGGGACATTCGGGACACCTGCCCTGAAACACTTTGACAGAGGGAAAATAGAAGATATCACACTTCCCGCAAATATGGAAGTCCCCATGCTGCAGATCACCTCCATGATAGCCGACAGCAATGCGCTTTATGTAGGGACCAGGCAAAACGGTCTTTTCGAAGTCAGAAAAGATTCCGTCATTCATCACATAGGAGGGAACATCATCGGAAGAAAAGTATACACGTTGGTCAAAGACCATAACGGCAATATCCTGACAGGAACTCTTGACAACGGACTGGCCATATTCGATCCGCGTACCGGAAGTGTCAGAAAGTCTCCGGGATTCGAAGACGGAATGATCTGCTCCATTGTGGAAGACAGGAACGATGACATCTATGTCATCACTGAAGACGGCATTTCCTTACTTGACAGCCTGTACAACATAAAATATACGTACGGCAGATCATCAGGCATACCTGTCCAGGAATTCTCCGCAGGCTCCGCCTATGTTTCTCAAGACAATACCATATATTTGGGAGGGAACAACGGCTTCATAAAATTCAATCCGTCAAATCTCGACAAGAACTCGGCTGTTCCGCCGGTGCGGATTAAAAACGTATTCATCAACGGCAGGCCTGCCGATTGTTTTCCGGCAGGGAAGGACGGGATAGAAATAGCTTATGACGAAGCCAACATCGCCATAGAGTACAATTCGCTTAATTTCATTTATCCCGAACTGAACCAGTACGCATGCATGCTCGAAGGCATAGACGACGGATGGAATTATGTCGGGACATCCAACAGGATATCTTATGCAAAACTTCCTCCCGGGAAATATGTTTTCAGAGTCAGAGGCTCGAACAATGACAATATATGGAATCCGGAAGGTGCATCACTCGCCATAAGAGTGAAGCCTCCGTTCTACCGCTCGGTGTACGCTATCTTATTTTACACCATATTCCTGTCTGTAGTAGCCTATATTCTTTTTTCATACTATGTGGCCAGGCAGAAACTCCGGCAGCAGGCATTCCAGAAAGAGCAGGAGCAGAAGTTCTGGGATGCGAAAATGGAACTGTTCACGAATTTTTCGCACGAATTCCGTACTCCGCTGACACTCATCCAGGCTCCTGTAGAGGAAGTGGTCATGTCCAACGATCCTGCCAGAATGAATCTCAGCGCTTTCCGCCTCATTTATGACAATGTGAACCGGCTTCTGCTGCTCGTCAACCAATTGATGACATTCAGGAAACAGGAATCCGGAAAACTGAAACTGCATATTTCACAGGGAGATATCAGCGGATTTGCCCGTGAAATGGTCGTAGCGTTCTCCATCCTCGCCGAAAAACGGCATGTAGACCTGAGAATAGATTCGGGCAGCATATCTTCAGATATATGGTATGACAGATCTCTCCTTGAACGGGTGCTGATGAATATCCTGTCCAATGCATTCAAATACGTTCCCGACAAAGGGCGTGTAGTCATGAAACTTGACATGCTTCCGCAAGACAGCATATGCGCCATGGAACACAAACGGACATCACTTTATGACGGTGCGGAAGAATACATCAGAATATCCATAGAAAACAACGGGCCGGGGCTGGAAGATGCAGAACTTGAAAGAATCTTCACCCCTTTCTACCAGTCATCTTCAGGGAAAGCCGGAGGAACAGGTCTGGGACTGGCTTTGGCAAAAGGCATCGTAGAAAGCCATCACGGAGAGATTTTCGCGGAAAATATTCCGGAAGGCGGAATCCGGTTCATTATAATATTGCCGGCAGGCAATTCTCATTTCTCCGAGGAAGAGATAGTAAGGGATTATCACAGCAGCGAAGATATGGCCAGTTATCTTCAGGCCGACAAATTCGACACGCAGGAGATTGCCATAGAGGAAGATGCCATGAATCAGGGGAGTTCCGGGAAACCGGTCATACTGATCGTGGAAGACAACTTCGAACTGAGGAAATACGTCAGTACGAGACTGAGGAAATATTACAAGGTCATAGAAGCGTCAAATGGCAGCGAGGGATTGCATATCGCCATATCTGAAGTCCCCGCATTGATTCTCAGCGATATAATGATGCCTGTCATGGACGGCCTCCAGATGAGCCGCGCACTGAAATCAGACAACAGGACCAGCCATATCCCCATAATCCTGCTTACCGCCCGGTCGCTTGTCCTTCAAATGAAGGAGGGACTGGAACTCGGGGCTGAAGACTATATAACCAAACCGTTCAGCATGAACATGCTCATCATGAAGATCCGCAACATAATCTCCTCAAGGGAAAATCTGAAAAAGCTGTACGGTCATGAATTGTCGCTTGAAAGCATCGGAGTGGAACTGTCATCAGGTGAAGACAGGTTCCTGCAGAAACTGAATGAAACCGTCCGGGAAAACATTTCGGACCCGGACTTCGACATATCTTCCTTCTGCGACAAAATAGGGATGAGCAGGGCAAGCCTGTACAGGAAAGTCCAGTCTGCCGCCAACATGTCTCCATCAAAATACGTCCAGACAATAAGGCTTCACATCGCGGTGAAAATGCTTGAGGAAACGGATATGCCCATATTGGAAATAATGGACAGGATAGGGATGACTAACCAGGCGCATTTTTCATCACTGTTCAAGAAACAGTACGGAAAATCTCCGTCACAATTCAGGAAAGATCTGCGTACAGGCATTAAAAGGGATCCTGATATAATTAAATGATACGTAAAAAAAAGTCAATGATTCCGCTATCGGCTATTTTTGAAGAAAAATAATACTGATATGCGGGGTTTTCTAATATTGTTCTTCGCGGCAAACTTCTTCTGCTTTCATCCGGTCCGTGCCGGAGAACCGGTGATTTCCGTTCCGACCGAAACATTCACATACATGATTTCGAATGAGGGTCAGAAAATAAGGGTAAGTTCCGTCGGGAAGGATACTGCGGCAAGCATGATTTCATCTTCACCGGAAGCTCCTTACTTTGAATTCATGACAGACAAGGGAATAGTTTCTTCAGAACTGCCTGTATGGGAATTCAAGACTTCTTATGTCAGGGAAATGTGCAACGGAGGGACCGAAATCACTTCCGTCTTTGCCGGTGACGGTATTGCCGAAGGCATGGAACTTACTCTTGTCCATCAGTATTTCCATGGCTCGTCGCTCATCAGGGAAAGAATGGGATTGCGTTCAGCGTCAGGGAAGACGGCTTTTGCGCTCAAAGACGGCAAAAACCATTTCATATATCCGCGATATACGCTGCCTCAGGCCCCTGAATCAGTGACAGAATGGAGGATGGGGACTTTCATGGAAGAAAACCACATTTTCATCACAGACAGCATCCTGCATGACTTTGACGGGAAGGCCCTGCTGGTGAAAGGACCTTTCGCCATAGCGGATATCGGAAATTCCAGAATAATCACATCATACGAACATGCTTCCCAGGATCAGGCGATCATGAGAGGAGACAAATGCGGGACAGGGCTGTGGTCCAGTGTCGGGAGCAAGGCAGTCAGGGTTCTGTCCGCAGACGACTACTGGTTCATCGGCACAGGCTTCGAGCATTCCGGTGACGGCTGCCTGGCATATCAGAAGATTTTGCGTGGAGGCTATCTTGACGGAGAGGCCTTACCTTCCGATGACACGTACTGGACCGTATGGAGTACAATAAACGTCGTTCCCGGGAATACGGATCCGCTTGAGGAAATAAGACATTATGTCTATGAACAGATTACGGAACATCCTTTGTCCAGAAAAGTGTTTTTTTACTATAACACATGGGGCATGCAGAGGCAGAAAGAACGGGCCGGACAGGGATTGAGAGAATCATTCAACCAGGAAAATGTCATCAGGGAAATAGACTGCGCCAGCCAGATGGGTACAGACCTGATAGTATTCGATGACGGATGGCAGGATGCTTTCGGTTCATGGCATCCGGACAGCACCAAAATCCCGTCCATGGAAAACATGACGGCATATATACGCGGGAAAGGGATGATTCCCGGACTATGGATATCACTCGCTACCGTCGATTCCCTGTCCTCCACTTTCAGTGACCACCCTGAACGGATAATAAAGGATGCTGACGGAATTCCCATAAGTACACAATACAAATACCCGGCAGCCGATCTGGTAGGAGACTACTATGACAAGATAAAAAAAGACCATATCAGGCTCATCGACATGGGATTCAGATTCTTCAAATGGGACGCCGTCAATACTTTTCACAGTTATCTCCCGGATCAGGGACACGGAAGCGGGGAACATTCCAGACAGGAGAGAATAGACAGGTACAATTATCTTTTGCCTTTCCGGCTTACATCACTGATGAGGGAACTCAGGGAATATGCCGGCGATGTAGTAGTCGAAATCGATCTGACGGAACCGGAACGTGCCATGACAGGGCTGATGCCGTTGCAGGAGGGCAAATTCTTCAGTGTCAACAACGGGGCTTCGGCTTACGAGGACTATTCTACCATGAGGACAAAATCAGCCAGAAATATAGCGAATCTGAATACGGATATCCTGCCCGTAGAAATATTCACCTATGCATCATATCCTCACAATGTCCGGCCATACAAAGCCATGGAATATAACATACATTCCATACTTATGGCAGGGCACGGCATATGGGGGAATCTGGGACTTCTGTCTGCAGATGACCGCAAGGCGGTAAGAGATCTGATAATAAAGGCAAAAAGAGTCCTTCCTGAAATAGAAGGAAGACCGTTCTGCCATGCAGGTCTTACAGGCGACTCGCCTGAAATCTACTGGCAGGTGGACACTGCGTCATCCTTCGGGCAGGTCATTGCGTTCAGCGGAGCTCCGGTAGACCATGAATTTACGTTGGCTACAAACCCTGACAGTCTGGCGGCCGTACTGAATCATCCGTACAGGCTTGACGGAAGCGATATTCATCTGGAATTCGGGTTCAAAGGCTGTGACGATTCGGCCGCTGCATTCCTGATAGGAAATGAAGGTGAAGATGTCTCCGTGATATACGCCACCGGTGCTCTGGACGACATCCTGATTTCTGATGACCATGTGCTGGTCATCCCTGCCGAAGACGGGGAAATGAGCATCATGATCGACGGGAAATACAGTATCATCAGATATGAGGCGGGCAGCAATCTGCGATTTGAAAGGAGGTAAACATATGAAACATGTAATTTTCCTATATGCCGCAGCACTGCTGCCATCGGCTGTTTCATGCACCGTACCTGATGCGGGAAGGCCCAATATAATACTCATCTACGCCGATGACCTCGGCATAGGAGACATAGGATGCTACGGACAGCAGTATATAAGGACTCCATTTTTGGACAGGATGGCGGCTGAAGGCATTGTATTCACGAATCATTATTCAGGCAGCGCAGTAAGCGCACCATCCAGATCCTGTCTTATGACAGGGCAGCATTCGGGACATACCGTCATCAGGGCAAACAAAGAAATGACAGGGAACGGACCTTCGCGAGCCAGTCAGTTTCCGCTTCCTTCTGACGGGACTACCATGGCATCCATGCTGGAAAATGCAGGATATGCCACAGGCATTTTCGGCAAATGGGGACTAGGCAGCATGGAGTCTTCCGGCAATCCGCTGAAACAGGGATTCGATACCTTTTTCGGATTTGCAGACCAGAAACACGCGCACAACCATTATCCCTCATATCTTTTCGATGGCAATGACACAGTCAATACAGGAAGCCGCTATGCCTTGGACCTGTTTTTCGACAAGGCTGCAGATTTCATTACGAAGAACAGAAACAGACCGTTTTTCGTTTATCTGGCAGTAACAGTACCTCATCGCGCCCTTCAGGTTCCGGAAGAAGAACTCGCACAATACGACACAGTGTTCACTGAAGTTCCGTATTCCGGTGATGACGGTTATCTCCCTCACGCGAGACCCAAGGCCGCATACGCCGGCATGATAAGCCGCCTTGACAGGAAAACCGGTGAAATCATGGATCTTCTGGACAGTCTGGGCCTGTCAGAAAATACGCTGCTTATGTTCAGCAGCGACAACGGGCCTTGTTCAATCGGAGGTGTTGACACATACTTCTTCAACAGTAATGCAGGCCTTTCAGGGGCAAAAAGAAGTTTGAAAGAAGGTGGTATCAGAGTGCCAATGATAGCCAGATGGCCCGGAAAAATAAATCCCGGGAGAAAGACAGACCTGCTCAGCGCCCAATATGACTATATGGCTACTTTCGCAGAACTGACAGGATGCGATGTACCCGACGGCACAGACGGTATATCCTTTGCTCCGACATTGTTCGGTGAAAGACAGGCTGAGAAGCATGAATTCCTTTACTGGGAATACATCGAACAGGGAGGACAACAAGCCGTGAGGATCGGCAATCTGAAAGCATACAGGAAAGGACTGCTGGAAAATACTGACGTTCAATGGGAATTATATGATCTGGAAAGAGATCCTGAAGAGAAATATGACCTTTCATACACTATGCCGGAAACAGTATTCAAAGTCGACTCCATAGCCAGAAGCCAGCATTCGCCTGCGGTTCTTCCGGAATGGGAAATATTCGGAAACAAACATACAGAAAAAAATACAGAGCCATGAAAAACAAGAATATGCTTCAAGTCATGTCGCTGTCATGCCTCAGCATACCGTTTCTCGCATCCTGCGGGACAGCAGTGCATGACGGGCGTCCGAACATCCTTTTCTTCATTATGGATGATGCGTCTTTCAACCATTTCAGTGCCGCCGGCTGCCGGTGGACAGACACCCCGGCGTTTGACCGCGTAGCTGATGACGGCATTTTCTTCAGCAACTGTTACACTCCGAACGCCAAATCGGCACCGAGCAGAGCGGTACTTCTGACCGGAAGATATTCCTGGCAGCTTGAAGATGCGGGAAACCATATCACGAATTTTCCTCCGGACATAAAAGTATTCACGGAAACCTTGTCCGAAAACGGCTACACGGTAGGTTGTACAGGAAAAGGCTGGGCACCGGGAAACCCCGGTATCGTAGACGGCAAGCCGAGACAGCTGACCGGGAAACCGTATCAGACGCGGAAACTGCAGCCGCCGACAAGGTTCATATCGAATATAGACTATGCTGCCAATTTCTCTGATTTTCTGGATGATGCCGCAGACGGGCCGTGGTTTTTCTGGGCAGGGACCAGAGAGCCGCACAGGAAATACGAATACGGAAGCGGAGTCTCGATCGGAGGCAAGAAACCTGAACAGATCGATTCCGTACCGGCATACTGGCCTGACAACGAAATCGTCCGCAACGACATGCTTGACTATTCTTTCGAAATCGAACACGCCGACGCCCATCTCATGAGGATGATTGAGGAACTGGAAAGCAGAAACGAACTGGAGAATACGGTCATCATAGTAACGGCGGACAACGGCATGCCTTTCCCGAGGGCCAAGGCCAATAATTACGAACAGTCGCACCATCAGCCTTTGGCAATAATGTGGAAAAAAGGAATAAGGAATCCGGGCAGGAAAGTATCCGACTACATAAATTTCACCGACATCGCGCCGACAATTCTGGATCTGGCAGGTATTCCCGAAAAGACTTCCGGGATGCTGGAGATGTCAGGAAAGAGTATAAAGAAGATATTGTCCGGCAGAAAATCCGGGCAGGTTATCAGGAAGAGGGACCATCTGATATTCGGACGCGAAAGGGATGACTACGGAAGACCGGGAAATCAGGGATATCCTATAAGGGGCATCATTGCCGACGGGCTCCTGTATATCTGGAACATCAAGCCATGGCTCTATCCGGCATGCGATCCCGAGACAGGATACTGCGAAATCGACGGCTCACCTGTAAAGACGCAGATTCTGAATATGTGGCGTTCAGGTGCCGACAGTACTTTTTATGAGCTTTCGATGGACAAACGTCCGGAAGAGGAGCTGTATGATCTGACTGCAGACAAAGACTGCATCGAAAATCTGGCGGAAATTCCGGAATACCGGGACATCAAGGAATCCATGAGAAAAAGGCTTATGGAAATCCTGAGACGTCAGGGAGATCCCAGGGTCACAGGCAATGGGGATATATTCGACCACTATCCGTATTCCGACCCTGAATACGAGAACTTTTACGAAAAGACAGTATCAGGGGAAATCCAGGATCCATGGTCTTACACTGACTGGATCGAACCTACAGACTACGATGAGTATGTAAGAAAACTGGAAGCAGGAGAAATCAAGCCTGCACCGGAATTTACAAGCGGAATCAACTGGTAAAATCGGATATAGCCATGAAAGGGAAAGAAAAGGCATTGCTCCTTGCCGCCATATGCGGCATGGGAGCACAATCAGTCTCGGCAGGTGAAAAACCGAATGTGATAATGATCATCGTGGACGGAATGCAGAGCGACAGAATGAGCTGTGCGGGAAGAACGGAAATCAACACGCCGGCTATAGACATGATGGCGGAACATGGATTCCGGTTCTCCCAGGCATATTGCATGTTCCCGCTGTCCACCCCGTCCCGGTACGCCATGTTCACAGGAATGTATCCTTCAGACTGCAACCTGAGGTTCAATCTGGAGAATCAGTCCAAGGTAAACGCCGTAGACTGGGAAAAACTCGAAGAGACCAGAATGTCGGCTCTCGGGAATATTTTCAACGATGCAGGGTACGACACGTTTTACGGAGGAACGACAAGCCTGGCGTCCAGAACCGATATCAACGACCCTCATCAGTATGGCTTCAACACAGTCTATTCCAGAGAGCGGCACGAAAAACTCGGTACTGACGCCGCTGCCCTTATGAAAGAGCGTCAAAAGACAGACAAGCCTTATCTCATGGTCCTTTCTTTCATAAACCCGCATAACATAGGTCAATTCGGGGATTTCCTGAACAGGAAGGATCTCAGGCCGGAAGACATCACGCCTAAAATGAAAGAAGGGCTTGACAGGCTCGGCAAATATGCTGCACTGCTGTCCGGGAAGGATGAACGGGAAATATTCGACAGTATTTGCCCGGCACTTCCATACAACCATGAAATCATGGAAGGAGAACCGGCCGGCCTGCCGATTCCTGTTTCAAACTATACCGAAGACGAATGGAAACTGCTGTCCTGGTTCTATGACAGGCTCGTGGAAGAGGTGGACAGGAACATGAAACCTGTAGTGGATACTTATTTTGAGAATCCCGATATCAGGGAGAATACCATACTGGTGTTCATTTCTGATCATGGAGAAATGGCGGCATCCCACAGAAGAGAACACAAGAGTGTCCCGTATCAGGAAGCCCAGAAAGTCCCTCTGATTTTCAACGGTCCCGGAATAGAATGCGGCATATGTGACAGCACGACTGTCATCAATACAGGCATTGACCTTCTTCCGACTCTTTGCGGACTGGCAGGAATAGACGTTCCTGACGGAAGGCCCGGTGAGCCGTTGGGGAGAATCATGTGCGGACATCGCGAAGGTCCGGACAGGAGATATATTTTCCTCGAAGGACCTGACTGGTTCCAGGTCCTTGACAGCGGACGGTACAAGCTGACAGTTCTGGAAGACGATGGCAATCCGGTCATTCTGACAGATTTGCGGGAAGATCCGGGAGAACTCGTGAATCTGGCAGAAAAAAAGGAATACAGCCATATCCGCGAACATCTTCTGAAAGTTCTGGATAAAGAGCTGCATTCCAGAGGGATTGAAATAAGGAAATACTGACCTTATTCACAGTACGGCATCAGAACTGCCGGGTTCCGAGCCACTTCAGCAATTCACTTCCGGCAAGCAGGAATCCGCCCACACCATACACATCCGTAGACTCCGCACCTACACTGACAGGCGCGGCACCTACCGGCTGTATATACCCAAGTTTGCCGTCAGGCAGGATATACGACTGCAGCGAATTCCACCCTTTCATAAGAGCTTCCGGCCATGCCGGACCTTCAAGAAGACCGTTGTTAATACCCCATGCCAGACCGTAGCAGAAAAGAGCGGAACCGCTGTTTTCCGGCATAGGATAGGCATACGGATCCAGCATGCTGGCATGCCATGCTCCAGTCTCATCCTGCGCGTCGATGACACTTCCTGCCATGTCACGGAAAATCTTTTCATAGTACGGACGCGTAGGATGGTTCTCCGGCAGGTTGTCCAACACGAGTGGAATGGCGGCGAAAACCCATCCGTTTCCTCTTCCCCAGAACTGTTTCCCGCCGTTCGGTTCCCTGAGAGGGATTCTATTACAGTCACGATAATACAAGCACGCCGACCTGTCATAAAGGGAATCGGTGCATACCCTGAATTCATGGTCCAGATAATCGGCATAGCATTTCTCCCCCGTCATTTCATATAAGGCGGCATAAACGGGAGCTGCCATGAACAGTGCGTCGCACCACGACCATCTTTCGAATTTGCCGGCAGGATCATTCTTTGACAGCACAGCCTTTGAGGGATGGTTTGACACATAGAATCCGCGTTCCAGGACCGGCTGCAGCATTCTGCTGTCTCCATATATCCGGTACAGGTCTATAAACGCCTGGCCTACGCATATATCGTCTGCATGATAAGGCCTGTCATACATTCTCCATGAATGCTTCTCTCCTATTCCGCGCACGAAATCCAGATACTTTTCCTGCCCGGATACCGCTCCCCACATGGTCATCCCCTTGTAGAGAACTCCGTTCGTCCACTCCAGTTCATGATGACCGGATTTGGAGATATTATCTATCTGCCAGTCAGCCACACTGTTACATGCTCCCATGACAGAAACGGAATCTATGCGTATTCCGCCGGCAGGCGCCGGTCCGTCTTCCGTGACCGTATCATGATACAGGACTTTCCCGTCGGAATCTATAAAATAGAAATCTATCGCGTCTTCCCCTATTGAGAAAAGAGTAAGGCCTGTGTCATCCGCACAGAATCTTGTTCCTTCTATCGGTCCGACCTCCCGGGAACGGCCTGCCGAAGAATTCACGATATACCCGACCTTACATCCCTCCGGGACAATATACTGGAAAGAATGGATGTGTCCGCAGACATACAGGTCGGCATCATGCTTCAAAAGCAGAGGGTTGAGCCTGTCCTGCATATCCTGGCGCTCTCTTATTCCTTTCGCAGTATTCGCATAAACAGGATGGTGGCCGACGGCTATTTTCCATTTCTGATCCGAAACGGACCAGAGGGAATCGAGCCATTGCATTTCCTTGTCAGGATAGTCGGGACTTGCCTTCCCTTCCGCGACATATGCTTCGAGCCTGCTCTGAATCAACGGTGGAGTATCGAGAAAAGCTATCAGGACTTCAGCATCGGATTTTCCGATCTTCCTTTCTATGGAATAATACCTGGCCGGCATCTTCCAGCGCTTGCTGATTCCGGCATATCTGACCATCGCCTCAGGGTTTCCCTTATATTCATGGTTGCCGGGAACTGCATACCATGGCACCGAATGGAGCTCTTTGCTGCCAAAGATATCTTCCAGCTTGAATTTCCATTCCGGATCATATTCGTCCTTCACGCCCATGTCATGTATGGGATCACCGGCTACGGCTATGAATGAAATACGGTTCTTCCCGATAATTTCAGTCATCACGGCCGCAGTCTTGCGCGCTGTCTCTCTCTGCGCCTCCGAAGCCATCCCGCTGTCGCTTATCAGGATAAAATTGACATTGTGCCTGTCAAGTTCCGGCAGGCTGTCCTGTGCATGGCAATTGAATGCAAGCAGCAGGAAAGCGGAGAAGAATAGGATAATGATTCTGTTTTTCATGATAAAAGACAATTTGGTTACAGTGCAATATTATCAAAGTACACTGGATTTTACGTTAGGGAAAATTCCAAAAACTTTTTTCTGTGTCTCAATCGGAAACGACTGACACCGTGCATATTCACACTTAAATCAATTTTGACTTTCTTTGTTCTGCAACATAAATCAAGTATCATAAATCAAGTATCATGAAATCCCTACTGACCATCCTGACGTATGCCTGTGCCATATCCTGCCTGCTGTCATGCGTGAATTCCACACCGTCCGGGACAAATATCACAGTAGCCGCAGAGCATCCCCGGCTTCTTCTTCATGAAGGAGAAGAAAAACTCATCACGGAAAAGATCGCATCCGAAAAATTTCTTGAAGATGTCCATCTCGCCATCATCGCCCAAAGCGAAGATTTCCTTTCCGCCCCTGAACTCAAACGGATAAAGACCGGGAAACGTCTTCTGGATGTCTCCCGGAATGCATTCAGACAGATATATTTTCTGTCATACAGCTGGAGAATGACAGGTGACGGACGATTCGCCATGCAAGCCGAAAAAGTCATGCTCGACGTATGCAGATTCTCCGACTGGAATCCGACACACTTTCTGGATGTCGCTGAAATGACAGCAGCCGTAGCCATAGGATATGACTGGCTGTATGACTGTCTGTCGCAGGAATCGAGGGAAATCATTTGCGCAGCCATTATCGACAAGGGACTGGCACCTTCGGTCAATGTGGGAAAGGAGGAACTGAAAAACATACATTGGCTGGAAAAGAAAAACAACTGGAATGCAGTGTGCAACATGGGAATGGCTTTCGGAGCCCTTGCAGTATATGAACATTGTCCGGAACTGGCATCAGAAATCATAGTGCGTGCAATGGATTCCGTGAAAAACAATACGCTGAAGGAATATAGTCCGGACGGGAATTACCCGGAAGGGTACATGTACTGGAATTACGGTACGGCATTTCTCATAATGCTATCCGACGCTTTGGAATCCGCCGCAGGCATCGGGCTGGGTCTGGACAAGGATTACGGATTCATGAGATCGGCGGAATATATGGTGCAGATGACCACTCAGGATTTCGGATGTTTTTCATATTCGGACTGCAATGTATCGGAAAACACCCTTTGCCTGCCTTTGTTCTGGTTTGCCTCCAGGACAAATGACAATTCCCTGCTTTACGGCGAAGCCGACAGGATAAGGTATCTGACCGGACACGGGAAAGAAAAACGCATGTATGAAGCCCGCTATCTCCCGTCCGTTCTGTTGTGGGCCGGGAAAGGCTGTTTCAAGGGGATCAGACCGCCTGAAGAATGCATGTTCGTCGGCCAGGGAGAAACTCCCGTGGCCATCATGCGGAACCATTGGGGCGGTGATGACGAGATTTTCCTCGGGCTTAAATGCGGGTCATGCAAAGGCGGACACTCACACATGGATATAGGCAGTTTCGTAATGTACCGCGGCAAGTACCAGTGGGCGGCGGACCTGGGACATCAGGACTATTATTCGATGGAAAAATACGGCATCACATTGAATCAGAGAACCCAGTATTCTTCCCGATGGGCACCATTCAGGCTCGGCATGTATTCGCACAACCTCATCATCTTCGCCGACTCCCTGCAAAGAGTCGATGCGCATGTGAAGGTGGACAGATACGGAGAACGTCCGGGCTTCAGATTCGCTGCGGCAGATCTGACATCCCTGCAGGGAGGACTTGTCGCAGGACACCGCAGAGGCGTGGCCATAACAGGACAGGATCATGTCATCATCAGGGATGAAATCGACGGAGGGAGCAGGCCCGTACCTTTCAGATGGGCCATGCTGACACCTTCCGATGTGAAAATGACAAGCGATTCTTCCGCCATACTGTCCCAGGGACAGGAAAGAATGAGACTCATAGTATCATCGGACAGGAAAATAAAGCTCAGGACATTTTCCACAGCCCCGGTACATGAGTACGATGCCCCTAACCCCGGAACGGTAATGATAGGATTCTGCTCGGAAGCAGGTCCGGGCGAGAAACTGCATGTCAATGTATTCCTTGTTCCCGAAAGTTCATACGGGGATTTCGGAAACGAGGAAGTCCTTCCTCTGGAAAAATGGTAAAACCGAATCAAACGAATATCTTATGACAATATCAGGGAAAACATGCCTGGCTGTCACGGCTGCAGCAGGCGGTCTGTACAGCATGAGTGCACAGGCACAGATGCCGGAACACCCTAACATAGTGGTCATCATAACCGACCAGCAGCAGGCAGGGAAAATCAGCGCCCTGGGTGATACCGGGCTTTCCACTCCGGCCATGGACAGAATCGTGGAATCAGGAATTTCGTTCACGAACGCCTACTGCACATTTCCTCTGTCCATCCCGTCACGTTTCGCCCTTTTCACCGGCATGTACCCGTCGGATTTCAATCTGCGCTTCAATCCGGGGAAGACGGACAGGGACAGAATAGACTTTGACGGAATAGCCCGTCATGCGCCGCGCATGCTGGCAAACATATTCAACGAAGCTGGATACGACACTTACTATGGAGGGAAAGCCCATCTGGTTTCACCTGAAACGAACGAAAATGCCGCGTACTATGGATTCGACACCCTGTACTCTGCCGAAAGAAGAGGACAGCTGGGCAAAGACGCCGCGGAATTCATTTCCGCCAAATCACCTTCCGACAATCCGTTCCTGATGGTAGTCTCATACATAAACCCCCATGATATCTGCGAATACGACGATTATATCAAATATGACGAACTCTCTCCGTCCGTGCGGAAAAGAAAAGATGACGGCATTTCCAGAGTGAAAAAATATTCAGCGGTTGCCGAAAAATACGGAGAGACGGAATTTTACAGCGAAATCTGTCCTCAAGTACCGGATAATCACGCTCCCATGCGCGGTGAGCCATCCGGACTTCCGGGCAAGGTCGTGCCGTATTCGGAAGAACAGTGGCAAATGCACAGATGGGTTTACAACAGGCTTATTGAGGAAGCGGATTCCGACATCATGCCTGTCCTCGATGCCCTGGAGGATGGCGGATTCATGGAAAACACCATAATAGTCTTTCTGTCAGACCATGGAGAAATGGATGCCTCGCATATGAGAGAACACAAGAGCGTCCCGTATCAGGAAGCACAGAACGTGCCTTTTGTCATTTCCGGGCCAGGCATCAGGGCCGGAAAGACAGACAGGAAAACCGTGGTGAATACCGGGATTGATTTGCTGCCGACATTGTGCGATCTGGCAAACATAGACATTCCTGACGGATACCCTGGAGTATCAGTCAAAGATGCGGCTACAGGCAGACACAGGCTTGAGAGAAGGTACATTTTCATGGAAGGGGCGAACTGGTTCCAGGTCCTGGACAGCGGAAGATACAAATACACGGTCATAGAAAAAAGCGGAAGAAATGAAATACTCGTGGATCTCAGGAATGATCCGGGGGAAACCGTGAATCTGGCAGAAAACCGGAAATACCGCAAAATCCTGCAGAATCTCAGGACTGTCCTGGCCGACGAACTTGTCCGGCGGGGGCATGAAATGCCCTGACATCCGTTTCCGTAAAGATTCCGTAACAGCTTCGAAACATATTCCACATAAAAAACACACAATATTTCAACAATATCGGGACCAATTCCCGGTCCGATGATTCTGATACCGGAAACAAAGTTTTTGGAACGTTTTACAAAGTGCAAGATATGTCGTCTGCCTATATTTACATCAGCAAATTTTGAAATCAAAACCCTGATTTATGAAAAAATTCATTTTAAGCTTATCCGTGATTCTCAGCTGCGCATGCGCCTTTGCCCAGAACGCGACCATCACCGGAGTCGTGACGGACGAGGAGTACAATGACTATCTGGTCGGAGCCTCAATCATTGCCGAAGGCACCTCTATCGGTGTGATTGCCGACGCCAACGGGCGGTATACGATATATGTTCCCGCAGGAAAGCATACTGTCCAGTACTCTTTTCTGGGTTACGAGCCATATTCCATGGATGTGGATTTGAGTCCCAACGAAGTCAAAGTGATAAACGTAAAGCTCAAGTCAGACATGGAGGTCCTTGAAGGCGTGGTGGTAAGTGCGCAGGCAAAAGGACAGACAGCCGCCATCAACAGACAGTTGCATGCATCAGGAATCATGAATGCCGTCTCCGAGGAAAAACTCAGCGAACTGCCGGATGTAAACGTGGCCGACGCCATCGGCCGTCTTCCGGGACTGATGATCCAGCGCGACGGTGGTGAAGGCCAGAAAATCATAATAAGAGGTCTTGATCCAAAATACAATACAGTGGCCATCAATGGCATGAATGCACCGTCCACAAGCGATACGGACAGAAGTACAGACCTGAATATGATTTCTCCGGACATGATCGCAGGTGCGGAAGTCCTGAAAGCCAATACTGCGGACAAGGATGCAGACGGCCTTGGAGGTACGGTAAACCTGATCATGAAAGACGCACCGTCAGGGCTGAGATTAGGAATCAGCGGTGAAACAGGCTATCATTCACAGATAAACAACATAGGCAGATACAAGGCAGGCATCACTGCCAGCAACAGATTCTTCAAGGAACGTTTCGGCGTCATTCTGTCTGCTGCATTTGACAGGACAGACCGCAGCAATGATACTTTCAGTGCATCCTACAATGTAAACGGGAACGAGCCGACACCAGGCTACAACTACACCAGGCCATGGCTCACTACCACGGCGCTCGAATCAAATCTGGAAGTCAGGACCAGATACAACATCAATCTCAATTTCGACATTGACCTGGGCAATGGAAACAAGATCAAATTCTCGAATATTTTCAGCAACATGGACAGGGACCGCGATGTCAGAAGGAAGAGGTACAATTTCGACGGGAACAGACTGAGATTCCTGCAGACCGACATGGATTCATATACGGCCAATCTGTCAAACATCCTTTCAGGCGAATTCAATATCGCAGGCTCGACCCTGACCGTAGGAGCAGGCCACAGCAGCGCATGGATAAAGACTCCGTGGAGCAATGAACTGGATTTCGATCTGAGTACCCCTTTCACTGAAGACATATCCGTCCTCCAGTATCTGGCTCCATACGATGCCATTGCCTCAGAATACGTAAATGAAAGGGATCTCAGCCAGTATTATCTGTACAACGGCCGTATGGAAACCAAGAACACCGGTGAACGTGAAATCAGCGCGTACATTGACTGGAAGACCCCTTTCCATATAGGAGACAAGATCACAGGCTACGTGAAATTAGGAGGGAAATACAGGCAGAAGGACAGGCACAATGAGACCATGGCATATTACCGCCGCTTCGATCTTGCCGGGGGCTATGAGCCGGCTTTCGAAAACATGCCGGACCTGACACACAGCGCAGCCAAGGACGGCACACAGATAGGAATAAACGATTTTCTCGATCCGTCATACAAGAACAGGGGGAACTTCCTGCGGAACATGTACCCGAACTGCAACTTCGATTTCGCTCTCGACAGGGATATGATGAAGTACTTCTACGAAACCAACAGGGATGTCTACTACAGGCTTCTGTCGGAAACCGTGGAAAACGACTACACGGGACATGAGGAAATCTATGCCGCCTACCTGATGGCAGAACTCAATGTCGGGGAGTGGCTGACCTTCATCCCGGGTGTCAGATACGACTATTCTTATCTGAGGTATACAGGCTACAGCGGCTCGAATGTGAACGACAGCGAGTCTAACGAGCAGCAGTTCGACTACACGGAATCCGAAGACTCCGAACATTTCGGATATTTCCTGCCGCAAATCCATCTGAAACTGAAGCCGTTTCCATGGTTCGACATCAGGCTGGCGTACACCTGGACACTATCCAGACCTGACTACAACCTTCTGGCACCAAGAACCATCATAAAACCTGGAAGCAATACCATTACATGGAGCAGGACGAATCTGAAGCCCGCACTTTCACACAACTATGATGTCACCCTTTCGTTCTATCCGAACAACTGGGGTCTGTTCACCATAAGCGGGTTCTACAAGAATATCGACAACTTCATCTACACCCGTACTGCGATTGTCCTCGACGACACGGAAACTGCCGCAGACAGATTCGGGCTGGCATCGCAGTACAACGGTGCGACCATCACATACCCGCTGAATAACCCGACTCCGGCCACTATTCTCGGACTCGAGCTCGATGCCCAGATACAGTTCCAGCAACTCGACAATTTCCTGAAAGGTCTGGTCCTCAGCGCGAACTTCTCCATCATGGACTCAAGAATGGAATATCACACCACAAACATGTCCAGAACTGCAAATCCGGATTTCGGGACAGTACCTGGCGCCAATCCTTTCATTCAAGTCAATGAAGACGTAGCTTATACAGACAGGCTGGTAAGCCAGCCGTCCTATCTTTTCAACCTGTCGATAGGCTATGACTACAAGAAGTTCTCATGCCGTTTCTCATGCAACTACCAGGACGGGGTACTGATAACGGCCCAGCAGAGATCCGATGCAGCCGACAAGGAAATCACACTTCCGTTCATGAAATGGGATGCCCAGCTCAAATATACTGTCAACAAGCATCTTTCCCTGTATGCCACATGGTCAAACATGAACTTCGCTGTCGACCGCAGAGTCAGATATATCACGAATCTGCCTGTCAGGACCGAATACTACGGCACGACGGCATACATCGGAATCAAATACGACATATTCAAATAACCACCAAAACGAATCGATATGAAAACCAACCATCTGTTTGTATTTTGCATCGCTGCCGCGATAATAAGTCTGGCGGGCTGCGAAAAAGCACCGGAATCTGATCCTGTAAACCCGAATCCTGACGAACAAGGACCGGAAGTCCCTGATACACCGACTTTCAGCAATGGAGTCTATATCTACGAAGACGGTTCAGTCCTGGTTGAAAGCGACAACGGCTATGAAACCGTAAACGGCCTTAAAAACGCCATCGACAGCTATGCCGGTGTAGATGTCGTGACCAGCGAAACCGGAAAGACGGTACCATCCAGCAACCGGTTCTACCTCCAGAGAGGAGGCCACTACTATGTCGAAGGACTATGGGTCATCACGAAGGATGTGACTGTCCTGGCAGAAGACGGTGACGGGAATATGCCTGTAATCCAGAGCATCGCAGACGAGACCGGGGCAAGAAACTCGGACATGATACGTCTGGAAGCAAACGTAAGATTCGAAAACATATATTTCCTCGGACAGGATGCGATGACAGGTGCACATCAGCAGAGGATGCTGAGAATAGACGGACAGAACTGCCGCCTGACTCTGGAAAGCTGCTTCGGTGACTATTGCAGGAACTTCTTCATCCGGATGGACAATACGGGGTCGAAAGTCTACCTGAAGAACTCCACTTTCCGCAACATGGCATACAACTGCTCGTCAAACGGACGGCTCGTGGATACGAGAGGAAACGGAGCTGACACCGTATCGATAGTGAACTGTATCGTATACAACAACGTAGGACCGATAACACGTTTCGA
Source organism: uncultured Bacteroidales bacterium (assembly GCA_944326365.1). Lineage (GTDB taxonomy): Bacteria > Bacteroidota > Bacteroidia > Bacteroidales > UBA932 > Cryptobacteroides. The sequence continues at coordinate 21,759 of CALVDR010000018.1, read as the reverse complement.
CGGCTCTGTAATAAACCATCTGGAATGGATCTCGAATACATTCTACAACTGTGGTTTCGTACCTGTCGTCGAGCACCCTAAATCCATACTGATCGAGAACAATATCTTCGCCAATGTCGGGTGGCACGACGGTGCCAATGCCATCGGCACCGATGAGACAGGCGCCACTGAAATAGATTCTGCTTTCTGGGACATAGATTTCGGAGAGACCGAAGACGTATCCGGTGCCGAAGTCATCATCAGGAACAACAACATATTCAACACTGCCGAACTGAAAGCCCTTTATGCAAAATATCCGGAAACGGCCATGGAACCGGAAGGACTGAGTGCATGCGGACAGCAGCTGCTCGAATCCGGGAATCTTGTCTATACGGACAATATCTCCGAAGTACTGGAATTCGACAACCCTGCTCCGATATACTACGACTTCATAGACCTGTATCTGAGTGATGTCGATACTCCGGACGAAGAATTCGCGGATCTCCCGTGGTTCGTCGACGAAGACGGCGTGACCGGAATCATACCGGGGAAAATATACACATTCGGTTATTCCGAGTCGTCAAAATCGGCGACGGCATCTACGACCGGAGGAAAATTAGGTGCTTCAAGATAGACCGTCCATGTCAAGAACCATCATAATACTGCTGGCTGTCAGCATCATGTTTCCGTGCTGTTCTCCGGCGGGGACCGATTTCCCGGAGCATCCCTATCTGGTCATGACGGAAAAACAGGAAAAGGCTGTCAAATCTGCGATAAGGCATGACGCCATGTGGGCCGGATACCATGCATCACTTATGGCTGCCGCCGAAGAGCTGCTCGACGAACCTGTATGCAGCAGAGTCCTGACAGGCAAGAAACGGAAACTGCTGGGTGTTTCCAGAGAATGTCTGAGAAGAATCCTTCTCTGCGGCTATGCATACAGGATTACAGGTGATGAACGGTATGCAGAACGAGGTGTAGAGGAAATGCTCAATATCGCCGGATTTCAGGACTGGAATCCACGGCATTTTCTGGATACGTCCGAAATGACCCTTGCCATGGCAGTCGGTTATGACTGGCTTTACGGCTGGCTTGATGAAGAAGACAGGCAGACGATAGAAAATGCCATCGTGGAAAAAGGCCTGCTTCCGTCCTGCGACACTGCATTCAACAGCTGGCTCGGCAGAAAAAACAACTGGAACCAGGTATGCAACGGCGGCATGGTCCTGGGAGCCCTTGCCGTATATGCCCGGAATCAGGAACTGGCAGACGATATCATAGCCAGAGCCGTAGAATCCGTCAAACTTCCTATGGCTGCATATGCTCCGGACGGAGGCTATCCTGAAGGGTACATGTACTGGGGATACGGGACTACATACAACATTCTCATGATCGATGCCCTGGAATCAGTCTTCGGGACAGACTACGGATTGTCCGGAATGCCCGGATTCATGAATACCGGGAAATTCATGCTCAATATGGTTCTCAGTGACGGCAAGTCCTTCAACTACGGGGACTGCGCCAATTCCGGAAGGATCAACCCTGCCGTATTCTGGTTCGCCGACCGTACTTCGGATCCGTCCCTGCTCTGGCCTGAAAAATATTTCTACGACAGAGACGGAGCCGAAACCGGGTCCAGATATGCGCCGATGGTCATCATCTGGGGAGCGGATATCCGTTCAAAACGGATCGGCATGCCGTCATCGATGATGTGGTGCACGAAGACAGCCACCACACCTGTGGCTCTGATGAGGACTTCCTGGGAGTATGGCGAAGGCGCCAGCCTGGCAATCAAGGGCGGCACAGCACAGTCAGGGCACTGCCATTTGGATGCAGGTTCATTCGTTTATGTAAAAGACGGCATCAGGTGGATCATGGACCTGGGCCCGCAGAAATATGACTCTCTGGACGAGTATGGAGTGGACCAGTGGAACAAATCCCAGGATTCGCAAAGATGGGAGATACTCAGGTACAACAACATGGCCCACAACACCCTGACTTTCGACGGGAAACTGCAGAATGTCTTCGGACATGCCGGAATCACGGATTGCGGAAGCAGCGGCGGAATAATGCAGGCCACTGTGAATCTGTCCGGAATCTACAAGGACCAGACAGCTTCCGCGGTCAGAACAGTAAAACTGTATCCTGACGGCTCTGCCGGGATAAGGGACTCCATCAGGACATTGGCAAGAGAGACAACCATGAGATGGAATATCGCCACAGAAGCTGATGCTGAGGTCGTCGATGGCAAAACCATTGTCCTGAGCAAAGGGACAGAGAAACTTGAAATCAGCATTGACGGATCGGCAGCATTCGAAATCAGGACATGGAGCGCCGAACCGGCCAATATCTGGGACCAGCCGAACCCGGGAGTCACTTTCGTCGGATTCGAGTCATCGCTGCCTCCCGGCTCATGCAAGACATTTGATGTCCGGATTTCCAGTCCGGACAATTGAGGCTGTCGTCTGGAATTCATCTGAGCGGACTCACGTAAGGATGGCTCTTCCCTTATGCATATGACAGGGCAGAGCCATCTTTTTTTTGCGTTTTTCCGTAACGCAGAGTCCGACTTCATTGAAATTATGTATTTTTGCTTCACAATAATTCCTCAGACATGAACAGGAGCATAATCACAGTGGTCGGCAAGGATACTGTCGGCATCATTGCCAGGGTATGCACATACCTGGCAGAGAAGAACATAAACATACTGGACATCACTCAGACCATCGTCCAGGGGTATTTCAACATGATGATGATAGTCGATACCGGAAACATCTCCGAAGACTTCCATCAGGTATCCTCGGATCTGGAGGCCCTGGGGGCCAATATCGGCGTCCAGATAAAATGCCAGCGCGAAGATATTTTCGAAAAAATGCACAGGATATAAGGATTCCGGCTTATGATCAACATCAACGAAGTCATCGAGACGAACAGGATGATCGAGAAGGAAAACCTCGATGTCCGTACCATCACAGTGGGCATCAGCCTGCTGGACTGTGCCGCCGATACGGTGGATGAAGTATGCTCGAACATAAAGGCCAAAATCATAAGGGTGGCAGGAAAGCTGGCGGAGACTGCTGAAAACATAGCCATGGAATACGGGATTCCGATAGTGAACAAGAGAATCTCCATCACCCCGATATCCCTTGTGGGCGCATCTGCATGCAGGACTCCTCAGGACTATGTAAAGATAGCCATGGCACTGGACGAAGCCGCCAAAGCCGTAGGAGTGAATTTCCTCGGAGGGTATTCTGCCGTGGTTTCGAAAGGAATGACCATGAGCGACAGACTGCTTATAGAATCCATCCCGGAAGCTCTGGCGCGGACCGAGAGAGTCTGCAGTTCCGTCAACGTAGGCAGTACGAAGACCGGCATAAACATGGATGCCGTACGTCTGATGGGGAAAATCGTGAAACAGACAGCCGAGGCCACGAAAGAGAAAGATTCTCTGGGCTGTGCAAAGCTCGTGGTGCTGTGCAACGCTCCTGATGACAATCCGTTCATGGCCGGGGCTTTCCACGGAGTAACCGAAGCGGATGCGATCATAAATGTGGGCGTCAGCGGTCCCGGAGTAGTGAAATATGCTCTGGAAAGTGTTCGCGGGGCATCTTTCGAAGTTCTGTGCGAGACCATCAAGAAAACGGCGTTCAAGATCACCCGTGTGGGACAGCTTGTAGCCCAGGAAGCTTCACGCAGGCTTGGTATCCCGTTCGGAATCATAGACCTGTCTCTCGCCCCTACCCCGGCGGTAGGTGACAGCGTGGCCGACATCCTGCATGAAATAGGTGTGGAGAAAGCCGGTGCCCCGGGAACGACTGCCGCCCTGGCGATGCTGAATGACCAGGTAAAGAAAGGAGGGGTCATGGCATCGTCATACGTAGGAGGGCTCAGCGGTGCCTTCATTCCTGTCAGCGAAGATCAGGGCATGATAGAAGCCGCCGAATGCGGGGCGCTTACAATAGAGAAGCTGGAAGCCATGACCTGCGTCTGCTCCGTGGGGCTGGACATGATAGCCATACCCGGTGATACTCCGGCCAGCACCATATCCGGCATCATCGCCGATGAGGCTGCCATAGGCATGGTGAACCAGAAGACCACTGCCGTGAGGATCATTCCTGTCATAGGGAAGACAATAGGTGACTCTGTGGAATTCGGCGGATTGCTGGGGCATGCTCCGGTCATGCCGGTGAACAGGTTCGGCTGTGCGGACTTCATCGGCAGGGAAGGACGGATTCCGGCTCCGATTCACAGTTTCAAGAACTGATATTTGGCGGTACAGAAATATACGCCCTTCCGGGCGAAACAGTACCGTCAAATTCAGTTTTTCATCAGCATATGAAATAACCTCCGGCGGAGGTCAACAGAGTCAAACAAAAAAATTGGCCGGATGGCCAATTTTTTGTTGCAGGCTCCGGCTATTACAGCGACGCCAGATTCTGAGGGTTGACGATATTCTTGCCCTCAGGGGTGTAGGCGAATTTCATACGGTCTTCATAAGCCTTCTCGACCTTTCCGCGGACAATCTTCATCGTACTGTTCACCATGTGATTCTTCTCAGTGAACGGCTCAGGAAGCACGCATACCGCAGCAGGCAGCCATCTCTCCGGGAAAGCCCCGTAGTTTCTGCCACCCTTTCGGTACGAATTCACCTCATCCTGAATCTTGCCGAGCATCAGCTTCTTTCCCTCCTCGGAATCAGGAGAAACAGCAGGTGAAGTCTCTTTCAGCCAGGCTCTCAGAGCATCCTTGTTAGGCACCAGCAGGGCGATTGTATAAGGGTCCTGACTGTTGTGCAGCACCACCTGGTCGATATATTTCGAATTCTCCACCAGAGACTCTTCTATTCCTTCCGGGCTGTATTTTTCACCGTCCGCACTGATGAGCAGAGACTTGAACCGGCCCACGACATAGAGGAAATCCTTGTCACGCATGTACCCCATGTCTCCGGTATGAAGCCAGCCGTCCACTATGGTCTCGGCGGTAGCTTTCGGATTCTTCCAGTACCCGGCCATCACGTTCTCGCCCCTGATGACGATCTCGCCTTTCTGACCGTAAGGCAGATCTTTCCCGTCTCCGTCACAGATCCTGATATCCATAGGCTTCACCACGCAGCCTGAGGAACCGAGGATATGCCTGGCCGGAGCATTGGCCGAGATTATAGGAGTAGCTTCCGAAAGGCCGTAACCCTGGTACATCGGTATGCCTATGGCGTAATAATATCTCTGCAAGTCTATATCGAGCAATGCGCCTCCGCCCACGAAGAACTTCATCTTTCCTCCGAGCCCCTGACGGACGTTGCTGAAAATGAGCTTGTCGAACAGAGCCATCAGAGGCTTTTTCCACAACTGCAGGAACCCTCCTTTATTATAGCCTTCCTTATTATAGGAAATGGCGAGATTCAGGGCGAAGTTGTACAGTTTCTCCACGGCAGGGCCCTTAGCCTTGATTCCCGATTCGATGTTTTTCTTGAAATTCTTCGCCAGGGCCGGTACACTCAGCATCACAGTCGGCTGCAGTTCCTTGATACTCATCGGAATGTTCCTCAGTGCCTCCATCGGAGTCTTTCCAGCCGGCACTGTGCCTATGGAAGCGCCGTATGACATGAGGGTGTAGAAGCCTGCGACATGCGCGAAGCAATGATCCAGCGGCAGGATGATGAGCATCCTGTCCTCCGGAGTGACGCCTATCACCGAACGCGCCTGCTCCACATTCGCGGTATAGTTCCTGTGAGTCAGCAGGATACCCTTAGGGTCAGCGGTAGTTCCCGACGTATAGCTGATGTTCGCATAGTCATCCGGGCCGATCGAACGGTACCGCTGCTCAAACATATCTTCATGTTCTGCCAGAAAAGCGTCTCCCATCCTGCAAATTTCCGCAAAAGAGATTTCCTTTTCCTGATATTCCGGCAGTTCGTCGAGAACGATGACTTTCTCCACGAGCGGCAGGTCCTTCAATATGTTCCTGATCTTCGGCAGCTGGCCCGCAGAAACCATGATATATTTAGAATCCGAATGTCTGATCCTGAATATCAGATCATTGCTTTCTTCGAGTTTGATGGACAGCGGCACGTTCACCGCCCCTGCATACAGGATTCCGAGTTCTCCGATGACCCAGTAATTCCGTCCTTCGGACAATAGGGATATCTTCTCTCCTTTCTGTACTCCGAGAGCCATCAGGCCCGCTCCCACGCGGTAAGCCTCGTTCCTCGTCTGCTCAAAGGTGGTCGGCACCCATTCGCTTCCTTGTTTCTCCCACAGGAACGTGTTCCCTGCATACTGTCTCGTGTATTTCTCCACGAACTGGATAATAGTCAGTCTTTCTTTCATATTCCGGTCTTTAAATTCACTGTTCCACATCCTTGAACAGGCCGAAAAGTTCGGCATCGATCCTGTCTGTGACTTTCTGGAAGTCTTCAGGATGGTTCTCGAACTTGATTTCATCCACGTCGAGGATGAGGAGCTTATGCTTGTAATCCCCTATCCATTTTTCGTATCTTTCATTCAGACCTGTGATATAGTCTATACGGATACTTTTCTCGTACTCTCGCCCGCGCTTCTGTATCTGGCTCACCAGATTCGGTATGCTGGACCGCAGATAAATCAGCAGGTCAGGCGGATTCACCAGCGACATCATCAGGTCGAAGAGATCGGAATAGTTTTCGAAATCACGGGTACTCATAAGCCCCATCGCGTGCAGGTTCGGGGCGAATATCCTGGCATCCTCATAGATGGTCCTGTCCTGGATGATCACGTCCCTGCACTTCGAAATCTCGACCACGTCCTTGAACCGCTTGTTCAGAAAATAAATCTGGAGATTGAATGACCATCTTTCCATATCCTCATAAAAATCAGCCAGATACGGGTTGTAATCCACCGATTCGAATTTCGGTGTCCAGTGATAATGGGCGGCGAGCATCTTCGTCAGAGTCGTCTTCCCGCTGCCTATGTTTCCTGCGATAGCTATATGCATGATATTCGGTTTTAGAAAAGACAAATTTAATTCTTTTTCCGGATTCTGCACTCTTTCCCTCCTAATCTGCCGAATTTCGGCGGATATTCCATGGATTTTGCGTAAGTTTGTATTGATAAACCGAAAAGAGATGATAAGGATAAGATGCTTTTATTTCAATGATTTCAGGGAAAGATGCTCCGTAGTCTGGGACGAAACCATGGAAGGGGTGATCATAGACCCGGGCTGCAACTCGCAGGAGGAGAAGGACGGTTTGTATGACTTCATAAGCGGACAGGGCATACATCCGGTGAAAATACTCCTGACACACGGGCATTTCGACCATGTGCTGGGGCTGACTGATTGCGCGAAAAAATACGGCATTCCGGTCTACATGCACCCGGCTGACAAGGAAATCCTGAAGATAGATGACTTCTTCACCAGGACATACGGATTCAAGATGCCTGTCATCGACGTAGATACCATAGATATTGCGGACGGAGACACCGTCGGGTTCGGAAACACAGAGTTCGAGGTCATCTGCACACCGGGGCACACTCCAGGCGGAGTCTGCTATTACGACAGGAAGGACAAAATCCTTTTCAGCGGAGACACACTTTTCGCAGGGAGCATCGGACGTACAGACCACCCCGGCGGAGACTATGACCAGCTGATAGAAAGCATCTTCACACGGCTGATGTGCCTGGACGGAGACATAGATGTCGTACCGGGACACGGACCGCAGACCACCATCACCGATGAGAGGACGAAGAATCCTTTCCTGCAGCCTTTCAACCTTCCGGAAAACGATGATGAAGACGACAGCCATGAGCAGTGAGCCGGAATACATAGAAATCCGAGGGGCGAAATCCCATAACCTGAAAAACATCTCCGTAGACATCCCACGGGGAGAATTCGTGGTGATCACGGGACTGAGCGGAAGCGGCAAGTCATCCCTGGCCTTCGACACGATATACGCCGAAGGCCAGAGACGGTACATGGACACCCTCTCCACATATGCCAAACAATTCATAGGCATTCTCGGAAAGCCTGAAGTGGAAAGCATCACAGGCCTGAGTCCGATCATAGCCATCGAGCAGAAGACCACGGGAAACAACCCGCGCTCCACAGTAGGCACCATCACCGAGATATACGATTTCCTCAGACTGCTTTACGCAAGAGCTTCCAAGGCCTACTCCCCTGCCACAGGCAGGGAAATGGTCAGATATACCGACGACCAGATAGTGGAACTGATCATACGGAACTATGAGAGCCGGAAATGCATGCTCCTGGCACCGCTCGTAAAAGGAAGGAAAGGTCATTACAGGGAACTGTTCGACCAGCTCAGAAGACGGGGATATACGCAGGTGCGCATAGACTCGGAGATACATGACCTGACACAGGTCAGCGCACTGGACAGGTACAAGGCCCACTTCATCGAACTAGTGGTGGACAAGCTCAAACCTGAGGCCAAAGACGAAAAACGCATCAGGAACTCGGTCATGTCAGCCCTGAATGCAGGGAAAGGCTCGCTGGCGGTCCTCGACATGGAATCCGGTACAGTCACCCACTTCTCGAAACATCTGGTATGTCCGGATACAGGCATATCCATCGCAGAACCGGCCCCTCATTCCTTTTCATTCAACTCCCCGCAGGGATATTGTCCTCATTGCAAGGGACTCGGAATGATAGTGGACGTGAATATCGACACCATCATTCCCGACAGGAGCATTTCCATAGCCGACGGCGGGATTGTCCCGTTAGGGAAAATCAGGGAGACGAAAAAATTCGACATTATCAGGTCGATAGCGAGAAAATACGATTTCTCGCTCTATGATCCCATCGACGAAATTCCCGAAGAAGTCATTTCCCTGATAATATTCGGGTCTGACGAACTTTTCCGCGTGGGAGAGGGCGCATCGTCAGAAATGGTCACGTTTCCGGGAATCACGGAAAACATCAGCGAGAAGGTCGTCTGTCCTGTCTGTCACGGGACCAGACTGAACCAGGATGCCCAATATTTCAAGATAGACGGCAAGACCATTTCCGAAGTGGCGGCCATGGAGATTTCCGATCTGGCACAGTGGGTGGCATCCCTCGACGGGAAACTTGACAGAAGGGAAAATGCCATAGCCAGAGATATCCTCAAGGAGCTCAGGGACAGGATATCTTTCCTGACAGATGTGGGACTCGAATACCTGTCTCTCGACAGGGCCACCGCATCGCTTTCCGGAGGCGAAAGCCAGAGAATCAGACTGGCCACGCAGATAGGTTCGAAACTGGTCAATGTGCTTTATATCCTGGACGAGCCGAGCATAGGTCTGCATCAGAGGGACAACAGGAAACTCATAGCTTCCCTGAAAAAGCTCAGAGACGAAGGAAACTCGGTAATGGTAGTGGAACATGATGCCGAGACCATGCTTTCCGCAGACTGGCTGGTAGACGTGGGCCCCGGAGCAGGCGGGAACGGCGGACGGATATGTCTGAACGCTCCTGTAAGCTATGCTGTCCACGGCGTGAAACCGGATAAGGAGACTTCCGGGCACGTGGTCATGGACAGTTCCGTGACCCTTGATTACCTGACAGGAAAAAACTCCATCCCAGTGCCGCAGTTTCGCCGCGACGGGAACGGCAGCTTCATCGGCATAAGGGGAGCCAGGGGAAACAATCTGAAAAACATCGACATAGATTTTCCTCTCGGAATCCTTATAGGCATAAGCGGAGTAAGCGGAAGCGGAAAATCCTCCCTGATAAACGAGACGCTGATGCCCGTCCTGAAGAACAAGTTCTACAATGCCCGCATGCCGGTACTGCCATACGGTTCGATAGTGGGTATGGAAAACATAGACAAGCTGATCGAAATAGACCAGAGTCCTATCGGAAGGACACCGAGGAGCAATCCGGCTACATTCACAGGAGTATTCAATGACATCCGCCTGCTGTTCGAATCCACACCTGATGCGAAAGTCAGGGGTTTCAAGGCAGGACGTTTCTCTTTCAACGTGCCCGGAGGCCGCTGCGAGGAATGCAAGGGTGCCGGCATCAAGGTGATAGAGATGAATTTTCTTCCTTCCGTAAATGTAGTCTGCAAGGAGTGCCGCGGCCGCAGATACAAGGAAGACACTCTCGCCGTGAAATACAAGAACAAAAACATAAATGACGTGCTTGAGATGTCCATAAGCGAGGCATACGAATTCTTCGGCAACATCCCGTCCATCACCCAGAAGCTCAAGGCTCTGGTAGACGTGGGACTCGGCTACGTGAAATTAGGACAGTCAGCCGTCACCCTGTCAGGCGGAGAAAGCCAGAGGATGAAGCTTGCCGCCGAACTCGGCAAGAAAGGTACGGGAAACACGCTGTACATTCTGGACGAACCCACCACGGGGCTGCATTTCGAAGACATCAAGATCCTGCTGAAAGTCCTGCAACAGCTGGTGGATCAGGGCAACACCGTGATAGTGATCGAGCACAACCTGGACGTACTGAAATCAGTGGATTACATTTTTGACATGGGACCTGAAGGCGGTCAGACCGGAGGATACGTCGTGGCCCGGGGGACTCCGGAAGAATTGGCCGGGAATCCGGCCTCTGTCACAGGACCGTTCCTGAAGGAAATTCTGGGCTGACGAAGGTATGAATATTGCCGGGAACCGGCGGAAAAAAGAAAAGAATGGAAACGAGATTTTATTGCGAAAACGACAGGGAATTCCACAAAACGGAAATCGGGACTTCTCTTAAAGAGATTTCCGACAGTCTCTTCAGGACCGTGACTGACGAGAAGACAGGTCTGACGATACCCGTACTCGCCGCATTGGTAGACCACCAGTTGAAGGAACTGGAATTTCCGGTCGTGATGCCTCACAAGATAGAATTCATCGGCTACAACCATCCCGACGGCCGGAGGACATATGTCCGTTCCCTGTGTTTCGTGCTCCAGCATGCCGCCCGCGACCTCTATCCGGACAAGACACTGTATATAGAATATTCGCTTCCGAGCGGTCTGTACTGCGAACTCCGCGAACAGACCGCCAATGAGGACGGTGTGCTGCCTGTATATTTCCTTACGGACGATGAGATAGAAAAGATAAAGGAACGGATGCAGGAAATCATCGCCGCCGACCTGCATTTCCATAAGGTAAAAATGACGGCAAGCGAGGCCGGGAAACTCTTTTCCGAAAACAGCCAGCCTGCCAAGGCCAGTCTGCTGGAGTCGCTTGGAAAATTCAACTACAGCGTCTATTTTCTGGGTGGAGATGCCGACACGTTCTACGGACCTCTCGTACCTTCTACAGGATATCTGAAGATATTCGACATAGTGGGCTTCAACAACGGCTTCTGCCTCCAGTTCCCTGAAGAAGGGAAAATCAGCAAGGTAACTCCGCTGAAACGGCAGTCGAAACTGGCTGCCACACTCCAGGAATATGCCAGATGGTGCGAAATCACGGGAGTCCGCGGCGTAGGCTCTCTGAACAAGGTGATATCCGAGGGCAAGGCTGTACAGCTCATAAACATAGCGGAAGCCCTGCATGAGCGGAAATATGCCGATATCGCGGACATGATATTCGAAAGGCATGACAAGGCACGCATCATCATGATTGCAGGTCCGTCCAGCAGCGGCAAGACATCCAGTTCGAAGAGACTTGCCATACAATGCAAGGTCCTGGGCATGAATCCGAAAGTAATCGAACTCGACAACTATTTCGTAGACAGGGAACGCACGCCTAAGGACGAGGACGGGGAATACGATTTCGAGTCTCTGCATGCCATGGATCTGGAGTTTCTGAACTTCCAGCTGAACGAACTGATTGCAGGCAAGAGTGTCGAGGTGCCGTACTTCAACTTCAAGACAGGCAAGCGTGAATTCCGCGGCGAGATGCTGCATCTGGATGAGAACGACATCCTGATCATGGAGGGGATCCATGCGCTGAACCCTGAAATGACTTCGGCAGTGGACAATTCCAGAATCTTCAGAGTGTACGCCTCGGCTTTGACTTCCCTGTCCCTGGATGAGAACAACAACATCTCCACATCCGACAACCGTCTGCTCCGCCGCATAGTACGGGACAACAGGGTCCGCGGCGTGACTCCGGAAGATACCATACTGAGATGGCACAGCGTCCGCCGCGGTGAAAACAGGAATATCTTCCCGTTCCAGGAAAATGCAGACGCCGCCTTCAATTCCGCGCTCATATTCGAACTTCCACTGCTTAAATACTATGCAGAACCGCTTCTGCGCAGGATAGCGCCGAGTTCTCCGGCCTTTACTGAAACTGTCAGGCTGCTGAAATTCCTGGACTATATCGTGGCACTGTCACCTGCCGAGATAGCAGCCATCCCGCCGACATCCATCATGAGGGAGTTTATCGGCGGGCAGATGCTGTGAAACTACTTGGACGGAGTATTGGTAAACAAATCCTTTATGCCGCCGATGGAACCGAGCATGGAAGTGGCCTCGTATGGCAGATATACAGTCTTGTTGTCCTTTCCGCTCACCATTTCCTTCAGGGTATCTATATACTTGATGGCCAGCATGTATGACGCAGGATCAGACTTGGAGTCGCGTATGGCTTCCGCTATCTTCGCTATCGCCGCCGCTTCGGCTTCAGCCTGCAGTATCTTCGCCTTGGCTTCACCCTCGGCTATCAGGATCTGTGACTCCTTGTCAGCCATGGCCTTGTTTATCTGCGACTCCTTCTCGCCTTCGGACTGAAGTATGGCGGAAGTCTTCTCTCCCTCGGCCTTCAGAATCTTCGCCCGTCTCTCACGCTCGGCCTGCATCTGCTGCTCCATGGCATCGCGGACACTCTCCGGAGGCGTGATATCCTGAAGTTCCACCCTGTTTACCTTCACTCCCCACTTGTTCGACGCCTCGTCCAGCACGGCCCGGAGCTTCGAGTTTATGGTATCGCGTGAAGTCAGGGTCTCGTCCAGTTCCAGCTCTCCTATCACGTTTCTCAGAGTCGTCTGGGTCAGTTTCTCGATGGCATTCGGAAGATTGTCAATCTCGTACACGGCCTTGAAAGGATCCGTGATCTGGAAATAAAGCAAGGCATTGATACGGGTAGTGACATTGTCCTTCGTGATCACGCTCTGTTCCGGGAAATCGTAGACCTGCTCCCTAAGATCGATTCGGTCCGACATCCTGACCATCACCCTATTCTCTCCGTCAAAGCCCTCGCGGACATATCTGACATAAATCCGCCGCGGCTTGTCGATGACCGGCCAGATGATATTGATGCCTGACGGCAATGTCGAATGATATTTTCCCAGCCTTTCGATGACTTTCGTCTCGCCCTGCTGGATGATTTTCAAGCCCATGAGTGCGAAAATGATCGCGATGAGGGCTATAAGCCCTACAATGACAAGAGTTCCCATATTCAAGTTCCGTTAAATTAATGTCAGTTCGACGAATTATAATATCACTTTCTTCTGACGGTCAGGACGACGCTGTCCACGCTTTCTATCGTCACTTTCTCTCCTTTCCCGATATCCGCCCCGTCTGCGGACACCGCTTTCCAGTCATCGCCGTCGACCGCCACTCTTCCGGTATTGTCAGAAGACGAAATGTGCTCCGACACCACCGCCTCCCTGCCTTTCAAGGCATCCACACCGCTCAGACGCTCCCGGCCTCCGCTTTTCCTGAACGCCTTTACCAGCAGCGGTCTGACGAAAACAAAAGCGAGAAGGGTGGCCGCCGCGAACCATATCAGCTGTCCTTCGGCACCGCCTCCGCAGGCCGCATCCACGGCTGCGGCCAATGCTCCTATCGCCAGACAGATGACTGCAAACCCGGTAGTGAATATCTCCACTACTACCAGTATCAGGGCCGCGATGACCCACATGTGCCAGATTTCCATAAAACTTTCCTGTTTGATTCATATTACTTCAAATTTAATCAAAATTTCGTCAGGAGATTGTCCGGCTGGGAGAATATTGGGAAAAACTTGTTAACTTTATCAATTTTTAACACTAACGACTTCATATCATGAAAAACAAACCATTGATGTTCCTGCCGCTTGCCGGTGCAGGACTTGCAGCCTGCGGATCGGCAGACAATGCCGTTCAGCAGCCGAATATCATACTTATCGTGGCTGACGATCTCGGACTGGGAGATGTCAGCGCTTACGGGAGCAGGACCATTTCCACCCCGAACATAGATTCGCTGGCACATAACGGCATCATGTTCACGAACGGGTATGCCACTTCCGCCACCTCGACCCCAAGCCGCTACGCCATGTTCACCGGACTCTATCCGTGGAGAAATGCGGATGCGAAGATCCTGCCCGGAGACGCTCCGCTGATCATACCGACCGACATCCCGACGATGCCTAAAATGATGCAGGAAGCCGGATATGCCACTGCTGCCATAGGAAAATGGCATCTCGGCATGGGCGACGGGAACGTAGACTGGAACAGACCGATAAACCCGAGTGCAAATACAGTGGGATTCGACTACACGTGCCTGATAGCCGCCACCAATGACCGTGTGCCTACCGTATATGTCGAGAACGGACTGGTGGAAGGTCTTGACCCTGACGATCCTATCTATGTGGACTATGAAAAGAATTTCGAAGGCGAACCTACGGCTCTCACGAATCCGGAGATGCTGAAAATGAAATGGGCCTTCGGACACAATTTCTCCATCGTGAACGGTATCCCGCGCATAGGCTACATGAAGGGCGGACAGAAAGCCAGATGGGTGGATGAGGACATGGCTGACTATTTCGTAGGAAAGGTCAAGGCCTGGGCAGACAATCTGGAACCCGGAAAGCCGTTCTTCCTTTACTACGGACTTCATGAACCTCATGTACCGCGCGCTCCTCATTCCAGATTTGTCGGGAGCACGACTCTGGGGCCTCGCGGTGATGCTGTGGTCGAAGGAGACTGGTGCGTGGGTGAAGTGCTGGCATACCTGGAAGAGAAAGGCATGATGGAAAACACGATAGTGATCTTCACCAGCGACAACGGGCCTGTCCTCAACGACGGATATGACGACCGGGCGGAAGAAATGCTCGGTGACCATGATCCTCGCAACGGCACCCGCGGAGGCAAATACAGTCTCTTCGACGGAGGCACGCACATTCCTCTGATCGTTTACTGGAAAGGTCACATCGAACCACAGGTTTCCGACGCCCTCGTATGCCAGATGGACCTGTTCGCAAGCCTGGGAGACCTGATCGGAGGAAATGTCCCTGAAGGACTGGACAGCCGGAATACTCTGGATGCCTTTCTCGGGAAATCCGATACGGGCCGCAAGACTCTCATACACGAGGCGGAAGGCCGTCTGGCATTGCGCGACGGCGACTACACCATGATTCCGCCATACGAAGGTCCTGAACGGAACTATTCGAAAAACGAACTCGGGAATCTGCCTGAATATGCCCTGTTCAACATGAAGGAAGACCCGTCACAGATGACGGACATAGCCGATCAGGAACCCGAACGTCTTGAAGCCATGAAAAAGGAATTCTCCGAAATCACAGGTAGATAAACCACCCTGTATAAAGCATGACTGCCGACATGGAAAGGATAGTGGAATGCGTACCGAATTTCAGCGAAGGCCGTGACATGGAAGTCATCGGCCGGATAGCTGAAGCCATATCAGAGGTCAGCGGGATCAGGATGCTGGACATAGACCCGGGAGCTGCCGCAAACAGGACTGTCATCACGTTCACGGGGAGTCCTGAAGCCGTATCCGAAGCCGCATTCAGAGGCGTGGAGAAGGCTGCAGAACTGATAGACATGCGGCTGCATCACGGTACTCACCCGCGCATGGGCGCTACCGACGTACTTCCATTCGTCCCCGTATCGGGAATAACACTCGAAGAATGTGTCCTCCTGGCCAGAACTGTGGCCGGGAGGATTTTCACCGGACTCGGTATCCCGTGCTACTGCTACGAAGCTGCGGCCTACCGTCCTGAACGCAGACGCCTGGAAATCTGCCGGCACGGGGAATATGAGGCGTTGCCTGCCAGAATCGCAGATCCGGAACTCCGGCCCGATTTCAGCCCTGAGACGTTCACTGAAACGGCGGCTCGTGCAGGAGCGACCATTGTCGGAGCCAGGAATTTCCTGATAGCCGTGAATTTCAATCTTGAGAAAGGATGCCCGGAATCCGTAGCTTCCGAGATAGCAAAGGATGTACGTGAAAGCGGACGGACCGTGACGGGACCTGACGGGTCACGGCAGCGGATACCGGGGACACTGAAAGGCTGCAAGGCCATAGGCTGGCATATAGAAGAATACGGCATCGCACAGGTATCGATGAACATCACCGACATTGCAGCGGCTCCGCTGCACATGGCATATTCTGAAGTGAAACGTGCAGCCGAAGCGCGAGGGGTGAAAATTACCGGGACGGAAATCATCGGACTGGTCCCGCGTCAGTGCCTGCTGGATGCGGGGAGATACTTCATTGCCCTGGAACAGGGCCCCAGAATCCCATGCAGCAAGCCTGCGGGCGAAGTCCGGTATCCTGACGATGACGCACTTCTGGCGAAAGCCGTCGAAACCATGCACCTCGACGACCTCCGCCCGTTCGACCTTAAGACAAAACTCATCTAGCACCAGAGGCTGAGAAACCATGCCGCCAGATAGCGCGGAACGTATTCGGGGCGCTTCGCCATATGATGCACGAAGTAGTAGAACTTGCTTTTTACGTACTCAATAAATGAGAAATGCCTCTTGAAGAATATCCTGTTCGACTTCTCGACCTGAATCTCCCTGCGCAGCGCACTCCACTTCGACGAAGTGCTGCCACCTCCCAGATGGAAAATTCTGGTCCGTGCATCGAGGATAGGAATATGATGCCTCCACAATTCGTAAAACAGGTCGAGATCCTCGGCAAAAAGGAAATATTCCTCACACCAGCCGCCTATCCTGCGGAAATTCTCTGCCGAGATGATGACAGAAGCGCCCTTGTACCAGTATTCGGCATCTTCCGAGCCGGCATTCCACAGCTTTATATTCTTCAGCACGGGAATCGGCATCCTGTCATTTTCCAGAGAACCGTTTCCGTTCACCAATGGATTGACATAAACACTCTCGGCATGCAGCATGGCCTGCAGATAATCCTGAGTGATACCCAGAGAAAGTTCCGTGTCAGGATTCAGAAAATGTAAAATCTTCCCTGTGGCCTTTGCGGCCGCTACATTGTTCGCTTTGGCAAAGCCGATATTCTTTTCCATCTGAAGCAGGACGAATGCGTCATTTTCCCAGAACTCCCTGCAACGTGCCACCGAATCGTCGTCAGACTTGTTGTCAGCCACGAAGACTTCGTAGTCCAGATTCACGTATTTCCTGATACTGTCAAGACAATTGTATAAAAGTTTGCCTGTATTGTAATTTACGATAATGATCGATACTTTTGGTAACATATCCGTTAGTCAAGTTTCAAGAGTTTCAACACTGTATCCCTTATATCCTGATATTCTTCATTTACGTATATCCTCTCATACGCAAATACCGTCAGTCCGAACCCTGCCGCCAGCTGTATCAGAAGGATAAGCCACTGCGGCAAAGGCAACCACGCAAGGCAGAATACGGCAGCTGCCATGACAGCCGATACCGCGAAAAACGGAAAGATATCTTTCAGCTGGTCCGCCACCGGATAGTCCACATATTTCGAAACCATCACCGCATAGACCAGATAAGACAGGGCCGATATGGCCACCGTACTCCATAGCAAGGCTTCAATGCTTATGAAAATACCGGCCAGAACCGGGAAGACAGCCAGACATGTCTTCATGATTTCCAGATAAAGAGTGGTGTCAGACCTCCCGTTGGCATTGATGATATTCGCGCTGCATATCATAAGAGGGATAAAAAGCCCTGACAGACAGAGTATCCTCAGATAGTCCACAGCAGGCATCCACTGGCTGCCCACAAGAGTCAGCACGAAAGCTTCCGAAACAGCGGCAAGTCCCATGACAGCCGTAAACGAAATGAGCACTGTAGTACGAAGAACCTTCCTGTAAGCCCTGGCCTGCCTCGCCTTTTCATCACGTATGGAAGCCAGAACAGGATATGTGACACGCTGCATCACTATGCTCACGTTCGATGTGACCATATTCCGGAACTTGTCCGCCCGGGAATACTGGCCCAGCACGGACGGAGTATATGCCTTTCCTATAATAAACGCATAAATTTCCGACCACAGTGTACTTATGACAGCTGTCAGCAGCAGACGGCCTCCGAAAGAGAACATCTCCCTGAAAGAGGATACCGAAAACATCCATCCCGGCATCCATCTGGAAAATACCCACAGAAGCACCGTAGTCAGAACCAGTCTGGACAGCTGCATGACCACCAGACTCCAGAGACCGGAACCGGCGGTCGCCATCCAGATTCCCGCAGCTCCGCTGAGCACCGCTGACACGACAGACACGATAGCCTGGGTCCGGAAATCCAGTTTCCGGACCAATATGACTTTCTGGACTATGCTCAATGCCGTAACTATAAGCGACAGTCCCAATATCCTGACGACTTGCACCAATATCGGCTGGCTGAAAAAATCCGCTATCAGCGGTGCGGCAAAGAACAATATCAGATATAAGGCAAGAGAAGTCAGCAGATTGAAATAAAATACCGTGTTCAGGTCCTTTTCATCCACCGTTTTCTTTCTGGTGAGGGCTCCTGTGAAGCCGCTGTCCACAAGAGAAGTGGAAAGTGTGATGAAAATAGACGTCATACCCACTATGCCGAATTCCTGCGGAGTAAGCAGCCGGGCGAGGACAAGGTTCACCACGGCCAGAATTCCAGTTCCGCCGAGATTGTCTATAAATCCCCATTTGACCCCTTTCGCCGTCTTCTCTTTCAGATTCTCCGCTTCCATATCCGTCACGCCATGCGGTCAGTCCTTGTGTAAAAGGACGTTTCCGTATTCTTTTATCATCGTCACCACGTTTTTCTTCCAGTCATACCGTTCTTCCACCCTGCGACGTCCTTTCACGGCAAGGGACATACGTTCCCCGGCATCCGTTGCCAGTCTGGCCATGGCTTCTGCCGCGGACTCCACATCCCCGCAAGGGACAATCACCCCGGCACCGTCTTCCAGCACTTCCATGAACCCGGCAGCATCCGATGCTATCACCGGCACCGAACATGACATGGCCTCCACCGCCGAGACCCCGAAACTCTCGCTTCTGGAAAGGAACACAGCCACATCCATACCGGAATAGAGATCAGGGACCGAGTCATGCCCCACCTCTCCGAGAAAATCCACATTCGCAGCCACTCCGAGATCCGATGCCAGCTGCCCAAGCGTTCTCCTGTCCGGACCTTTGCCTGCTATTTCCAGAACTGTTTCAGGTGCTTCAGAGCCGTATTTTTCCGACATGATCAGTCTCATGCGGGCAAAAGCCCTGATCAGCAGATCTATGCCATATTTCTGCGACAATGTCTTGACTGTTCCGAACACTATACGGCGGTTGTCTGCGACCGCAGGAAGTTCCTTTCTGAATCTTGCAATGTCTACTCCGAACGGGGTGATCCCGATGTCCCCCTTATAATACAATGAAGTCCGTACAGCCATCGCCCTGCTTGTAGAGAGGACTCTGTCGGCCTTTCCCAGCATATACTTCACCGCAGTCCTGTTTACAAAAGACTGTTCGGGGAATTCATAGACATCACTTCCCCAGACCGACAGGACGAACGGATGATATCCTGAAAGTGCCGCCACCAGCCCGTAACTCGTGGCATAATGTGCATGAAGTATATCCGGTTTTTCCTCCTGCAGGACCTTTTTCAGGAGTCTGACTGCATCCGCATGGGCCGCCAAAGGCGCAAACAAAGGAATGACTTTCTTTTTCCCACCCCGGCCTTTCCGATTCTTGTAACTGAACAGGTCAAAAACATACAGCCTGATGTCTTTCTGACTGTAAAAGCCTTCGTCTGCAGGCGTGATGGAAAACAGTACAATGTCCACCCCGGCATCTTTCAATGACGATGCCCACCTCTTCGTATGTATACTCCCTGCATCGGAAACCAACAGCACTTTCATAGTCACCAGGATGAAATTTCCGCTAATTTAGGGATATTTCAGAATTTATTGAATTATATTTGTCATAATTAAACGTAAACGCAAATAGAAATGGAAAAAATTCGTGCCGCCGTAGTAGGCTACGGCAATATCGGCCGGTATGTAGTCGAGACCCTGAGGGTTTCCCCCGACTTCGAAATAGCCGGCGTGATCAGAAGAAACGGCAGTGAAAACTGTCCTTCAGAACTCCACGACCTCAAGGTAGTGAAGGATGTGAAGGAACTCGGGAAAGTGGATGTGGCCATTCTCTGCACTCCTACCAGAAAAGTGGAAGAGCATGCCATTCCTCTGCTGGAAATGGGTATAAATACCGTGGACAGTTTCGACATCCACACGAATATTGTGGAACTCAGAAGAAGTCTGGATGCAGTAGCGAAGAAACACGGTGCGGTATCCGTCATCTCTGCCGGATGGGACCCGGGCAGCGACTCGGTAGTCAGGGCTTTGCTCGAAGCCATCGCTCCGAAAGGAATCACCTACACTAACTTCGGTCCGGGCATGAGCATGGGGCATACAGTAGCAGTCAAGGCCATAGACGGAGTGAAAGCGGCCCTGTCCATGACCATCCCTACAGGTACAGGAGTCCACAGAAGAATGGTATACATAGAAGTGAAGGAAGGATATGATTTCGACAAAGTGGCCGCGGCCATCAAGGCTGACCCGTATTTCTCGCACGATGAGACACACGTGATCAAAGTGGACGATGTAGACGCCCTCATAGATATGGGACATGGCGTGAATCTGACCAGAAAGGGAGTATCGGGACAGACACAGAACCAGCTCTTCGAATTCGACATGAAGATAAACAACCCTGCGCTGACAGCCCAGGTAATGGTATGCTCGGCACGCGCCTCGTTCAGGCAGAAGAGCGGCTGCTATACACTCATCGAAATCCCTGTCATCGACCTCCTGCCTGGAGACAGGGAAGACTTGATACGCAAACTCGTCTGAGACGATATAATTAAATTGGTCCGGCAGATTTCAAGTCTGCCGGACCAATTTATTCAGGAGCCATCTTCCTACCTCGAAGCGCGGGACTCATTCAGTTCATTATGCTTCAACACTTTGGCATCGACATAGAAGACTATTTCCTCGGCTATGTTCGTCAGATGATCCCCGGTCCGCTCCAGTTTGCGGAATACTCCGCCAAGACCGAGACATAACGGGATGGCATCCGGATGGTCCTTCGCATATCCGGAAAGAATAGCTGTGGACGCCTTGTTTATTTCATCCAGAAGTTCATCCTGTGACAGCACCATGGTAGCCATGGCGGCATCCTCATCCCTGAGAGCCTTCTGCAGCTCGCCGAGCATGGTCAGGACACGTGAAAACATCGTCTCAAGCTGAAGTTTCTTCAGAAGTTCCTGGTCCATAGTCTCCACATCAGCATCTCTGACGAAACGGGCGATACCGTCGGCATAGTCTCCGATTCTCTCCAGATCCCCGTTTATTTTCAGTATAGCGAGCACAAATCGCAAATCCACCGCCACAGGAGTGAACAGCGCTATGAAATCCTCCACGTCGCTGTCTATCTTCAGTTCGAAAGCATCCACCCTGCGTTCCCGGACGATTATCTGCTGGGACAGAGTCTTGTCCATATTGAGCACTGCATCCTTTGCCTGCTCCATCTGATTATAGACCAGGGTCCACATCTGGTCTATCTCCCTTTTGAGCTGCTCAAGCTCCGAATCTACAAATTTCACCATATTGTTTCTCATTAACGTCAGTTCGACGAATTATTCTACTCAGTACCAGAGACTTCGTCGAACTGACGTTACGATTTCTTCGAAATC
>CALVDR010000017.1 GCA_944326365.1 uncultured Bacteroidales bacterium | reverse complement strand
TTTCATATCAATTTCCAATAATACTTCGCACAAAGGTAGTGTTTTGCCGGATTATGCCATTAAATAACGACCTATTCTCGTCAAATTTTGACGAGAATAAAAGTACTTATTTCGTCAGAGCAATTTCCATACTGCTGATTTCTTGCTGCAGCCTGTCTAAGAATTCCGCAGCGTGGGCGCCGTCCATCTGGGTGTGGTGGAACTGGAACGAGACCGTCAGAGTCCGTTTCCACAGATGCCGTCTGTAGTCTTGAACAATGTAACCATAGGCATCGGAGCATTCACTTCAAATATTCATTGAAGAACTGTTCGATCCTGTCGAACGGGATCTTGTCCATATTGTCATAAAGGTCGGTATGGTTTGCTCCGGGGACGATGAGCAGTTCTTTGTTGTCTCCACGGAGTTTCCGGAAGGTGTCTTCACTGAAATAACGGGAATGGGCATTCTCACCGTGTATAAGCAATACCGCACTCTGTATTTCACCGGCATACGTCAGAATCGGCATGTTGAGGAATGAGATGGAAGATGTCCTGTTCCATCCGCTGTTCGAGTTAAGGGAGCGCACATGATATCCCCTGGATGTCTTGTAGTAGGCATGGTAGTCCTTGACGAACTGCGGAGCATCCTCAGGCAGGGGATCGACCACCCCTCCGGCAAGTGCGTATGAGCCGTTTCTGTAATCCTCTGTACGTTGGGCACTGAGTTGTCTGCGTATTTCATTGCGAGCATCGGCATTGTCCGCTGCATCGAAGTAACCGTTGGCTGTGACGCGGCTCATATCATACATGGTAGATGCCACAGTGGCTTTTATACGAGTGTCGGCGGCTGCGGCATTGACTGCCATTCCACCCCATCCGCAAATACCGAGGATGCCTATACGCTCCGCGTCCACATCTTCACGGGTGGAAAGGTAATCCACGGCGGCGCTGAAATCTTCCGTATTGATGTCCGGAGAGGCTACATAACGCGGTTGTCCGCCACTTTCGCCCGTGAACGAAGGATCGAAAGCGAGGGTCAGGAAACCATGCTCTGCCAATGTCTGTGCATACAGTCCCGATGCCTGTTCCTTTACGGCGCCGAACGGGCCGCTTACGGCGATCGCAGGAAGTCTGCCTTCTGCATTTTCCGGAATATACAGGTCAGCAGCGAGCGTGATGCCATAACGGTTGTGGAATGTCACCTTACTGTGATTTACCTTGTCGCTTTTTGGAAATGTCTTATCCCATTCCATGGTCAATGTCAGTTGTTCCATATTACTGTTGTTTTGAATTGTCTGTGCCTGGCTTCCTGTCAGACCGGAGAGACAGAGGAAAGCGGCAGCTGAAAGAATAGACTTCATCATGATATATACCGTTTTTCTGTCACAAAGGTAAGTGCTCTGAAATTCAATGAAGTATATATAATACGGGAAAAGATACCACGAGTACTTTTTTGTTCCTTTTCATATTAACGCTGTCGTTTGAAAGCGTATATTTGTATCGTAAACTTAAAGCCCCGGAGTATGGAAATAACAAAAGCGGATACCATAGAACAATATAACCGGTTTTTCGGTTTCAAGACACAGCATCCTTTAGTCAGCATCGTGCATTTCGACGGCTCGGAAAAACAGCCGGATACGCACAGGATGATATTTGGCTTTTATGCCCTTTTCCTGAAAAAGACAGTCGGATGTACCATCAATTACGGGAAAACGAAATACGATTACGATGATGAAACCGTTGTCAGTTTTGCGCCGGGGCAGACCGTAGGCATCCAGCGTATCGAGGATGGCCCTGTGCCGGAAGCGGATGCCCTGCTTTTCCATCCGGATTTCCTGCACCGTACACCGTTGGCACAAAAGATAAGACAATATACTTTCTTCTCGTATGCTTCCAATGAGGCCCTGCATCTGTCTGTGGATGAGCGGGAGATTATACGGGACTATATGAGCAAGATTTCCCATGAACTGGAGCATCCGATCGACAAGTTTTCCAAGCCTTTGATTGTCTCGAATATTGAGGTGCTGCTCAATTACTGCATGCGGTTTTATGAACGCCAGTTCATTACACGAGAAGAATTGAACAACGATGTTCTTGTACGGTTCGAACGATTGTTGGATGAATATTGGGAATCAGGAATGGCAGAGCGGCAGGGTTTGCCTACGGTAAAATATTTCGCTGACAGGATATGTCTGTCTCCCAATTATTTCGGAGATCTGGTCAAAGCTGAAACCGGCAAGACGGCAAGGGAACATATTCATCTGAAAATCATAGAAATGGCAAAAAATGCCTTGCTCGAACCGGATGCAAGTATAAAACAGGTTGCCGATATGCTCGGTTTTCAATATCCGCAGCATTTTCTCCGTTTTTTCAAGAAAGAAGTGGGGTGTACGCCAAAGGAGTATCGTGTAAGGAGTTGATTCCTCTTTCGTTATTTTCATGAAATGCTCCGTGCGGACATCACCAAATCCTCGAAACATCGTTGCAATAAACGACGCACGGCTTCAGGTATCCCGTTCCGGTAATGATATTATAATCCGCAGCTTCCGTCTTCGCACCAGTCTTCGCTTTTACGTCCCTTGTATTCCGGATGCCGTTCAAGCCAGACTGCTGCATATCTGCAAGTCGCTATGCAAGCCAGCCCCTGAGACAATGCATAGTCGTATGCGTACTTTACAAGTTCAGAAGCGATGCCTCGTCCTCCGATTTCGGACGGTACGACAGTATGCCGGATATCCAGACAGCCGTTCTCGATTTTATACGTAACGTATGCTTCATATCCGTCAACTGTGACATGAAATCCGGATTTTTCCAGTGAATGCATTATTCCGTTCATGATTCCTATCAATATTCAGGTTCCACCAATGTTTTTATTAATTTTTGTCCGTTTCCATTTTCAAAGATACTGAATTAGTCTGAAACTGATGTTGTGTTTGCTTTCAAATTATTAACTTTGACACACTGAAAACAACTAATATTAACGTCAGTTCGACGAATTACTTTACTCTGTACCAGAGATTTCGTCGAACTGACATTACGATTTCTTCGAAATCTCTTTCCTTTTACGTGTCACCCCACCTAAATCCTCCCCTACGTATGGGAGGACTTGCCTACGGATTCGTTCCACGAATCCTCTAAAAGAGGTAGTTCTCTGAAATTCACTACGTTCTTTTCATCGAACTCACGTTAATATTAATAACTTTGTAGAAATTTGAAGCAATTCACAATAAGGATTATTCCGTTGTGAAAACATTTAAGGGGGCGGATGAAAATCCGTCGCCTTTTTTCGTCTTTTTCAGGTGACAACGAATCAGAAAAAAGCATATATTTGCAACGGTATTAACACTGCTGTTAAATAATGATGTTAAACACATAGGTAAGACAAATGCCTGAATTATGGATAAGATAAAAAAATACACTGAGGAGCCGGAGAAAAACGGTATGAAGAAGCCTGCCGGGGCGGAAGGGCAGAGGTCAACGGAGCAGTCGATAATGGATGCTGCCGAGGAGCTCTTCCTGGAGAAAGGCTACAGCCAGGCTACCACGACCATGATAGCCAGGAAAGCCGGTGTCACCCATGCCATGCTTCACTATTATTTCAGGACGAAAGAACACATTTTCATGAAAGTCCTGGAGAAGACCATGGGCGAGCTCATGCAGTCGTTCCGCCCGGTCATGAACCGTGACGAACCGTTCTGGGAGACTCTTGAAAAAGGAATTTCCACGCATTTTGATTTCATGATGGAACATCCCCGGTTCGCATTTTTCCTCTACGACACGATCATGCACAACCCTGAACTGGTGGACCGACTGAAAGAGAATTTCCAGCCTGTCATCAGGAAGATATTTACTTTTCACATCAGCCGGATTCAGGAAGAGTCTGACCGCAGGACCATCAGGAAAGTGGATCCCGTCCAGCTCGTAGCCGATATCGTGTCCCTGAACCTGTCCACCTTCCTGCTTTTTCCCGTTGCGGCGAATCTTTCGGGAGGCATCTCCGATGCCAATGCGCAAGCGCTGCTCGAATCCAGGAAAAATGAAATCATAGCCATGATAAAATCAAGGCTTTACGGAGAATAATGACAAAGACGTTAAAACAGATAATGATGCAACGTTTGATAAGAACCATATTCCCGGCATTGCTGGCAGCCTGTCTCTGCCCGCTGACACTGCATGCCCAGGTCACCATCGACCAGTGCATGGAAATGGCCAGGGAGAATTATCCTCAGGTGAAGCAGCTCGGCCTGATCGAAGAAGCTGCCAGGTATGACATAGCCAGCGTGGCGAAATCCTGGCTGCCTCATTTCACGGTTTCCGGGAAGGCTTCGTATCAGTCGGACGTGGTGGAAATGCCGTTTGACATTCCCGGGTTCTCGTTCAATCTACCTCATGACCAGTATTCGCTCGTAGGTGAGATCAGCCAGACGATATGGGACGGAGGAACGTCAGGAAGCCAGAAAAGAGTCACGGAATCCGGAGCCGATGTCCAGAAAGAACAGGTCGAGGTCTCTCTTTATGCGCTGAACGAGCGAGTGGAGAAAATCTTCCTCGGGATTCTTCTGATAGACGGACAGCTGGAGCAGAATGACATACTGGAAAAAAGTCTGGAGAGAAACGCCGGCCAGGTCCGGGCCTGCATGGAAAACGGGACGGCATACAGGTCCGATCTCGAAATGATCGAAGTGAGCATGCTCGACTGCGAACAGCAGAGAGACGAGCTGCTGAAAGACAGGGAGGCATACGTGTCCATGCTTGAAAGACTTACAGGGGCCGGTCTGGCAGGACAGGAATTCATCATGCCGGATGAAACTGTCCTGATGCAGATCCCCGAAGAAGTGACCCGTCCTGAACTCAGGCTGTACGATGCCCAGATCCTGCAGCAGGAAGCCATGGTACGCCAGCTGGACTCGAAGATATCCCCGAAATTCAGCCTCTCACTGCAGGGCGGAGTCGGCCGTCCCGGACTGAATATCCTGAAAAACAGTTTCCAGCCTTACTGGACTGCCGGAGTGAAGATGTCCTGGGATATCGGCGCCCTCTATACCAGAAAAGACGAGAAACGCAAGCTTGACGCCCAGATGCGGAAGATAGAATCTGACAGGGAGACATTCCTGCTCAATACCGGTCTTGACGCGACCCAGATGCAGGCTTCCATAGACAAGACCAGAGCATTGCTGGAAAAAGACAGGAAAATCATCGCCCTGAGGGAATCCATACGCTCCTCTGGAGAGGAGCAATACCGCAGCGGAGTCATCACCATGACCGACCTGATGTCGAGAATCGATGACGAATACAATGCGAAAGTCGCCGAATCCATTCATAAAATACAGCTTATTATGGCGGTTTATGATCTGAAAAACTGCATGGGCTATTGACGGAAGGGCCTGTAGATATTGGAAACGAACGGAAAATTATGATTGTCATGAAAAAATACAGGAATATTTTCATTGCCCTGGCGGGCACAATGACATTGGCCGCCGGATGCGGCCTCAAGGAACCTGAATTCGATGCCTGCGGGCAGGTGAATGCGACCGAGGTGACGGTGTCGGCGGAAAGCGGGGGAAGGATCGTCTGGCTGGAGGTCGAGGAAGGTGACAGGTTCGGGAAAGGCGAGCTTGTCGGACAGATCGACTCCGTACAGGTATGGCTGCAGATGGAGGAACTGGTCCGGCGGAAAGAGAGCACCATGGTGAAACTGGTGGACATAGACTGCCAGATGAAGTCGCAATATGCCAGGATGGAAAATCTGGAGTCCGAACTGGAGCGTTCCCGGTCGCTGCTGGCAAAGGATGCGGGCACACGGAAACAGGTGGATGACCTGGAATCTGAAATAAGCGTGCTGGAAGGACAGATAGCTGCTGCGGAACAGAACTACAGGCAGACCAATGAAAGCGTCAGGGCGGAGATAGCTACCATAGACGTGCAGATAGCGCAGATGGAGGACAAGCTGAAGAAGTGCAGGATCACGGCTCCCGTTGCAGGGACAGTGCTCGAAAAATATGCGGAGGAAGGAGAGATGGTGACATCGGGGAGGCAGCTGTTCAAGATAGCGGATATGGAAAATGTCCATGTACGGGCTTATTTCACATCCGCACAGTTGGCCGGCCTGCATCAGGGTGACAAGGTCAAGGTCATTCCGGATGACGGTACTCCGGAGCCGCCGGTATATGAGGGGGTGGTAACCTGGATATCCGACGAGGCGGAATTCACTCCGAAGAACATACAGACCCGTGACGAGAGGGCTGACCTGGTGTATGCCGTGAAGATAGCTCTCAGGAACGACGGGAGGCTGCGGCTGGGGATGTACGCCTATGTCCGGATTTGAACAGTTTCCTGGATATGGAATGAAGTGCCTAAGTCAGTACAAATTCAGATGAATGCTCAGGGATGACAGCTATTGAAATAAGACATATTTCGAAACGGTACGGAAAGATCCGGGCCCTGGATGACATTTCCCTGGAAGTGGATGCCGGGGAGATTTTCGGACTGATAGGGCCTGACGGCGCCGGCAAGACGACCCTGTTCAGAATCATGACCACGCTCATGCTTCCTGATTCGGGTTCGGGGACTGTCTGCGGTCTCGACATCGTGAAAGACTATGCCGGGCTGAGACGGATCATAGGCTATATGCCGGGCAGGTTTTCTCTCTACCAGGACCTCAGCGTCAAGGAGAATATGGACTATTTCGCCACGCTTTTCGGGACTACTGTCCGTGAAAATTATGAGACCATAAGGGAAATATATTCCCAGATAGAACCGTTCGCCGACCGACGTGCCGGAAAACTTTCCGGGGGCATGAAGCAGAAGCTTGCACTCTGCTGCGCGCTGGTGCACAAGCCTTCCGTTCTGTTCCTGGATGAACCTACTACCGGAGTGGATGCCGTGAGCAGAAAGGATTTCTGGAACATGTTGTTCAGGATAAAGGCTTCCGGTGTGACCATATTCGTTTCCACACCGTATATGGATGAAGCTGCCAGATGTGACAGACTGGCTCTGATACGGGACGGCTCCATCATCGGAACCGGCACGCCTTCGGAAATCGTTTCCGGTTTTCCGTTCAGGCTGCTGTCAGTCAGGGGAAGCCTGATGTACAGGCTGCTGAAGGAACTCCGGAATATACCGGGTGTGATCAGCTGTTTTTCGTTCGGCGATTCGCATCATGTGACATATGACCCGGCTGTGACGGATAGAGTCAGGATTCTCGCCAGGCTATCTGATGCCGGATTCGGGGACTGTACGGCCATGGACATCATGCCGTGCATAGAAGACTGTTTCATGTGGCTTTCAGGTCGGCGCGATGTCCCGACAGCAGGGCAGGATGGTTTAAGGGTATAGAAATACGTGCTTATGGAAGAAAATGTCATTCATATCAGGAACCTTACGAAGAAATTCGGAGACTTTACGGCGGTGGACCACATAAGTTTCGACGTCCGCAGAGGGGAGATTTTCGGTTTCCTGGGTGCGAACGGGGCAGGGAAGACCACCGCCATGAGGATATTGTGCGGTCTCAGCCGTCCTACCGAAGGGGAAGGCACGGTGGCAGGATATGACATATGTTCCGAGCAAGAGAAAATAAAAAGGAATATCGGCTATATGAGCCAGAAATTTTCCCTCTATCCCGACCTGACTGTCCGGGAAAATATCCGTCTGTTCGGAGGAATTTACGGGCTGAAAGACCGGCAGATCAGAGAAAAGACAGATGCCGTGCTGGATGTGCTCGGAATGCAGTCAGAGAGAGACCAGTTCGCAGGTGCTCTTCCTCTGGGCTGGAAACAGAAGCTGGCTTTCAGCATAGCCATGGTCCATGATCCCGGAATCATCTTTCTGGACGAGCCGACAGGAGGCGTGGATCCGGAAACCAGACGACGGTTCTGGGAGATGATATATGACGCGGCTGAAAGGAGAGTGACCGTATTCGTGACCACCCACTATATGGACGAAGCCGAATACTGCGATCGTGTTTCCGTGATGGTGGACGGACGGATAGCTGCTCTGGATTCTCCTGACAGGCTGAAATCGGAATTCCATGCCGGAAACATGGATGAAGTGTTCGGAATCATTGCCGGCAGAGCCGGAAGGGAGGAATGAAGATGAAAGAGTTCGCAGCGTCAGTGGTCAAGGAGTTCCGCCATATTTTCAGGGACAGGCGCACCATATTGATAGCCATGGTGATGCCTGTGGTCCAGATCATCCTGTTCGGTTTTGCGGTCAGCACCGAGGTGAATGATGTCAGGGTCGTATTCTGCGGAGATCTCTCGGACGCAGAAGTCCGCCGGGCTGTAGACAGGATAGACCAGAACAAATATCTGAGGATCATCGGCTGGCTGGACAGACCGGCAGAGGCGGAAGAAATGTTCAGGAAGAACGGGGCGGACGTGGCTGTATGTTTCGAGCGAAATTACGGGAGCAGTATGATCGCTTCCGGACATGCCGGAGTCAGGATTATCGGCGACGGATCGGATCCCAATACGGCGCAGATGATAGCCAGCTATCTGAAAGGCGTGCTTCAGTCGGAACAGTCTGATGTCAGTGTGGCCTTGGCTGGTGATCCCCGTTCGTCCATGACCCCTGTGGTGCAGCTGATGTACAATCCGGCGATGAAGTCTTCCTATAATTTCGTGCCCGGGGTCATGGGGCTGATTCTCATGCTGATATGTTCGATGATGACAGCCGTATCGATAGTGCGTGAGAAGGAGACCGGTACACTGGAACTCCTGCTGGTGTCGCCTGTGAAGCCGCTGTGGATCATCGTGAGCAAGATGATTCCGTATCTGGTCCTGTCAGCCGCGAATTTCGTGAGCATCCTCCTGCTGTCGCATTATGTGATGGAAGTGCCTGTGAACGGCAGTCTGCTGCTGCTTTCTCTGGCTGCATTGATTTTCGTGGTGACTTCCCTCGCTCTCGGCCTGCTCATTTCCGTGATATCTTCAAGCCAGAGGACTGCCCTGCTGATATGCGGCATGGGGCTGACAATGCCGACCATGATATTTTCCGGAATCATTTTCCCCTGCGAGAGCATGCCTGTCATCCTGCAATGGTTTTCGGATATCATTCCTGCGAAATGGTTCATAATCATCGTGAAGAAGGTCATGATCCAGGGTGACGGACTGGCTTCTGTCATTAATGAACTGTCGATATTGGCCGGCATGGCGGCCATCCTGCTGGCGGTGAGTATAAAAAGTTTCCGGACGAGGCTGCAGTGACTTCCGGTGAGGAGGTTGTCAGGACCGGTTTCCGGGCCGGCTTGCAAGAAGAGCCGCAGAACTGACGTTAAAATAGAACTGATATGTGGAAATACCTTTTAGAGAAAGAATTCAAGCAGTTTTTCAGGGATCCGGGGCTTCCGAGGATGGCCTTGATGTTCCCCGTGCTGATGATGCTGGTCTTTCCGTTTGCTGTCAGCATGGAGATACGGAACATAAATCTGGCCGTGGTGGACGGAAGCAGGAGCCTGGAGTCCTCCCGTCTGATAGAAGAATGCATTTCTTCAGGGTATTTCAGGCTGGTGGAGGTCTGCGACAGCCCTGAGGAAGCGATGCGGCTGATGGATGACAACGATGCGGACGCCATCATCACCATAGGACCGGATTTCGCTGCCGACGTCGCGACCGGTGCAGGATTCCCTGTAGGAATAAAAGTGAACACGGTGAACGGGACGAGAGGCAGCATCGGGGCACAGTATCTCCAGGCCTGTATCAGGATGTATCTGCAGGAAAGGAACGCCGGGGCGGCAGGCATGGATTCAGGAACCGGTATGGCTGCGTCCGCCGCACCGGTCATCGATGTTTCCGAAAAGTATTATTTCAACGCTTATCTGGACTACAAGCTGTTCATGATACCTGCCCTGATAGTCATCGGCATCACCATGATCACCGCTTTCCTGCCTGCCCTGAACATCGTGTCCGAGAAAGAGACAGGGACTATCGAGCAGATAAACGTCACCCCGGTCAGCAAGACGGCTTTCATCATCTGCAAGATGATACCTTACTGGGCGATATCCTTTTTCGTGCTTACCGCCTGTCTGCTCATAGCGTGGGCTGTGTTCGGATATACCTGCCGGGGAAATCTGCTTTGGCTCTATCTTTATACTACCCTGGATATCATCGTCATGGCCGGCCTCGGGCTTCTGATTTCGAATTACAGTTCCAATGCCCAGCAGGCGATGTTCGTCATCTGGTTCTTCGCCGTGATTTTCATGCTCATGAGCGGGATTTTCACTCCGATAGCGTCCATGCCGGACTGGGCGCAGGCCATCACTTATTTCAATCCGATGCGGTACTATGCCGATGCCATGCGTGCCGTCTACCTGAAAGGCAGCAGCCCTCTCGAAATCTGGTACGATGCCGCCGGCCTGGCTGCCATCGGCATCGCAATGGTTTCGTGGGCCATAGCGAGCTACCGCAAATCATCCGACTGATTCCGGGTGTCACGCGTTTTGTCCGGTAAATTTTATCGGAACCATCCGTATGTAAGCAAGTTTGTCTATATTTGCCACGTTTTTTTAAATCCGTCGGACAGACGTAGTTTTATGGAAAAGGTCTCGGAAAACCCTTTAAAAAACCGGAATGCCGCTGATAC
The DNA here is from genome assembly GCA_944326365.1 of uncultured Bacteroidales bacterium. GTDB lineage: Bacteria > Bacteroidota > Bacteroidia > Bacteroidales > UBA932 > Cryptobacteroides. The sequence continues at coordinate 40,710 of CALVDR010000017.1, read as the reverse complement.
GGGGCCTGGAACCGGCAGGTCTGCCCTAATGGCCGTGACTGCGGTTTTCGTCACATTGTACCTGACTTCCAACATCATGGCAGTCAAGGTGATCAGTATATTCGGTCTGTTTTACTTCGATGCCGGTACGCTTACTTTCCCTTTTGCGTATATGCTGGGAGATGTCCTCACTGAGATATGGGGCTACCGGATAGCCAGGAAAGTAATATGGCTCACTTTGCTGTGCAATATCCTTCTCGTGCTCTTCACCATGGTCGGAGTCTGGCTTCCGTCTCCAGAATATCTGTCCGAGACGGCAGATGCATACGGTCATATTTTCACTTATGTGCCGAGGATAGTCCTTGCATCTCTGGCAGGTTTCCTGTTTGGAGAACTTTCCAATGCCTGGCTCATGGACAGGATCAAGGTCTGGACTGAAGGCCGATGGCTGTGGGTGCGTACCATAGGAAGCTCTGCAGTTGCTTACATATTTGATTCCGTGCCGTTTGTCCTTATAGCTTTCGCAGGTACGGTACCGGCCAGGGATCTGTTGCTTATGATAGCTTTCCAGTATGTTTCGAAACTGGCAATAGAGGCATTTTTCGGTACCCCTATGGCCTATGCCGTCATCGGTTGGATAAGGAGGATGAAATGAACAGATATTCTGTCATTTCCGAAGGGGGTTTCCCTCGGGAATTCCTTCTTCTGCAAGGTACGGGATGCCGCTGGCGGCAATGTTCGTTCTGCGACTACCATTCCGATGCCGGTCCTGACCCGTTTTCCGTCAACAAACCGGTGCTGGAGCAGGTGACAGGGGAGTACGGGACTCTGGATATCATCAATTCCGGATCTGCCGCCGAGCTGGACGACAGGACATTGGACGAAATCAGGAGGGTAGCGGAAGCCAGGGACATAAATACTATCTGGTTCGAAATGCACTATATGTACCGCCATCGTCTGGCCGGATTTGCATCCAGGTTCGCTCCTGTACAGGTGAAGTTCAGGTGCGGGATAGAGACTTTCGACCCTCGGCTCAGAAACAGGTGGCGCAAAGGTATCCCTGCCGGCGTGTCCGCTGAAGATGTAGCCCGGTATTTCCATGGCATTTGCCTGCTGTGCTGTACAGGCGAAGAAGGTGATACTCCGGAACGGCTTGTCCGTGACGTGGAACTTGCACGGGAACATTTCGAGTACTGCAGTATAAACCTTTTCTGCGACAACACCACTCCGCTTCACCGTGATGAAGCCATGGCTGCATGGTTCATCCGCGAAATCTACCCGGACCTGAAGTCGGATCCCGGATTCGAAATCCTCCTCGGCAACACCGACCTCGGTGTCGGATGATGATTCTTCAGAAACTTTTCTGGAATATTTTGCAGAAACGGAAAGAATTCCTATATTTGCGGTGTACTACTTATATAGTACAGTAGAACGACATGAGGCGCCATATATGCAGGACTAGACCGGATTCCAGACTGCATGGTGCCGGACAATATTGAAAAGATCAGTACACTATGTTGGAAATTGGAAATGTATCATTCGGATACGAAAAGAACGTCCCGGTGGTCAGGAATCTTTCCTGCCGGCTTCAGGAGGGCAGAATTTACGGCCTTCTCGGGATGAACGGGGCCGGGAAGACGACCCTGCTGAAACTTCTTTCCGGACTGCTGTTCCCGGACTCGGGCAGCATCATTCTGGATGGAAAGGATGTGTCAAAAAGGAGCGTGGAAACTCTTCAGAAAATCTTTTACATGCCTTCGGAATTCAGGTTCCCCGGTATTTCTCTGGAAAAGCTAATCGGACTCCAGTCCGTATTCTATCCGTATTTCAGCCTTGAAATCCTCATGGATTGTCTCGAATCATCCGGAATCGGCAGCGAGGTGAAAGATTTGGGGAAATTGTCCGGAGGGCAGAAGAAAAAAGTCATGCTCGCGTTTGCATTGTCCGTCAGGACAAATATCCTGCTGATGGATGAGCCGTTGGACGGGATGGATATTCCGTCCAGGGATATTTTCAGGAAACTGCTGGTAAAGCATACGGATGAAAGCCGGACTGTGGTCATTTCAGGGCACAGGACGCAGGACATGGAGAATCTGCTTACGGACGTGCTGATTTTCAGAAAGGACGGGACGGTGTTCGCCGGATGTCTGGAGGAACTTTCTGGGAGGTATTCTTTCGGGGTGGACCGGACTGGTGCGGGCGCTGTCTATGCAGAGCCTTGTCCCGGAGGATTCAGGGTGATCAGGGAAAAGGAAACGTCTGAGGATACTGATGTGGATCTGGAGATGCTGTTCAATGCCGTAAGAAAAGGAGTGATAAGATGAAGACTTTCAGTTTCAGAAGAATGTGGCGGTTCTGCAGGCTTTTGCTGGAGCAGATGTGTTTCTGCAGTTTCGGGAAGGCTGCCGCTGTCATGCTTGCAGTCATAGTGTTCTGCTGTCTGCTGCCTCTGCTGGCAGTGGACGGAGCCATTCAGGAAAAAATGTCGGTCACGGAGGAGCTGATCAAGGTGTTGGTCATGTTCATACTGCCGGTTACGTATGGCCTGGCTATGTCGGGAGGTGTTCTTGTGCCGAATCTGATGATACCTGCCGGCCGCGGTGAAAAATTTGCGGCAGCTTATCTGGCCGCGGCGATTCCGGGAGCGGCTGTAGCGGTCATGGCGGTCATTATCGGTTCAGGAGTGTATTGGTTCGGAGGCCTGCTTATGACAACAGATTCCGCTCATGACCCGGGCACAGGACAGTATCTGCTGTTTGTCAGGAATGGAGCTGCTCTCTGGCGGACTCTGCTTGAGGTGTGCATCAGTTCCACAGTCATTGCCATGATTCTGCCGGTATTGCGGAACAACGGATACCGGAAGCCCGGGTTCTGGTTCGGAGTGCTGGTGTATCTCCTGGTCCTGTTTGCCCCTGCATCCATGATGATGGCCGGCGTGCTTTCAAGGTCCGCGGCACAGGTGTCCACAGCTGTGATTTCGTGCCTGTTGCTGGCTGTGAATGTGTGGTATTCCTGTTTTCTGATGAAAAGATATGAGCTCAGATGACTGATTTCAGGGATGACAGGGCCATATATCTTCAGATGGCCGACAGGATATGCGATGACATACTTTACGGAAAGTACACGGCCGGAGAGCGTGTGCCCAGTGTCCGCGAACTGTCTGTAATGCTCGGCGTGAACGCCAATACCGTTGTCAGGACGTATGATGCACTGACGTCCGACGGTATCATACAGACGCGCCGCGGTCTGGGCTATTTCGTGACTGACGATGCCAGGGACAGGATTCTGTCGGTGCGGAGAAAACGTTTCATGGAAGAGATCTTGCCGGAAGTGGCCAGACAGGCCCGGTTGCTGGGAATTTCCGCCGATGAGATTCTGGAACATTTGAAGTAGCATGCGGGTTGAAATTTCGGATGGAATTTCTTAAATTTGAAACTTTAACCACATAAGACAACGTGAGTTCGATGAAAAGAACGTAGTGAATTTCAGAGAACTACCTCTTTTAGAGGATTCGTGGAACGAATCCGTAGGCAAGTCCTCCCATACGTAGGGGAGGATTTAGGTGGGGTGACACGTAAAAGGTAAAGAGATTTCGAAGAAATCGTAACGTCAGTTCGACGGAGTCTCTGGTACTGAGTAAAATAATTCGTCGGACTGACGTTAAGACATGAAAATCCGCAGGGCACAGGAAAAAGACATGGACCGGATAGACGACCTTCTGTATCAGGTATGCATGATACACCATGAAGGCCGTCCGGACCTCTTCAAGACAGGTGCGAAAAAATATACCCGAGACCAGCTGGCGGCTATTCTGAACGATGAAAAGACACCCGTATTCGCTGCAGTGGATGACACCGGCACCATGATGGGCTACGCTTTCTGCATATTCAGGGAAGTCCGTGACGACAACATCCTCTACGATCACAGGACCCTCTATATCGACGACCTCTGCGTTGACCGGAAATTCCGCGGCCAGGGAATTGGAAAAGCCCTTTTCCAGGCTGTCAGAGACTTCGCCTCTGACAATGGCTGTGACAGTCTCACACTGAATGTGTGGAGCTGCAATGCCTCCGCCCTCGAATTCTACCGCCGTTGCGGACTCACTCCGCAGAAGACGATAATGGAAATGAACCTGCATGCAGACCACTCAACAGACATGAAATGAAAATCACATTGCTCCAAAGAAATATAGTATGGGCCGACCCTCAGGCGAACATGGCCCGGAATGACAGTATCTTCCAGTCAGACCGCGGCTCGGACCTGTACATTTTCCCGGAAATGTTTTCCACGGGCTTCTGCACTGTGCCGGAAGGCATAGCGGAACCGCTGCCTTCGGCGACCCTCGGATGGATGAAAGACAAAGCCTCCCGGAACAACTGCGCCATAGCGGGCAGTGTCGCCGTCCAGGAAGACGGGAAATATTTCAACCGCTTTTATTTCGTGCATCCTGACGGGACAGTGGATCAGTATGACAAAAGGCATCTTTTCACATACGGCGGAGAACATCTGAGGTTCACGGCAGGCAGTGAACGCACCGTAGTCGTATACAAAGGCTGGCGCATACTTCTGGAAATCTGCTATGACCTCCGTTTCCCGGTATGGTCCAGAAACAGGGGAGACTATGATATGATCATCTACGTGGCGAGCTGGCCGAAACCGCGGACCGAGGCCTGGAGACAGCTTCTCAGAGCGCGGGCCATAGAAAACCAGTGCTATGTGGCAGGAGTGAACAGATGCGGCAGTGACCCGTCATGCGAATACGAAGGCGGGACAGCCGTCATAGACCCGTACGGTAAGACTGTAGCAGAATGCCCTGACAGCATGGAAAGCCGGATCTGTGCAGACATCAGCATGGATCTTCTGGAAGATTTCAGGAAGAAATTTCCGGTTCTCGAAGACGCAGACACGTTCGGATTTCAGAAAGATACCTGTACACTGTAAAATAACGTAAGTCCGATGAAATCTCCGATACAGGTAGGATATTCCGTCGGGCCGGAGTGAACGACCATTTATAAACGGACACGAATATGACACAAGTAAAACTATTGCTTGGCGATGAAGCCATAGCCGAAGGCGCCATGCATGCCGGAATCAAGGGCGTGTATGCCTATCCCGGCACCCCGAGCACCGAGATCACTGAATACATCCAGCATTCGGCCATGTCCCGGGAAAACGGTATCCACTGTACCTGGAGTTCGAACGAAAAGACAGCCATGGAGGCCGCGCTGGGAATGTCCTATGCCGGCTGCCGGAGTATGGTATGCATGAAACACGTCGGTATGAACGTCGCTGCCGATGCCTTCGTGAATGCCGGTATGACCGGAGTGAACGGCGGACTGGTAGTCGTGGCCGCCGATGACCCTTCCATGCATTCTTCCCAGAACGAACAGGACTCCAGATTCTACGGAAAATTCGCCATGATTCCCACTCTGGAGCCATCCACGCAGCAGGAAGCATACGAAATGATGGCATACGCTTTCGAGCTTTCCGAAAAGGAGAAACTCCCTGTGCTGCTGAGAATCACGACCAGGCTTGCCCATTCGAGGGCTGCGGTACGGATATCGGCGGACAAGCCTGATACAGTCAGGAAACCTGCCGACAGAGACCGCTCCGCATGGGTTCTCCTGCCAGCGAACGCCAAAAGAAAGAATCTCGCGTTGACCGCGAAACAGCCTCATCTCGAACAGCTTTCCGCTTCCTCCCCGTTCTTCAGGATATCCGTTCCTGACTATCCGGCCGTTTCCGGAAACCAGGGTGCCCATTCGGGCAATGACTCCGTCTCCGGGAATGCAGGTGCCCTTCCGGGCAATGCCGGAGCGGGTCTTCCGAAAGGGATCATCGCCTGCGGAACAGGCTACAATTATGTCATGGAAAACCATGTCCTGGAAGCAGGATATCATTTGATGAAGATATCCCAGTATCCCGTTCCGGCAGAAGCCGTCAGGAAATTTGCGGCGGGATGCAGTCAGATATTGGTCGTCGAAGACGGCCAGCCTTTCCTCGAAGAGCAGGTGCGGAGTATCGTGGGCGGGGACTATCCTGTAAAGGGAAGGCTTACGGGAGACCTGCCGCGGACAGGGGAACTGAACCCGGATTGTGTGGGAGCAGCTGTCGGGAAAAAGACAGTTCCGGTATATACCGTGCCCGAAGGCATTGTCCCGAGACCGCCGGCCCTGTGTCAGGGATGCGGTCACAGGGACGTATATATTGCCCTTAACCAGGTGCTTGCCGACTATCCCGACTCGAGGGTATTCGCCGACATCGGGTGCTATACCTTGGGTGCGCTTCCTCCGTTCTGCGCGATAGACACGTGTGTGGACATGGGGGCTTCGATCACCATGGCGAAAGGTGCAGCGGATGCAGGACTTCATCCTGCTGTGGCGGTGATAGGTGATTCCACTTTCACGCACAGCGGCATGACGGGGCTTCTCGATGCCGTGAACGACCGCTCGAATATCACGGTCGTCATTTCCGACAATCTGACCACAGCCATGACCGGTGGCCAGGACTCGGCAGGTACGAACAAGTTCGAGGCCATCTGCCTGGCATTGGGTGTGGAAAAGGAACACGTGAGGGTGGTGGTCCCTCTGCAGAAGAACATGGAGGAAATCACCCGCATCATCAGGGAGGAACTTGAATATGACGGGGTTTCCGTGATCATTCCGCGCAGGGAATGCATGCAGACACTCGCCAGAAAGAAACGCATGGCCAGCAGACAGGCCTGAATCCGGACAGTTCTCAAACAGGAAAATGAACAATGAAAAAAGACATCATACTTTCAGGCGTGGGAGGTCAGGGAATCCTCTCCATAGCCACCATCATAGGAGATGCGGCTGTCAGAGCCGGACTGAATCTCAAACAGGCTGAAGTGCACGGCATGAGCCAGCGCGGCGGGGAAGTGGAATCCGGGTTGAGGCTTTCAGATGCCGAAATCCATTCCGACATGGTGCCGCTCGGCTCGGCGGACATCATCCTTTCCATGGAACCGATGGAGGCGCTCAGATATCTGCCGTTCCTGCACAAGGACGGCTATGTCATCACCTCGTCTTCACCGTTTTTGAATATAGGCAACTATCCCGAAGAAAAGGTGAAATCGGCACTGGCTGCCATGGAGCACGTCATCACTCTCGACCTCGACAGGATTTCACAGGAGAATTCCATGCCGAAATCGGCAAATGTGATACTGCTCGGTGCAGCTGCAGGTGTCATCGGCATACTGACGCCGGACCAGCTCAGGGAAAGCATACGGAATGTTTTCGCTTCCAAAGGGGAGCGGATAGTGGAAATGAATCTGAGGGCTTTTGAAATCGGACAGGAATATGGCAGATAACAAGGTATTCTCAGAAGCTCTGGTGGCAGACATTGTCAGGGAGCTGAACATCGCCGATCTGGAGAATGCGACCATAGGGGAAATCCTTCTGGTGGCATCCGCTCTGGAAGAAAGGACAGGCATACCGTTCATCAGGATGGACCAGGGTTCGCCTGGTCTCCCTCCGAACAGGATAGGCATAGAAGCCGAAAAGGCGGCTCTGGACAGCGGCATAGTGTCGCAGTACCCTGCGGCAGCCGGTGTGGAGGAACTGAAAGAGGCGGCATCGCGTTTCGTGAAAGCCTTCATCGGCATAGACATCAGCGCCAGAGCCTGTATCCCGACTACAGGCGGGGTAGCTGCGTCATTTGCATCCTTCATAGCCTGTACCCAGCGTCTGCAAGGCAAGGACAGGGTCCTGTTCATAGATCCTGGCTTCCCGATACAGAAATCCCAGTTGAAAATCCTGGGCATAGACTGGGTCTGGTTCGATATCCATGATTTCAGAGGGGAAAAACTGAGAGACAAACTGGAGTCCGTGATGTCATCAGGGGACATAGCCGCCATAGTGTACTCGAATCCGAACAATCCGGCATGGATCTGTCTGGAAGAGTCCGAACTGGAGATCATAGGCGGACTGGCCACGAAATACGATGCTGTAGTGATGGAAGACCAGGCATATTTCTGCATGGATTTCAGAAAGTATCTCGGGAAACCGTACGAACCGCCCTATCCTCCTACCGTAGCCAGATACACGGAGAATTACATCCTGATGCTTTCTTCATCGAAGATTTTCAGCTATGCTGGCCAGAGAATGGCTCTTGCATGCATCTCCGATTCGCTTTTCGACCGCCATTACCCGGCACTTGCAGGACGTTATGGCGACTCGGGCATTTTCGGCCAGACATTCATAGCTTCCATCCTGTACATGATCACCAGCGGATGCACCACATCCACCCAGTATGCCTATGCAGCCATGCTTGAGGCTGCCTGTGACGGCAGGATAGATTTCGTGGAGGATACCAGGGTCTATGCGGACAGGGCGGAAAAGATGAAACGCATCTTCCGGGACTGCGGCTTCCATATCGTATATGACATGGATGTCACGCAGAAAGTCGGGGACGGCTTTTTCTTTACGCTCGGCTACGGAAACATGAGCGGGGGAGAGTTGCTGAAAGAACTGCTCTACTACGGAGTCAGCTGCATCAGCCTGGGTACGACGGGCAGTGACCAGCAGGGAGTGAGGGCATGTTCTTCCAGAATGCGGGACGAGCTGTATCCTGTACTCCGGCAGAGGATGGAAGCATTCAGAAAGGACCATCCGGACGGCAAATGACCGGATTCCATCCCGGACCCGTCCATGAACCACAGAAAAACATTATGAAAAACCAGCAAACGATAAAACCATGATCTGGAACAAGAATAAAGAATGCATGAGCAGGGACGAAATGTCCGATCTGCAGGGGAAACGGCTTCACAAACTCGTGGAACTGGTCTACCACAACGTGCCTTTCTACAGGGAGAAGATGCAGGCACTGGACATGACACCCGATGATATCAGGACGATAGAAGACATCAGGAAACTGCCTTTTACCACCAAGCAGGACCTCAGGGACAATTATCCTACAGGCCTCCAGGCTGCCAGCCAGTCGGAAATAGTCCGGTTCCACGCTTCGTCCGGGACTACCGGGAATCCTACGGTAGTGGGTTACACCCGCAGAGACCTGGAGATATGGAGTGAAAGCGCAGCCAGGGCTTTCACGGCTTACGGGGTCACACGTGATGACATCTTTTCCGTCGGCTACGGCTACGGACTGTTCACGGGCGGGCTCGGAGCACACTACGGCGTGGAGTATGTGGGAGCCACTGTAGTCCCTACATCCACCGGCAATACGGAAAAGCATCTGCGTCTTCTCAAGGACCTGAAGATCACAGGTCTGGCATGTACTCCTTCCTACGCATTGTATCTGGCGGAAGCCATGGAGAAACATGGCATGACGAAGGATGACATCAGTCTGAAGATAGGCGCATTCGGAGCCGAACCGTGGACGGAAAACATGAGACAGGAAATAGAGTCCAGACTCGGACTGCAGGCATACAATATTTACGGTCTGAGCGAGATCATCGGCCCGGGAGTTTCATACGAATGCGAGTGCAAGAACGGTTCGCACATTTCCGAAGACCATTTCTACCCTGAAATCATCGATCCGGACACCCTCGAACCGCTCCCTTACGGGACTACCGGCGAACTGGTCTTCACCACCCTCACGAAGACAGGTATGCCGCTGCTCAGATACCGGACCAGAGACCTGTCCTCCCTGATCAGCGGCCAATGCGAGTGCGGAAGGACTAATGTGAGGATGACCAGAATCATAGGCCGCTGCGATGACATGCTTATCATCAGGGGTATAAATGTCTTCCCGTCCCAGGTGGAAAGCGTCATACTGGATATGCCTGAGTTCGAGCCTGTCTATCTGATGGTGGTCGACAGGGTGAACCTTCTCGATACCCTGGAAGTCCAGGTCGAGGTCAGGCGGGACTATTTCAGCGATGAACTCGGGACCATGCTGCAGCTGAAGAAAAAACTGGCGGACAAGCTCAAGAGCATTCTTTCCATCAGTGCCAATGTCAGGCTCATGGAGCCTGGTTCCATTTCCAGGTCCGAGGGCAAGAGCGTAAGGGTGATTGACAAGAGAAAACTAAAATAACGTTATATCATGACTACAAAGCAGATATCTGTTTTCCTGGAAAACAAGACAGGCCGCCTGAACGAGGTGACCAAGGCGTTGGCGGCCCATGACATCAACATGCAGGCTTTCTGCATAGCCGAGACCACTGATTTCGGTCTTATGCGTCTGATAGTTCAGGATGCTGACCGTACGGCTGCGGTGCTGCGCGATGCCGGCTTCGCCGTGATACTCACCGATGTGATACAGATTCATTGCCCGAATGTTCCGGGAGCTCTCTCGAAGATTCTGGAAAGCCTGGCGGAAGATGACATATTCATCGAGTACATGTATGCATTCGCACAGTCAGAGAGTGCCGAGGTCATCATTAATCCGAACAATCTCCTGAAGTGTCTGGAGGTCCTGAAGCGGAAGCATCCTGAAATTTTATAGCGGTCTTATTCAAAAGGACCCTTGTTTAACGTAGCCGAGAGCCTTCTCCACGAGCAGCCGTTCGCTGCCGGGAGTATATCCCGTATGCGAATATACGGTTTCACCGCCGACGATGATCATTACGAACGGAATCGAATTTATGTTCAGAGACTTCGCCAGCTCGCTGTTCTCATCGGTATAGACTTCGTACGGCCACATCTTGGCTTTTACGGTAGATTTCACCTTGGCGATCGAGCGTGCGTCATCAGTGGAGATGGCCACCACCCTCAGCCGGTCGGCCCAGGTATCTTCTATTTCAGCGAGTGCATCCAGTTCGTTCTGGCACGGTTTGCACCATGTGGCCCAGAAGGAGACTATCACTACGTCATCCTTGAGGACATCGCTCATCAGTACTGTGTCGCCCGAAAGGTCCTTTACGGTGATGTTGGGCGAGATGTCCTGTGCGGAGCACAGGGATATTGCCGCGGCAGCGGCGATAATAACAGTCAGAATCCTTTTCATGATACATGGATTTAATATTGTCATAAAATTATAAAATTTTTCAATTCGGAATGACGGGCAGGTCACTTTCCGACAGGTAGTCGAGGGCGATGCGGAACTTGTGTCTGACACTGCGGCGGTCCGGTTCGGTTCCTGCCCCGATGTTCAGCCTGTAGAATCCAGGTACGGAGTAAACCGAAATATCGTTTCCGAGAATGTCATACGATACGGCGGCATTGCAGTCCGCCCTGACCGGGGATGTGCTTTCATCCACCCTGATGTTTGTCCGGCATTCCCAGTTGTACCTTCTGACAGCCCTTTTCAGCTGCCGTCTGTAGAATTCAGGCACTCCTTCGCTGATGTGCAGAGTCATATCGTTTTTCGTGATTTCGTGCTGTCTGTTCACGGGGGCTCCGCCTCTCGGTTTTCCGGGGGCATCCCATCTGACATAGAACGAGATATGTACAGGCATGACTCCCTGGATCGGCGCCATCTCCACAGTTCTGGCCTCAGGCAGGAATCCGAATCCGGTATGCAGGGTAAGCCTGTAGCCGTCTTCTGTCTTCTCGCAGTCGGCTTTGTCGAAAATGTCCGTCTCTCTCAGCGACAGAAAACCGTAGTTTTCCCGCAATACGCTTGATGACAATATCCTGTACAGACTGTCTGTGATATCCGTCCGGCCGGTCCCCTTGAAGACAGGTATCGCCGGAAGCGGTCTGTTCCTGAGACCTGCCCCGCAGTCTATCTGGGCATTGACAGATACGTAGGCTTCATCCATGTTCAGGATCACCCTTCCGTCCCTTATTTCCATGCTGAACGTCCTGTCATCCTTGTTCCATGTCTTTTCCTTTCCTCTGGCCAGATTCCTTTTCACTCTCGTCCCGACATATTCGCGGTATTCTTCGTCTACGATGGACGCAGCCCACTGAGGAGGTTCGTAAACATATTTTCTGAGAAAATCCAGCGCCTCTTCCTGAAGGCCGGAAGATACAGGGACAGCTATAGTATGACCTCCGGCATCGACTATTCTCTGTCTTCCTCCGACAAACATCAGGGCATGTTCCACGAACTGACGGTATTGCGCAGATACCGATGAATATATGAAGACGCTGTCCGGATCAGGTACAGCTGTTTCTTCCGCGAGCGAATCAGGTACGGAAATCGCTTCCAGATATGATGTCACGGCACGCTGCAGATGCTGCATACCCATTCCGGCAGTACGCAGAGGATTCTTTCCGAGGTCCTCAGTCTGTGTCATCGGATCATCCACGACTTGCGGCAGGTATCTGAGACTGTCGCGGGAAAACATCCATCCTGCGAAATCATTCCGTTCTTTTTCAGTCAGGAAATGTCCGTAGCCCCATTTGATGGCGGCCTCATCGTAAGGTCCTATGACAGGCACCCTGTCGGTCAGGCTTATTCCGTCCTCAGGCTGTACGGCATAGTTCAGCCTCATGTAGTCCATGATGGAGCTTCCGTGTGAAAATCTTGCCATGACTGCAGGGTTCCGCAGCTCTTTCACATCGAAGCGGCAGCTGCCGTAGAAATTGTGTTCCAGTCCGAGTGTATGGCCTATTTCGTGTGTGATGACCATTTCGAACATCGCCAGATACATCTCGTCCGGCATCGGCATGATGTCACCTGTCTGGGAAAGGTACCACTGCCTGAGTGTCCTGTCCACACCGCTGAAAATTCCCAGATATGCGCAAAGCGACTCTCCTGTCCTCAGGTCAGTGTACACTCTTCCGTATGCGTTCCCGTTCCGGGGGGCATCGTTGAATTTGATCCAGGATATCCTGGCATCGTCTGTCCTGTATTTGCCTGATTCCAGTTCATCGCGTGAAGGTTCCGCAAGTCTTACCCTGAAATCCAGACCGTCTTTTCTGAAAACCCGGTCCCAGTTCTCTACGGCCTTTCTGACTGCAGGCAGAAGATGCTGCGGAAACCCGGGATATACGCAGAATGTCAGGCTGTCACGGAATTTCTTGATGACGCTGGCTTCCCTGATATAGATGCCCGCCGGATCTACCTGTACTGCAGGAACTTCGAAATAGCCGACCCTCCTGTCTGCGAATACGGACTGCATCCTCTCTTCAGGAAGCAGTGTCAGACATACTCCTATTGTCCATCCTGTAGATTTGTCCGAGGCTCCGGGGAGTGGCAGGGGAGCGTACCTGAGGCTGTATCTGATGATGACCTGTTCTCTTCTGTGTTCCACTTCCAGGAGACGGGAACTTCTCTCTATCCTGTTCCCGATTCTCAGAAATGCGGCATAAGGCTGCAGCCCGAAATAAGCGTCATCCTCAAGCCAGTCGGATACCGGTATGGTGATGTAGCTGTCCCTTTCTTCCAGGATAGGGAAGCGTCTCATTTCCATATATTCCGACCTTTCCGCGTACAGCTCGTGCAGATGGTCGTGTTCCGGGTTTCCGTTCATGCCCGCCCATCCGGCCGCGGAGTGATAATGCGAGGACGCGAAACCGGTGGCCTGCTGCAGCACCAGTTCGTCACCTTCCCTGACCAGTCTGAAGATCATAGGGCCGAACCTGTCTCCGGGGTATCCGAATTTGGCGTCCGGTCCAGGCTCGAAATCAGTGTCGATGACGGTCACGAACATGCTGAAATCCCTCCCGACGATACTGTCGGGAATGCTCCATTTCTCTGATGTATAATACGGATCCAGGCGATCCCGTTTACCTTCGCGGCCCGATGATATCGCTATCACCGTCATGCCCAGGATAAAGGTTAGAATCGCCTGAATCAAAAAAATATGTCTGAATTTCATAAAAGTCCCGAAGACTTGAAGTATTAAATCCTTTCCCTGTACGAGAATACGAAGTCCACTACATTCGTGAAACCGTCGAACACGCGGACAGACTGGTTTCCTGAGCCGTCCTGCTCGATTTCACCGGCGGCAGTCAGGTTGAATTCGACCAGGTCGCAGCTTCCGTCCTGATGCCTGACTATCGCGCCCATGTGGTGTGCAATGCCTTTAGGAAGCAATTCTTCACCATATCTCACATCCTCGTTTGTCGTATCTGACTTCATCTTCAGTCCGGTGATCACCGCTCCTGTATCATCGGCAGTCCACAGCGGTGTGATGACAGGCGAATCGGATGTAAGGTCGACCTTGTAGATGGTGTTTCCTGCCGCATAGAAGAAGAGCCGTATGAAATAGTCGGATGTGGCCACGGGGATTTTCCCGTTTCCGTATGATGATACGTCACCTTCCATGCTCACTGTCCATGAGTTCGGACAGTTCGAGAGACCGGCCGTATGTCCTGTGATGGAATACATGCTCATTTCATAAGAGTGGAATGTGTTTCCGACATGGCCTGTCGCCAGGATGTTCGATACGCCGTTTTCCACCTGAGTCATTCCCATGTTGTCCATGACCAGGCCGGCAGGCAGGGCCGAAGGGTTGAACATGTTCGGAAGATCGCCTTCTTCGATGTCGGTCAATGATGCGGTATTCGCCTGGTTAGGGTTGAAATAGGCATCATCGGCAGTCCCTCCTCCATCGATGATATCAGCCCTTTCATTGTACCCCATACCCAGTCCGGAATTGCTGTAGTACAGAAAACGGCTGCCTTGGGAGTCGTAGAGAACAAGACATTGCGCGTTTCTTCCATAAGAAAGATTCATGTCCGTAGCGTAATAGTCACCGCCTCCCGCAGTCTGTCCGAGTTCGGCTTCATACATAAGCGCCAGTTCGTCCGGTACGGCATACCAGAGACGTCCGTCATCTATGATGGCGAAACCGTTTGTATGACCCTGCATCATCTGCGGATTGAACCTCATGTCCCCGGAAGCCTTTTTCCCGTACAGGATTCTCCAGTAGTCCAGAGAAGAATGCTCTGCCAGTGTGCTTCCGTTCAGGATATATGGTTTGGCTGATGTGAAAACCCCGAGAAGGATTTCATATCCCGGGTCCATAGGATACTCTCTTATAGGCAGGGACCTTCTGTACGGGTGGACGCCCAGGCCTTTCGGGCTTCCGTCCAGGGATATTCCGGTTTCCTGCCTGTAAATGTCGGAAGTGACCACCCTGCCGTCACCTTCTCCGTCCACGCTGCCGAGCACGGCCTGCCCGTTCACATCCTGGAGGAGAAACCAGCATTGCTCGAACTTGAAGATAGGGTTCACCGGTATCTCGGCGTATGTCGTGATGCCAAGTTCGTCATCTGTCACAGCGAAGATGAAATTTATCGTCTGTACATCGCTGGAAGTGACTTCGAAAGTATATGTGGGTTCGTGTCCCACTTCTTCCCACGAGAGAGCCGCGCCCTGGCGTTTCCATACGTAAGACAGATTCCCGGTATCTTCTTTCATGGTCTGGCTTACTGCCGGATCCAGTGTGACGGTAGCTGTCTGTCCTGCAGCCGGAGTAGAGTAGCTGTACACTCCAGGAGTGATGATGATCTCGTTTATTTCGTGATATTCGTAGTTCCCCAGATCTTCATAGCAGGAAGAAACCGTTGCCATGACTGCCAGGAGAACCGCTGCATATCGGAATGTTTTCATAATATTCATTGTCAGTCAAATAATTTGCGAAAATTCGTTTATAACGGGAATGCGATTTCAGTTCCGCTGTCTTCGTCATCACCGTAAAGCGGTCCGTTTTCGGCTTTCCATGCATTGTACGCGGAACGTATCTGAAGCTTGGAATCATTGTTCTGCTCGATATCGCCATGCACAGCCTTGAAAGTTTCCATCATGAAGATGTATTTGGACGTGCTGTATGCGCCCCAGAACTGGTTGTTCCAGTCCTGAGGATAAATCTGCAGGACCACATTGACTCTGGCTGCATTGTTTTCTATCCTTCCGGAGCCGAACTGATGGTCATGGGATGACATGTCGTACACTATGTCTGTCTGGCCGGTATATGTGCTGGTCCTGGTGGAAACGTTTTCCCTTGACGGGCATTTGATCCTGAACTTCGCAGCTGATGTGGCTGTCCCTGTAGGGAATTCATAGGGATTTTCGAATACCAGTTCAGGCGTAAATGCCGAGGCCACCGGATTCGTGGTCACTTGGAAGGTGCGCGGAGCATCCAGGAAATACCCTATCAGCTGCGCCGTGAATTCTGTTTCAGAATATCCTTCACCTCCCAGGATATATGCATCCAGATATTCTTCATCCGAGAACGTGTATGATACGGCACCGCCGAGTTCAAGACGGGGAGCCTCGTCATACAGGGCGATGTCGTTTACCTTGCATGCGCTTATGGCACAGACAAGTGCCGCAGAAATCATTATGTGTCGTGTATTCATCGTCTAATTGTTGTTTCCGAAGATAAATTCATCATCAGGTATAGGCATCTGGTAGTGAGATGCCATGCTTTCATTATTGTCCAGAGGACAGCCGGGGAAGTCGGTGAAAGCGAATCTCTTGTAGAAGAAGAAAAGCTGGCCTTCGCCGTAATATTCCTTCAGGTATTCCTTCATCAGTTCGTTCGTCCTCACTGTCTGGCCCGTGACCATACCGTAGATCTGCCTGGTGTCGGTCTTGTCGAAGTCGGTAGTGGTGGTAGTTGAATATTGCCCGGTACGGGTACTGATGACTTCGTCCAGATATGCTGCCGCTGTCTTGGCATCAGGCTCGCATTCGGCAGCGATATAGTACATTTCCGGAAGACGGATCAGAGGCTGGGAGTTGAGTCCGGAATAGTCGTCCCTTGAGGATGTATAATAGCTCTGGTTGTATTTCTGGCTTACTCTCTTGAACTGGCCTCCGTCTGTGCTCACCCTGCGAAAAGTCTTGTATCTGGCGTCCGCTTCTGTCTGGTACCATGTCCTGACGGTGGTCTCGTATGCGCTGAGAATGGTGGAAGCATTCGCGTTTACGAAAACTTCGTCCACTATCTGGTAATAATTGTCGATGTACAGGGAGAAAATCTGTTCGGTAGGCATGATAGGGGCCGTGGTGATCTTGTCGTATGTGGACAGTGTGAAATGTCCGCTTCCTATCACGTCGAGTGCATATTGCAGGGCCAGAGCCTTGCTTTCTGCATCTCCCTTGTAGCAATAGACTCTTGCAAGCATGGCCCTCACGGCCCATACGTTCATCCTCATCTGACGCATTTCGGTGAAGGGATCGGCAGAGTTGTCGTAGTTGAATATCTCGCTGTCATGTCCTTCGAGCAGTTCTTCCGCAGCCAGAAGATCTTCGATGACCATGTCCAGGACTTCTGACGCCGGGAGTATCGGAGTCGCTATGTTGTCGAAACTTGTTCTGTATGGTACGGCGTCTGCTTCTGGATTGTTCCTGTAGTCTGCCGGACCGAACATCCTGAGCAGATCGAAATGCAGGAAAGCCCTCAGTCCCAGGGCTTCGCCCTTCATGGTCTCGTAGTAGTTTTCCGTAGTGATGACAGAGCGGTTCTGGTCCACGAATTTCAGGAAATTGTTTATGTTCGCTATGACGTTGTACATCTCGGAGTAAATGCTGTTTACCGTGCTCTGATATGTTCCGTCGTATGCATAGACGGCTGACCAGTCATATACGTCAGGTGCGCTCTCGTACAGACCCGCAAGCATGTCCATGTAGTAGTAGGTGAGGGTTTGCCCGTAGAGCATGGTCTTGCCCATTTTTACGTAGAAGCCGGTGAGAGCATCCTTGAAGCCGTATTCCCTGGCGAAAAGATCTTCTTCCTCCACGGAAGTTTTCGGCTGTACGTCCAGCCATTCTCCGCAGGAAACCAGTAACGGCAGTGCCAATATCGCTGTCAATATTTTCTTTTTCATATTCAATACCTCCTTGCCTTAGAACACCAGATTAAGTGAAAGTGCGAACTGTCTTGAGAACGGATAGTCCGTACCTCTCTCCCTCTTTATGGAAGAAAGATAGAAGATGTCTTCCATGTTGAAAGCCCATTTCATCGAGGAAATGTGGAGTTTCTGCAGGAACGGGAACTGGTTTTTCTCCATCCTGTAGGAAATGGAAAGGGAACTGAACTGGAAAAGGTTCTCGTTCATCACGAAACGGGAAGTCTGCTGGGTGTTCGCCCCGTCGGCCGAGTTCGTGATTCTCTTGTACTGTGCCACATCTCCCGGCTGCTGCCATCTGTCGTAGAGGGCGCGGCGGTCGGCATTGTAGCGCAGGTCTGCGTTTTCCACCTTGCTGACGAGGGTGGAGTTGTACATCTGGCCCCCGAAACGGTACATGAAGTTCAGGCTCACGCCCAGGCCCATATAGTTGAATGATGTATTCACGTTTCCCTGCCATTTCGGTTCGGAATCTCCGCAGACTACTGCATCCACAGGGTCATATTCGCTGGTGATCGTACCGTCCCTTTTCAGCAGGATTTCATCTCCCGTGGCAGGATCGATGCCGAGAGAACGTACTGCCCAGATGGCCGTAGTGGACATCCCTTCGACATAGCGGGGCAGCGGAGTGACAGACTCTGCGCTGGCGTTCAGTTCATTCATGCGGGACAGGGCCTCCGATATCTGAGTGAGCTTGTTCGTGTTGTGCGAGCCGTTCAGCGATATCACCCAGTATGCTTCCTTGGCCTCGTTCCTGTACGGGATGAAGGCCACATTCAGTTCGACACCCTGGTTCTGCAGAGTACCCATGTTGGCAGGATATGAACCGAAACCGATAGACGGGGCGAGAGTGATCTGTGCGAGAGAGTTGGTCGTGTTTTTCAGATAATATTCAGCCCTGGCGGTGATGCGGCCTTTCAGCAGGGAAAGTTCGAGCCTGGTGTTCCATGTGGCTGTCTGTTGCCATTTGAGCTGGTTGTTTCCGAGCGCCACCAGTTCGATACCGGTCGCATCGGAAGAAAGATAATACTGCATCAGGTCCGAGTATGAATATACCTGACGGGACTGGTACGGGGCGAAACCCTGCGTACCTGTGATACCGTATGAAGTGGCGAAGACCAGGTCATCCATCCACTCTACGTTCTTCATGAACTTTTCGTTCGTTATGTTCCATTTGTAACCTACTGACCAGAACGGAGCGAACCTGTTGTCACGGCCGAACTGGGAGGAACCGTCCACCCTGATATTCGCATCGAAAGAGTGGCGGTACATATATGAGTAGCCGGCGGTGAGTACTGCTCCCAGGCTTCTGGAAGTGTTCTCGGAACCGGTCATGTTTTCAGAATATTTCTGACCGAAAAGGATGTGGTCCATGGAATCATTCGGGAATCCTGTCACCAGCGCTCCGTAAGTCTCGTCCTTGTATTGCTCGACAGAGTAGCGGAAGTTCGCGGTGAGGTAGTGTTTTTCCTTCAGGACCTTGTTGTACATGGCGGTGAAGTCCACGGCATAGTTGAAAGACTCGGACTGGTCCCTCGAAAAGTCTCCTTTCAATGTCGGGTTAGTGACATCGGTGAAGGCCGTATGGTATCCCGGACGGAAGACTTCCGCCTTGCTCACGCCCTTGCTCAGGGATACGTTTCCCTGGAGAATCCAGTCCGGGGAAGGACGGTACTCCAGTTTGAAAAGTTCGCGGATGGTCATGCTGGTCGTCCTGTCCAGGCTGTGGAAAGTCGCGTTGTACATAGGGTTCGCGATTTCGTATGTGTTTCCGTCGCCAGCGTAGATCATGTTCCATGTCTGCATGATCTTGTTTATGTTCCCTTCTTCATCGTACGGACGCAGATATGGATTCAGCATTGCGTACTGGCTGAATGAGCCGTAAGGGCTGTTGGTTCCGGTGGAATTGTCCACTGTCACGCTGTTTTTCAGCTGGAACTTGCTGAAACGGTAGCTCAGGTCCAGAGATGCTGTCTGTGTGCTTCTCTTCGAGCCTTTCATCACACCCGGGGTCTCGTTCAGACCTGCGTAGAGCTTGTATCTCAGGGCCTGTGAGCCGCCCTCCAGTGTGACCGCATGCCTGTGCTGGACGGAAGTGCGGAGCGGCTGTGAAAGCCAGTAAGTGTCCACACCTCTGCGGACTTCCCTCAGACGAGATTCATAGTCCCTGAGGGCGGCGAGGTCGTTCTCGGGATACAGTCCTGCCAGTTTCTCTACATAGATCTTCTCTTCCGAATTCATCAGGTTGTAAGAAGTCAGGTCAGGAATCTCCACGCGCACGTTTCCGCTGTAGGTCACATTTATGGCACCGGGCCTCGGTGCCAATGTCTCTATGACGATGACGCCGTTCGATGCTTTCGATCCGTATATGGCGGTCGCCGATGCATCCTTGAGGATAGTGATGGAGGCTATCCTGTCCGGGTCCAGGTCAGCCATGGTCTGGACATCGATTTCGAATCCGTCCAGCATCAGCAGAGGCTGGTTCGGATAGGTGTCGTATTCGCCCTGGAGAGACACCAGATCTCCTCCGGCAGCCGAACCTCCAGGCAGTGTGGAAGTACCGCGCATACGCATGTCAGGCAGCCTGTTAGGGTCTGAACCGAGCTCGAAATTGTCCATCACACGGAAGCTCGGGTCTATCGTACTGATGGCTTTCGCTATATTGCCTGTGGACACTTTCTTGATATCTTCTCCCTTCATGGTAGTCACGGAGCCGGTATAGCTCTGCAGGTCACGTTCGAAAATACCTGTCACTACCACCTGGTCCAGTTCGTTCTGGTCAGCCTCCATCACTACATCCACTTTGGCTTTCAGGTTTCTCGGACTTACCTTCACTTCCTGGGTCTTCATGCCGAGGAAAGAGAACTCCAGTACGATATCAGGCATGATGTCGAATTCCAGAGTGAACTTTCCGTCCCCGTCAGTGAAAGTACCTGTTGTCGTCCCTTTGACGACAATGCCTGCTCCTGCCACGGGAATGCTCTGTTCGTCGATGACAGTTCCCGTCACCGTGACCTGAGGCACCTGCGCCCATAGCGAGGACAAGGCTATCATGCACCCTAAAAGGGTGGCAATAATTTTTTTAACCATCAGTTTCGATTGAAATTAGAACAATAATTCTTATTTAAAGGCATATTCATGGCGGTGTATCATGTCGCCCTCACCCTCAATGCCTTGCATATTATCAATTCTGATACACCTAAAGAGACTGTGCAAAAATTTACCATTTTGACACAGTCTCGTGAAAATGAAATCAATAGTTTAGAACTGGCATATAGGATGGATGCTGCAACCGTACTGATCGAAATCATCTCCCCATCCGGCATCTTCAAATATTGCAGGCACATGCCAATCATATACTGCTGCATATGGGTCAGTTGCATAATTCTTTGTATGAACGGTATAACTCATGTTGTCCCGCATACCTTCAGGTTTTACTACAGTTGAAGATATCCATCTGTAAGCGTTATCATCTCCCGGTTGAACAAGCTCCCATGTATCTTCATCATATATTGCTGGATGCAGACAGTCTACATATTCCGTATAATCTTCATTGATGGCTTGGAATACAACATATTGCTCAGTGTTGTTTTCTAAAGAATATTCTTTATACAAGTTCCTGATGTTGTCCCATGCGGTTTCGATTTTTGCCGGGTCAGAGTCATCAAGTTTTGTAGTTGTAGTACCGGATTCATCTGTTGTAGTGATAAATTTAGCATTACTCATATATTCTACAACAGCTTTCAGTTCTTCAATAGCAGGAATATACCATTCTACACCTTGCTCTTTACCAAGATCTTCTACCCATTTAAGCATTTGGAAATGATTTTCCCAATCAGGAGCGGTTTTCATTGTCTGACTGTTTGTCAAACCATTTGTAGTGTTGCGAGGTGTGTATGAATCTTCCATGGTAACACCTGGAATCATTGTCCAATTTCCATCAGGAAGTTCAACCCATTCATCGTTACTTCCCTTGAAGAAATACATGTCGCAGATATTCTTGACTGTCAGACTGAACGCTTTTCCATGCATGCCTTCTGCATCCACTTCATATACGATACCTACAGTCTTGCCGTTTACCACGAAAGGATCACCGATATTCATTTTCACACGTTGAACGACATTCAGGGTTGCCGATACCTCTCCGGCCTTTATGGTGAATGTTGCGTTTCTGTTTCCTGCAGTCAGGCTCGATGCGGAAACGCTTATAGTCTTCTCGTCTTTCTTGCTGGCAGTTATGACGTCAGTATCACCGCTTTCAGGAACGATATCCCAGCTGTCGACATTGGTGACTACCTCTACATCGACAGCATCGCCGTTTGAGTTAAGGGTCACGGATTCCGGCTTGACCATTATCGACGGAGTCTTGGCTATCTGGGTTACCTGGAGTTTGGCCGCAGCTGTATTTGCCCCTTCTCCTACGGTTACTGTTACGATACCGTTGTTGGCTTCATCCTCAGGAACTTCCTTGACGCTTATAACCAGTGCACCTGCAGTCTCGTCGTATTCCGCCGACAGCCATCCTGCTTCATTGCCTTCCGTATCAGAGCATGATACAGCTACCCTTTCCGGAATGGAAACCGTGAGTTCAACCAGTTTCTCGGTTTCGTCGTTGTTGAAGATGACCTGATTTTCGTTCAGAGTGATGCTTGCCTGAGGCGCACCTTTCTGTGTGACGCGGAAAATATTGATAGCGCCTCCATCTTCAGGAGATATTCTGTTCCCGTTTTCATCGGTCTGCTGGAAACCGATATTGGCGGCTCTGTCTGTAGTAAGATAATAGGCTGGAACAGTCACGGAATATGTCACTACGCCGTTTTCTTCACCCACTTTTTCGATAGTTGGGAATTCAGGCCATGCTTCGTTTCCGCTTTCAGATCCCCATTCTTCATCCATAACCCAGTGCTCTACGTTGGTTATCAGCGAAAAAGTCTGAGGTTCCGTGCTGTTGTATTCGAAGACGAGACCGGTCTCAGGATCAGGATTAGTGGTGATGGTAGGCTCGGAACTCAGTGAAACCAGACCGACTCTCTTGGTTACTATCTCGTTGTTTATTTCCTCGCTTCCGCTGACTATCTCTATGGCTACGGTCAGGTTCTTTTCAGTATCCTGGTTGATCTGGGATGTGAGGGTCAGGACTGAGACTGTACCTTCATCGGTTTCTTCTTCGGAGATTTCGTATGACATCCATCCGTAGTCATCAGGGAGCTGTACTTTCGTGACAGAAGAACTCTTGGTCTGCTCGTCTGTCTCGCCTTCTTCTCCCTCTTCCGGGGTCTCGGGCTCTTCAGGGACTATCACTTCCTGGTTAGCTGAGATTTCTATGGACAATATATTGTTCGTGAGCATGCGGATTTCCCTTACAGCAGGTTCTCCTCCGATTTCGGACGGGAACTGGATGATAGGATTGTCGCCTGTCATGTCGCTGTCCAGGAAAGTCAGATATGTCTTCGTGTTTGCTCCCTGTGATACCGTGATGGTCTGGGTGGCAGCTGCCGATCCTGAGCCGGCAGTGATGTTGATGGTAGCGCTCAGTACATCTATGGAGTAGTTCCTGTTCGGTGTGATGACCAGGTCGTTTGTACCTTCCGGACGTGAAACTTCGATGATATTGTCTTTGTCATTTTCTTCGAATGTCCAGTCATAATTGGCTTCGACTGTGATTGTCTGGCTTTCGGTAGAATTCCACTCGAAAGTCACATCTCCGTCAGGCAGTCCGCTGATGGTAGCCGGTATTTCTTCCGGTCCGCAAGCTGCTGACAGCAGCACCAGTGACAGCGCTGCAGCGGTTTTCCATAATGAAACTTTTTTCATCTTGCTTTAATTAAAATTATAATAATGAGTTATAGTATTATCGACAGACTGGCATTCATACCCGTGTATTCAGGTACGTATCTGCATATTCCTCCTGAACAGGTCTCACCGGCGCGATGCCGCCCCCATGACAGGGATGTCCGGAGGAATTTCCATGCATAGCTTACTCCTATGTCATAATAGTGGGTGTTCGTCGTGGCGTATGTCCTGTAGTTTATCATGTCGCTGACATAGAACATGAAACCTGGTGCGATGCCGAATTCCAGCATCCCCATCATCCAGCCCTGGTCATCGAAGAAATCGCTCCAGGCGTGCTGTACCTCCATTCTCAGTGAGTATCTTGAGGAGATCTGCCACAGCACATCGGCAGCTGCAGACACTGTGTTCATGTCCATTTTTCCAAGGCCGAAACGGCTGACTTCCGGTTTTCTCTGCCATCCCATCGCGAGGATAGTCTTCCAGTCCGGTCCCCATTTCTTTTCGAGTTCCAGATATACTTCTGCCCAGAGAAGTTCCCCGCCGGTACTCATGAACCTGTAGCCTGTATCGTCGGCTTCCATATCCCAGAATACTGAACCGTTCACTGAATATTTCAACGGCCGTCGCGGATTTCCTCCTACAGGAATATTTCCGGTGATGTCGATACTTCCTCCGGTTTCTCCGCCATAGTCATGTACCTGGTGTGGATATAGCTGGAAGAGAGTGTATTTATGCTGTCTTGTAAGTGACGGAATATAGTTCAGGTTCAGCGTAGGGGAATTCGAATCATCCTGATACAGGGACATGTTCTCTATGGATCTCCATACTGCAGTGATGCCTACCCTTGGCAGCGTAACGTCCAGATTGAGCAGGAGGGCCTGTCCCGGTTTTACAAAAGCGAACACTGTCTGTCTCGGGTCTATTCCGTAAGACTTGCCCTTGTGTACGTATTCTCCGCTCAGGGAGAATGCTCCCTTGCTGAAGCCCAGTCTTCCGCTGAACGAATTCACAGTTGCAGGTGCCCCTTCGATCCTGTCCGATGTCTTGTCATCTCTCATCAGCCATGAACCGGCTACAGTCAGGACCGCATCTGTTTCGGGAACGATCGGTTCCAGAAGCGACAGTTCGAGATCTGCACCATATACTATGCTGGTGTTGAACATTTCCATGTACCGTCTCGGAAGTCCGGCCATGACCTTGGTCGAAATCCAAGGGAGCGGCCGCCATTTTACATTGGCTCCGAGCACGGATGTATTGATACCCATGTCCCTCTGTTCGTACGCTCTGAACAGAAGACCGCTTCCGAACTGTTCGTAGAATGTTCCTGCCGTGATGTCCCACTTGCTGTCCGACCAGCCTGCGAAAAAGCCTTTCAGACCGTTGCCTTCAGGAATATCATATCCGAGCATAGGCGGCTCGTATATGTCATACTGGAGTCCTGCACGGAATCCCTTGATAGTATACCCAAGGTTCACATAGGTATTCGTACCGTATTTCCGGGTGAGGGGAGTGCTCAGTGACGGGTCATTAATATACCATCCCCATGAGGTCTCGATGCTGCCGTTCAGCTTTCCGAGGTCTCGTTTTTTCTTTTCCTGTGTCCAGACGGGCACAGTCATCAGCAGGCATAGCGCTGCCAGAATATATTTCCGCATATCGAGAATCAGTACCCTTTGGCTTCACCTACATGTGCGACCTGAACATTTTCACAGAGACCGTCGGCATCATCCGTGACGAATACTATCAGTTCGCAGTTCTCGATGCTCGTGACAGGTGTTTCCTGCAGATTGAATTCAGCCTCGAAGTGCTGCGGTTTGCCTTTGGCGAATGCCGCTGCCTGCCCTTCCACACCCGGATAGTATGCTTTCATCACTCTGAACATGTTGATCATTTCTCCGTTCTGTGCGGCTTCTATCCCATTGTCAGTGAGGACAGCCACGATTTTCCCGTTGAAGTCTTTCTTGGTACCTACTGTAGCATTCAGTTTTATGGTATTGGCATCGGGAGTGCTGCTCCACATGGCTATGGCCACATCTTTGGCTCCGTTGATGGCGGCGTTCCTGAATGTCTGGGCCAGATTTTCCGAGGCTGTATAGTCATCTTTCGAGCGGTTCAGGAAAGACCTCGGTGCACCAGTGTATTTTTTGTCTCCAGCATTCGCCCCTACGTTTATGAAGTCGCAGAACAGTCTGGACCATTCCTGTGATTTCTCGGAATACCAGCTCTCATATACTGAAGAAACCGTATTATGTACATTGTAGGCGATTACGGTTTCAGGATTGTCAGATGCCAGTTCGGATATTACTCTGATCATTATCGGGCAATACTCGCAGTTTGTCCTGGTGATTTCTTCCAGGAGTGCACGTGAAGTGAAACCGTATGAGCTGGTAGCGGTCACTTCTACAGTATTCTTTACAGGAGAGCCGGCGACGGTAGCTGAAATGACGACAGGGGAGAAAGAGCCTTTTGTGGTGCTGAACCTGTTTCCTTCGACAGGTTCTCCGTCAGCATAGAACTGGCCGAGTTCAGTCACGTCGTTTCCCTCCGCGTCTGTCAGAGTAAGGATGGCAAAGTCTCCTCCGTCATTGTATATCATGTTTTTGGCTGCGGACAGAGTGTACTGGGAAGATGCATCGGCATCTACTCTGGCAGCTGTGACCGATATCTCCTTGGATATGGCTTCGTTGTATTTCGCATAGAATGAATATGAACCCGGTGTTTCAGTAGAGAATTTCGGAGCAGTCAATTCTGTCTCCTGATCGCCTGAAACGCAGAAAATCTGAGCCTGATCCGTGATGTCTTCGCGAGAAGAATTGTTCACCACGGTGAATGTGGCAGCATCGGAGCCGTCTGCGAAAATGGAATTCTTGTCTGATGAAAGGGAAATGCTCAGTGAGTCTACGTTATCTTGCCCCCCCCTACCGGTGGTACAGGAAACTGCAAGTCCTGAGATGACTAATGCTAAGCCTGCTGAAAAGATAATGTTAAATCTGTTCATTATTGCGTTAGTTTTGTTTAAATTTTTAATCTGAAACGGCATTACGGGTTATGATTTTTAAATCGATTCAGATTTTTCCAGCCCCAAATATAGCAATAATTCCCGAATCTGCAATCTCTTGCCTCCCTATATCAATTTTGTATAGCTCATGTCCCTCCTGATCTCAGAGGCTGTCCATGTGGAAAAACTCCTCCCTGATTTCCTCCAGCCTCCTGATCTGCTCGGCCTCCGGCAGACAAGCCAGGCCGGTGACATGGCCGAGCATGGCAGCCCCGCCGAAACCTGAAGACCGCAACTCTCTGATCCGGTCCGGAGTCACACCTCCCAGAGCAATGACCTTGCTGTCTATGATTCCATCGGAACAGGCCCGGTCCAGCGCCTCCGGGGAAAACGCCGAACGATAGCCCTGTTTCGATACACTGTCAAATATCGGACTTAGGAAGACATAGTCACACGAAGGCTTCCATAGCTTCACCTCTTCCAGTGAATGACACGACCGGCTGACATGCCCCGTATAGCCCTCCGGCACTGAATTCCGCCTGGAATTCAGATGGATTCCGTGCAGGCCGTACGGTCCTGCCAGTTCGAAAAAATCATGTATGACGATATGTGCACGCTCCTCGGCTGTCAGGCCATCCAGCAGCCGTGCGCAGTCGGAGGCCGCAGCCCCCGGCTTCCGCAGATGCACGAAATCCACCCCGTGCGCCAGCAGCCGCCGAAGAAACGAAACTTCCCCGTCCATGAATGACGGGGAAGTGATCACTATCCATAACATCGTATCTATCTCAGTTTCGAGATTATCAGTTCCGCCACCTTCTTGCCGGACATGAGCATTCCGCCGAAGATAGGTCCCATGCGCGGTGTGCCGCTCACTGCAGACGCCGCCATGCCGCATACATACAGACCCGGATAAATCTCTTTCGTCCCGTTCACCACTTCCTGTTCTCCTGCTATCACATCCAGAGACCTCTCGCCGATCACATCCCCGGTGTCGGTTGCCAGCCGGATACCGTTCTTGCGTGCCACGGTCTTGCAAATCTCGCTGTCATGCCCGGTGCCGTCGATGACGCACTTCGCCATGATATTCAGAGGGTCCACATGCAGTCCCTCGCGCAGCACCGGAGTCCAGTTCACCACCACTCCGCTGACCACATTGTTCTTGAACACCACATCCTCTACGGAATAGCAGTTGAATATGGTAGCACCTGCATGCACGGCCTTGTAGAGCAGGGCGGAAGTGCTTTCCACCGAATCCATCACGTAGAGACCGTCACCGTAAGGCTTGTAGTTGATCTCGAAATCCTTCACGATGCCGATAGCCTCTTCCTGCACCACGATCTGGTTGAACATCATGGCACCGCCCCACATTCCTCCGCCAGGAGAAAGCTTGCGGTCGAACTGTGCCACTTTCAGGCCTGCCTTGGCCAGATAATATGCTGCAACGATACCTGACGGGCCGCCTCCCACGATGGCCACATCCAGGTCGAGATTCCTTTCCAGCTTTTCGAAATAGGTGCTGATGATACCTCTTGAAACGTTTTTCTCTATCATTTTTCCTCGTTTTAAGGCCATGCCGACAAGTCAGCATGCCAATATTATTTTATTAGCGGCCGGTTCCGGCCAATATCCTTTTCATCTCGGCTACAGGATCCTCCGCCCTGAGGACGCTTCCGCTCAATGCGATGCCGCTGACACCGGTCTGCAGTATTCGGGGAATGTCATCGAACCCGATGCCGCCTATCGCCACTATGGGCAGATCTATCCCTTTTTCTCTCATCAGTGCAGTCAGTCTGCGGTAGCCGTCAAGCCCGAGTACCGGAGCGAGATTCTTTTTCGTGGTCGTGAACCTGAAAGGTCCGCATCCTATATAGTCCACGCCCTGTCCGGCCAGACGGCAGATATCTTCGAAAGTATTGGCTGTACCCCCGATGATGAAGTCTTCGCCCAGTATCTTTCTGGCTTCGTCCGCAGGCATGTCATTCTTTCCCAGATGCACACCGTCAGCTCCGGTACGTTGGACGAGCTCCACATGGTCGTCTATTATGAACACAGCCCCGCGCTTTCTGCATTCAGGCAGAAGCTGCAGCGCAGTTTTCTCTATCTCCTCCTCATCGGCATCTTTCATCCTGAGCTGTATCCATCTGCAACCGCCCTCCAGTGCCATCATGGCGGAGTCGGTGTAGGAATATTTCTCCGTGAAGTGCGTGATGAACTGAAGCCTCGAAGCTTCCAATATGTCTGCCGATAGTTTCATATCCCGTTTTTCAAGAACGCGAATATATAAAAAAAAGCCGACAGCAGGCAAAAAAATCAGACAAACCTCCCCGTCACACTTTCACGGCAGTCCCTGATCCTCTCAGGCGACCCGCAGAAGACTATCCGTCCTCCTTCATCTCCTCCTCCCGGACCCATGTCGATGATATAGTCGGCATTCCTTATCACATCCAGATCATGTTCTATGACGATGACCGTCGCCCCATGGTCGACCAGCTTCTGGAAAACCTGCAGGAGTGTCTGCACATCGGAAGGATGCAGTCCAATGGTAGGCTCGTCGAAAACGAAGACCGAATCCTCCTGTCCGCGGCCCATCTCGCTGGCCAGCTTGAGCCTCTGCGCCTCTCCTCCCGAAAGACCTGGAGTCTGCTCACCCAGAGTCAGATAGCCCAGCCCCAGTTCCTGAAGCACCTGCAGTCTCTGCCGCACTGTCTTCAGGTCGGCACATGCCGCTAGGGCATCGCTTATATCCATGTCCATCAGTTCAGGCAGAGAATGGAATTCTCCTGCCGCATTTTCACGGCGTATCAGACTGGCCGTCTTCGAATATCTCGACCCGCGGCAGTCAGGACATGGTATGTCCACATCGGGCAGGAACTGTACATCCAGGCTTATCTGGCCTGTCCCGTCGCAGGTCGGGCACCGCAGCCGTCCGGTATTGTAGGAAAAGTCCCCGTCCCTGAACCCCATCTTGCGGGCATCCTCCGTCTTCGCGAACACTTTCCTCAGTTCGTCATGGACATTGGCGTAAGTCGCCACCGTGGAGCGGACATTGATGCCGATAGGGGAGGCATCGATAAGCTTTACCTGCCTTATGCCTTCTGCCTCGACTTTTTTCACATGATCCGGCAGTTTTTCCCCGGAAACCGCAGCTTTCAGACCCGGAATCAGGCTTTCCAGCACGAGCGTTGTCTTTCCAGAACCCGAAACCCCGGTGACCACAGTAAGCCGGCCTTTCGGGATATCCACCTCCAGAGGCTTCACCGTATGGATATTGCCAGTGGACAGATGGATTTTCCCCTTCCCGAAAATTTCATTTGCGTCAGCCGCCTGACGGACACGGACATTGGCCTTTCCCGACAGGAAAGGGCCTATTTTGGAGTCGGGATTCCGTTTTATCTCGTCCAGGGTGCCTTCGGCAATGACTTTCCCTCCTTTGGAGCCGGCCCCCGGACCCATCTCTATGATGTGTCCGGATTCCGACAATATCTGTGTGTCGTGGTCGACGAGTACGACGGAGTTCCCGTCGGCTATGAGATCTTTCATCACTCCGGCCAGACCGACAATGTTAGCCGGGTGAAGTCCTATGGACGGTTCGTCCAATACATACAATACTCCCGTCGTCCTGTTCCTGACTGCCCGCGCGAGCTGCATCCTCTGCCTTTCTCCTGTGGACAATGTCGAGGCTGCACGGTCAAGGCTCAGATACCCTACGCCCAGATCCAGCAGCCTGTGGGATGCGTCCAGAAAAGATTCGCAGATGTTTTCCGCCATGGTTTTCATTTCCGCCGGGAGCGAGTCCGGAATCCATTTCACCCATTCCACCAGGTCGGACAGAGTCATGGTACAGGCTTCCGCCAATGATATTCCTCTCACCAGGGGAGCGCGGGCAGCATCCGAAAGCCTGGACCCTCCGCAGTCGGGGCAGGTTTCCGTCTTCAGGAACTTTTCGACACGTTTCATTCCCTTTTCATCCTTGACTTTCGCCAAAGCGTTTTCCACTGTGTAGGTGGCGTTGAAATATGTGAAGTCCAGTTCTCCGGCCTGATTCGTATTCTTCGATTTGTAGAAAATGTGCTTTTTCTCGGCAGGGCCGTGGAACACGATGTCGCGTTCCTTCGGTGTGAGCTCGCGGAACGGTATGTCCGTGCGTACCCCCATTTCCCTGCAGACATCCACCATCAGTGACCACATCAGGGTGTTCCACGGGGCTACGGCTCCTTCTTCAATGGTGAGGTTTTCGTCCGGGACCAGGGTGGATTCGTCCACGGTCCTGACAGTGCCCGTGCCATCGCATTTCGGACAGGCTCCCTGACTGTTGAACGAGAGTTCTTCCGCCGACGGAGCGAAGAAATGCGCTCCGCATTCGGGACAAACAAGCTCCAGTCCTGCCGCCACGTTCAGGGACGGTTCCAGATAGTGCCCGTTCGGGCAGCGGTGACTTGCCAGGCGTGAATATATGAGTCTGAGGCTGTTCAGCAGTTCCGTCCCCGTGCCGAAGGTGCTGCGTATGCCCGGTATGCCCGGTCTCTGGTGCATGGCCAGGGCTGCAGGGACATACAGGACTTCATCCACTACGGCCCTGGATGCCTGTGTCATCCTCCTTCTGGTATATGTGGACAGCGATTCCAGGTATCTTCTCGACCCTTCCGCGTACAGTACGCCAAGGGCAAGGGATGATTTCCCTGACCCTGACACACCGGCTATGCCGGTTATTCCGTTCAGGGGCACTTCCACATCTATGTTCTTCAGATTGTGCACTCTGGCTCCGTGCACGATGATTCTGTCGGGCTTTTCTGTATTCATGTCTCGATTCACGAAATCACTTTCCGTCCCAGGCGGTATTCACGTTTTCTTCCCTGATGGCGGAATCCGGACGCAAACTTAACGATAAAGGATTGTTTTCCGAAATTTTTCACGATATCTTTTTCTTCTTGCGGCTGCCGGAACGGGATTCATCGTCTGTTATGGCGGTTTGGTCTGATATTTTCTGTCCGAGCGGAAAAACTGAACCTGCGTATGAAACAAGATGAGGAAAGGGAACGTACGCGGAAGCGATAGTCATATTTCATTTTATATATTGTTGGCAAGGGGCGCGTGAGGTGTCCCCTTGTCTGTTTTTGGACTTTAATATTAACGTGAGTTCGATGAAAAGAACGCAGTGAATTTCAGAGAACTACCTCTTTTAGAGGATTCGTGGAACGAATCCGTAGGCAAGTCCTCCCATACGAAGGGGAGGATTTAGGTGGGGTGACACGTAAAAGGAAAGAGATTTCGAAGAAATCGTAATGTCAGTTCGACGAAATCTCTGGTACAGAGTAAAGTAATTCGTCGAACTGACGTTAATATTATAGAAATAGCGTAAAACCTTCGTTTTCGGTAGGGCAATTTATTACTTTTGCAAACTAAAGGGCCAAACAATGGAAACAGACAATCTCAATATCATACAAAACCTGATAGCCGAAAAGGAAGGCGGCAAGGTTGAGTTCAAACTGACCACCGGACAGTTGGAGCGTGGCATGGAAACGCTGTGTGCCTTCCTCAACGGAGAAGGCGGCACGGTGCTGTTCGGCGTGGCTGACAACGGGAAAATTATCGGTCAGGAAGTGAGCGACAAGACGAAACGGGAAATAGCGGAAGCCATCGGTCGGTTGGAACCGGTTGCCTCCGTACAGATTTTCTATGTGCCCTTGTCAGATGACGGAAAGAAAATCATAGTTCTCCATGTGGAGGATACCAGAATGGAACGTCCGTTTACATATAAAAACCGCCCTTACATGCGTGTGGAAAGTACGACGGTTGCCATGCCGCAATCAGTCTATAACCAACTGTTGCTTTACCGTGACGGAGTAAAACACCGTTGGGAGTCCTTGCCCAACAAGGATTTGAAATTATCAGACATGGACAAGGAGGAAATAATCAAAACAGTGCGGATGGGCATAGAATGCGGAAGGTTGCCGGAAAGCACGGGAAGCGAAATCGGGAGGATACTTGAAAAATTCGAGTTAATGGAGGATGGTGTGCTGAACCATGCCGCCGCCATACTGTTCGCCAACCGTGAAATGCTGAAAGAATACCCGCAATGCCTGCTACGGCTTGCCCGTTTCAAGGGTACGGACAAGTCCGAGTTTATGGACAGCCAACGTATAAACGGCAATATATTCCGGTTGCTTGATGCCGCTATGTCGTTTCTTTTCAAGCACCTCTCATTGTCCGGAAAAATTGAGGGATTGGAGCGTGAGGAGCATCTAAGCATTCCATATAAGGCTGTAAGGGAGGCTGTCTTGAATTCTTTGGCACATCGTAGTTACCGGGAAGCAGGCGGCTCTGTCAGCATTGCCATATTTGATGACAGGGTGGAAATAGAAAATCCGGGCAGTCTTCCTTCTGGTTGGAGTGTGGAGAAACTGGTGTCAGAACACAATTCAGCCCCTCAGAACCCATTGATAGCCAACGTGCTTTACAAGCGTAAATTTTTGGAAAGCTGGGGACGGGGCATCAAGTTGATAATGGACGAGTGTAGAAAAGCCGGTTTACCCGCTCCTCAGTACCAAACTGATGCGACCGGGGTCAAGCTCATTTTTACCTATCAAGGAAATGTGCCAGTCCGTTCAGGTCAAGGAACAGGTCATGCAGCAGGTCAAGAAACGGGTCATGTAACAGGACAAGTAATGTCCCTTATCCGTAGCCTGTCTGAAGAAACCCTTGCATTGAAAGAAATCATGGAGCGTATGGGACTGAAAGGACGTGACAATTTCCGCAAAAACTATTTAGTTCCTGCTATGGAATGGGGATTGGTAGAACAGACCCATCCTGAAAACCTAAAGCATCGTGACCAGAAATACCGGCTCACCGAACAGGGAAAAGCGTTATGCGTCTTGAAATCAGAAAATATCCCCGGCTGACCGAAATAGGAGCAGTATGTAATTACGCCAAGCATATTTTTATGCCAGAGTTCCGCCGATGATGTCCTGGAGTTCGTTCGTGATTTCCTGCTGACGCTGTTTGTTGTACTGGATGCGTATCTCGTCGAGAAGCTGGTTTCCGTTGTCGGTGGCCAGCTGCATGGCCATCATCCTGGCTGCGTGTTCCGCTGCATTTGCGTCCAGTACCGTAGCGTAGATTTTCAGAAGCAGTACTTTGGGAAGCAGGGTTTCCAGCAGGGAGTTCATGTCCGGTTCCACTATGAAGTCTGAAATGCCGTGATGTTCCTCGCTCTCGTGAAGCGATGAATCCAGCGATACTGGCAGATATGTTTCGTTTACCGGTATCTGTGTCGCTGTGGACTTGCAGTGAGTGTATATAAGCTCTATCTTGTCCACTTCTTTGGTCGTGAACAGTTCCATGAGCTGTCCTGCCAGTACGCAGGCTTCTTCGTATGTAGGCTTGTCTGCCAGATGGGTATAGTCTCCTTCGGGAGTGAAGCCCATCTTCTTCGCAGCGTCTTCCATTTTACGCCCTATGGCGAAGACCATGATGTCCTTTTTCCCGAGTCCTGCCTTCGTGTATCTTTCCACGGCTTCCGTAAAATGCCTGACCGCATTCGAATTGAATGCACCGCACAATGACGTGTTCGAGGCGAACGCCACTATCGCGACTTTTTTCAGAGGCCTTTGCGTGATGTACAGTTCGCCGGCTTCGGCCTCTCCGGCCAGAAGGTCTGCCAGAATGTGGTGGATCTGTCTCTGATACGGCAGAAGGTTTCCTATGGCATTCTGGGCTTTCCGCAGCTTCGAAGATGCCACCAGCTTCATGGCCGATGTTATCTTCATGATGCCGTTTACGGAATTGATCCTGTCCTTTATTTCTTTCAGTGATGCCATTCTTTTCTACCTTTTCCCCGTTATTTGCTTCTGAACTGCGTGGCGGTCGCGGCCGCTTCCTTTTCTATGATCAGCTCGATGTTCCTGTCTATCTGCCCTGCGGCGAGAGGTGCCAGCACATCCGTTTCATGCGCCGCGTGCATCCTGTCGAGGAACGATGACTGGAATTCCTGTACCTTGTCCAGCGGTACTTCCTTCATCAGGCCGTGCGTACCGCAATACAGGATGGCTACCTGGTCTCCTACAGGCATAGGGGAGTATTGCGGCTGGATGAGAAGACAGTTGTTCTTCCTTCCGCGGTCGATGGCCATGGCAGTCACAGGGTCCATGTCGCTGCTGAATTTCGAGAATGATTCCAGTTCCCTGTACTGGGCCTGATCTATTTTCAGTGTTCCGGCCACTTTCTTCATACTCTTGACCTGCGCGCTTCCACCTACACGCGACACTGATATGCCGACGTTGATGGCAGGCCGGAATCCCTGGTTGAACAGGTCGGTCTCAAGGAATATCTGTCCGTCCGTGATGGAAATCACGTTGGTAGGGATGTAGGCCGATACGTCACCGCTCTGGGTTTCGATGATAGGGAGGGCAGTGAGCGAACCACCGCATCTGACTTTCCCTTTCAGGCTTTCCGGAAGGTCGTTCATCTGCTCTGCCACTTCCTGCTGGTTAATGATCTTGGCAGCCCTTTCCAGGAGTCTTGAGTGCAGGTAGAAGATATCTCCCGGATATGCTTCACGTCCTGACGGCCTCCTGAGGATCAGGGAAACTTCCCTGTATGCCACTGCCTGTTTGGAAAGATCATCATACACCACGAGGGCATGGCGTCCCGTATCCCTGAAATATTCTCCGATGGCAGCTCCGGCGAATGCCGCGAAATACTGCATGGCTGCGGGATCAGCCGCAGTGGCAGCCACTACTATCGTGTAGTCCATGGCCCCCTTTTCACGGAGAGTATTGACGATATTGGCGACAGTGGAGCCTTTCTGGCCGATCGCTACATAGATGCAGTAAACAGGCTTTCCGGCCAGGTAGTTTTCCCTCTGGTTGATGATGGTGTCGATGGCTATGGCTGTCTTTCCTGTCTGACGGTCGCCGATGATCAGCTCTCTCTGTCCGCGTCCGATAGGAATCATGGCATCGATGGCTTTCAGCCCCGTCTGCAGCGGTTCTGTCACAGGCTGACGGAAAATAACTCCGGGGGCTTTCCTTTCCAGCGGCATTTCCACCATATCACCGCCTATCTTTCCCCGTCCGTCGAGCGGGACTCCAAGCGGATCCACGACTCTGCCCAGCATTCCGTCTCCGACATTGATGGATGCGATGTGTCCTGTCCTGCGCACTGTCATGCCTTCCTTGATCTGATCGGTCGGTCCCAGCAGGACAGCCCCGACATTGTCTTCCTCCAGGTTCATGACCACAGCCCTGATGCCGTTCTCGAATTCCAGAAGTTCGTTCGCTTCCGCATTCCGGACGCCATATATTCTCACTACTCCGTCGCTTACCTGGAGCACTTCTCCCACTTCTTCGAACTTGAGGTCGGTGTCTATTTCCTTTAGCTGCCGCAGCAGCACTTCCGAAACTTCGCTTGGTTTTATATTCTGTGACATATTAAACTATTCTTCTGTTCTTTTCTATGAACTGTCTGCGTACGGACTTCAGCTGTGCGGCTGTGCTCGCATCCAGCCTGAGCCCGTCTATCTCGAATATGAATCCTCCTATGATGGACGGATCCACTCTGTGCTCGAACAGTACAGAGTCTCCCTTACGTTCCCGGACGATGTCCGAAATCCGTTTTTCGAGCTCTGTGTCAGGCACGGCCGTGATCAGACGGCTCATCTTTATGTTGTGCGCATCCCTGTACTGCCGGATGAAGGACAGCAGCATGAATCTGAGATATTTGGTCCTGCGTTTCTTCATGACCAGACGGATGAAACTCTGCAACTCTTCCGCCATTTCCTCACCGTCAAGGGCAGAGACAAGCAGCGAGAATTTCTGCGAGTCGGACACGCTCATCGGATTGTCTATCAGATTTCTGAGTTGGGGCAGGGCCGACATGCTGCATGCCAGTGTCCTCACCTGTCTGTAGACCAGATCATCATGTCCTGACTCTGCCGAGAATTTCAGCAGAGCCGATGCGTATCTCGCAGAAATAGTTCCCGTATTCATGTCCATTTTCCCTTATCAGCTGCGTGCGGTGTCAGGATCTATCTTAAGAGATTCCTCCACCATTTTTTCTATAAGTTCCTTCTGCTCCTTGTCAGTCGCCAATGTCTTTCTTATCACCTTCTCGGCTACATTGACTGACAGCAAGGCGACCTGGCTGCGTATCTGGCTTATGGCGCTTTCCTTGTCTGCCTCGATCTGGACTTTTGCCTCGGCCATGATTTTGGCGGCTTCGTCTCTGGCCTGTTCCTGTGCCTGCCTTACGATGTTGTTACGGGCTTCCGCCGCCTCTTTCAATATCTTGTTCTGCTCTTCACGCGCTTCCCTTATGATGCGTTCCTGCTCTTTCAGAAGGTTGGACATCTTTTCGTCCGCCTTCCTGGCGAGCGCCAGGGACTCGCTGATATAGTTCTTGCGCTTTTCCACCATCGCCGTGATGACAGGAAATCCCCATTTCGCGAGGATTGCAAGCACCACCACGAAAATGACGAGCATCCAGAACAGGAGACCGGTGTCGGGCATCAACAGTGACATCTCCTACCTCCCGTCTTAGACTACTGCTATGAAGCAGACGATCACAGCGAACATGGCCACACCTTCGATCAGGGCGGCGATGATCAGCATGTTAGTACGGATATTGCCTGCCATCTCTGGCTGACGCGCCATGGATTCCATGGCGGATGCTCCGATCTTGCCTATACCGAGTCCGGCTCCGATAGCTACGAGTCCGGCACCTATCGCGGCACCTATTTTTCCGAGTGCAGCACCAGCTGCTGCCTGAAGCAATAATGTTGAAAGTAACATGATATCAGTAATTTAAATTGTTTATTTCAGTTTTATTCCGTCTCCGCCATCCTGTTTCCCGGAGCCTCCGGAACTTCCGAAATTCCAGAAGCTTCCGGCATGAGGGCACCCTCTTCGCTGGCAGCGGGTTCTTCTTTCGTTTTTTCGCCTTCATGCGCCAGTCCTATGAATACTGCCGACAGCATGGTGAACACGTAAGCCTGGATGAATGCCACCAGAATCTCCAGAAGGTCCATGAATATCCCGAAAAATACCGTGATGAAAGACATGGTCCCGTTTATCACCGGACCCAGCTTCACCGTCAAGAATATGATGGATACGAAACTCAGTATGATGGCATGACCTGCCATGATATTGGCGAAAAGCCTTATCATCAGCGCAAACGGCTTGGTGAAGATTCCCAGGACTTCCGTCAGAGGAATCAGAGGAACCGGCACTTTCAGCCACCATGGCACATCCGGCCAGAAAATGTCTTTCCAGTAGTGCCTGTTCGCGAACAGGTTCACCGCCACGAAAGTGCAGACTGCCAGAGTGAGGGTGACGGCTATGTTCCCCGTAGTATTCGCTCCGCCGGGGAAGACCGGCACTATTCCCATGAGATTGTTCACCAGTATGAAGAAGAAGGCGGTGAGCAGATACGGGGCGTATTTCCGGCTGTGGTCTCCAGGAATGGCCGCTTTTATGACATCATCGTTGATGAATGTTATCACAGGTTCCAGAACGGCCGCTATCCCTGCAGGGGCTTCGTCCAGCACATCGTGCTTCCTGTACCAGCGCGAGCATCCAAGTATAAGCAGCACCACTATCAGGCTGTTTATCATCAGTCCGGCCACGTTTTTCGTGATGGAGATATCCAGCGGACGTATTTCATTGCCGGAGGCATCCTTTTCGACTATCTTTCCGTCATATTTTCCGCCTTCGGCGCAATACAGGCCCTTGTAAGGGCCGTCTTCCAGTTTCGATGACATGAAGCAGTGCCATCCGGTACTGCTGTATACTATGACAGGCAGAGGTATGATTATATGCTTGTCTCCGATCTGGGTGATATGCCACTGGTACGAATCACCTATGTGGCCGAAAAGCATGGATTTGATGTCGACCTGAGGAGTTTCCGTACCGGACTGTGAAGCGGAAACTGTCTCATCAGCCGCTTCCGGTCCGGCATTGGCGGCCAGTGCCGCCACCGAAACAGCGAGAGCCGTGAAAAGTGAAATAATGTATCTGGTGATTCTGTCCATCCGCTTCCTCCTATATTTCCACACAAGCCGATACCGTGTCGTTCTGTACTTCCGCAAAGCCTGACCTGATATGTACGTGCTTGCTGGCACCGCCCTCGGTAAATATGATATCTCCTTCCGTCAAGGACGTGATCAGCGGTGCATGACCGGAAAGCACTGTGAATTCTCCGGCAGTACCCGGGAGTTTCACCTGCCCGACCATGTGTCCCGCGAGATTCTTCTCGGGAGTCAATATGTTCAGAAGTATGCCGCCCTTGTGTTTCATGATCTGTTTCCTACGGAATTGAACTAATCTCTTTTTGCGGTTCTGACTGCGTTGAGGATCTTTTCTCCTTTTTCGATGGCTTCTTCGATGGTGCCGACATTCAGGAATGCCTGTTCCGGCAGATAGTCCACTTCACCGTCCAGTATCATGTTGAAGCCCTTTATGGTGTCCTCGATGCTGACCATCACTCCGGGTACTCCGGTGAACTGCTCGGCCACGGCGAAAGGCTGTGACAGGAACCTCTGTACGCGGCGTGCCCTGTTTACCGTCAGCTTGTCTTCGTCCGACAGTTCGTCCATACCCAGAATGGAGATGATGTCCTGAAGTTCCTTGTTCCTCTGGAGTATCTGCTTGACTCTCTGGGCGGTCTCGTAATGCTCCTTGCCTACGATGTTCGGGTCGAGAATACGTGAGGTGGATTCGAGAGGGTCCACTGCCGGATAGATACCCAGTTCGGTGATCTTCCTGCTGAGCACTGTCGTGGCATCCAGGTGGGTGAACGTCGTGGCCGGAGCAGGGTCCGTCAGGTCATCGGCAGGAACATATACGGCCTGTACCGAGGTGATGGATCCGTTTTTGGTGGAAGTGATCCTTTCCTGCATCTGTCCCATTTCCGTAGCCAGAGTCGGCTGGTAACCTACCGCTGACGGCATACGTCCGAGCAGAGCCGATACTTCGGACCCCGCCTGGGTGAAACGGAAGATGTTGTCTATGAAGAAGAGAATGTCCCTCGGCCCTTCAGCACCGGCACTGTCCCTGAATGATTCGGCGAGCGTC
Source organism: uncultured Bacteroidales bacterium (assembly GCA_944326365.1). Taxonomy (GTDB): domain Bacteria; phylum Bacteroidota; class Bacteroidia; order Bacteroidales; family UBA932; genus Cryptobacteroides. Next base: position 1,198 of record CALVDR010000017.1, on the reverse strand, counting down.
AGTCCTGAAAGGGCTACGGAAGATCGTGCTCCCGGCGGTTCGTTCATCTGTCCGAACACCATGGCTACCTGGGATTTCGGAAGTTCGTTCTTATCTACTTTCGACAGGTCCCAGTGTCCTTCTTCCATGCTTTTGAGGAATTCATCCCCGTATTTGATCACACCGGATTCGATCATTTCCCTGAGCAGGTCGTTTCCCTCCCTGGTACGTTCTCCCACTCCTGCGAAAACCGAGAATCCGTTGTGCTTTTTCGCGATGTTGTTTATGAGTTCCTTGATGAGGACGGTCTTTCCCACTCCGGCACCTCCGAAAAGTCCGATTTTCCCTCCTTTCAGGTACGGCTCGAGCAGGTCTATGACCTTGATTCCTGTGAACAGGACTTCCTGTGAAGTGGTGAGGTCTTCGAACTTCGGCGGTTCCCTGTGTATCGGCAGCGATCCTTCCCTGTCCAATTCATTCATGCCGTCGATGCAGTTCCCTGTGACATTCATCACGCGGCCTCTGATCTGTGCCCCTACCGGCATGGTGATAGGTGCGGATGTGTTCGTGACCTCCATCCCGCGCTGCAGCCCGTCCGTACTGTCCATCGCTACGGTCCTCACCGTGTCTTCTCCGATATGCTGCTGCACCTCCAGAATGAGGCTTTTGCCGTCTTTCCTTTTTATGACCAGCGCGTCGTGGATTCTCGGCAGTTCTCTGACCACGTCTTCTCCCGAAAGGTCGAAATGCACGTCGACCACCGGTCCTATCACTTGTGAAACATTTCCTTTAAGTCCTGGCATATTGTTGTATCGCTCTTTTGTTTTTTTGATCTGGCTGGCCGCCAATATTGAAAATTACATGCCAATTCCGGTATGTATTTCCCCGAATCCTACAAAAATACAAAAAATTCCGTAATAATTTCAAAAAAAACTTTGGATCCACTGACCTGACGGAAAATGACATTTAGATTTCTGCCATTTTCTGATAATAAAGTATGGAAATGCTTTTGATTTGCCTACAGTCCAACGCTGAACAGCTCCAGAATGCCGTATTTTGCCATAACGGCATATACGAAAAAATCCTTGAAGTGGTTGGACTTCAAGGATTTGCTTTAATTTGCCAAATCTTTTGGCGGTGCGGACGGGACTTTAACTTACGCAATCAAGAAATCTCACAAAACTGCAATATACTGATAATAATCAAGTTATTACAAATC
>CALVDR010000016.1 GCA_944326365.1 uncultured Bacteroidales bacterium | reverse complement strand
TTGTTATCTTTGTACTCTCCAAAAGTAATAAATAGCATTTACCGGCACAAATATTATAAATACTTTTTCTGCAAAATTTTAGCGTTTTATACTATTTGCCGATTGAGCACTTTTATTTTGTCAATAGAGCACCTGTGGTTATGGGGACTCGGCTACGGTATGCTCGTTTTTCCCGATATGTTTTTATTCCGTAAGATTGCAGCCGTTTATATGGCCTTTTCAGAAAGAAATGTTATCTTTGCAAGTGAGATAAAGAGTTATTTGAAAGCATGAGAAATATGGCGGTTCGGAACAGTCCGGCTTTTTCTTATCCATTGCCCGTTCTCGTGCGAGTTTTATCCAATCTGTTGATAGTCAAATAAAACCTACCTGATTACAACAAATATACTGAATTTCAGTCGATATTCCTCCTGTATTCCGACGGGGACATCTTGATATATTTCTTGAAAAATTTCGAAAAAGCCGCCTGGTCGGTGAAATGGAGGATGTCTGCCACCTGCTGCACCAGAATCTCCTCGTTCTTCAGAAGCTGTATGGCCAGGCCCAGCACTTCCGCATCTATCACCTCATGCGGAGTCTTCCCGGTGCAGGACTTCACCACGCGGGCCAGATGCTTGGTCGACACGCAAAGCTCCTTCGCATAGAAGGATACCTCCCGTCTCTCCCTGAAATTCTTCCACACCAGATCCATGAAATTGGCCATCAAGGTATCCTTTACAGCAAGGGTCTGCTTGTCAAGCGCAGGAAGATGCTGCTCCCTGATAAGCAGATTTCCCAGTTCCAGAGCAAACGCCTTGAAATAAGTGCGTACCATCTCCGTCCTGTAATTGTGGTTCAGATCACCCAGCATGTCATCAATCAGACGAAGCTGCTTGAAAAGTTTGGACGTGGCACTGGCCGTCAGGCGAAGGACAGGATTCAGAAGCAGAAGGGAAAAATAATCCTTCGGACCCGGAACGATATTCTGAAGCACTTCCACTATAAACTCGCGCGAAGTCAGGACACAGTAGAAATCCATATCCGGGCTGCCAGACGACAGGCTGAAACTTGTCCCTTCCAGAATATCCAGAAAATCACATCTTTCCATAGCCACACTCTTGCCATTCACCTCGGCTTCCACCGTACCTGAAAAGACCAGCAGCATGACCCTGCATCCTATTACACGGAATTTCTGCAGCATGGCGGCATCATTTGCCGTAAGCAGAACGAATTTTCCGTCTATTTTCTGGTCATCCTGTGCGAATGAGCACAGTTGTTGCATATTAAGCGTCTTCATGTATGTGTCATTTACACAAATACTGTCCCATTCAGACAAATATTCCGTACTCCGGACGAAATTTCGAGTCCGGATGTGACAAATTTACAAATAAATACGACATTTTTACAAATACCTTATGAAAGTATTGAGGTATTTTTGCACCTGCAAAAATTTCGGCATACGGATTACGGCATCCGACAAGTCTGCCTGACGGCAATGAAACGGTCCTAACAGACAGAAAGACAACGATATTGGCCGTCCACGGCCAATCAGGAATTGACCGTAAAGGTCAGAAAAATTGGCCGGAGGCCGATAAAAAACAAAAAGATTATACAATATATTAATAATAATAAAGATGAAAGTATTGAAAGTTTTTATTCCAGGGCTGTGCCTGCTCGCGGGGTTGGTTTCCTGCAAGGAAGAAGTGAACCGCCAGCCTCAGGCCAGCGCGTATCCGCTGCTTACGCTGACCACAGAAAACAGGACACTTTCCACGACTTATTCCACCGTGCTTGAAGGCAAGCAGTATGTGGAAGTCCGTCCGCAGGTGTCAGGATTCATCACTGACGTGCTCGTGAAAGAGGGCGCGAACGTGAAAAAAGGTGAAACTCTGTTCATCATCGATACCATTCCTTATGCCGCCACCTACGAGCAGGCAAAGGCCGCTGTAGCTACTGCAGAAGCACAGGAAGCCACTTCAAAACTTACTCTTGAAGGCCAGGAGGAACTGTACAAGGAAAACGTGATTTCCGATTTCGAGCTGCAGACTTCCAGAAATTCGTATCTGAGTGCAAAGGCCGCGCTCGCACAGGCAAAGGCCCAGGAAGTGAGTGCCGCGAACAATCTTTCATTCGCCAAGGTGACCAGCCCGGTGACCGGTGTGGCAGGCATGACTTCCATCCGTGTCGGAACACTCGTAAGTTCTGGCATGGCAGAACCGCTCATCACAGTGACTGACAACTCCAAAATGTATGCATATTTTTCGCTTACAGAGAAGGAAGCCCTCAGGCTCATCAAGCAGTACGGGTCCATCGAGAAGACCATCGCTTCCTATCCGCCTGTATCCCTGATTCTCAGCGACGGATCCACATACGGAGCCACAGGTAAGATCGATGCCATCAGCGGTATCGTGGAGAATTCCGTCGTGCGCGTAAGGGCTGTCTTCGACAACCCTCAGGGCCTGCTGATAAACGGCAGCAGCGCGACTATTTCCATTCCGTATTACCGGGAGAACTGCCTGGTCATCCCTCAGGAGGCTACTTTCGAGATCCAGGACAAGATTTTCGCTTATAAGGTAGTGGACGGAAAGGCCACATCCGCCATGATCACTGTATTCGGCATCAATAACGGCAAGGAATACATCGTGGAAAGCGGTCTGGAGGCCGGAGATGTCATCGTGGCTACCGGAGCAGGACTGCTCAGAGAGGGTACATACGTGACCGATGCCGCAAAAACACAGCAGAAAGCCTCTGCTGAAGAAACTGCCGGAGAAAAAGAAGGAGAATAAAAGATGAATCTTAAATATTTCATAGACAGACCTATCCTGTCTGTCGTCATTTCGGTGGTCATAGTATTGCTCGGACTGATAGGCCTTGTCAGCCTGCCGGTGGAGCAGTATCCTGACATCGCGCCGCCTACCGTAAGGGTAAGCACCACGTACAGCGGTGCGAACGCCGAGGCAGTGCAGAACAGTGTGATCGTACCTCTGGAGGAGGCCATAAACGGTGTGGAGAACATGACATACATGGAATCATCCGCAAGTAACTCCGGAAGTGCATCCATCAGTATCTATTTCAAGCAGGGGACTGACCCTGACATGGCGGCGGTGAACGTGCAGAACAGGGTTTCACGCGCCACTTCACTTCTGCCGGCAGAGGTAACCAGAGTCGGTGTCGAGACCATGAAAAGACAGAGCAGTACACTGAAAATCTTCGCTCTGTACAGTCCGGACGGCACATACGACGAGACATTCCTCACGAACTACATGTCCATCAACATCAAGCCTGAGATCCAGCGTATCTCCGGTGTCGGTGAGGCGAACGTGATGGGCGGTGACTATGCGATGCGTATCTGGATGAAGCCGGATATCATGGCACAGTACGGACTCCAGCCGTCTGACATATCGGCAGCTCTCTCCAGCCAGAACATCGAGGCTTCGACCGGTTCGATCGGAGAGGATTCCGAAAACGTTTTCCAGTACACCCTGAAATACAGGGGCCGTCTGAGCACGGAAGAGGAATTCGGAGACATCGTCATCAAGGCTCTTCCTGACGGAAGCATCATCAGGATGAAAGATGTGGCCGATATCGAACTCGGAGCGGTAAGCTACTCGTATTCAGGAAAAGTGATGGGTGCACCGGGCGTGCAGTGTATGATCAACCAGACTTCAGGAAGTAACGCAAACGAAATCATCAACGAGATAGACACCTATCTCTCGGAGGTAAGGGAAAATCTGCCTAAGGGCATCGTGCTCGTGGATATCATGAGTACGAAAGACTTCCTCGACGCTTCCATCCACGAGGTGATCAAGACCCTGCTGGAAGCCATCCTGCTGGTAGTGCTCGTAGTGCTTGTCTTCCTGCAGAACATCAGGGCCACCATCATCCCTACCCTGGGTATATTCGTGGCGCTGATAGGTACATTCGCCTTCCTGATCGTTGCAGGCTTCAGTATCAACCTCCTGACCCTGTTCGCTCTCGTGCTGGCGATCGGAACCATAGTCGATGACGCCATCATCGTCGTGGAGGCTGTTCAGGCGAAGTTCGATGCCGGATACAAGTCGCCGTACAAGGCTACGGTGGATGCCGTAAACGGCATTTCTTCCGCCATCGTGACTTCCACACTCGTCTTCATGGCAGTGTTCATCCCGGTATCGTTCATGAGCGGTACCTCCGGAGTATTCTATACGCAGTTCGGTCTGACCATGGCAGTGGCAGTGGGTCTTTCCGCTGTCAACGCCCTGACATTCTCGCCTGCGATGTGCGCCCTCATCCTCAAACCGAACGAGGAAGTAAAACCTGGCGAAAAACCGAAACAGTTCTCGACTCGGTTCAGGATAGCGTTCGATGCCGCATTCCAGAGCATGTCGAAGAAATACAAGCATGGCGTGACTTTCTTCATCAGGAACAAATGGGCTGCCGGCCTGATTCTGATAGCAGCTGTCGGCGTACTGATGTACCTGATGAGCACCAGCAAGACTTCGCTCGTGCCTAACGAGGATATGGGTACGCTCTTCGTCAGCGTGGATGCCGTCCCTGGAAGTACACTTCATGAGACTACAAAAGCCCTTGACGAAGTGGCCAACAGCATCAAGGACCTGCCTCAGATACTCGTCTACAACCAGGTATCCGGCTTCAGCTTCAGCGGTTCGGGAGCATCCCACGGTATGATGATCATCAAGCTCAAGCCATGGGACGAACGTCCTGGAAAGGAGAACAGCAACACTGCAGTATCCAACATGATATACGCGCGTACAGCCCATATCAAGAATGCGCAGATCTTCGTCTTCGCTCCGCCTATGATTTCCGGTTACGGTACAGGTAACTCCTTCTTCGTGACTCTGCAGGACAGGTCCGGAAAAGGTATGGGTACACTGTTCGACGTGACACAGGGCTTCATCGACGAGCTGAACAAGAGACCTGAGATACAGATGGCATATACTTCGTTCAGTGCGAACTTCCCTCAATACAAGGTGGATGTGGATGCTGCACAGTGCCAGCGAGCAGGTATCACCAGCGACCAGGTACTTTCAGTCATGCAGGGCTACCTCGGAAGTATGTACGCTTCGAACTTCAACAGGTTCACGAAGATGTACCGTGTCATGCTCCAGGCCAAGCCTGAATACAGGGATGACATGCAGGCTCTGGACAATATTTATGTGAAGACTCCGTCCGGAATGGCGCCTGTCAGCCAGTTCATCACGCTGACCAAGACATACGGTGCGGAAAACCTCGACAGGTTCAACATGTTCCCGTCCATCACCGTACAGGGTATGCCTGCCGAAGGCTACAGCTCAGGAGACATCATCGCAGCCATCCAGGAAGTGTCCAAGACTGCACTCCCTACAGGATTCGGCTATGAGTTCTCCAGCATGACCAGGGAAGAGGCCGAACTGGCAGAGTCGCACTCGACCACCATCATCTATATCATAGCCATCGTCTTCATTTACCTGATCCTCTGCGGTCTGTACGAGAGTCTGTTCCTGCCGTTCGCGGTCATCTGCTCCGTGCCGTTCGGTATCATGGGAAGCTTCCTGTTCGCCAGGATGTGGGGACTGGAAAGCAACATCTACATGCAGATCGGTGTCGTCATGCTGATAGGTCTGCTCTCGAAGACGGCCATCCTGATCACGGAGTTCGCCACTGAGAGAAGAAAGCAAGGCATGTCACTGAGCCATGCGGCGGTAGCAGCTGCAGGAGTCAGACTGAGGCCTATCCTCATGACAGTGCTCACGATGATATTCGGTATGCTTCCGCTCGTCACGGCATCAGGTGTAGGTGCTAACGGTAACCAGTCACTCGGTGTAGGTGTCGTCGGAGGTATGATAATCGGAACCATTGCCCTGCTGTTCATCACGCCTATGTTCTTCGTGGTATTCCAGTACATTGAAGAGAAAGTCATGGGCAAGAGAAGAGAGGACAGGGAGTTAGAGGAGAGTGAGATATGAGAAAAGTAATATTATTCGCAATGATAGCGGTGATGGCCAGCAGCTGCTCCATCTACCGCAAGTACCACAGGCCTGAAGACATTCAGGTAAACGTGGACAGCCTGTACCGGTCAGAACTGATAGCAAACCCGGAAGACACCGTTTCATTCGGCTCCATGCCGTGGGAAGAGCTGTTCACCGACCCGTATCTGAAAGACCTGATCGACTCCGGTCTCGTGCACAATACGGACCTGCAGACAGCGATACTCAGGGTACAGCAGGCACAGGACGGACTCTACGCAGCCAGATGGGCATACTCCCCGTCTCTGAACCTGTCACCGCAAGGCTCCGTTTCCAGCATTGACGGGAACAAGGCCACTTTCGGCTACAACCTCGGCGGTGCTGTCAGCTGGGACATCGACCTTTTCGGTTCGCTTCTGAACGCCAAGAGGGAGGCGCAGGCCACACTGCTGCAGCAGGATGCCTACAGACAGGCAGTACAGTCGCAGATAATAGCGACCATCGCCACCAGCTACTATGCCCTCCTGATGATGGATGAGCAGGTAAGGATAAGCGATGAAAGCGTAGTCATCTGGAGAGAGCAGGTAAGGACTCTTGAGGCACAGATGAGAGTAGGCACAGTGAACGAGAACGCTGTGACTCAGGCCCGTGCAAACCTCTACGGCCTCGAAGCTTCGAACGCCCAGCTCAAACAGCAGCAGAAAGAGACTGAAAACGCACTCTGCTCCCTGCTCGGAAGAGTATCCGGAACCATCGAAAGGAGCACGCTGGCAGAGCAGGAACTTCCTGACTCGACACTCAGCGTGGGAATTCCTCTCCAGCTCCTGTCAAACAGGCCTGACGTATATCAGGCAGAGATGGCTCTGGCAGCGGCATACTACACGACCAATCAGGCCAGATCAGCCTTCTATCCGAAACTCACCCTTTCGGGAAGCGCAGGATGGACAAACAGTCTCGGACAGGCGGTTGCAAACCCTGCAGGCGTGCTTCTGAACGCTGTGGCACAGCTTGCACAGCCTGTATTCAACCAGGGCCAGCTGAGATCGAACCTCCGCATCTCAAAGGCTGAAGAAGAGATAGCGAAGCTGAACTACAAGCAGACCATTCTCAACGCCGGACAGGAAGTGAATGATGCCTTGTTCGCCATCGAGACAGCCGGCATCATGCTGGAGAAGCATCAGGCTCAGTGCGTGGATCTGGAAAGGACTGTAAAGACAGCTGATCTGCTCTACAAGAAATCCGCCTACGGATCATATCTGGAACTCCTGACAGCGCAGCAGTCTCTGCTGAATGCCCAGCTGAGTGTCGTATCCGACAAATACAACCAGTTGTCCTACATCGTGACCTTGTACAAGGCTCTCGGAGGAGGAAAGGAATAAAGGGAAATTCCGGATAATTGAAATTGCGCCGGGCACATCGCTCCGGCGCAATTTTTTTGAGTATATTTGCCGCTGTCGCGCCACATATACGGTAGCACCTCGGTAAAGAAAATCGAACAAGTTCATTTTCTTTACTCTCGGTTTCTGCGTATATTTGCCGAAAATCATCGATAATGATCGGGATATTCGATTCGGGCATAGGAGGGTTGTCAGTATACAGGGAGATCAGAAAACTTCTTCCTTGGGAAGACTATGTCTACTACGCAGACAATGCGCACTGCCCGTACGGAGAAAAGACGAAAGAATATATCACAGGACGCGCCAGGGAAATCACGGAAATACTGATCAGCAAGGGGGCGGACATCATAGTGGTAGCCTGCAACACTGCCACGGCGGCGGCTATATCGACACTACGCGCCGAATATCCGATCAGGTTTATCGGTATGGAACCGGCTATAAAGCCGGCAGTTGCCATGACAAAAACAGGAGTGGTAGGCGTACTGGCGACAGCTGGAACCCTGAAAGCTGAAAAATACCGTCACACGAGAGACACCATGCACGGAGACGTGGTAGTGGTAGAACATATCGGACAGGGTTTCGTGGAACTGGTGGAAAGCGGGGAAACATCCGGCCCGCATGCCGAAGAAGTGGTCAGGAACAGTCTGAAACCTCTGCTTGACGAAGGCGCCGACACGATAGTGCTCGGCTGCACCCACTATCCTTTCCTTATTGACGTAATCAGGAAAATAGCTGGGCCAGGCGTTACTGTCATAGATCCCGCACCTGCAGTGGCAAGACATCTGCTGGAAGTAATGCAGGAAGAAGGACTCCTGCACGGGAATCCGGACTGTAATGACGCTTCAGGTGCCGTAACAGAAAATCCGGGCCATTCGGAATTCCTTTCCTCCGGCCCGGACAATATCCTTAAAAAACTGGTTTCGAAATTATAAGAGTGGGTGGGTCAATCCTTTACAGACTCGTCCGCAGACTCCCCTTTCATACGTTTCTTTCCTATGAACATGGTCGCCATCTCTATCCCTACCACCAGGAAGAAACCCACCAAGGCGAAAGCGACAGCTCCGCCCACATGCATGTCGATCATGGCGAAATGCTGTTCCACCAAAGCCTCTGTCAGACCCCCTGCATCATTCAGAGCCATCAGTTCCGGATACTGCGACATGACCAGAGTCGCATGGTCGCTCCACGGCCACACCTTCACAAGCGAACCGATTATGAAACCGGCCATCACCAGAAGAGTCTGCCTGTGATAATGCTGGAGCAGCCAGTGCAGGAACTTCGAGAACGCGATAATACCGGTAGCGGCACCTATGACGAAGACGATGACTGTCACGAAATCGAGGAAATTACCGGTGCCTGAAATGATATCAGCCAATGTGCTCATCATGTACTCATACTTTCCGAGCACCAGAAGGATGAAACTTCCTGAAATGCCGGGAAGAATCATCGCGCAAATCGCAATGGCACCGCACAGGAATATGAACCACAGGCCGTCGGGTGTCTCCGTCGGAGACAATGTGCAGACCACCACTCCCAGGACAATACCGAAGACCAGCATTATGAAGTCATTGACTTTCCAGCCTTTTATCCCTCTCAGGATGAAAATGGACGAAGCCACTATCAGCCCGAAAAAGAAAGCCCAGGTCTGTATCGGCTGATAATTCAGCAGATACTGCATCAGTTTGGCCAGGGAAAGGATGCTGATCATGATTCCGATGATAAGCGAAAGGAGGAAATTGCCGTTTATGTGTTTCCAGAACTGGCCGAATTTGCCGGTAAAAAGGAGCTTTACGGCTTTTCCGTTGATTGAATTGATGGAACCCACAAGTTCCTCGTAAATTCCGGTCATGAAGGCGATCGTACCGCCGGAGACGCCTGGAATGACATCGGCGGCTCCCATACAGATCCCCTTAACTGTCACGAAAAGATAGCTTAGGAAATTTTTCATTATATTATCTGTTATATTATCTGTTTGAGAAAATTGCAAATGGCTTCTATTTTGGCTGGAGTATCAGGTACATTGCCGCAGGCATCGGATTTTTTCATGGAGTCATTCTCTGGAAGACCGGATGGACAGTCATCGCCCCCGTCAGTAATGACCAGGTCAAAAGGATTCCCCTGATATGCCGATACACCTATCTTGAATCCGGCACTGACAGCAGATGATATGAATCTGGATGTATAGTCATCGGACCCGATGAAACTGATGAACAGATCGGTCTCCGGCTTGAGCAACGCGGACTTTTTCCTCCACTTCGCGATACCTTTCGGTATTCCGAGCCAGTCAATGTCTGCCCTGTTCATGACTTCACGGCCGCAGGCATACACTTCGGTATTTTTCCCTATCTTCCTGAGATCCAGAAAAATGAACGAGACCGCAATACCGTATTCCTGCATGAAAGCCTCGATTCTGTCGCTGTACCGCAGACAATCGGGCTCTGTTCCGTCCAGCAGTGCCAGCGCAGTACGGATGTCCCGAAGAGGCAGGAGCCCCGTCGGCCGCTTGCTGGAGTATTTTTTCATCCGGAGATTCCGGAACCATGATTTCAGCATACAGGCCATCTATTCTGCTTTATGGTTTATAGAGTTCGCGGATATCAGGGCGCGTATCTCGGCTTTCGCATCTTTCCAGCGCGGTATGTCTATCTTGGTGCCTATGACTTCCACTACCTTCGCCGCAATGACGGATCCTATCTCCCCGCAGACTTTCAAGGGCATGCCGAGAGAATGTGCATACAGGAATCCGGCCGCATAGGTATCTCCTGCCCCGGTAGCATCTATGGTATTTGCCGGCCAGGCTTCGATATAATGATATTCATCCCCTCTCTTTACCATAGACCCGTCCTTGCCGACCTTGACCACGGCTATGGAACAATGTCTGGCCAGTTCGTCCAGGGCCTCGCGCGGGCTGAGCCTGGTAAAGGACTTCGCCTCCGATTCGTTAGCGAAGACTATGTCCACATAATGGTCCACGATGTCATGCAGGAAAGCTTCGTTCGACTCCACGACATTGTATGAGGCCATGTCCAGGGAAATGATGCATCCGGCTGCCTTGGCCAGTTCCACCGCCTTTCTGATGAGATTCTGGTTCTGGACCAGATACCCTTCTATATGAAAGTAATCGTAACCTTCGAAAAATTCCGGTTTCAGATCCTCCGGAACCAGTTCCAGGGCTGCCCCCAGATATACCGCAAAAGTCCTCTCCGCATTCGGCGCCGTGATGAACACCATGGCCCTGCCTGAGGGATTGGCACCTTTCAGCAATGTGGACCTGATGCCGTACTGCTCCTGGTCACTCTTGTAAAGATGACCGAGTTCATCGTCTCCTATTTTCCCTATGAATCCGGATTTCATGCCGAAAATCGCTGTTCCGGTAATAGTGTTTGCCGCAGACCCTCCGGCGACGTACTGCACTCCCATCTGCCTGAGTGTCTGCCATATCCTGTCGCCCGTCATCTTGTCCACATGCTGCATGCTTCCTTTCGGCAGATGGAACTGCCTCAGGAGAGAGTCATCCTGAAGGACTGCAAGAATATCCGTCAGGGCGTTTCCCATACCTAAAATCGATTTCATCAGAAACGTTTTTACGCGATAAGCGACAAAGATAGGGATTTTTATTCGCAATTCCGGTTTTTTGGATAAATTTGCGACCATTATCTGTAAAGCATGCATCCGGGCGATGAAGATGAAGAAAAAAGATTACGGAACTGACATCATCAAATACCTGCTCTCTGCGGCAGTTGCCTGTTTCCTCCTTTACTTTACCTTCAGAGGAGTAAAATGGGAGAGCTTTCTTGCAGGGCTCAAATCATGCAGGCTCAGCTACATAGCAGTCTCGATGTGTGCAGGAATAGCCGCATTCTGGTTCAGAGGTCTCAGATGGAGGGAAATACTCCTGCCCATCGACAGAAGCATCACACGCCGCACCGCTTTCAATGCGGTGAATATAGGATACATCGCGAACTTCGTCTTCCCGCGGATCGGGGAATTCGTCCGGTGCGGATTCATCACCAAAAACTCATTGCCCGCCGAGGGCGGTGACGGCAAGGACAGTTTCGGCGCCGTCAGAAAAAAAGCATCCTACGACAAGGTATTGGGGACCGTGGTTCTGGAGCGCAGCTGGGACATGGTGACCATGTTCCTGTTCCTGATGGTGCTTCTGGTTTTCAGGTGGAGGGAGTTCGGAGGCTTCTTCATGGAAAAGATGTGGAAACCGTTCGAAGAGAATCTGAATTTCAGTCTGTGGTGGCTTCTGCTCGGCATTGCAGTATTATGTGCGGCAGGAATTTATGCAATATACCGTACACGGAACAGATTCCGCTTTTCCAGAGCCGCGGCCGATATCTGCAAGGGACTCATGCAGGGCATTTTCTCATGCGTGAAAATGAAACGGAAGTGGAAATTCTTTTTCTATACAGGAGTGATCTGGCTGATGTACTGGCTGATGAGCGCCGCTACCATGAGCGCGATGCCGGGTCTGGACGGGCTTGGTCCTGTGGATGCCCTTTTCCTGATGATTGCCGGCAGTTTCGGCTGGCTGGTGCCTGTGCCGGGAGGATTCGGAGCATTCCATTTCATAGTATCCCTCGCCCTGTCGACGATCTACGGCGTCTCTTTCGAAACGGGAATTGTTTTCGCCACTCTTTCACACGAATCCCAGGCCATTACCATGGCCGTGTGCGGAGGCATCTCGTATCTGGACGAGACTTTCAGGAAATGACACCGGACCCGGATATTGGCGTCAGCCGGAAATGACCGGGAAAATTTTCGGCAGGGAATCCTCTTTATCAAATATAAGTTGTATTTTTGCAGTCTGACAGAAATATATTAACGTGAGATATTATATGGAAAATATGGATTTGAACGAGCAGGAGCGGAACAGGCGCGAAGCCCTTGGAAAACTCAGGGAACTGGGCATCGACCCGTACCCTGCAGCGCTTTACCCGGTAAATGCCACTGCCCAGAAGATAAAGGACGAATATGACCCGGAAAAGGGAAATCTGACAGATGTCGTGATAGCCGGAAGAATCATGTCCCGCCGGATCATGGGGGCCGCTTCCTTCATCGAACTTCAGGACGAAACCGGAAGGATACAGGTCTACATCAAGCGAGATGAAATCTGCCCGGGAGAAGACAAGACCATGTACAACACCGTGTTCAAGAAACTGCTGGACATAGGAGACATCATCGGCATCAAGGGCTATGCCTTCATCACCCAGACAGGCCAGCTGTCAGTACACGCGAAAGAACTGACACTTCTGAGCAAATCGCTGCGTGTCCTCCCTATAGTAAAGGAGAAAGACGGAGAAGTCTATGATGCATTCTCTGATCCGGAACTGAAATACAGACAGAGGTACGTGGACCTGATAGTAAACCCGGAAGTACGCAAGACTTTCGTAATGAGAAGCCGTATCATAGCCACGATGAGGGAATACTTCAACGAGGCAGGATGTCTCGAAGTGGAGACCCCGATTCTCCAGCCGATACCGGGAGGAGCTACTGCCAGGCCGTTCATCACCCACCACAACGCACTGGACATCGACCTCTATCTGCGTATTGCCAACGAACTCTATCTGAAGAGACTGATAGTGGGAGGATATTCCGGAGTCTATGAATTCGCGAAGGATTTCCGCAACGAAGGCATGGACAAGACGCACAATCCGGAGTTCACATGCATGGAGATCTATGTGGCCTACAAGGACTACATGTGGATGATGGAATTCACGGAGAAAATGCTTGAAAAAATAGCCCTGACGCTGCACGGCACGACTGTGGTCACCATAGGGGACAAACAGGTGGACTTCAAGCCGCCGTACCGCCGTCTTCCTATGCTGGAAGCGATAAAGGAATACGCAGGCGTGGATGTGGCAGGCATGGATGAGGCCGGTCTGAGGGAGACCTGCGCCAAACTGAACGTACCGGTCACCAAGGAGATGGGCGAAGGCAAGCTCATAGACGCCATCTTCGGCGAATATTGCGAAAAGAATCTCGTACAGCCGGTCTTCATCACGGACTATCCGGTATCCATGTCTCCTCTCACCAAGAGGCATCGCAGCAATCCTGACCTGACAGAACGTTTCGAACTTTTCGTCTGCGGAAAGGAACTGGCGAACGCCTACAGCGAACTGAACGACCCTATCGACCAGCTCGGCAGGTTTCAGGACCAGCTGAGACAACGTGAACACGGAGATGACGAGGCCATGTACATCGACATGGACTTCATGCGTGCCCTCGAATACGGTATGCCTCCTACATCGGGAATGGGTATGGGCATCGACCGCCTGACCATGTTCATGACGAACTCGCCGACCATACAGGATGTGCTCTTCTTCCCTCAGATGAGACCGAAGCCGGTGGAGAAATGAGGATAGAAACCGTCACATCAGCACAGAACCCCAAGATTAAGGAACTTCTCGCGCTCCAGGAAAAATCAAGACTGAGGCGCGAGAAAAATCTGTTTGTGGTGGAAGGCAAAAGGGAGCTTGGCCACTGCATGGATGCCGGATATCTCATCAGGACCTTGTTTACCTGCCCTGAAATATGCCAGGAACAGGATATAGAGGAAATTTCAGAAAAGATATTAGTCCAGGGGCCCCTGCCGGGGCAATGCGAACCTTCACTGATAGAAATTCCGGCCGCTTTATATGAAAAA
Source organism: uncultured Bacteroidales bacterium (assembly GCA_944326365.1). Lineage (GTDB taxonomy): Bacteria > Bacteroidota > Bacteroidia > Bacteroidales > UBA932 > Cryptobacteroides. The sequence goes on along the minus strand of CALVDR010000016.1, from coordinate 42,112 downwards.
GTGGCTTACCGTGGCAGTACGGAAGGCCTGATAGCGGAAACCGTGATCCGCCCTTTCGGGCTGCAAGATCTCACGGTCGGGGAGAACCCTCTGATAGTGGTCCTGGAATCGGTGGAAAAACCGGGAAATCTGGGAGCCGTACTGAGAAGTGCGGATTCGGCAGGAGCGGACGCAGTCATAGTATGTGATCCCCTGACAGACCTGTACAACCCTAATCTCATCAGGGCCAGTATAGGAGCAGTTTTCTCCGTACCTACCGTCACCGCAGGTTCACAGGAAACGATAGACTGGCTCAAGGCCCGTAACATCAGGATTCTGACAGCCCAGCTTCAGGACTCCGGACTGTATTATGACACTGACATGACTGCAGGTACGGCCATAGTGATGGGGACCGAATCCACAGGACTGACTGACATCTGGAGGAAAAACGCCGACAGGCACATAAGAATCCCGATGCTCGGGAAACTGGATTCACTGAACGTATCGGTATCGGCCGCCATACTGCTGTACGAGGCTGTAAGACAACGCAACAGACAGGATAAACCATGAAAAGATTCGGCCTGATAGGCAATCCGATAAGGACATCCCTGAGCCCTGCACTGTTCAATGCCGGCTACAACGGGAAATATGCATACGACCTCATAGAAGAAGCCGACTTCGAGACTGCATACAGACGTTTCATGGACGGATATGCAGGAATAAACGTCACGGCTCCTTTCAAACTGGACGCGTTCAGGAAGGCTGACACGAAAAGCGAAGGCAGCACCAGGATAGGAGCCGCCAACCTCATTCTGAAAAAGGATGACGGGACCACTTTCGCCTGCAACACCGACTACGCAGGTATCATCCTGTCCATTCTTGAGGCAATACTGCCTGAAACGGGGTTCGAGTTCTTCAAGATGTACGGAAGCGATTTCTCATCGGTAAGCGGTATGCTTCCGAGCATATACGGGCACAGGCCCAAGGCCATGATAGCCGGATGCGGCGGTGCCGGACGTGCCGCGGCAGCTGCGGCGGCATCGATGGGATATGATACGCTGCTGCTCAACAGGACAGCAGGAAAAGCGGAGAAAATCGCCGGAGACATGTCTGAATTCCATTTCACTACGGGAGACATGACGCTTTTCACCGAATATCTCGAAAAGACTGACCTGCTCATCTACACCATTCCTGAAAGAATACCCGAAATGGACGGGATAGACGGAAGTATCTTCTCGAAACCGGGCAAGATAATACTGGAGGCCAACTACAAGAATCCTTCATTCGGCAGCAGGGAACTGGAAATGCTCCGTGCAGGAGACGGAATCTATGTGTCGGGGAAAAGATGGCTGCTGTATCAGGCTCTGGTAGGATTCAAGCTGTTCACGGGAAAAAATCCGGACTTTGAACAAATGTCTGCGGTTTTGTAAGAAATTATGACTAAATTGCGGAATTGGCCGGACAGAGGCCGCAAACTGATAGGAAATGTCGCTGAATAAGGTAATGCTGATAGGGAACGTCGGGAAAGATCCGGAAGTGAGGTATCTGGAAGGAAACTCAAAAGTGGCGAGTTTCAGGATAGCCACATCCGAGAGATTCAGAGACCGGGAGGGGAGACAGAAGGAAATCACCGAATGGCACACGGTGACTGTATGGAGAGGGCTGGCAGACATAGTGGAGAAATATGTCAGGAAAGGTTCCCTGCTTTATGTGGAAGGACGGCTCAGGAACAGGACATGGACAGACAGGAACGGAGCCGAAAAGACTGTCACGGAGATAGCGGGAGACAGTATAGAACTGCTCGGCAAGACGCCTGCAGCACAGACGGATGCGGCAGGAAAGGATGGGGGAAACGAATCATCTGGGATAAAGAATACATGGAAACCCATGCCGGACATTCCGGAAACAGATGACGACCTTCCGTTCTGAAATTACAAGAGACTGATTTTAAGTTTAGAATTAACATACATGATATCATGAAATTAGACGTAGTACTCGGACTCCAGTGGGGAGATGAAGGCAAAGGCAAGATAGTAGATGTCCTCGCCGGCAATTATCCTGTAGTGGCGAGATTCCAGGGAGGGCCCAATGCAGGCCATTCGCTTCATTTTGAAGGGAAAAGTTTCGTACTGAGATCCATTCCTTCGGGAATTTTCAGGAAAGATGCTACAAACATCATCGGCAACGGCGTTGTTCTTGACCCTATCACGTTCAGAAAGGAATGCGAGAACATCGAGGCTACCGGAGTACCTGTGAAGGAAAGAATCGTGATAGCGAAGAAGGCTCATCTGATCCTCCCGACACACAGGCTTCTGGATGCCGCCAACGAAGCGGCCATGGGAAAAGGCAAGATCGGCTCCACCCTCAAGGGTATCGGCCCGACATATACCGACAAGGTCAGCAGAAACGGGCTCCGCGTAGGAGATGTACTTGCCCCGGACTTCGCAGACAGATACCGCAAGTTGAAAGGCAGACATGTGAAGATGCTGGCACAGATGCAGTTCGAATGCAATCCGGAAGCTGAAGAAGCGGAATTCTTCGCGGCAGTGGAATATCTGAAACAGTTCAGGCTGACGGACTGCGAATACTATGTGAACAAGCTTCTCGAAGATCATGAAATATTGGCCGAAGGCGCTCAGGGCTCAATGCTGGACATCGACTACGGCTCATATCCGTTCGTGACGTCTTCATCCACGGCTTGCGCAGGGGCCTGCATCGGACTCGGTGTAGCTCCGTCGAAGATCGGCCATGTATACGGCATATTCAAGGCATACTGCACCAGAGTGGGAAGCGGACCGTTCCCTACCGAACTTTTCGACGAGACAGGTGAAAAGCTCAGAAAGATAGGAAATGAATTCGGAGCCGTGACAGGAAGACCGCGCAGATGCGGATGGCTGGATCTTGTGGCACTGAAATACGCAGTGATGCTCAGCGGTGTCACAGACCTGATCATGATGAAATCAGACTGTCTGGACTCTTTCGAGACGATCAAGGTGTGCACATCGTACATGGTGGACGGAGTCGAGACCGATCAGGTTCCATTCGACACCTATGCCCATATAGAGCCTGTCTACACGGAATTCAAGGGATGGAATGCGGATCTGACCGGATGCCGTAAGGAAAACGAACTTCCGGAAGAGTTCACGGACTATATAGCATTCATGGAGAAATACCTCGGGGTGCCTATAAAGATCATATCCCTCGGACCGGACAGGGATGCCACTATCATGAGATAAACAGGATAAAATCGGAAAAATGACTGCGACTATCAGAAAATTCCTCAATGATTCGCCTGTCGCAAGATGGGCGGCTCTCATACTCATAGCCCTGATGATGTTTTTCGCCTACATGTTCGTAGACGTGATGTCACCGCTGAAATCACTTATCGAAAGTTCCAGAGGCTGGGACAGCGGAGTGTTCGGCACCTATGCGGCATCCGAGTACATTCTCAACGTCTGCGGCTTCCTCATTGTAGCGGGCATCATACTGGACAAGATGGGCATACGCTTTACAGGCGTGCTCTCGGCCTCCCTGATGGTTATAGGAGCCGGAATAAAATATATCGGTATCAGCGACTGGTTTCAGGCTACCGCGTTCTGCGGATGGCTGGACAGCTGGTGGACTGCCATGCCGGGCAGCGCCAAGATGGCTGCCCTCGGATTCATGGTCTTCGGATGCGGATGCGAAATGGCCGGTACCACAGTGTCAAAGGCGATAGCCAAATGGTTCAAGGGCAAGGAAATGGCCCTGGCGATGGGACTTGAAATGGCGATTGCCCGACTTGGTGTATTCGCCGTGATGTGGCTGTCACCTGCCATTTCAGACAAGTTCGGAGGATCAGTGGTGGCTCCTCTGGCATTCTGCACCTGCCTGCTTCTCGTGGGCCTGATAAACTATATCGTATTCTCCGTGATGGATACAAGACTCGACAGGCAGCTCGTCGCGGCAGGAGAGGCCACTGCGGAAAAAAGTCCGGAAGACGAATTCCACATCAGGGATCTCGGACAGATTTTCTCCAGCAAGATGTTCTGGCTGGTAGCGCTGCTGTGCGTGCTTTATTATTCGGCCATCTTCCCGTTCCAGAGATATGCCCCGAACTTTCTGGAAGTGACTCTGGACGTGGATGCCAATACCGCGTCACGGCTGTTCAGCTGCTTTCCTATCCTGGCGATGTGTCTCACACCGGTGCTTGGCATTTTCCTTGACCACAAGGGGAAAGGAGCATCCATGCTGATGGTGGGGGCTGTCATCATGATAGCATGCCACCTGAGTTTCGCATTCCTGTTGCCGTTATTTCCGTACAAATGGTTCGCAGTACTCCTGATAGTGATTTTAGGTGTGAGCTTTTCCCTCGTGCCGGCAGCATTATGGCCGAGCGTGCCGAAAATCATAGACGAAAAGATACTGGGAAGCGCTTATTGTCTCATCTTCTGGGTGCAGAACATAGGGCTGTGCCTGGTCCCTCTGCTCATCGGAGTAGTCCTGAATTCCACAGGAGGATATCTGGTGCCTATGATCATATTCTCGTCATTCGGCGTACTGGCATTCATCCTGAGCCTGCTGCTCAAGGTAGAAGACAGGAAGAAAGGCTTCGGACTCGAACTGCCGAATATCCGGAATAACGGAGAAGAGCAGGAATAAATTCCGACTGACGGCCGACCATGGGACATAATATGAAAAATACCGGCATAAGCAGAAGTACCACAGCCTGCTGGATAGCTCTGGCATGTCTCGTGGTACCGATGTTCGCATCATATTTTTTTGATGACATGTTCTCCACCCTGTCCCACATTTTCCAGAATCCGGCGATGCTGGAACTTGGATGGGACAGCGGGGACTACGGTTTCTATGCAGGAGGCTACTCATTCCTGTGCGTCTGCGGAGGACTGGTGGTCTGCGGAGTGCTTCTGGATATATTCGGGGTAAGGCTTGTCGGTTCCATATTCGTAGGACTGATGGTATTGGGGGCACTGACAGTGTTCACCGCACTGGTTTCAGGATTCGCTCCCGAGACGTCCCTCACCATAGCATACATCGGCTGCATGGTTTTCGGGCTCGGAAGTGAAATAGCCGGTGTAGCCGTCACAAGATCCATAGCAAAGTGGTTCAAGGGCAGGAATGTAGCCCTCGCCATGGGGCTTCAGCTCGCCATAGCCCGTCTGGGGACCGCAACAGCCTTCATACTGGCGCCGGTACTTGTGGCACAGAAGGCTGAAGGTGAAATGTACAGCCTGATGGAAACGGCACGGCCGGCCATTACCGGGCTCGGACTCCTTCTGGCCGGCGGTATCCTTTGGGGCATTTTCACAGCCATGGATGCAGCGTTTGACAAGGATGCGGGAATCAGTTCCGGAAGAGGGGCCGTGAAAGAAGAAGACAGGTTCAGGTTTTCAGACATTCTGAAAGTGCTGACGAATCCGAGATTTCTGATGATAGCATTCCTCTGCGTCTTTTTCTACTGCTGCATCATATCCTTCAAGAAATTCGGGACTTCCATAGTGATTCCGCGATTCGGCATGGATGTGGATTCTGCCAAATGGATGATCACGATGATTCCGTTCTTCACGGTAGTGTTCACTCCCTTTTTCGGAGCTTTGGTAGACAAGGCAGGCAAGGCCACCGGATGGATGCTCACCGGAGCGGTTCTGGTGCTGGCCGCACATCTTGTGATGGCCTTTGCACCGCAAGGTGTCGCTTTCTACGGCTATCTGGCGATCTCCATGCTCGGCATAGGCTACTCGCTGGTTCCGTCGGCCATGTGGCCGACAGTGCCCAAGATCATACCCGACCGGAATCTCGGGACAGCATACTCGCTGGTATACTGGATACAGAACATGGGAATGCTGCTTGTTCCGATATTCGTAGGCATGATTTTCAGGAATACCGTGACCGAAGCCGGAAACAGAAGCCAGGAAATAGCTGCAGCCGTGAATGCCGAATACATTTTCATAGGACTCGGAATCGCGGCAGTAGCGGTAGCGGTCCTGCTGATACTGTCATCCCGGAAGCATCCGGAACTCGAAATAGACCGGCCTAACAAGAAATGAAATAATGTATAAACTGCTTGACAAAGTCAATTATCCTTCTGACCTGAAAAGACTGGGCATAGAAGAGCTGAAGCAGCTGTGCGCGGAAATCCGCGACTACATGATAGAGTGCTGCGCCACTAATCCGGGACACCTCGGCTCCAGTCTCGGGGCTGTGGAACTGATAGTAGGCTTTCACTATGTCTATGATTCCCCCCGGGACAAAATCGTATTCGATGTCGGACACCAGGCATATGCACACAAAATCATCACCGGGCGAAAGGAAATTTTCAGGAAAAACAGGAAAAAGGACGGAATCAGCGGTTTCACGAGAATGGCTGAAAGCGAATACGACGCTTTCGGAGCCGGTCATTCATCCACATCCATATCGGCAGCTCTCGGCCTCGCCTCCGCTGCTATGATGAGGGGACTCAAAGAAAAAGTAGTGGCGCTGATAGGCGACGGCGCCCTCTCGGGAGGCCTTGCTTTCGAAGGGCTGAACAATGCCGGTAGCAGCAAGGCTGACCTGCTGGTCATCATAAACGACAACAACATCTCCATAGACAAAAACATAGGTGCCGTTCACGAACATCTCCTGAAACTCACCACTGATCCTACATACAACAGAATCAAGACCCACATCTGGAACAGGATCGGTGAAGGGAAAATCAGGAAGGCGATTCAGGAAATGGTGATCAGCGCCAAGTCGTCCCTGGTCAAGAAGTCAGGCGGCGACCTTTTCGAGGCTCTCGGTTTCAGATATTTCGGTCCGATCGACGGAAATGACATCGCCCAGGTGATCCATACTCTGAGGAAACTGAAAGAACTCAAAGGCCCTCTGATCCTTCATACGATCACGACAAAAGGAAAAGGCTTTGCCCCTGCAGAGGAAGACCAGACAGCATGGCATGCCCCCGGGATGTTCGACCCGCATACAGGAAAACGGATTGCCCCGTCGGGGCACAAGGAAAGCCGGTATCAGGATGTTTTCGGCGAGGTCCTCCTGGAACTGGCCAGGAAAGACAGCAGGATAGTGGGTGTGACGCCGGCCATGGCCTCCGGCTGCGGAATGAACATTCTGGCCAAGGAAATACCTGAAAGATTTTTCGATGTCGGAATAGAGGAAGAACACGCGGTGACATTCTCGGCAGGACTTGCAGCTTCCGGAATGAAACCGTTCTGCAATATATACTCTTCGTTTTCACAGAGGGCCTATGACCAGATCATCCATGACGCCGCCTTGCAGAGTCTCGGCGTCGTACTGTGCTTCGACAGGGCCGGACTTGTCGGAGAAGACGGGGCGACACACCACGGAAGTTTCGATCTGGCAGCATACAGGAGCATTCCCGGGATGACATTGGCAGTCCCGAGAAACGAACTCGAACTGAAAAACATGATGTACACTGCATACAGACATGATTCAGGACCGTTCATCATACGTTATCCGAGAGGATATGGCGAAGGGGTGGAGTGGAGGATGACGGAATTCGAAGAGCTCGTCCCTGGGAAAGGCGAAAAGATGACGGATGGGGAAAAGGTGGCAGTAATCTGCGCCGGACCTGTAGCCAACAGGGCATACGAGACGGCTGTCAGGCTCCGGGAAGAAACCGGCATATGTCCCGCAGTATATAATATAAGGTATCTGAAACCGATGGACGAAGAAATGCTTGCCGGAATCGCGGACGGTTTCAGTTCGGTCATCACCATAGAAGACGGATGCATCAAAGGAGGGCTTTTCGGAGAGGTATCGGAGTACGTGGCTTCTCACGGGCTCGGGATAAGAGTACATGCCCTCGGCATCCCGGACAGATTCATAGGGCAAGGATCCCAGAAGGAACTGCGGGCCGAGTGCGGATACGATACAGAAGGGATATATGCTGCAATGAAGGAGGAAATGGGAAAATTTTAATCAAAAAGAATGAAAAGTTTTGGAGATTTAGAAATAATCCCTATCTTTGCAATCCCTTTCGAAATCACTCAGGGTTTATGAGGGTTTCGCCGATGTAGCTCAGTTGGCTAGAGCACGTGATTTGTAATCTCGGGGTCGTGGGTTCGATTCCCTCCATCGGCTCAGTTTTTTGAAAGATTTTGAAGTGATTTTGGCGAACTTCAAGGCGGACAAGCGACGAGGGAAGGAGTTTACTGGTGTAAATCGAAGTCCAACGCAGAAGACCGCAAAAAACAAGATTTTGAAGTATATTTCGGGATGAGTCCAAGAAGGACAAGCGACGAACGACGTAGCAACCTGGAGGTTGTGAGGAGCGAGGATGCGAAGTCCGACGAAGGAATCGCCCGAAAGAAACGAAAAAAGATTTTGGAATTATTTTGACGGGCTTCAAGGCGGACAAGCGACGAGGGAAGGAGTTTACTGGTGTAAATGACTGACCGAGGATGCGAAGTCCAACGCAGAAGACCGCAAAATAAAACAAAAAAACGGGAGAATACCAGAGTGGCCAAATGGGGCAGACTGTAAATCTGCTGGTTTATACCTTCGGTGGTTCGAATCCATCTTCTCCCACAATTTTTCGGCGAAGTCCGACGCGGGAATCGCCCGAAAGATAACAAAAGGTCTGAAGTTTATTTCGGGATGAGTTCAAGAAGGACGAGCGGCGAGGAAGGGAGTTTACTTCCGTAAATGACCGACCGGGAATGCGAAGTCCGACGCGGAAATCGCCCGAAAGAAACGAAGAAAAAAGCGGAAGTAGCTCAGTTGGTAGAGCATTAGCCTTCCAAGCTAAGGGTCGCGGGTTCGAACCTCGTCTTCCGCTCAATACTACGCCAGTGTAGCTCAGGGGTAGAGCGCTTCCTTGGTAAGGAAGAGGTCATGAGTTCAAATCTCATCACCGGCTCTGCTTTTTTTGTGTATATAATACTCAATTAAAATATTTAATTATGGCTAAAGAAACCTTTAAAAGAGACAAACCGCACGTTAACATCGGTACTATCGGCCACGTTGACCACGGTAAGACTACTTTGACAGCTGCAATCACTACTGTGCTTGCAAAACAGGGTCTGTCAGAGCTTCGTTCATTTGACTCTATCGATAACGCTCCTGAGGAGAAAGAGCGTGGTATTACTATTAACACCGCACACGTAGAATATCAGACTGCAACACGTCACTATGCACACGTTGACTGCCCGGGCCACGCCGACTATGTGAAGAACATGGTAACAGGTGCCGCTCAGATGGATGGTGCCATCCTCGTTGTGGCAGCTACTGACGGTCCTATGCCTCAGACTCGTGAGCACATCCTTCTCGCACGTCAGGTAAACGTTCCTAGAATCGTCGTTTTCATGAACAAGGTTGACCTTGTAGACGATGCTGAGATGCTCGACCTCGTAGAGATGGAAATCCGTGACCTCCTCTCATTCTACGGTTTCGATGGCGACAACGCTCCGGTTATCCGCGGTTCTGCACTCGGTGCACTCAACGGCGACCCACAGTATGAGGAAAAGATCATGGAACTCATGAACGCTGTTGACGAGTACATTCCTATCCCTCCAAGGGACAACGAGAAACCGTTCCTGATGCCTATCGAGGACATCTTCTCTATCACTGGACGTGGTACTGTAGCAACAGGCCGTATCGAGACAGGTGTTGTACACACTGGTGACGAAGTTGAAATCGTAGGTCTCGGTGAAGAGCCTAAGAAGACAGTCGTAACAGGTGTCGAGATGTTCCGTAAGATCCTCGATGAAGGAGAGGCCGGTGACAACGTAGGTCTTCTTCTCCGTGGTATCGACAAGAAGGAAATCAAGAGAGGTCAGGTACTTGCAAAACCAGGTACTATCCATCCTCACCAGAAATTCCAGGCTGAGATTTACGTACTGAAGAAAGACGAAGGTGGCCGTCATACTCCATTCCACAACCACTATCGTCCTCAGTTCTTCATCCGTACCCTCGACATCACAGGAGAGATCACTCTTCCAGAGGGAACTGAGATGGTAATGCCTGGCGATAACGTAACCATCACTGTAGATCTCATCTATCCGGTAGCACTTAACGAAGGTCTTCGTTTCGCAATCCGTGAAGGCGGTCGTACAGTAGGTGCCGGTCAGGTAACCAAGATTCTTGAATAATCATTTTCAGGATATATTTTCGAGGGGTGTCCTCACCGACACCCCTCATTTTTAAAAAGTTCATTGAAGAAATTGGATTTTTAAGGTCGGATGCAAGGAACGCGAAGCGAAAAGTCCGCAGCATAATTCCGTATGTGAGGAACTTCGAGTCTGAGCAGAAACGAAGCAATCCATTAAAAATTCAATAAGAAATTGAGTTTTTAAGGATGGGATGCAAGGAACGTGAAGAAGAGGAAACCGGAGTTTACTTCTGTAAATGAGGATTTCCGATGCAAGCAGTGACGAAGCAGACCGCCTTAAAAATCAATTTATAGGGGAATAGTATAAGGGTAGTACAGAGGTCTCCAAAACCTTTAGTCTGGGTTCGAATCCTGGTTCCCCTGCAAATATCAAAGGTTACGATTTGGTAATTGTTTAACAGACGTTGCATTAAGCTTCCAATTCGCAATGTCCATTAAAAGTAAAGATGAGAAAGTTCATAAACTATCTTAAAGAGTCCTATACTGAGTTGACCAAGAAAGTATCATGGCCGACTTGGGATAAGCTTCAGAGTTCAGCGTTGCTCGTTATGATAGCTACGGTGGTCTTTGCAGTTGTCATTTTCGCTATGGACTTTGCTTTCCGTCATCTGATGACATTCATCTATACCATGTAATCAGTTATATACTATGAGTGAAAACAACAAAAAGTGGTATGTACTGAGAGCAGCCGGCGGTAAGGAAAAGAAAGCCAAGGAATATCTCGAGAAGGAAATCGAGAGGTGCGGACTTCAGGATTATGTATCACAGGTATTGGTCCCTACTGAGAAAGTCTACAGAATCAAAGATGGAAAAAGAATCGCCCAGGAGCGTCTTTTCTATCCGGGTTATGTTCTGATAGAAGCTGAACTCACGGGAGAACTGCAGTACATAATCAGAAATGAGGTGCCGCACATGTCAGGTTTTCTGACTGAGAAGAGAGATGTCAGCAGAGGCAACGGCAAGGCCCAGGAAGAAAAGATTCCTATTCCGCTCAGGGATTCCGAAGTAAAGAGGATTCTCGGAGAGCAGGATGAGAAGGCCGGCAACGAAGGGGAAACCATAGTCGACTACAAGATCGGAGAAGCAGTGAAGATCACAGACGGACCTTTCAGCGGTTTCGACGGAACTGTAGAGGAGATAGTTGAAGACAGAAGCAAACTCAAAGTGATGGTTATGATCTTCGGCAGAAAGACACTGCTCGAACTCAACTTTACACAAGTAACTAAAGAATAATCAAAATTATGGCAAAAGAAGTTACCGGGTTTATCAAACTCCAGATCAAAGGTGGCGCAGCAAATCCATCACCTCCAGTAGGACCGGCACTCGGTTCGAAGGGTCTGAACATCATGGATTTCTGCAAGCAGTTCAATGCCCGCACTCAGGACAGCGCTGGTAAAGTATTGCCTGTAGTGATTACAGTCTACAGCGACAAGTCATTTTCTTTTGAAGTAAAGCAGCCGCCTGTAGCTGTACAGTTGAAAGAAGCTGCCAAGATATCAAAAGGCTCGGATCAGCCGAACAGAAACAAGGTGGCAACCATCACCTGGGATCAGGTGAAAACCATTGCCGAGTCAAAGATGCCGGATCTCAACGCATTTACGCTGAAATCTGCCATGACCATGGTAGCCGGCACAGCAAGAAGCATGGGTATCAAAGTGGAAGGTGAATTTCCAGCTGACATCTAAAAATCACACGCAAAATGAGCAAACTTACAAAAAACCAAAAAATGGTGATGGCCAAATACGATGCGGCCAAACAATATAAGCTGTCTGAAGCATGTGAAGTTGTCAAGGATATCACTTACACTAAATTCGATGCTTCAATAGAACTTACCATGAACCTGGGAGTAGACCCACGCAAGGCGAACCAGATGGTACGTGGCGTAGTCACTCTCCCTAACGGAACAGGCAAGCAGACAAGGGTACTGGTTCTCTGTACACCTGACAAGGAGACAGAAGCAAAGGAAGCAGGTGCTGACTATGTAGGTCTTGACGAATATATCGACAAGATCAAAGGTGGATGGACTGACGTGGATGTCATTATCTGTACACCGTCAGTGATGGCAAAAGTAGGTGCTATCGGTAGGATTCTCGGTCCGAGAGGACTTATGCCTAACCCTAAGACAGGTACCGTGACTATGGAAATAGGAAACGCTGTCAAGGAAGTGAAGGCAGGTAAGATCGACTTCAAGGTCGACAAGACGGGAATCGTACACGCAGCTATCGGCAAGGCATCATTCACTGCACAGCAGATCTGCGAGAACGCCCAGGAACTGATTTCAGCAGTCATGAAGCTGAAACCGCAGTCCCTCAAAGGAACTTATCTCAAGAGTGCTTCAATCTGCTCTACGATGAGTCCTGGAATCCAGTTAGATATCAAATCATTCAGTAGTGCTGAATAAATAAATTCAATGTTATGAGAAAAGAAGAAAAAGCGCAAGTACTTGAATCAATATCAGCACAAATCCAGGAGACCCCTAATTTCTACATTACGGATATCTCCGGACTGAATGCTGAACAGACTGCAAAACTCCGCCGCGACTGCTTCGAAAAGGATATCAAACTCATCGTAGTAAAAAACACCCTTTTCTACAAGGCTATAGAAAAGCTCGGAAACGAAGAAGCAAGTCAGCTGCTCGGAACACTGGAAGGCCCTACAGCCATCATGTACACCGTTACTCCGAACGCACCGGCAAAACTCATCAAGAAATATGCTGATGACGGGAACGAGAAACCTGCTCTCAAAGGAGCATATGTACAGGAATGCGCATTTGTAGGCGCAGACAAGCTCGGCGAACTCTGCAATATCAAGTCCCGCGAGGAACTCATCGGCGAGATTGTCGGACTCCTCCAGTCTCCTGCACGCAATGTCGTATCTGCTCTCCAGTCAGCAGGCGGCAAACTGGCAGGCATCGTCAAGACACTTTCAGAAAGAGAATAGTAACAATAAACAATTTAATAAATTACAATTATGGCAGATATTAAAGCACTTGCAGAAGAGTTGGTAAACCTTTCTGTGAAAGACGTACAGGAATTGGCTAACATCCTCAAAGAGGAATACGGTATTGAGCCAGCAGCTGCTGCAGTAGCAGTAGCAGGTCCTGCAGCAGGCGCAGGTGAGGCTGCAGCTGCAGAGCAGACTGAATTCGATGTTATCCTCAAGTCAGCAGGCCAGGCTAAACTTGGTGTTGTAAAGGCTGTTAAGGACATCACAGCTCTTGGACTTAAGGAAGCTAAGGACCTTGTAGACAAGGCACCTGACGCTGTCATCAAAGAGAAAGTTTCAAAAGCTGAGGCTGAGCAGATCAAAGCTACCCTCGAAGAGGCTGGAGCTGAAGTTGAGATTAAATAGCTTCAACTTTCCCCTGTAGCAGGGGACAACGATTCAGGTTTAGGGCCAGAATACGACCCTAAACCTTTTTGTCGTATCTAGTTTTTCTCTAAACCAAAAGGCAGAAAGATGTCACAAAACACCAAAAATCAGCGAATTTCCTTTGCATCATCAAAAATTCTCCTTGAATATCCGGACCTTCTTGAGGTGCAGCTGAAGTCTTTCAGGGACTTTTTCCAGCTTGACACCACTCCTGAAAACAGGAAAAACGAAGGCCTGTACCAGGTTTTTCAGGAAATTTTTCCGATAGAGGACACCCGCAACAATTACAAACTGGAGTTTATCGACTATTTCATCGACCCTCCACAGTATTCCATAGACGAGTGCCTCGAGAGAGGTTTGACATATAATGTGCCACTCAAGGCGAAACTCCGCCTTTCATGCAGCGATCCCGAACATGAGGATTTCGACACCAAGATACAGGACGTATACCTCGGCAACATACCTTACATGACTCCGGGAGGAACCTTCGTAATCAACGGTTCCGAGCGTATCATCGTATCCCAGCTGCACAGGTCACCAGGCGTATTCTTCGGACAGAGCGTCCATGCCAACGGTACCAAGCTTTATTCTGCACGTATTATCCCGTTCAAGGGATCATGGATCGAGTTTGCGACAGACATCAACAACGTGATGTACGCATACATCGACCGTAAAAAGAAATTACCTGTGACCACGTTGCTCAGAGCAATAGGGTTCAACAGCGATAAGGACATAATCGACATTTTCGGACTGGCTGACGAAATAGAAGCCACTCCTGAAAACCTGAAGAAGAACGAGGGCAGGAAACTCGCTGCGAAAGTCCTCAAGACATGGTTCGAGGACTTCGTGGATGAAGACACAGGTGAAGTGATACCTGTCGAGAGGACAGTGCCGATCGTAGACAGAGGTGAGATACTCGGTGAAGACACCATCGAGAAACTGGCTGACACTGACGTGAAAACGATACTTCTGCAGAAGGAAGACGCGAACGTAAACGAGTATGCCATCATTTACAACACCCTGCAGAAAGACCCTACAAATACGGAAACGGAAGCCATCAACTACATCTACAAACAGCTGAGAAATTCCGAACCGCCTGATGAGGCTACCGCAAGGGACGTGATAGACAAACTGTTCTTCTCTGAGAAAAGGTACGATCTCGGCGATGTGGGACGGTACAGACTGAACAAGAAGCTGAACCTCACCATTCCGGACGAAACGAGAGTGCTCACGAACACAGATATCATAGAGATCATCAAATACCTGATCCTGCTCATCAACTCAAAGGCAGCAGTGGATGATATCGACCATCTGAGCAACAGGCGCATCAGAACTGTCGGAGAACAGCTTTCGAACCAGTTCAGTGTAGGATTGGCCAGGATGGCCAGGACCATCCGCGAAAGGATGAATGTCAGGGACAGCGAACAGTTTGCCCCTACCGACCTGATCAATGCGAAGACGCTGTCGTCTGTCATCAACTCGTTCTTCGGCACGAGCCAGCTTTCACAGTTCATGGACCAGACGAACCCGCTTTCGGAAATGACTCACAAGCGTCGTCTGTCTGCACTGGGTCCGGGAGGTCTGTCACGTGACAGGGCGGGATTCGAAGTCCGCGACGTACACTATACGCACTACGGACGTCTCTGCCCTATCGAAACTCCTGAAGGTCCGAACATCGGTCTGATTTCTTCACTTTGCGTTTACGCAAGGATAAACGATCTCGGATTCATCGAGACTCCGTACCGCAAGGTGGAAAACGGCAAGGTAGACCTGAGTTCGGAAGGATGGGTATACATGAGCGCAGAGGAAGAGGAAAACAAACTCGTTTCACTTGCAAAAGTGAAGATGGATGATGACGGAAACATTCTGGAAGACAGGATACAGTGCCGTGACGGTGCTGACTTCCCTGTAGTGACCAAGGATGAGGTTAACCTTATGGACGTGGCACCGAACCAGATAGCATCCGTGGCAGCATCCCTGATTCCGTTCCTCGAACACGATGATGCGCACCGTGCACTGATGGGAGCGAACATGATGAGACAGGCTGTTCCGCTTCTGAATCCGGAATCACCTATCGTAGGTACCGGTCTGGAAGAGAGGGTCTGCCTGGACTCAAGGACTCAGGTGACAGCGGAAAGGAACGGTGAAGTGGTATATGTGGACGCGAATGAAATCCATGTCAGATACGACCGTACCGACGATGAGAAATTCGTAAGTTTCTCGCCTGAAATCACTGTCTACAAGCTGCCGATATACAGAAAGACAAACCAGAGCACAACCATTCTCCTCAAGCCTATCGTAAGAAAAGGTGAAAAGGTAGTGAAAGGTCAGGTCATCACAGAAGGCTATGCCACACAGAACGGAGAACTGGCACTCGGAAGAAACCTGAAAGTGGCATTCATGCCATGGAAAGGCTACAACTACGAGGACGCCATTGTGCTTTCAGAGAGAATGATCAGATGGGACATACTCACTTCAGTCCATGTCGATGAATACATTTCAGAGGTCAGGGACACGAAGCGCGGTATGGAAGAACTTACTTCCGATATTCCGAACGTAAGCGAGGATGCCACCAGGAATCTCGATGAAAACGGTATCATCCGCGTAGGTGCACATATTGAACCGGGTGACATCATGATAGGAAAGATCACTCCGAAAGGAGAGAGCGATCCGTCACCTGAGGAGAAACTGCTCCGCGCCATCTTCGGTGACAAGGCCGGCGATGTCAAGGATGCATCACTGAAAGCGACTCCTTCACTCAGAGGTACGGTCATCAAGACGGCCCTCTACACGAAAGTAGGAAAGGAAATAAACAAGAAAGGTGCGAAAGCCGACCAGAAGACCAAGCTTGAAATAGTCGAGGAGGAATTCAACCAGAAGGCTGAAGCGCTCCGCAGCAAATTCATTGACAAACTGTCCGTACTGGTAAACGGCAAGAAGAGCGCAGGAATCTTCGAACTTGACGGCACTGAAGTCATTGCCAAAGGCAAGGATATCACTGCCGCCGAGCTGAGGGGCATAAACTACGAGAACATAAACTCCAGCAAGTGGACTGCAGACAAGGATGCGAACCAGCTTATCAAGGAACTGATAAACAACTATTGCATCGCATACAAGGAAGCGGCCGCCAAGCACAAGAGAGTCGTGGACAAGATAAAGGTCGGCGACGAACTCCAGAACGGGGTCATGCAACTCGCCAAGGTCTATGTAGCCAAGAAGAGGAAAATCACTGTCGGTGACAAGATGGCCGGACGCCACGGAAACAAGGGTATCGTGGCCAAGGTAGTAAGAGACGAGGACATGCCGTTCCTTGAAGACGGTACTCCTGTCGACATCGTACTGAACCCTCTGGGTGTGCCGTCCCGAATGAACCTGGGACAGATTTACGAGACTGTGCTCGGATGGGCCGGTGAAGAACTGGGACTGAAATTCAGCACTCCTATCTTCGACGGTGCCACTCTGGAAAACATCTGCGCCTATACTGACAAGGCAGGCCTGCCGAGATACGGCAAGACATACCTCAGGGACGGAGGCACAGGTGACTGGTTCGACCAGCCTGCTACAGTGGGTGTCATATACATGATCAAACTGGGACACATGGTGGACGACAAGATGCATGCAAGATCCATCGGACCGTACTCTCTCATCACCCAGCAGCCGCTTGGCGGTAAAGCACAGTTCGGCGGCCAGAGATTCGGAGAGATGGAGGTCTGGGCACTCGAAGCATTCGGTGCGGCCAACGTCCTCCAGGAGATCCTCACAGTCAAGTCGGATGATGTGACCGGAAGGTCGAAAGCATACGAAGCTATCGTCAAAGGCGACCTGATGCCGACACCGGGCATACCTGAGTCCCTGAATGTATTGCTCCACGAGCTCAGGGGACTTGGACTGAAAGTCACATTGGATTAATTAAGGACAATTTGAAATTTTAGAAATATGCCGACGTTTAACAAAGAAAACAAGGTTAAAAGCAATTTCGAAAGAATAAGCATCTCCCTCGCTTCTCCTGAAGACATCAAGGCAAGGTCTTCAGGAGAGGTCCTGAAGCCTGAAACAGTGAACTACAGGACATACAAGCCTGAGAGAGACGGACTTTTCTGTGAGAAGATTTTCGGTCCTACGAAAGACTACGAATGCCACTGCGGAAAATACAAGAGAATCAGATACCGCGGAATCGTCTGCGACCGTTGCGGCGTGGAAGTGACAGAAAAGAAGGTGAGAAGGGAAAGGATGGGCCATATAGAGCTTACCGTCCCGGTAGCCCACATCTGGTACTTCAAGTCTTCACCGAACAAGATAGCAGCTCTTCTCGGCATACCTGCAAAGAAGCTTGAGGCCGTAATATACTATGAAAAATACATAGTCATCAACCCGGGCAACACAGGAAAGGCAAAACTGGAACTGCTGGCCGAAGAAGAATATCTGGACATCATCGACTCCATGCCTGAGAACCAGAATCTTCCTGACGACGATCCTGAGAAATTCAAGGCAGGAATGGGAGCCGAGGCCATCTACGATCTCCTGAAAGAGATAGACGTGGACGAACTCGCCAAGGAACTCCGTGAAAGGATGATGAAGGAAACCTCCCAGCAGAGAAGGACAGAAGCCCTGAAGAGACTGAGCATAGTAAAATGGTTCCAGGAGTCCAAGGGCATAAACAGGCCGGAGTGGATGATCATGAAGAACATCCCTGTGATTCCGCCTGATCTCCGCCCTCTCGTACCTCTGGACGGCGGACGTTTCGCCACTTCTGACCTGAATGACCTCTACAGGAGGGTGATCATCAGGAACAACAGACTGAAAAGGCTGATAGAAATCAAGGCTCCGGAAGTCATCCTGAGAAACGAGAAACGTATGCTCCAGGAGGCCGTAGACTCACTGTTCGACAACTCGAAGAAGTCGAATGCAGTGAAGAGCGAGGCCAACAGGGCACTGAAATCCCTGTCAGACAGTCTGAAAGGAAAACAGGGACGTTTCCGCCAGAACCTGCTCGGTAAACGTGTGGACTACTCTGCGCGTTCCGTCATCGTCGTAGGTCCGGAACTGAACATGCACGAATGCGGTCTGCCTAAATTCATGGCTGCCGAGCTTTACAAGCCGTTCATCATCAGGAAACTGATCGAGCGCGGCATCGTGAAGACGGTGAAATCCGCAAAGAAGATCGTGGACAGGAAAGATCCTGTCATCTGGGATATCCTCGAAAACGTGATGAAAGGACATCCGGTTCTTCTGAACCGTGCCCCTACCCTGCACAGGCTCGGTATACAGGCATTCCAGCCGAAGATGATAGAAGGAAAGGCCATCCAGCTCCATCCGCTTGCATGTACGGCATTCAACGCCGACTTCGACGGTGACCAGATGGCAGTCCACCTTCCTCTCGGAAATGCCGCCATACTTGAGGCGCAGCTTCTGATGCTCGGCTCCCACAACATCCTGAACCCTGCAAACGGCACCCCTATCACCGTACCGTCACAGGACATGGTGCTCGGACTGTATTACATCTCCAAGCCACGTCCTGGTGCAAAGGGAGAAGGAATGAATTTCTACGGACCTGAAGAAGTCATCATAGCCCTCAACGAGAAGGCCATCGACATCCATGCATCCATCAATGTAAGGCTGCCGAAGAACAAGATGAACCTCGAAGAAGGCTACCAGATGGTGAAAACCACTCCGGGAAGAATCATCGTGAACCAGCTCGTGCCGGTGGAAGTGCCTTACATCAATGAAATCCTCGGAAAGAAATCACTGAGGAAAATCATTTCCCTGGTCATCAAGAACACGGGAATCGCACGTACCGCACAGTTCCTCGACGATATCAAGAACCTGGGATATACCATGGCATTCAAGGGAGGCCTTTCATTCAACCTCGGAGATGTCATCATCCCTGCGGAGAAAGAGTCTCTCATCGAGAACGGCTACAAGACAGTGGAATCCATCAAGAACAACTTCTCGATGGGATTCATCACGAACAACGAGCGCTACAACAAGGTCATCGACCTGTGGACCTCCATCGACAACAAGATCACAGGTATCGTGGAGCAGCAGATTTCGAACGACCAGCAGGGATTCAACCCTGTATACATGATGCTCGACTCAGGAGCCCGTGGTTCCACACAACAGATCAAGCAGCTCTGCGGCATGCGAGGACTGATGGCAAAACCTCAGAAATCAGGTGCACAGGGAGCGGAGATCATCGAGAACCCTATCATCTCGAACCTGAAGGAAGGCATGACAGTGCTGGAGTACTTCATATCCACGCACGGTGCGCGTAAAGGTCTGGCCGATACCGCATTGAAGACAGCCGATGCCGGTTATCTGACCCGTCGTCTGGTCGATGTGTCACACGATGTGATCATCAACGAGGAAGACTGCGGAACGCTCAGGGGTCTGATAGCCACCGCCATCAAGAGCAAGGACGAAATCGTGGAGTCACTCGGCGAAAGGATTCTGGGAAGGACATCCGTACACGATATCTTCAACCCGCTCACAGGCGAACTCATACTCCCTGCAGGCGAAGAAATCACCGAAGACATCGCCGCGAAGATCGAATCCCTGCCTATCGAACAGGTGGAAATCCGTTCGGTGCTGACCTGCGAATCCCGCAAGGGTGTCTGCGCGAAGTGCTATGGCAGGAACCTGGCATCAAGCCGTATGGTAGAAAAGGGAGAGGTGGTCGGTGTGATAGCCGCACAGTCCATCGGAGAACCTGGTACCCAGCTGACACTGCGTACGTTCCACGTCGGAGGTACGGCATCCAGCACGGCATCCGAAAGCTCCATCACATCGAAGTATGAAGGCAAACTCGAATACGAAGAGCTGAGAACCATACAGAGAGTGGCAGATGACGGTTCAGTACAGGATGTAGTGGTCAGCCGTACAACGGAGCTCCGCATCATAGACGAGAATACCGGCATCACATACTCACAGTACGATGTTCCTTACGGTTCCATCCTCTACAAGAAAGACGGCGAGACCGTGAAGAAGGGCGACCTGATCTGCGAATGGGATGCATACAACGCCATCACCATCATCGAGGCTGCCGGTAAGGCCCGCTTCGACAGCATGATCGACGGTGTGACATTCCGCGAGGAGATGGCTGACGAATACTCCCTGAACAGGGACAAGGTCATCATCGAATCACGTGACAAGTCGAAGAACCCGACCATCAGCATCGTGGACGAGAACGGAGAGACCAAGAAGCAGTACAACCTGCCTGTCGGCGCCCATGTCATGGTGAACGACGGTGACGACCTGAAGATCGGTGACATCATCATCAAGATCCCTCGCGCCATCGGTAAGTCCAGCGATATCACCGGCGGTCTGCCACGTGTGACAGAGCTCTTCGAAGCGCGTAATCCATCGAACCCTGCGATCGTCTCCGAAATCAACGGCGAGGTCATCATGGGCAAGATCAAGAGAGGAAACAGGGAAATCATCATCAAGAACAAGTCAGGTCAGGAGAAGAGATATCTCGTACCGCTGACCAAACAGATACTGGTTCAGGAGAACGACTACGTGAAGGCCGGAATGAGGCTTTCGGACGGAGCAGTCTCCCCTACCGACATCCTCGACATCCTCGGACCTATCAAGGTACAGGAATACATCGTGAACGAAATCCAGGAGGTTTACCGCCTTCAGGGTGTGAAGATCAACGACAAGCATTTCGAAATCATCGTAAGACAGATGATGAGAAAGGTACAGATCAACGACCCGGGAGATACAGACTTCCTGCCTGAAGAACTGGTGGACAAGTGGGTGTTCATGGACACGAACGACAGCATCTACGGCAAGTTCATCATCACGGATGCAGGCGACTCCGAGAAATACTCGGTAGGACAGATCATTTCAGCCCGCGAAATGAGGAGCGAAAACTCGTCACTCGAAAGGCAGGGCCGCAAGATGATGGTACTCCGCGAGGCGAAGCCGGCTACAGCCAGCCAGGTACTTCAGGGAATCACACGTGCAGCCTTGAAGACGAACAGCTTCATCTCGGCGGCATCATTCCAGGAGACCACCAAGGTTCTCAGCGAGGCAGCCATAAGAGGCCGCGTGGACAACCTCGAAGGTCTGAAGGAGAACGTGATCTGCGGTCATGCCATCCCGGCAGGTACCGGCCAGAAAGAGTTCCAGGAAATACTGGTAGCTCCGATGGACGAGTATCAGAAAGCGATGAGCGATCTTTAGCAGAAGACCTGACGGTCAATATCAGAGACAGGGTGCTGGAAACAGCGCCCTGTCTGTTTTTTCGCCTTGCCCGTTGCTGCAGAGCACCTGCGCGACTAACGACGTTTCTGGACTCCGGTGGCTTTAGTCCGACAGATATCTATCAATTAATAAAAAATTGGCGTCAAGCCAGACCTCGGAAAGGGAATTATTCGTATATTAGTATCAACAATCCAATTTGATGTCTGCTTGTATGGAAGATTTGGCGATTCTGGAAAGTTTCAGGACCGGTGTCGGAGAAAAGGACGCTTTCGATTCCCTCTTCAGAAAATATTATCCGCAGATGTGCGTCTATGCCCACAGGTTCGTGGATATGGTGGAGACCGAGGACATCGTCCAGGAATGTTTCGTATGGATCTGGAACAACAGGGCTGTCATAGTGGTAGACAGGTCCGTACCACACTACCTGTTCAGCATGGTCAGACACAGGGCACTGAACACCATCAGGAAGAAGAACATAGGACAGAAAGTCACTGACATGCTTCAGGAAATCCGGAAAGAGGACATGGAAGAAAACGCCTTCGATGCACAGGAACTGAAAAGACGGATCCAGGAAGCGATAGAATCACTCCCGGACCCGTACAAAGAAGCGTTTCTGCTGCACAGGTTCTCCGACAGGACATACGGTGAAATAGCTGAAATATACCATGTGTCGCCGAAAACCATAGACTACAGAATCCAGCAGGCCCTGAAAATACTGCGGAGAAAACTCAGCGACTATCTCCCTGCCGCACTGCTTGCCGCTGTGATGAATCTCCTGGAAAACTTCCGATAAACCTGACACGGACGGAGGAAAATCTCACTCACCAGGAAAATTCTCCAGAACCATTCCCTCTGCCGGAATCACCTCCAGCTTGTGGCAATCTGGCTGACGTGAAACATAAAGGTGCGTGATCTGAGCCTCGTCAGGGGTGACATGCAGACGCCGGCCACGATGCTCGGCCGAACAGTTATACGCCCCGATGCTTCCGTCACTTCTGAGAACCACGAAAGCATTCGTCAATACAGCCTCCGCGATGAACTTGAACACCTCGTGGACATCGTTGTCACAGGTATTGGAAGGCTGCCATGAAGAAACCATCGGCACATACCCCTCCCCTGCCGTGATATTCCTGAAACCGTACATGTCCGGATGTGCATTCCCCAGGCTGACAGCATCATATGAAGCTCCGGGCAGCGGCCTGTCGATCTGTTTCGCCCTCACATAAGGATCCACGACGAAAGCCCAGCGCAAAGCCCCGGAATCCCGGTCCAGAAGCAGGGAAAACGCCCCGGCCGCATCGAAGGTCTCCTTCAGCCAGCGCTCGTCCTGAGTCAGAAGCCACGCATAATACGTTGCATACGCCCGCCATGCGCTCCAGCCGTGAGGCGAAGAAACCATATTCGGCATCATGTTCACATCATACTGGGCCTCCCAGAAGCGCAGAGTACCTCCGCGACGACGCGCATCCGGAATCCGCAGCTGTGTCAGGCAGTCATGGCCCGCGAGAAGCGAAAGCATCTCTCCGGTATACAGTCCTCTGAGAGAATCCGCCTCGGCACGACTGCCGATATTCCACGCGAAACCATCT
This sequence comes from uncultured Bacteroidales bacterium, assembly GCA_944326365.1. Taxonomy (GTDB): domain Bacteria; phylum Bacteroidota; class Bacteroidia; order Bacteroidales; family UBA932; genus Cryptobacteroides. The sequence continues at coordinate 18,841 of CALVDR010000016.1, read as the reverse complement.
GCATCCGTACCGGAAAAATCATCGAGCAACACAGCCAGCTGCCCCATCTGCAGAGCCGAACACGACACCATCCCGTCCTCGAAAGTAATCTCCCCCTCCGTGTGGAAATCCCCCTGCGCCCTCACCAGCTGGTCTATAGCCTTTTTCGCCGACCCGAAATGCCTGTATGCCGACTCTTTCCATCTCAGGATGTCCTCCGGACAATGTTTTCGTACAAGGCTGTCCTCCGGACAATATCTATCCGTTCCCTCTGCGGCTCCGGACAATGACTGCGCGTATGATTTTTCGGCCATGGCCAATTCCAATACCGACTTGGCGACATAAATCACGGAGGTATACACCGTGCGGCCGTTCATGTAAGCGCCGTTTTCAGCCTGCGAAAACCGGATTATCCAGTCAGCGAGTCTTTCTGCCGTCTCCAGATCCTCCACATTCCCGAAAGCCTCGAAACGGTCCGTAAACATGCCTATGGTAGAAGCCGTATTCTGGATTCGCCAGGCATAATACTTCGGTTCCGACATGTCCGGCCCGTAAAGCAGATTCATGATATGGCTGAAACGGGCATTGACAGCCTGGTCCAGGCTGTCATCCGGAAAATATCCGGCGGCGAGGAATCCGGAATGGAATCCATACCAGCTTTCGACATGGGAGGTGGCTTTCTGGCGTGCGGTCAGGACGTTTTCCCGGGCCTTTCTCATGGTCCATTCCCAAGAGGGATGCACGCCGAGCATGGCCGTGGCTGTCCTGCCCTCCGAAGTCACTTCCATCGGATACAGTCCGGGGCCACCGAGCACGGTCTTGTGCATCTCCGCCTTGCCGTCGATAACTGATTCCCAGACTGCGGTTTCACCAGGAGAGTATGATGTCCGTTCCGTCCTGATCATCGGTATGCCGGCCACACGGCTTATGGTCTCCTCAAAAGTCTCCCCGACATCATCGGAGGCGATACCGTGACCGTCAAAAGCGACACCGTAAAGCCGCCAATGACGCGATTCTCCCGGGGCCAGAGTCCACAAATCCTGAGGATGCCTTTCAGGCAATGGCAATGCATTCATCAGGTCTATGTTCACCGCCTCTATCCTGTGCCCCCAGAACCAGTACGGCTCCGGCTCGGGATAGCCGAGGTTGTAGTCGAAACTCCATGAGGCTACCGGATCAGGAGAGGCTATGCCGAGCATTTTCCCTGAAGGAGACTGAAAATATCCGTAAAAATGCGTCTTCTCGCAGAAAAGCAAGGTCGGAAAAAACTTGTCCAGCCACTCCGGATATCTGTCCATCCATGTGTCCACGCCGAGTTTGATACCGGCCTTCACGGGCTGGAACGGGACACCTGCCGTATTGGTCAGGCATATATCCATGATACGGCATCCTGACGAGTCGCGCAGGGTCATCTCGCAGGTGACACCATAGAGGGATGCAAAATATTTCCTGCCAGATGTCTGCCACACCGCCACGCTGTCCCTGCCGCCCATGTTCACATAGAAAGCATCCGGCCTGCATGAAGCCGAATCAAAAAGGCACTGTGCAGATGCCGTTAAGGAAACGCACAGTGCCGACACTGAAACTAACCACCTTTTAACCATTATTCAGCAGTCTGGTCCGATATAATGACTTTCTTTATCTTGATGTCATCGATCCAGACAGTCTTGCCTTTCTGTGACATGTCTTTACTGTCCTCGTTGAATTTAAAGACCATTCTGCAAACCTTGTCCCAGCGGAAAGGATTCCCGTCTTCGTCAAAAGTCCCGTCATCCACTGATATCCATTCCAAAGCATCAAAAGTAGTGGCCTCAGAAGCATAGTCCGAAACTTTCATTTCGTCAAGAGGGATGGTCACGAGCTCCCAATCCCCTGTGGCATACTCGGAGAGATCAGAGATAATCCTGAGGCAAGGGAAACCTGCGACATGCTGCATGAATTTCACATATAATTTGATTCCAGGCTCGGCCTTGTATGCGAACTGGAGAGAGAAGTGGGCATTCCTGTAAGCAGTCAGGTCCAGATTTCCTCTTGCATACTCGTCAGCATCGTTCCATGTCTGGAAACCTATCTGACCCCAGTCCTGTTCGCAGGTCCATTCGAAACATTTCGTGCCTTCATAAGGATCGGCAGTGCAGGCGTCAGTATAGGAACTTTCACCGCCGGCACTTTCATCATAATTATCCCAGCATGCAGATGTCATACCTACGCCATTGATGGTAGTCTTGATCTCATCATCATAGTAAACAAGCGTCGGTGCAAAAGTCTCCTGAAGCTCGAACACCTTTCCCCTGGTCATATTGATCGGTCCTTCAGGGAATTCCATAGGAAATTCGCTGGCACCTCTGGTATAGCTCATCTTCACGCCGGCATCCTTGGTCATTCCTGACTCCCAGGTATCGAAATATCCGGTATAGGACGACTCATCGTACTTGTAGGTCAATGTGGCAGTATAGCCTACAGCCTTTACAGGAACGATATTCACATAATAGTCGCCTTTTTCCAGGACTGTCTCGCCGTCACCTACAGAAACCGTGGCGGAACCTCCATCACCGGCAGTGATTTTAGGCTCGCCGTCATTCCAGGAAACGCTCACCGTACCGGCGAGGATTTCACCGTTGTTGCCTTTGATGGTCACCTTGGTGACATTGTCCTCATCGAGGGTGAATTTCAGGAATCCTGTGGCGTTCTTCATGGCGATATCTTCGGAATCAGAATAACCTATGGACAGAAGATTTTCTGCCTTGCCTGACTGCACTGCAGGAATCTCTACAGTGAGGGCATTGTTTTCGAGTTTGGCGCCTTCATCGTAAGGATAGAGGACATAGTATGCTCCGGATGCGACAGCCGAACCGTCGAACTTGTTGTCGGAAGTGAATTCGAACTTGTTGTTCGCGGCACCTTCGAATATGGAGACGCAGTCGCCTGCAGCCCAGGCATTGTCATAGCCGTCTATTCCGCTGACAGCCTCAGGAGTGAGGGTGAAAGTCATATCTTCAGGTTCACCGGTGACAGGAGGTACCGGGGTCTCGGTGCCGCCATCGTCTTTCGGGTCTTCTGCAGGACCGTCTTTCTTGCAAGACATCACCATTGCGGCGCAGACTGCAGCCGCCAGTAAATAATGATAAATTTTCATGATTTTTGAATTTAATCGGTTAAATACTTGTGTTATTGTGATATAGTCGTTTTCATGCATCAATATCCGGGATTCTGGACGATGACGCCTTTTCCCTCGTTGATGACATCCTGAGGCAGAGGGAAAAGCTCCATGTGTTCATCGACCGTGACAGAACCCTTGCGGGTCTTGCAGTACTCAACGTATTTTCCGTGGCGGATAAGGTCAGACCTGCGGCAGCCTTCGAACCAGAGTTCCCTGCCCCTTTCGTCCAGAAGTTCGGTCAGGAAAGCTTCGAGGGAGGCAAAATCGGACATTTCGTATGGCTCGAGTCCGGCCCTGGTGTGGACATCGTTAAGATAGTTTACTGCCTCCTGTGTCACGGCTCCGGCATTCCTGGCTATGGCTTCGGAAAGAAGAGTCAGGACGTCGGCATAGCGGAAAACTATCCAGTCTATACCGCTGCCCATACCTATCTGCTCAGGGTCTTCACCGTATTTCATAGGCACGGCACCCAGCTGGAGATTTTCCAGGGCTCCCGGGTTTTCCTGGTTATAAGTGTCGCCTGACGCGCTCGTATATTCCGTCAGAAGGACTTCCAGGCGTTCATCATCGGGATAATCACCGAATGCCGCATCCATGAACTCCCAGGTGACACGATAGCCGTTAAACCTTTCGATATCGGTATTCTCGAGATCGGCATAGTCTTTCGGAAGAGTATGGGAAAGCCACATCTGCATGTTTTCTCCGTGCATGCAGTTGCAGGCCCAGATGGTTTCATCGTTCCCTTCATTTTCGAGGGTGAAGATATCCTTGTAGCGTTTTACCAGACCGAATCCGAATTCGGGTTTTACGAGTTCGCGTCCGCATTTCTCCGCATCTTCCCATCTGCCTTCATGCATGTAGAACTTCATCAGTACGGTATAAGCCAGAGCCTTGGTGAAACGTCCGTAGTTCTCCGTGCCGTATTCATATCTCGGCTCCAGATCAGGGATGGCGGCAAGCAGGTCATTTTCGATGAATTCCGCTGTCTGCTCCGCTGTGGCACGAGGTATAGGGGTAGTGCTGGCAGGATTGTCCAGAAGTTCTTCCGTAGGGAGCTGGATGGCCCCGAACATATCGTAAAGGATATATGCAAGCCAGCCTCTTCCGCAACGGACCTGGGCCACGTACCAGTCCTTGCGTTCCTGTTCTATATCCATCGCGTCCAGTGTACGGAGGACATTCGTCATTCTGGTAATGTCCCTGATGTAGTTGTTGTAAATTATCACAGGGCCCTGCTCTTCCTCTGCACTGAAGTTGATGTTTATGATGTTGTACCAATAGCTGTCGGACCACCGGCAGGTACCGATATCCGAAGCCATGTCACTGAAAACATGGATTCCGTCATGCGCCGAAGTGAACAGGCCCACATACTCCTTCGATCTGAAAGGAGAATACGCGGCACCGATAACTATGGCATCGGCATCACTGTCAGTGGTAGGGAAAATGGTATCATTGACAGCGGAATAGTCCACTGAATCCAGATCCACGCAGGAAACGGAAACCGCCAGAGCCATAGCCGCAGAAAGCATGTAGTAAATTATCCTTTTCATTTGTATTATCCGGTTTAGAATGTTATGGAAAGTCCCACACTGAATGTCCTGATATTAGGGTATGAATATCCGTCATCCAAAGAATCCGTCTCAAGGTCGATACCTTCGTATGGAGTGATGATGAACGGATTGTTCACATCCACGTAGACCCTCATGTTCGTCAGCCTTTTCTGCTTCGGGATGGTGTACCCCAGAGTGATGTTCCGGCAGCGGATGAACCATGTCTTCGTGGTGAAGTAGTCACCTATCCCCCACTGAGACTGGTTCTGGAAGTAACCGGGATAGGTGCCGTCCAGGTTGTCATGGCTGAACTTGTTTGTTATGGATACAGGATAGTTTCTGTCCGTGGACAGTCCTGACACATCCACGGTCCATATCTGCTGGTACGAACCGTAGTTCAGCAGGCCGAACTGGCCGTAGAAATAGATATTCAGGTCGAAGTTCCTGTATCTGAACGTATTGTTGAATCCTGCCAGATACCCGGGGTCGTTGTTCCCGATAATGACCCTGTCCGCTTCATTGAGGACTCCGTCAGGCTCTCCGGAAAGTACAGGTATGCCATGCTCGTCCACTACGTATGTGCCGTCAGGATTCCTGACATAACCGTTGATGTCTTTCAGTTTCACCTGACCGGCTACGGCGCCCGGCATCCAAGGGACTTCCTCTCCCGGCTGAATCAAACCGTCCGAAAGGTAAGTATCCCATCGCCTCAGCCAACCGTCATATTGGTCGAAGGCCCTCGGAGTCCAGCTGTCCGCTCGTTCCAGCCATCTGTCCCTGTAAAACGAGAATGTCAGATCCGAAGTCCAGGAAAAATCCTTTGTGGATATATTGACCGAATTTATGGTAAGCTCGAAACCGCGGCTCTGGGTCTTGCCGATATTGTCCGCTATGCTGCGGACTTCTGAAATCCTCATCAGATCCCTCCACTGAAGCAGATCGGAAATCACCTTGTCGAAATATTCGGCGGAGATATTCAGCCTGTTGTCGAAGAAGCCGAGGTCAAGGCCGACATTCCATTCCGTGGTGGTTTCCCATTTCAGATTCGGATTTGCTATTTCGTAAAGGACGAATCCCTGATGGTTGCTGGTACCGAACTGCGTGTTGTATTCCTTTCCGTCATCACCGTTGACGTTCCTGTAGACGTTCATCTGCTGGGCATTGATGGCAGAGTTTCCTGTCTGTCCGAAACTGAGTCTCAGCTTGCCGTTCGACCACCAGCTTTTCAGCGGCGCGAAGAATGGTTCTTCGGAGAATCTCCATCCGGCAGCCACGGAAGGGAAATAGCCCCATTTGTTGTTCTTGGCGAACCTTCCCGAACCGTCGGCGCGGAAAGTGGCAGTCACGAGATAGCGGTCACCGTACGACCAGTTCACCCTGCCGAAGAAGGATGCCATCTCGTACATGTTCGCCCATGATGACACGTCCGGTCTGACAGCATTTCCTGCTCCGAGATTGTTGAAGAGGAAGCTGTCCACAGGGAATTCCTCGTTCGAGGCCGAGAAAGACTCGGCATTGAACTGCTGCCATGAATATCCGGCCATGGCCGTAAAGCTGTGCTTGCCCCAGTCCTTCGAATAAGTGGCTGTAAAGTCCACGAGATAGTCGTTTTTCTCGTAGGACCTCTGGTCTGCATGGCCGTCCACCAGTGCCCCTTCCAGCGTGGATGTAGGGACATATACCTGATGTTTCTGGAAATTGGCATCCAGGCCGATGCTTCCTCTGAGGGTCAGGCCTTCAACCGGACGGATCTCGAGAAATGCAGTACCGAGTGCCCTGTTCTTCTTCGTGATATTGGTGATCTCCAGCAGTGATGCAGGATTCGGGATCATGGAATTCTTTGGATTTATGGAATAGTCACCGTTCTCGTCCTTCACCGGCAGAAGCGGAGTATAGGAAGTGGAGTTTCCGATGATGCCGTCCATCCCTCCGAGAGGAATGGCATTCAGAGTATTGCGTGACAGGCTAAGGTTCACGCCCAGATTCATCCACGAGGTGATCTTCTGGTCGAGGTTGATTCGCAGCGTGGCTCTGGTCACGTCATTTTCCTTGATGATACCGTTCTGGCGGAAATAACTGCCTGAGACCAGATATTTGGTATAGTCGCTACCTCCGGTGATGGAGAGGTTGTGCTGGGTCTGGTAGCCGACACGCGAAATTTCATCGAACCAGTCAGTATCATACTGGTTGGCCGCTATCTGCTCGTCCGTATAGTAAGGTATATAGGGCTTGATGACATCTTCCGGAGCCTTTCCGCCATAAATTCCAACGCCGTTGTCCAGCATCCAGCGTTCGTAAGCGTAGGTGTTCGCCGCATTCATGAGCTCAGTGGCATCCATCATCTCGTAGCGCCTGGCCATCACGGAAATACCGCCGGAACCTGAATAAGTCACTTTCGGGGCACCGGACGAGCCTCTCTTGGTGGTGACGATGATGACACCGTTGGCGGCTCTGGCGCCATATATGGCTGTGGACGAGGCATCCTTCAGGACTTCTATGGATTCTATGTCGTTCGGGTTTATGGAGCCGAAAACATTGTCGGAACTTCCGGTATCATAGTCGCCTACGGCAATGTCGCTGTCGGTCGACGGGCTGATCGGGAATCCGTCGATGATGATGAGAGGGTCATTGCTGGAGTTTACGGAAGCCGCACCCCTGATCCTGAAAGTCGCTCCGGCGCCGGGATTGGCACTTCCCATGCTGACCTCAAGTCCGGCAGCCTTTCCGGCGAGGATATTCGTGACGGAAGTGACTGACGAGACGTTTCCGTCATCTACCTTGATGGATGAAACGGCACCGGTCAGGTCGGATTTCTTCATGGTACCGTAACCTATCGCCACAGCCTCTTCCAGGACTTCCATGTCCGGCTCCATCACGATACGGATATTGTCGGAATTCCAGATTCTGACTGACTGGTCCTTGTAGCCGAGACAGGATGCGAAGAGTACGATATTGCCCGAAGGGCACATAAGGGAAAATTTTCCGTCCAGATCGGTCGTGGTAGCGGTGTTCGTTCCCTGAATCATCACGACTGCCCCTACTACGGGGATGGACTCAGAGTCAATCACCGTTCCGGAAACCTCTCTTTCCGCTACCCCCCCCCCGATCGTCAGACCGGGTGTCTTCCTTCGAAAAGACGATGGTCTTGTTCACTATCTTGTAAGATGCGTTCCATTCCATGCACAGATACTGGAGTACTGTGTCAAGAGGGGCTTCTTCAAAAGTCATGGTGACTTTCTGTGAAGAATCCAGAAAAGAGTCGCTGAAGACAGCTTCATAGCCAGTCTGTTCGGAAATCCTGGACAGAATCCAGCTTACAGGCCTGTTTTCCGCGTTGATGGTAACATTCTCAGACTGCGCGTATGCACTGAACTGGAGGGTTACCGCCAGAATGACAGCAGCGGGATACCGTGAATGTATGACTGCCGTCACGAAATTCTTTAATTTGGCAAAAAACATAACAGGGTTATTAATGAAATAATGTGTGTTAATAAATTGTCACCACCAGAGCACTGTCTGACGATGCCTGGTCGTCGTATTTCCACTCAAATGATGAAGAATACTGCAATGTTTCCAGGACCTTCTCGAGGGAGAATATGGTAAATGTTCCTCCGGAGTATCTGTAATCCAGGTATGCAGGGTCCTTCACATCGAATCTGACTGCATATCTCTTCGATAGTATGTCAAGTATATCGGAAAGCGGAGTGCCTTCGAGTATTATCCTGCCGTCCTTCCATGCTATATCGGACTTCACCGGGACTTCCGCCACAGATACCAGGTCGCTGTCTTTTTCATAGACAAGCCTTTCTCCCGGTTCGAGCATCACATCGCTGCTTTTCCCGTATTTGCCGACATACCTGAATCCCACGCTTCCGTTTATGAGTGTCACCCTGCAGCCGTCACTGTCGTAAGCATCCACATTGAACTGTGTTCCGTAGACTGTAACGTATGAATCGGAAGGAGTCCGGACGATGAACGGGGCGTCGGCATCTTTCGCGACATCGAAATAGGCTTCGCCGCAGAGGGTCACTTCCCTGCTCCTGTCTCCATAGCCGCTGCTGTAAGTCAGAGTGGAGCCGCCGTTCAGGACTACCACCGTACTGTCCGGCATCACGAATGTACCCGTCATGCCGGGATTCACTTTCAGTTCGGAATACAGAGGGTCCTGTACCGTCGGAGACAATATCCCGAGGAAGAGGAATACCGCCGTACAGGCAGCAGCCGAAACGGCGGCTCCGGCCAGTCCGATCCACAGCATCCGGCCGTACTTGCGTCTTCCTATCTTCCTTTTGGTCCGTTCCAGAGCTTTCTCGACATCCACTGTATTCAGGACGTCCAGAGCGTCTATATCGTCCAGGATTCCCTTTATCTTTTTTCTGACAGGCCCGTCTGCTCCCATATCTTCAGCCCAGTCAAGTATAGCTTTTCTGTCTTCTCTCTTCATAATAATAATCTCTTTTCCTCCGTATCAACCATGCTTGAATTTTCCTCTGAAAGTGTGCGGCGGAACCGATACATCATTTATATGAGCATCGGAAAAGTACCGGATAATGGTCCGAAATGTACCGGATTCCAGGTGTATCTGTGATCACTTCATACTGTTCAGCCTCCAGATTCCCGCCATAGAATATATGGTCTATGATCGACTGGCCGGAGTTTCCGAAGTTGTTGAATGTCACCTGGGTGGCATTCGTCTTTGGAGAAGCGGTGCGCGCATCGTTCAATGCAACACGCAGGGGTGCCAGTTCAGCGGCATCATACTCTGTATTCAGGTCGCCTGCCACGAAGACAGCGACATCGGCATTTTTCAGATTCGTCTGCCCGGTCATTTCCCTGAGTTTTCTGATCATAAGGTTGCTTGAGCCTGACTTGGCCTTGCTGCTGAAGTGGTCATAATGGGTCCCTATGAAATACACGGTATGGCCGGGATTTGCCTTATCTTCTGCCTCGATCCATAAAGCGGTTCTCGGAAGAGCGCTGTTCCAGGTCGACCAGCTGCCGTCACTGTTCCACTGAGGCTCGCCGGCATCCGGGTCCGCAAGCCAGAACCAGCCTTTGTCCTTGACGGTCAAACGCTCCTGATTCCACATCAGAAAGACACCTTCCGAAGACTCGCTTTCGAGAATGGACTTCCCCGTGTTCCTGTCGACTTCGATCCAGTCATACTTGTCATCAAGGCTCGCCGTGATATACTCCGCAGGTTTCCGGCAGACTTCCTGCATCACGAGAATATCGGCTCCGCACGTATTGATGAAATTCATGACTGCCTTTTCCCTGTTTTCCCAGGAATATGCGCCGTCTCCGGTGTTGTAATACCTGATGTTGAATGTGCCGACGAGAAGGGCATCGGTCTCATGCCCGGGCTCAGGCTCCTGGCCCGTGTCAGGATCTTCAGGCTGCTCCTGCTCCCCGCCTTCACCGGAAGAGATATCGGTCCCGGGTATCTCTTCGCATGCCAGCATGGTCACCGCAGCTGTCATGGCCAAAAATGTGGACAATATGTTCTTCTTCATTACGTTTGATTTGATTTCTTTTCATGAGTCACTTTCCCGTGACTATTTATAGGGCACTTCACAGGCAGCGAATCCTAATCAAAGATGTAAAATTTATTCATATCCTCCAGGCGGCTTTAGACCCGGCCTAAAGCCGCCTGGAGGATAATACGAATCTCTGCACCGTACTATTCTGCAGCCTGGTCAGAAAGGATGACTTTCTTTATCTTGATGTCATCGATCCAGACAGTCTTGCCTGTCATGGCTGTATCGTTCACATCGATATTGAATGTATAAATCAGTCTCAGGACCTTATCCCACCGGAAAGGATAACCTTCGGCATCGAAGGTATAGTCATCGACCTCAACCGTATATCTTTTGTCCGTTTTCTGATTCCATACATAGTCAGACATTATCATCTCATCAAGAGGGATACGCACTATCTCCCAATTTCCTGTAGAGTATTCTGATATATCTGCCATCATTCTGAAATTCTCATGTCCGGACTGGTGTTCCATAAACCTCACATAGAAATCAGTACCAGGCTCTGCCTTATAAGCAAATTCAAGGGTGAAATGAGCATTGCGGTACGGAGTGAGGTCCAGCGCACCTCTGGCATATTCATCATCTCCCCAGGTCTGGAAATAAACCTCTCCATATTTGCTTGTCATAGTCCATTTTATGCAATTGGAACCACTATAAGGGCCATCTGTGCTTTTCACATCAGGCATAGGACTGTCCCATGAACCGTCTGTCATCCCTACGCCATTGATAGTTGTCTTGACCTCGTCGTCATAGAATACCAGCGTAGCCGACATTTCACCGAGATCCGCCAGCGTCCCGGCAGCCAGGCTTGCAGAAGAGGTCCTGGCCAGAGGAAGCTCGCATACGCCTCTGGTGATAGTCTGCCTGCCTGAAGCATTTGCCTTGGTGTCTCCCGGATACCACTTGTCGAAATAGCCGGAATAAGTGGAAGTGTCTTCCTTGTATGTAAACGTAAGAGTATATTCCGAGAGATCGGCAGGAAGCACATTCACATAATAGACGCCTTTTTCCAGGACTGCAGTACCGTCTCCGACTGCCACTGATGACGAAGCGCCTTCAGCGGCTGTCACTGCAGGAGTACCGCCGTTCCATGCGATATCCACTGCACCTGCGAGAGTCTGTCCGTCGGCTGCGGTTATGGTCACTTTGGTCACATTGTCCTCATCGAGGGTGAATTTCAGGATACCGGTGACATTCTTCATGGCTATTTCAGGGCCGTCGGAATACCCGACTGCGGTCAGGTCACCGAGCTTGCCGTCCTGCACCGTCGGGATTTCCGTTCTGATCACACCGTTTTCCAGAACTGCATCCTCATCATATGGATAAAGTGCATAGTAAGCAGCCGAAGGCATGGCAGAGCCGGAGAAATTGCCGGAGGCATACCCGAACCTGTTGCTGAGACGCGAGTCGAAAATATTGATGGCATCGCCATCGGCAAAACTGCTGTCATACCCTTCTATGCCGGAGACCTGGTCAGGTGTGACGGTAAATTCCATCTCTTCGGTATTGAGGAAATGGTTGATGGTCCCGGCTGCGAAAGAAGTGGCTGACCTGATGTACTTTTCTGTCACTGCCGGCTCTGCTGCACCTGTCTTTATAGTAGCTGTCAGAGTGGAGCCTTCAGACAGGGTGAAAGGTGCAGTAGTGATATAGAACGAGCCTGTCCGGCCCGGCTCTATGGTACCGTCAGTGACTTTGAGCACAGCCTGTGCGGACGCCCCTTCCCGAGCTGTCAGCGCTCCTGACTGCATATCCACCAGGAAATCTCCCGTCATTTCCGCATCGGCGCTGTTCGCGAGGGTGATTTCAGACACTGTGAGAGGTGAGTCCGATGTATTGGGAACCTCGATTTCGAATATGGTGGAAAGATGGTTCATCGTCACATTCTGCTCTCCGGTCCCTGACACGGCTGCATGTCCGTAAAGAGGGCCGTCAATATGGGCGGTGCTGTTGATTCCTGTCTGGGTCGCCTCAGAGCTTATGGTGACTGCGGCATTTTCAAGTCCTGTGATGCCGGCTTCATAAGGATATACCGCATCAAGTTCCGATATGCCTTCGGCGGAAGTCAGCGCATCGCTGGAAAATATGCCTGACCCGTCATTTACGAATTTGTATGCAGCGAGAGTCCCGTAGTCTTTTTTCACTATGACCGAAAGTGCGTCTTCCGGCTCCCAGGCTACCTTGTAGCCCGTCAGTGTGGTTCTGGTCTGCGGTATGGATGCCTTGATGCAGAAATTGCCGGACCCGGCGGGAGTCCGGGGTTCATTGAGTTCTTTTTCGGAACATGCTGTCAGAAGCATTGCTGCGGCAGCAGCATAAAACAATACCTGTCTTTTCATGATTTCGTTCAGGAATTAAAGTGTGACACCATCGCCATAGTCGGAAATGATCATTCTGGCGGATTCATAATCTTCGGCGCCGCTTTCCGCGAAGCCTTTTTCCACGGTGATTTCCGTGAGGGAGACGCTTGGAGCAATGTACCTTGCGTACTCATTCGAATTGTTTTTTTTCATATGTGTTGGTATTAAAGTGTTCTTATGTGGCGATTCGCGGTACCGGAACGGTTTTCCTGTTCCGTCCGCTACATATAGGGCACTTCACCGGACGGAATTCCTGAAAATATTTTTATTTTAGGGAATCATCGGATTCAAGTGCCATTAAAATATGAAACTCATGAAAACATCAGCCATCATCATGACAGCGCTTTTCCTGTGCGCCGCCGTTCAGGCATCAGGGAAAGTCAGGCTTCCGTCGCTCATCGGAGACGGAATGGTCCTCCAGCAGAACACTGAGGTGACCATCTGGGGCTGGGCAGCGCCCGGCAAGAAAGTGTCTGTAAAACCGTCGTGGGGAAAGGAAAGGTATACTGCGACAGCGGCTGCAGACAGCACATGGGAAGTGAAGGTCAGGACCATTGCGGCCGGAGGTCCGCACCGGATAGTCATTTCCGATGGGGAGAAAACAGTACTGGAAGACATCCTGCTCGGGGAGGTCTGGCTGTGCGGAGGACAGTCGAACATGGAAATGCCTCTGTGCGGATTCATGAACCAGCCTGTGGAAGGAAGTGCGGAGGCTGTGACGGAAGCGTCTTCATATCCGCAGATACGGCTTTTCACCGTGAAGAAGAAGTCTTGCGGCGAACTTCAGGAAGACTGCGGAGGGAAATGGCTGCGTTCATGTCCGGAATCTGCGGCTGATTTCAGTGCCGTGGGATATTTTTTCGGCAGGACATTGTCGGAAACCCTCGGAGGTGTCCCTGTGGGACTGATATCGTCGAACTGGGGAGGCAGCAGGATAGAGACATGGATGACGGAAAAGAAAATAAGGGAAATAGAAGGGATTCATCACGACATAGCTCTCGGAGGGAAAGAAAGCAACCAGATACCGCAGGCTCTGTTCAACGGCATGATCTGGCCGATACACCGGTTCACCCTCAAAGGCTTCATCTGGTACCAGGGCTGTTCAAACACCCACAACTGGTTCGACTACGACCGTCTCATGGTCGCGCTGACTGAACTGTGGCGGGAAATCTGGGGAAACGACGGCATGCCGTTCTATTATGTCCAGATAGCCCCGTATAAGGAGACAGGAGCGGAAAATACGGACTTCCCCATGGTGATGGAAGCGCAGATGAAGGCGCTGGCCCGCATTCCCCACAGCGGGATAGCCGGGACAGCGGATCTCGGAGAAAAGGACTGCGTACACATAAGGAAAAAGCTCAAGGTGGCGCAGAGGCTTGCCTGGATGGCTCTCGCCAATGACTACGGTATCCGCGGTCTTCCCCGCCCGGCCCCGACTTTCAGCCATTTCGATTACGCCGATGATGACCGGAGCAAGATGGTCCTGCATTTCGACAATCTATGCGGTGACAGGACCTGGTTCGAGCCTGACAGTTTCGACACGTTTGAAAACGGCAGGACCAAGACTCCCGGAGGTTTCGAGGTAGCCGGAGAAGACAGGGTGTGGCACAAGGCTGAAGCCGCATTCGGAAAATACAACAACATGATACAGGTGTGGAGCGATGAGGTGGAGCACCCTGTGGCGGTACGATATGCCTTTCACAATTTCTGCCCCGAGGCCAACGTAGTGACTACATACGGACAGCCGCTGATGCCGTTCAGGACCGATGACTGGCCCGTGACCGATCTTCGCTGTCCGAAACCGGACAACGAATGACCCACCCGCATACCTGCACTGAAAACCAATGACCATAAATAACGTGAGTTCGATGAAAAAATTTCCAATCTTGTTCGTATGCCTCGTCATGGCATACGCGACCGATGCCCGTGAAAGGACATTCACCGTGGCATCGCCGGACATGGCCAATGAAGTGACTGTCAGACAGACAGACTCGGGGTTCATGATGCAGGTAAACCATGAAGGAAAGACCGTGTGCGACATCAGGGACATATCCATGACTGTGGACGGTGCCTGCTGGAACGGGGCGGCATCATTCCGGAAAGCGGTCCGGACATCCGTAAACAGGGAACTGCATCCCGTGGCACCGAGAAAATTTTCGGTTCTGGAGGAGAGCTACAACATGCTGAGCCTGGAATACGGTGACTATTCTTTCCAGGTGCGCGTGTATGATGAAGGCGCAGCCTGGCGTTTCTGCGGCAAGCAGGATCGCGAAGGGACTGTCGACAGCGAATCGGCAGAATTCGTCTTCAGCCAAGACTGCCAGTCGTATACACAGCTTACCGACAAGGTGCAGAACTGGTTCGAGTTCCATTATACGGTGCAGCCGGTGTCTTCCCTGCCGCAGGACAAATTCTCGCTGATGCCCGTTATGGTCAGAAGCGGCGGAAGCAACGTGCTGATTTCGGAGACAGACCTGTACGGCTATGCCGGTTCCTATCTGGAACCGACAGGTGAAGGATTCCGGCTGATGAGCGTGAATTGGCCTGCAAAAGAAGATTGGTACGAAGGTACCAACAAGATTTATGTGACCGGAAGAGAAGATTATATTGTCCGGACAGGACTGAAAAGGTATTTCCCCTGGAGGATTGTGGGCATTTACGATTCGGATGCGGAGATATTGGCAGGTACCCTGCCGGATATGGTGTGCGGACAGGCGGAAGGCGACTGGTCGTGGGTGAAGCCGGGAAAGGCGTTGTGGGACTGGTGGAACGGACACAATATCTACGGCGTGGATTTCATGGCTGGAATCAATACGGAGACCTACATGTACATGGCGGACTATGCGGCAGAACATGGACTGGAATATATCCTTATCGATGAGGGATGGTCGGAAAAGGAGAGTCTGCTGGGCCTGGCTCCCGGAGTGGACATTCCTGCAGTATGCGCCCATGCAGCTGAAAAAGGCGTGGGTGTCATCCTCTGGTCGAAATGGCTGAACGTGGAAAGGGAAATGGACGAGGCCTTCGCCCTGCTCAAATCATGGGGCGTGGCCGGGCTGAAAATCGACTGGATGGACAGGAATGACGGGAAGATGGTGGATTTCTACGAAAGGGTACTCAAAAAAGCCGGGGAATATCAATTGCTGATAGATTTCCACGGGTCTTATCCGCCTGACGGAATGGAAATCCGGTATCCGGCCCTGCTGACCAGAGAAGGCGTGTATGGTCTGGAGAACAGCAGATGGAGGACGGACTGCACCCCGCAGCATCAGGTGAGCATACCGTTCATCCGCCAGTGGGCAGGTCCGATGGATTTCACTCCTGGTTCGATGCTGAATGCCCAGCCCGAGTCTTTCCGCCCCGTGCAGGACGAGCCTATGAGCATGGGTACGCGCTGCCATCAGATAGCCATGTACGTCGTGTACGAGAGTCCGCTGCAGATGGTATCAGACAGTCCGTCGAAATATGACGAAAATCCGGAGTCTCTGGATTTCATCAGTCAGGTTCCGACAGTCTGGGACGAGACCGTGCCTCTCATCGGCAGGATCGGCGAGGTGGCCGGAGTGGCCAGACGGAGCGGTGAGAACTGGTTCATCGGTGTGATGAACGGCTGTGATTCATCCATGACTGTGGATATACCTCTGGATTTTCTGGGTGAAGGGACATACAGGATGGTTCTTTTCTCGGACGGAGCGAATGCCGGTCTGAATGCAAAAGACCACAGGATCACGGAACCGGAAGTATCGGCAGACGATACCCTGAAACTGAAGCTCGCGCGCAACGGAGGTGCTGCCGCCAGAATAGAACCCGTTCTGACAGGCTCTCTGAATCAGGCATATCCGGCCTTGTCCGCAGACGGCACACCTCTTTACAAGGATGCTTCAGCACCTGTCGAGAAGCGTGTCGAAGACCTGCTTTCCCGGATGACTCTCAGGGAGAAAATTGCCCAGCTGAACCAGTATGCTCTCGGAGAGAATGACAATGCAAACAACCTCGGGGCACCGATAGACCAGGTCCCGGCGGAAATCGGCTCGGTCATCTATTTCAGCGACGATGCCGCACTCCGCAATGAAATGCAGCGGCGGGCGATGGAAGAAACCCGTCTGGGCATCCCTATACTGTTCGGCTACGATGTCATCCACGGCTTCAGGACCATATATCCGATACCTCTGGCCATAGGGGCATCGTGGAATCCGGAACTGGCAGGTGAAGCATGCCGCATGGCCGCCATGGAAGCATATCATGCAGGCATAGACTGGACTTTCTCCCCGATGGTGGATATCGCGCGGGATCCACGCTGGGGCAGGATAGCCGAAGGCTACGGAGAGGACCCGTATCTGACATCCGTATTCGGAGCTGCATCAGTGAAGGCATACCAGGGCGATGACCTGTCCGAACCTGGAAACATAGCAGCTTGTCTGAAACATTATGTGGGCTACGGGGCTTCGGAAGCTGGCCGTGACTATGTTCCTGTGGAGATTTCACGCCAGGCTCTCTGGGACACGTATCTGCCTCCGTTCGAAGCCGGCATCAAGGCAGGGGCGGCCACAGTCATGAGTTCTTTCAACATCCTCAGCGGCATCCCAGGCTCTGCGAACAGATACACTCTGACTGAAATACTGAAAGAAAAATGGGGACACGACGGCTTCACTGTTTCGGACTGGAATTCGGTGCTCCAGCTGATAAACCAGGGCATGGCCGGGAACGGCAAGGATGCAGCCATGCATGCGATCAACACAGGGGTGGACATGGATATGGTGGATGCCTTGTACATGAAGCATCTGGAAGAACTGGTGACAGAAGGCAAGGTGCCGATGGAGCGTGTGGACGATGCCGTGCGCCGCATTCTGAAACTGAAATTCAGACTCGGGCTTTTCGAGACTCCGTACACGGAAGCCAGGCCTGAGGCAGATCGGGTGCTGCTGCCAGAAAGCCGGGACATTGCATTGAGACTGGCAGAGGAATCCATGGTGCTGCTGAAAAACGAAAACGGCATCCTCCCTCTGAAAAAAGACTGTAAGGTGGCCCTCATCGGGCCAATGGCGAAAAACCGTGAAGATATTCTCGGCTCATGGCACGGACGAGGACGTGCAGAAGATGTGATCAGCATTTTCGACGGACTTTCCGATGTCTTGCCGGAGATGACTTATGCCGAGGGTTGCGATTTCGATGGAAAGGACTGTTCCGGGTTCGATGAGGCAGTGAAAGCTGCTTCAGAAGCCGATGTCGCTGTCCTGTGTCTCGGAGAAAAGTTCAACTGGAGCGGCGAGAACGCATCACGGTCGGACATATCGCTGCCTCGGATTCAGGAGGAATTGCTGAAGGCAGTGAAGTCGGCCGGAAAGCCGGTAGTGGTCCTGCTCTCGAACGGTCGCCCGCTCGACCTGACTATGATTTCACCGCTGGCTGATGCCGTGCTGGAGATTTGGCAGCCGGGAGTGATGGCCGGCCCGGCAGTGGCTTCTGTGCTGACAGGCAAGACCAATCCTTCTGGCCGTCTGACCGCGACCTTCCCGTATACCGCAGGCCAGATTCCGATTTACTACAACCACAGGAATGCCGCCAGACCGGACTCATGGGGACGGTTCCAGGACATTCCGAGCACTCCGATGTACGAGTTCGGCTACGGACTCAGCTATACTTCATACGAGTACGGAACTATTAGTGTTTCAGCTGACAGTTTTACTGTCAATGACACCGTCACCGCCAGTGTGACAGTCACCAATACAGGAGATATGGACGGGAAAGAGACTGTACAATGGTACATCTGCGACCCGTACTCCACCATCACCCGGCCGGTAAAGGAACTCAAGCATTTCGAGAAGAAACTGATACCTGCCGGTGAGTCTTGCACATTCACTTTCGAGATAGACCCGATGCGTGACCTTTCTTTCGTAAACGAGGAAGGAAAACGGTTCATAGAACCCGGTGAATTCCGTATCATCGCGGGTGATCAGGAAATCGGAATCACACTGACAGAATGAAAATGATAAAATCATTATCTTTACAGAAAGTTTTCATGATGACAAAAAGAATTTTCGCGCTATGCGCAATTCCGGCGTTGCTGGCAAGCGGCGCGGCAGCATACGGTCAGCGGTCGGAGACCCTGCTGGAGAAGGACTGGAGATTCACCAGGGACGATTCCGTGGAATATTCGGAACCGGGCTATGATGATTCAGCATGGCAGAGCGTCACGGTGCCGCATGACTGGGCCATCTACGGGCCGTTCAGCGAATGGAACGACAGACAGCATAT
>CALVDR010000015.1 GCA_944326365.1 uncultured Bacteroidales bacterium | reverse complement strand
TGACGTATTTCAGACAAACAAATCCTGATTTCTCCTCTAAAAATTGTATTTTGTCCAAACAAACCGCACCGTCTGAGACGGTCTGAGGCGATGGGAGAAAATGGGTAAACAAACAGACTCAACCCTCATTTCATCCATGTCTACGAAATCATTGTGTCTCTGATTGCAAGAGATGCATAAACTTATTCTGATAGAAGTTTATATTTTTGATTCCGGCTTGTAGGCTTATCCGGAATAGTCATAGATACAACTTCCGCTATCAACATCTTGTCCAGATATTTATCTTTCATCGTACGAATTGAACAAGACATTAGAGCAGCTAATTCTTTTGCAGATTTAGGTTCAGTTAAAGCATTTAAGACAATTTCAATATCTTTTTTATCTTTTTCTTGGAAATAACCTTGGTATTAACTTGTCAAATAACTTAGGAAATATCTTAGGAAGATTTTTCTTAAGATCTTGCAAATCACTATGTTTTATAGCAGAATAACTTATCACCTCAAAAGCTGTGATCTTATCAACATTAAAAGTCGGTTCTTTACCGCCATTTTCAACCATCATGCTTTTTACGCGACTCACCCCTCTATTGAACATGTTTACATACCCCATTATTTTCAATGCTTGAGCAATTATAGGATTACGATAATCATTTACTTCAGGAAAGTTATCGGGGCGGGCCTTGCCATATAGCCCTCCTGGGTTCATAATTTCAATACGGTCTGTAAATTCATAAAAGCGTGTCGGCATATTTGCCTGATAATCTCTGTGCATGCAGGCATTAAGAATCAACTCTCGAAGAGCATCTGCCGGATACTTTCCTAGATATATTTTCATGATTCTAGACACACTGCCCGTCAAGTCTATGCCATATCAATTATGTTTCCCATAAAACTCTAAATTGTGCAGATTCCGTCTGCACAATTTGTCCAATCTATGACCGGACAAATGTATGAATAAACATACCATCATATATTCCCGAGGAAAAGAACGAAGGGTGTATTTTAGACAAACAAATCCCGATTTCTCCTCCAAAAATCGTATTTTGTCCAAACAAACCGCACCATCCAAGACGATAAAATACTAGCGCGACAAACAAATTATCTTTGTTCATCGCGCTAATATTCAATCGTTTAACCTATCTGAAGGTTATTAATATTCCTCTTCGTTGAAAAAGAAATCGTCCTTTGTGGGATAGTCGGGCCAGATATCTTCGATGCTTTCGTAGATCTCGCCGTCATCCTCGAGTTCTTCAAGATTCTCCACTACCTCGAGAGGCGCTCCGGAACGCGTGGCATAGTCTATAAGTTCCTCTTTTGTTGCCGGCCAAGGAGCGTCTTCAAGCCTATATGCAAGTTCAAGTGTCCAGTACATAGTTATTCTTTTTTAAATTACTTTATTTCAAATCTTTAACACCATTCCGGAACGGGCTCCGAAATAGGACGCAAATATATACAAAAAAAATCTAAGATGAATTCTTTTTATTAATTTTGCGCTCTGAATTTTACGCACGGGAAGACAATTACCATACCATACGAAAAAGACTGTTAAAATGGCATATTCAAAAGAAGACCTTTATGATGCCGGAATCACGGAACAGATAGCTTCACACTATCGTGAAATCCTGAGACTTTTAGGAGAAGACCCTGAGAGAGAAGGACTTGTAAAAACACCTGAAAGAGTAGCCAAAGCCCTGCAGTTCCTGACACAAGGATACTGTCAGGACGGGGCGGAAATCATAAGAGGCGCTATTTTCAAAGAAGAATACCGGCAAATGGTCCTGGTCAGGGACATTGAGCTTTATTCCACATGTGAGCACCATGTCATGCCTTTCATCGGAAAGGCACATGTCGCATACATCCCCGACGGCTACATCACAGGACTGAGCAAAATAGCCAGAGTCGTCGAGACATACGCACGCCGTCTCCAGGTCCAGGAAAGGCTGACTGTACAGATCCGGGACTGCATACAGCAGACCCTGCATCCGCTCGGCGTCGCAGTAGTCATAGAAGCCGCCCATACATGCATGCAGATCAGGGGAGTACAGAAAGCCAACGCCGTCACCACCACATCGGCTTTCTCCGGAGTATTCCTGAAAGACGAACGTACCAGAAACGAATTCCTGAACCTGATAAGATAAATGCCTGACCAAAACCAATTTGCACCATGACGTTCAGGACGCTGTTTCTGTGTATCCTTTCAAATATTTGCCTGCCGGCAATGGCAGTAAATCTGCAGCATGTGCATGATATAATCCATGGGCAGCAAGACGCCGCATATCATGAAACGATGCGTCCGGCCCCTGACAGCCTGCAGTCCGACCGGAAACAGGAAATCCTGGAAGAATCTGTCATCACATCATACAGAAAACGGAAACAGGTGGAAGGAATCATGGCAGGAAACCTGAAACTGAATGCGGAAGCCATGACAGGACTTCCACGCTTCCTTGGGACTGCCGACATACTGAAAGCCATACAGCTTATGCCCGGAGTCACGGCTTCCGGAGAAATGGACTCCGGCATATACATCAGGGGCGGAGACCCGGGCCAGAATCTGATAATGATAGACGGAGCGACCATCTACTCCCCCGCACATCTCTTAGGTTTCTTTTCAGTGTTCAACAGTGACCACATCTCATCAGTGTCGATATACAAATCCGGGATAGCAGCAAGATACGGAGGATGTGCATCCGGAGTGATTGATGTCAGGACAGATGATTCGGTAACAGAGGAAACGGAAGGTGTCATAAACTTAGGGATAATATCCTCGAACGCTACTCTGAAACTTCCGGTAGGGAAAAAATCACAGATCTCGGTTTCAGGCAGAGGCACCTATATAAACTATATGTTAGACGCTGTAGGTCAGGCCATGAGACAAGGTACAGACATGCCTGAATACGGTTTCCAGGACTGCAACCTGACATGGATTACGGAATTCGACAAATCCAATACACTGAAAATAAACGGTTACTACGGACATGACGGGCTGTACTTCAACCATACAGGATACAATGTGCTTGCATCCATGAACTGGCACAATACAGCCGTTTCCGCGACGTGGGACAGTCACCCTGAGGAAAGTCTGAAAAACAGACATACGGTATCATTTTCCAGGTTCAGCAACCATATCGGCATAGAAAGGGAAGCCGCTTACATGCGCCTGCCTTCGGACATATCCGATTTCGCATACAAGGGGAAGATTTCGACAGGATTCCGCCAGAGTCGGCTTGATGCCGGCTGGAACTACACCATGCACGTCTCAAATGTCCAGCACCCATTGATCAGCGGGCTTAACAGCTTTATCGACAACACAGCATCCCGGGCGCCATACTATACCCATGAGTTCGGGATATACGCCGACTACTCCCTGTGGTTCGGTTTTCCGCTGTCGATTGACATCGGCCTGCGTTTCAGCGGAGCCGTAACTGGCAATAAGGCATACGCAGGTCCGGAGCCGCGCATTGCAGTCAGCTACAGACCATTGCCCAACATGCAGATAAGAGCAGGGGCGGCACTGCAGCGACAGTACATAAACATGGTTTCAATATCAGGCATGGGCATGCCTACCGATTTCTGGACTCCGATCACTTCACGCATAAAACCGCAGATATCGCATTCGGCGTCCGTCGGTTTCTCGCACTCGCTGATGGAAGGCGTTCTCGAATACAGCATCGAACCATACTTCAGCATACTGGACAATGTCCTTGAATACGATGGAGAACTTTTCGACATGATAAACCGGGAATATGACACCGAAAAGCACATAATATCAGGAAGAGGCCGGAACTATGGAGTGGAAATGATGCTGAAAAAAAACAGCGGAATCATAAACGGATGGCTCAGCTACACTCTCAGCCGCTCGGAAAGATCTTTTCCCGATATCATGAACGGCGCCATCTTCCCGTCCAAACACGACAGGACACACAATCTGTCGGCTGTCGCCAATCTTGAACCTGATGACAGGTGG
Source organism: uncultured Bacteroidales bacterium (assembly GCA_944326365.1). Lineage (GTDB taxonomy): Bacteria > Bacteroidota > Bacteroidia > Bacteroidales > UBA932 > Cryptobacteroides. Next base: position 54,316 of record CALVDR010000015.1, on the reverse strand, counting down.
ACTTTCTCCGCAGTCTTCGTCTATGCCACAGGCAGCGCATACACACCGCCGATCGGCATTTACATTCTGGGCGAAAACATGATTCAGGAATACGGCAGGCACAACAGTGCCAGAATGCCGGACTATCACAGACTCGACATATCGGCGACCTACGATTTCAGACCGAAAGGGAAATGCCGGCACTCGCTGAACCTGTCTTTCTACAATGTCTACGCGAGAGAAAATCCTCTGTACCTGAACATCATGTTCCAGATGGACAGGGAAAACAATACTCTGGACATGCAGATACAGAACGTTTCGCTGTATTCGATAATACCATCGCTAAGCTATACCCTCAAATTCTGAAAATGAAAAAAGAAATCATACTGAGCCTGCTCACAGCCACGATCCTGTCCTCCTGTGCTTCAGAACAGGAGGATGATGTGTTCATACCGCGCATCATCGTGGAAGGGTGGATAGATGAAGGTTCCCCGGCCACAGTCATACTTACCCAGATGCTTCCATACAACGACAACAGCGAAAGCGGGCCTCTGGACATGAACGACATTCCTATCAGATGGGCCACCGTTTCCATCTCTGACGGCGAACGCTCTGAAATGCTCGTAGGACGGATAGACACCGACTACACACCTCCGTATATCTATTCAGGCTCAGGGATCAGAGGTGAAGCAGGAAAAGAATACACCCTTACTGTCAAATACTCCGGCCGTCTGCTGAAGGCGGTCACCACCGTCCCCGAGACAGTACCGATTGACAGCTACGAAGTCTCCCAAAGCCCGTCATGCGATACGCTCTACAGCATCAGAATCCATTTCAAGGACGATCCGGAGCAGAAAAACTACTACAAGGTTTTCACTAAAGTGAAAAACACCGACAAACGCTATTTCGCTGCTTTCATGGGGGATCTAAGCGATGAAGTCATAAGTACTGACGCATACATGACAGTCAACCGCGCATTCCGGCATACCAGACTGTATCAGCACACACCGTATTTCAAGATTGATGATACCGTTTATGTGAAATTCACCCAGCTTCCCGTGGAAGGTTTCGAATTCTGGAGCAGTTATGAAAATGAAGTCACAAACGGCTCCAATATCCTTTTCCCGAGTATGGACAATCTGAAAACGAACATAAGCGGCGGAGGGCGCGGCATATGGTGCGGATATGGAGCCGATATTCAGGAAATAATAATCGGAGATGAAATCAAATAATGAGAGGGTGACCCTTTGGGTCACCCTCTCATCCTTCCGGTCTGAGTATGACTTAATTGTTGAACATATAGTTCAGGTAAAATTCGTATCTGTCAGCCAGATCCTCGGCAGCATCCACCACGGAAGCATAGTCTGTCTCGTTGAAGAAATTCACGATTTCATACTCTGCTCCGTCATTCTTGAACTTGATGACATAAGTGGTTTCATAGCCGCTGCATTCGCCGGACTGACCTGTCTGATATCCGTCACCCCATTCAGACTCATAATAATAACGGTCATAATAATATATCTCGTTTGAGAACATCGGCTTGGCTATAAAATCAGCGAAAGGCTCGGCGGACCCATATGAAGCCTCTACAGTAAAAGTCGAATTGATCATGTCGCACAGGTCATTGACATAGTCCTCGGTAGCCCATGTAGGAGGGAGTTTGTCCTCAGACTCAAGTACATCAGGATCATCCCAGTCATAAGCAGCTTCGTCCATCTCCAGATAATCATTCACGAAAGTACTTATATCAGTGCATCTGGCATCCACATTCAGGTCAAGGACACTTACATGAGCCTCTGCTCCCTCGAACATGTTCTGCACATTGTCCTGATAATAATCCACATCGCACAAATGTGAACCTTCGCCGGAAACCTCGGTAGACAACAGGCGCGTACCGTCTATATCGAATGAAAATGCCTGGGAAACACGGCTGTCAGTTATTTCCAGATTCATGTCCACATCATAACTGCCTGCCGTCAAAGAGAATGTCTGTTTTACAGGACCGTTTCCCACATTGTACTCGCCATCCACTTCAATAGCCAGAAGGTCTCTGCCGCCCAACTTGACAGAAGCCTCGATATGGGCAGGGACTGTAATGGTTATATGATCGATATAATGCTCTTCCTCACTGACCCAATTACCGTTTCCATCATAGTACTCGTCGGAATATGAATACTCATCATCAAACTCATAGCTGTATTCCTGACCTGAAGCCGAAACGACAGCCTCTACTGTCTGCCCGTCGTAAGGGAAAATAAAGGACAGCCTGTCATCAGAATCTTTACGCTTCCACTCCTTCCCGGTTCCGTCAAACTCATATATACCATAAGCACGAGGAGCTTCATAAAAATACGAGTCTTCTATCACAGCCTTGGACAACATGTACGGACTGCCGGATTCACAGAAAGCCCTTACAGGACTCAGCAGAGCGCTTATCGGATCCACCGGAGAGATTTTCCTGTATGACGGATCCTCCATTTCATAAATGAATTCGAACGGATACTGATCCACAAGCTTGTAGAACTCATCGATCACATGCAGGAGATCGACCTGCTTGTCAGGGCTGGCCATACTTATAGCCTTAAGACCTATCTGCTCCAGTTTTTCCCTGTTTTCCTCCGGAGTCAGAGGTGTGGTGTCATCGATGTTACCACCTGGATTGTCCGGGTCATCAGGATCATCAGGGTTTTCAGTCGTACCCTCCCCCGTTTGATTTCCGAATCCGCCGAGGGAATCGCATGCGACAGCGATAAACATGGCCGCTGCCAGCATCAAAAGAATTTTTTTCATAGAATATATCTGATTAACATAAAATGTCTACGCACACATTTTTTCAACGGATATTAAAACAAATATACGCAGAAGCCGAGTGCAAAAGAAATTTATTTATTTTGCCGAGGCGTGAACAGTATATGTGGCCGCTGGCCAAATATAGTAAAATTCCATGACATCAGAAAAGTTTCTGAAGGAAATCCGACAGATAGACCCGCCAGTTCCGCCATGTATGTCCGCCTTCAGACTCATGATATTCATACGGATAGCCATGACTGTCCATATATTGGCGCAGCCAGACATTCTCATCATACAGGAAATCATCTTTTCCGATGGCTATATAATAAAGTTCCACTCCATCGGAAAACTGGCGTGCGATCTTCCTGTCGAAATCCGAATACACTCCATCTCCTCCCCCTTTGCGAGGCACTGTCGCAGAAAAGAGTCCGACATAGCCGAAGGTTCCCGGATACTGCTTCGAAATATGAAACGAATGGAATCCTCCCATTGAGAGCCCTGCCACAGCACGTCCCTCTGCCTTGCGCACTGTACGGTAATGTCCGTCCACGTAGTCAACAATCTCCATAAAGGATGTCTCGTAAGAACCCTCCATGCTCTTTTCAGGCCTCGTTATAGGCTGATAAAGACCGTCCGGGCCCTCTCCTGGAGCAGAAGGAAGCGCCGCATTGCCGTTCGGCATGACCACGATCATCGGTTCCGCCTTCCCGACAGCTATAAGGTTGTCCAGTATCTGTGTGGCACGCCCCAAAGTCATCCAGGCATCTTCATCACCTCCCATCCCATGCAACAGATAAAGCACAGGATATCTCCGGCTCCCGGAATCCTCATACCCTGCCGGAGTATACACAGTCATTCGCCTGGACATACCCAGAGACGGAGAATCATACCAGACCTTGGACACAGTCCCATGACGCACATCTTTCACGCTGTACAGGTCGCCTTTTTCCCCTGGCACGATGAAAATGTTCATCAGAGACCTTACATCACGCATCAGAAAGACGTTCGACGGATCAAGCATCTGCATTCCGTCCACCATGAAAACATAGCTGTAAAGTTCCGATTCCAGCGGGGCGGACGTCCAGCTCCACACTCCTGACTCGCCTTCGGTCAATTCGGCGCTGCCCCATCCGCCCTTTCCGGAAGAAAGGAAATCGCCGCGCACTTCCACCTTGACAGCTTTCGGAGCATGAATCCTGAAAGTCACCGAACGATCTTCGTTAACCTGAGGAGACACCTGCCCTTCTACAGTGAAAATAGCCTGCTGCCCCATCACAGGGACAGAGATCATCAAAACCGCCAGAAACGAGAAAAAGATCTTTCTGACATCAGCAACAAATCCGGACATATAACTTCATATATGAATTATCCTGCAATTTAATAAAAAAAACTGTATGTGAATGGGGCAAAAGTTCCGAAGGGACTGAGCCGGATGTTCAAGATACCCCTCATAGGTCGTGAACGGTTCACGAGAATATCCTGCAGATATTCGAGAGTGAGCAGAAAGACATTTGAGGGTGACCAAAAGCCCCTTTTGGTTCACCCTCAATACTCTCAATATGAATCCTGCTCTCAGGACTATTTCAGATATGCGTCAGCCACCACCTGCTCGCTGCGCGCGATGAAATCGCTCAGATCCTTGCCCTTCAGCATGCCATTGGCCAATAGGGCCAGATCAGTCACCTGTTTCAGGATCTCATTGCCGGAGGCGAAATCCTTCAATTCGGTATTTCTGGCATTGACGGCCTCGTCTTTCCGGGCCTGGGCCTCCTTCTTCTGGTCTTCGGTAGCATCCTGCGGCAGATCCTTGACAGGGTCGGCGACCTCCTTTCCGGCGAAAGCCTCGGCCTTGGCCCCCATAATCTTCATGATCAGAGGATTCTGCATGTTGACAGCGATGTTGTACGACTCAGGCATCTCGCTGTAGAAGTTCATGCCGCCGCCCAGCGATGACATGTCACGATACCGTCTCATGAACTCGGACTGGGTGATCAATATAGGCGAAGCGTTCTCGCCGAGATTCTCCGCAGTCACATAATAATTGTTCTCAGTCGGAAGGACACTCTTGAATATGACATCCAGGTCGGACTTGTCCTGTTCGCTCAGCTCGGGACGGATCCTCTCCTCTTTAGGTATGAGATTCTCGATACTGTCGGAGTCCACACGTGCGAAACGGCTGTTTTCGATCTTGGTCTCCAGCAGATTCACGAAATGCGCATCCAGCTGACAGTCCATCAGAAGCACGTCATACCCCTTCTTCCTGGCAGCCTCCACATAAGCATACTGGGCGACCGCATCTGTAGCATACAGGAACACAGTCTTCTTGTCCTTGTCTGTCTGCTCCCCTTCTATGGCTTTCTTGTAATCGTCTATGCTGGAATATTTCCCGTCAGTATTCTTCAGCAGACAGAACTTCATGGCCCTCTCGCAGAATTTCTCGTCCGAAAGCATACCGTACTCAATGAAGAGCTTCAGGTTGTCCCACTTCTTCTCCAGAGCTTCCCTCTCGTTCTTGAAAATTTCTTCCAGACGGTCGGCCACCTTCCTGGTGATATAGCCGGATATCTTCTTCACATTCGCATCGCTTTGCAGATAGCTTCTGGACACGTTCAAAGGTATGTCCGGAGAATCTATGACACCATGCAGCAGAGTCAGGAAGTCAGGCACGATATTCTCCACGGAATCCGTCACGAACATCTGGTTGCAGTACAGCTGTATCTTGTTGCGTGTCAGCTCCATCCTGTCCTTGATCTTCGGGAAATACAGAATACCTGTCAGATGGAACGGATAGTCCACGTTCAGATGGATATAGAACAGAGGCTCCTCCTGCATCGGGTAAAGTGCCTTGTAGAAATCCATGTAATCCTTTTCCTTCAGATCGGAAGGCTTCCTCGTCCAGAGCGGCTCCACCTTGTTTATCACGTTGTCTTTGTCCGTATCGACATACTTGCCGTCCTTCCACTCCTGCTCCTTTCCGAAGACCACGGGCACAGGCATGAACTTGCAGTATTTGTCCAGAAGGGTCTGGATACGGCCTTTCTCCGCAAACTCTTTCTCGTCATCAGCTATATAAAGCGTGATCACGGAACCCCTGTCGGTCTTGTCACTGTCTGAAATCTCATATTCAGGGCTTCCGTCACACGACCATCTGACAGCCTTCGCACCCTCTTTCCACGACAGAGTATCGATAGTCACCTTGTCAGCCACCATGAAAGCGGAATAGAATCCAAGACCGAAATGGCCTATGATACTGCTTATCTGGTCCTTGTATTTCTCCAGGAACTCTCCTGCGCTTGAAAATGCTATCTGGTTTATGTATTTGTCGACCTCTTCCTCTGTCATACCGATACCGCGGTCAATGATCTTCAATGTCTTCGCATCGCCGTCAAGTTCTATTCTGATGGACAAGTCCCCAAGCTCTCCCTTGAAATCACCTGAAGCGGCAAGCGCCTTCATCTTCTGGGTAGCATCCACCGCATTGGCCACCAGTTCCCTGAGGAAAATCTCGTGGTCGGAATACAGAAATTTCTTGATTACCGGGAAGATATTCTCGGTAGTTACTCCAATAGTACCTTTATTTGTATTTGCCATAATCGAATATATTTTACGATTTCTTCGAAATCTCTTTCCTTTTGCTCGAGCCCCTTCAAGTCAAAATCCGTTCCCCCGGGAATATACTGACAAAAAGTCAGTCCGCCCGTCACTCCAGGCTCACATCATAAAGGACATTGTCCGGAGTATATGTTATGCTGCAGTAGTCCAGCATGTTGCCATCCCTGTAGATTGTAACGCCGAAGCTGCCTTCTGTCAGCCTCATGGCATACCCGAAGAAGGCGCTGTAATTGTCCGACACGCCCATATCCTTGTGATGGCGGAGTTCAAGCCCGTCCTCCGAAGTGCCGCACACGGATTCATAGCCGCCATCCTCCGTCGTACGGCCGGAAGCAGTGACCCTGTAGCCAGAATATCCGTCCCCGTCACCTGTATATTTCACCACAATCTGCTCGTCGTCATACTCTACGGACATCCCGTCACAAACCCTGGACACGATCATCCACGTATCGCTGCCTATGCACCTTATGCGATAATCCTCCTGGCCTCGGAAATAGTATGGGTCCACGAAATATTGGGACGTCAGCGACACTGTCCACTCCGAACCGGTCTCGCCGAATCTCTGTCCATAGGAATAGACGTTGGCACAATCCGGAAGGTTGATCGAATTGCGGTCAATATGCCTGATACCTCCAGGAAAGACTGAATTTATGTCAAAATCCTCCCTTTCAGAATCATCAAGGGAAAGATATGCCTCCGCCTCGCGTGCGATAATTACGGCCGACGCCGGACGCATGACATATTCCACCTCGACGATATCCTCCGAATAATGAATTATACTGTACTTGTCACGGTAGCTGCCGCTCCCGGTATCGACCATACACGAGACGGCCGGAACAAGCAGCAGCATCAATGCCGGAATACGTAAAAATCTGTTCATGACAACACTCCCAAAGAATTACAAATAAAACACTGTCTTCCTGCCGGCAGGCGGAATTTCACTCAGAAACGCACGCCGACACCTGCCATTCCGCCAAGGAATTGCGTACCGATGCCTGCCTCGGCAAAACCATAGACCCTGCGCCCGACGGATATTCCCACAGGGGTCACCTGCACCACAGGATACAGCATAAGGTCCGTATATCCGAAATCCCTCTCCGTCATGCTGCCGAGCGTCAGTCCGAGGCCTATTGCAGAATACATGCGTACCATATCCCTGTTCAGCCAGTTGAATCTTGCCTCCGGGACAATGGAGACAGAGATACCGCTGTTCTGCCCTGCCCTGCGCCCGGTCATGGGATCATAGACATTCTGGAAAATACCGTTGAACCCGAGACCTACAGTCAGCGCAAACCATCGTTTGAAATTGATGTCGAACTCCGCGGATATCAGTCCGGTCATGTACGCCGGACCACGGTAATCCCTGTATATGTCCTCCATGGAAGACGGGATATAATAATTCATGTCATTATATTTCATGAAAAGCGGGAAACTGTCGAAAAAGAACAGGCCGTCCGCCAGCGGATAACCTCCCCAGCCGATTCTTATCTCATAATCATAGATTCCGGCACCCTTGTCCTTGCCGTCCGGAGTCCTGGCACAGCTTTCCGCACCCGGCAGGAATCCGGCCACCGAAAAGAAGAGCAGGAACAAAGCAGCAAATACTACAAAACGTCTTGACATAACTTATCCTATAATAACGTCAGTTCGACGAATTATTCTGTTCAATATCAGAGATTCCGTCGAACTGACGTTACGATTTCTTCGAAATCCCTTTCCTTTTTCGTGTCACCCCTCTTAAATTCTCCCCTGCGTAGGGGAGAACTTACGCCGGACTTCGTCCTCTATAGAGGTAATTCTCTGAAATTCATTTCATTCATTTCATCGAATTCACGTTATAATATAATCGACCGATCTGTCATAAATCCTGTCAAAAGGAAGGCATCTCACCGTGGTCCCGCCTCTGACAATGGATACACTATCATCGGAGAACTCCACGTCGAACTCGTCGGTAAAACCGTCAGGTTCGGAATACACATAATGCAGACAGCCTTCCGAAGCCTGGTATGCAGTGTCCGAAACAGATACGGAACGCCTCCTGGCAGGTTTGCCTGAAACGGAAGATATACTGCACGAATAAGCCTGGAAAGGACAGGCTATGCTGCATTCATCCATCACGATCCATCCATCTTCGCACCTTACTGTCGCCCCGGCAGTCAGGACATCCGTATCCGTCGGCACGGAACCTTCACCGTCCTCATACCTCAACGTGATCCGGAAGGCCCTGCCGTCATCAGTCACGGAATAAATCCCGTTCCGGACACCTCCATCCAAATAGTACGAATGTCTGTACATATCCACAGAAAAGGTGCCGTCATCCTCCAGGGATATGCTGCCATGGCCCGGGATGTCGGCATACTCATAGAACAGGCAGCTGTCCCAGTCCAGACTGATCCCGAAGTAGGACTCTGCAAAAGCTTCGGCCGCCTCCCTGTCTTCACGCAACTCCTGGTATCCGCTGAAGAAATCGGCAAGTTCGGCCACCATGAACAGCTCATTGACATAGGCCCGGTATGTATCCTGGGCCACAATATATCCCGGCTCCTGGACATATTCCTTGTCATCATATATCTTGCATGACATAAGGCACAGGGATGCCGCCGCCATTACCATATATCTGTAAGTCTTCCTCATAATCCGAATCATATTAATATTCCATACGCCCGGCTGCATTCCGGTCAGAACCTGTACCCTATTCCTGCCGCTGCTCCGCTGAAATAATGCCCGATACCTATCTCGGCAAATCCGAAAAGGCGTCTTCCGAACTGCACACCGAGAGGCGTGAACTGGAAGGCGGCCACAATGTCATGTATCCTTGTCCCCTGTCCGAGACCGTTTACAGGATCGTTGTAGCCGTATTTGTAAGAGAGTCCGAGGCCGAGATATGAATACAGTCTTACAGCAGGTCTGTTGTACCAGCTGACCTTGAAAGATGCCATTGCAGAAAGATAAGAATCAAGGCTTTCCGCCACTTTCACGTCACCTTCCCTGCTGAAACGGTCTATCCATCCGGACTCGTAGAAGACATTCGTCTGGATTGCGAGGACTTTCGTGAAATTATAGGTATACCCCAGCGACCATACGCCGGAAACATATTCACGCTCATAATACCGGGAACTTTCATATATACCCGGGAAAGAAGAGTGGTCAAACGGAGATTTATGGTCATAGCCGAATGAATATCTGCCGGGAACAATTCCCGTAGACACCTGGAATTCATGATGTTTCAGCACGAATTCCTGTCTGCCGGCAACATCGGCGGCATTCACGGCAAGCGGCAGAAGCATCAAAACATACAAAACAAGTCCGAATCTTCCCATCACTGAAAAACTTCGGACTTATAGATGCGAAATCGTATTGTATCGTTGCAGGATGTCACTGATACAGGAAGCGTCTGATACTCATCTTCGGAGTCTTCTCGAAAGGTTTTTCCTGAGGCTCAAGCTTCGACAGCCTGCTGTAGGCCGGCAGATCCTTGTTGACATCAGCAAGAATTGACCTGAGGCAGCTGTCCGCGGCAGCCTCGTCAAGGCCGTCCGCCGCCATCCTGTCACTGTCCATATATACCAGTCCGACAAGCCTGGAAGCCCTGTCCACCACCACGGATTCGACCACATAAGGCTGGTTGTTCAGCAAGGCCTCGATTTCTTCCGGATATATGTTCTGTCCGTTGGAAGACAATATCATGTTCTTGCTCCGTCCGCGTATGAAGATATTCCCGGCCTTGTCAATCACGCCGAGATCGCCTGTCCTCAGCCAGCCGTCCGCAGTAAAGGCGGCAGCACTCGCTTCCGGATTCTTGTAATATCCGGCCATGACATTGACACCCTTCACCTGTATTTCTCCCACAATATCAGACGGGGATGCAGAATCTATACGCACATCTATCCTGTCTACCTTCCGTCCGCATGAACGCGGCACGAACTTCTGCCACGGAGCATAGCCGAAAAGCGGCGCACCCTCCGTCATGCCGTAGCCGACGGTGAACGGCAGGCGGAACTTCATGAACCACGACTCCACCTCCGGATTGAGTGCGGCTCCGCCCATTATGAGAGAACGCACTTGTCCGCCGAACGCAGACATCAGTTTCTCCCTTATTTTCCTGAATATGATACTGTTTACTACAGGCACATGCACCAGTACCTTCATCAGCGGCTTCCAGAGCACAGGCTGTACGGAACTCTTGAATATCTTCTCCATGACCAGAGGTACCGTGATGACGAGATACGGCTTCAGTTCCGCCATCGCGCCAAGCAGGAGGGCCGGAGTAGGGGTCTTGCCCAGGAAATTGACTGTGACACCGCCGCACAGAGGGTAAAGGAATTCGAACACCATACCGTACATATGCGCCATGGGAAGCATGGATACGATATTCTCCCCGGGGCTGCACGGCATATTCTCAAGTCCGAACTCGATATTCGAGCTCAGTGCGTCATATCTGATCATCACGCCCTTCGGAGCACTCGTGGTCCCGGACGTATAGTTTATCAGGGCGATATCGCCGCCATTGTCAGACGGATAGGATACATCGGCGGCTGAAAATCCGTCGGGATACATGGAAGAGAAGATGGAAGACGCCTTTCCGAACGCTTCACTTACCTTCCCGTCCCGGCAGTAGAGCATGCTGAAATCGCCCACGGATACTGCTGACTGGAGAAGCGGCATCTTAGCGGCATCAAGCTTCTTCCACAAATCAGTGTCGGTAAATAGGAGCTTGCTCTCGGAATGGTCCACAAGGGCGTTGATACTTTCCGGATGGAAGTCGGCGAGAATCGGCACAGTCACCGCACCGTATGTGTTGGCGGCAAGGAAGCATACCGCCCATCTCGCGGAATTCCTGGCACATACGGCAATCTTGTCGCCTTTCTGTATCCCGGCCTCCCTGAAAAAAATATGGAACTTCTCAATATAGGCGGCTGTCTCACCGAAAGTGAACGACTCCCCTTTGAAATTACTCAATGCCTTCCCGTCCCAATGAGACTTGACAATATTTTCCAGACGTGACAGATAATGTTTCATAATGAAATGAATTTGCGCAGATGACCGGCAGCATGCCAGGAATCATCCGCCTGTCCACCAAAGATACTTCTTTTAGACAAAAAGACCAAATCGTACACAGGAACTGCAGATTACCCGAGATTCGGATACAGAAGAGCATCCGCATACGGAATATCCTTTCCTTTTGATGCTCCGGACGAGTGCTGCATGGCTGCCGAATTGACTGAAGGCGGACTGGACGGCATCCACGGCATGGTGAAGTATCCTGACGCCTTCCTCCTGGAATAGGCCGAGTATATGCGATTCTGCATATTTCCTGCTGTAATCCCGCAGATTTTCAGTATCTTTGGAAAGATGTGCAATTTAAATGCAGGCTTATGAGAAAGCAACTGATAGTAGCCCTCGTCTATGACTTCGACGGGACACTTTCCCCGGGGAACATGCAGGAATTCGGTTTTATCCAGGCGATAGGAAAGACTCCGGAAGAATTCTGGAGAATGAGTGACGAGATAGCCAAAGGGCAGGATGCCAGCAATATCCTCGCCTATATGAAACTCATGTTCGATGAGGCCAGAAAAGCCGGCATACCCCTGAGAAAAGAGGATTTCAAGAAATTCGGACAAAAAATAGAACTCTTTCCAGGAGTACTGGAATGGTTCCGGCTGATAAACGAATACGGCAAGGCTCACGGGGTACGCATTGAACACTATATCAACTCTTCAGGCCTCGCGGAAATGATAGAAGGCTCGCCCATAGCGGGAGAATTCAAGAGGATTTTCGCCTGCTCCTTCCTGTACAACGACAAGGGGGAGGCCGAATGGCCCGGAGTCGCGGTGGACTACACGGCCAAGACCCAGTTCCTCTTCAAGATCAACAAAGGCATACTGAGCATCCGCGACAACAAAAGGGTGAATGAAAGCCAGCTGGACGAGAACAAGCGCATACCGTTTCCTGCCATGATATATTTCGGTGACGGGGAGACCGATGTGCCGTGCATGAAAATAGTCAAGATGTTCGGAGGGAATTCCATAGCAGTCTACAGCCAGAAATCCGAACGCAAAAGGAACATCGCACGGAAACTCCTGCGTCAGAAAAGAGTGAACTTCATCTGTCCTGCCGACTATGGGAAAGACAGCAAGATGTACGGGATAGTCTGCGCTATCATCGACAAGATAAAAGCGGAATACGAACTGAAGAAACTGGAGAACGTATGATCAGATATTCCCGTTCCACAGCCTGTCATTGTTCTCCAGAAGCGGTTCCAGAGCCCTGGCTATCTTCTTCTCGAATTTCAGTGATCTGAGCTGCTCTATCTGGGAAAGCGAATGAAGGTCAGTCCCCAGGAAAGTGTACAGGCCGGCATCAAGCATCATTTCGGCCTTGACTTTGGCCGTGTTGCCGTAGAATCCGCCCAGAGAAAGGACATTCAGCTGAAGCCTGGTATCTATATCGACGATGGACTCCACCTCTATCATGGTTCTGGAATAGTAGCTGTACCGTTCCGGATGTGCCAGGACCGGATGTAGCCCCATGGCATTCAGTTGGAAGACGAACTCACGTATGTTCTGGGACTCGAAGGCGTAGGACATTTCTATCAGGATATTGTCCCCCGGCAGAAGAAGCAGTCCGGATGTCTGTCCTTTCCGGAAATGATCCTCTATTCCCTGATAAACCATATGCTCTCCTGATACCTTGCATTCCACACCGGAAGACGAAAGCCGCCCTGAGACTTCGGCATACCTGTTTCTGATACTTTCAGGATTGTTGTCAGGATAGAGTTCAGGGTAAATATGCGGTGTCAGTATACTGTGCTCAAGCCCGGTTTCGCGAAGAAGGCCGAGAGCTTTCACGGAATTATCTTCAGAACGGAATCCGTCGTCCACCCCTGGCAGGATATGACAATGGACATCCGTTCTGAAATCCATATCCGTAAATTTCACATATGATTTGAAAGGCCACATCAGTTGTCACTACCTATTGTGTTCCCCCCCCCCATAGCCATAGCCGTAACCATAGCCGTATCCTCCGTATTTGCCGTAAATCTTGCTCTTCGGATTGATACCGTTCACTATGAGTGAAACATTCTTGAGTCTGCCGCTTTCACAGGCAAAACTTATTTCGTCGAGGAACCTCAGATCCGAAACTCCGCACCTCACCACATAAAGGTTCGTATCCACATAGTTGTTCACCACAATAGGATCAGAAATGATGATGTACGGCGCGCTGTCGCAAATGACATAGTCATACTTCTCCCTCATTTCGGCGATGAGATTCTCCATCTTGCTGCTGGAAAGCAGTTCGTTGGGATTCGGCGGCATCGTCCCCCTGAAGATGACATCCAGATTCGGATTTATCAGACCCGGACGGAGCACCTCTTCGAGAGTATAGTTTCCGCTAAGATAGGTCGCCAGTCCCTTGTTGCTCTTCTGTACGTTGAATATCCTGTAATCGAAACCGTTTCTAAGGTCGGTCTCGATGAAAAGGACCTTCTTTCCTGCAAAAGCCAGAGTAAGCGCCACGTTCACTGCGACAGTCGATTTTCCTTCCCCGGATATGGATGATGTTATCTGGAACACCTTCCCTGACAGGAAACCGAGATTCGCCCTGACCGCACGGAAAGTTTCAGTAAGCACATCCCTGCTGCCCTGGACTACAAGGGCCTTTTCGCTTTCCGGTATATAGCCGATGATAGGAAGGGATATCCTGTCCTGGACATCCTTGACGTTCGACACCTTCCTCTTGAGCATGTTTCCTATGAAGAAGACACCCGGAGGGGCTACCAGGCCGAGAATCATGCAGAAGGCATAGACCATCATCGATTTCGGCGATGAAGGCTTGTCAGGGCCGTCGGCCGGTTCCACTATTCTGGCATTGTCTGTCTGCGCATAAAGGGAAATCAGAGCTTCCTCCTTTTTCTGGCGGAGCAGGACATACAAAGGCTCCACGATCATCTGCTGACGTTCGATCTTCGCGATATCGAACTGCTGGCTCGGGATCTCCGCCATCTTGGCCTTGTCTGCCAGAGCCTCGTTCAGTATGATGTCATAGCGGTACTGGTATGAATCCCTCAGCTGGTTTATCGAGAGCAGAACAGCCTTCCTCATATCCACAATCTGGGTAGTGAGGGCCTGTATCCTCGGGTTTGTCTCGCTTGCACCCAGCATGAGACGGCGTCTTTCGATGACGACTTCATTGTAGTCGCTTATCATGGTGGACAGTCCCTTGTCCTCAAGACCGATATCGGCCGGCAGAAGGCTGAACTCATTGTCAGCGTCGGCCATGTATTCCTTTATCATGTCCATGAACTGGATCTGTATTCCGAGCTGGGTAAGCTGTGCATCCGTCTCGGAGCCTTTCTTGATGATGGCTTCAGACTGGAGCATGAAATCCACCATGGAATTGTCCTTCTTGTAATTCCTCGCTTCCGTCTCTATGTCACCCAACTGCGTTTCCAGACTGGCCAGCCGTTCATCGATGAAGTCAAGTGTATTGGAAGTGGAAAGGGACAGATATTTCTTCGTGTCCTCATTGTAGTTCGCTATCAGGAAATTCAGCAGGTCATCAGCCCTGGCAGGTATATTGTCCTGAATGGTCAGGGAAATGACACTCGAACGTTCCCTGTAATCCGTGGTACCTGCAGAGAGTACTGAAGCATAGTTCTTGGCTGTCTTTTTCGGAGAGAGATGCACTACGCTATACTTTCCCGGTTCAAGTTCGGAAGCACGCTCCGATTTCTCAAGAACGATCACATTGTGGTCAGGAAGACTGATGGCATCCCCGAATTTGTATGTTCTGCCCTTGTACTCTTTCAGCACCGGGTGCTTTGCCTCCTCCTTGTTCGAAATGAAAGAAAGCTTGCGTATGGTGAAAGATGCCGTATCCTTGCTCACCTCATAGTCCATGATGATCACAGGATATTTGTTCACGGCACTGCCAGACATGAGCGAGAAGGATACAGGCGACACCCTGTAGAGTTCGCTGCTCCTGAGAAAGCCGTCTTTCTTGAAATATCTCACGTTCAGAGCCAGTTCTTCCACGACCGACTGCATCAGAGGTCTGGACTTGAGTATATAGATTTCATTCTGCACAAGTCCGTTCGCCCTCATGCCCGTGATGTCGGACAGCAGCTGAAGTTCGGAGCCCATGCCTCCGGTGGACCGGTCGTTCGCTATGAGCACGGTCGCAGACCTGGTATACTGTGGGGTCGCAAAACGGAGGTAGACATATCCTATCGCCAGGAAAGCCACCACGGACGCGATTATCCAGTATTTGAGATCCCACACCACATCCACTATGTAGCGGATGTCGATCGAGTCCTCGTTCCTGTCTTTGAGTTCAGTATTTATATTGCTGTTGTTTTCCATGATTCAAGACATCATTTGAAATGAATACACACTTTCCGTTTTATCTTCCTGCAAGGGTTATAACACTGAGTATCACCGAGATTACGGACATAAGCGTCGTCACGCTGGACAGGATGGTACTCCAGAGCGGCGTAGTGGTGGCGGTCGCCACACGTGTCGGACTGGCCGGTACATACAGTACGTCGTTCTGCTGCAGATAGAAATACGGGGAGCCGAGGATTTCACTCGATTTCAGGTCTATCTTTATATGGGTGTTCAGACCGTTCTCGTCCCTGATGAGGATGATACCGTCCCTGCGGGCAGTAAGGTTCAGGTCTCCTGCCATACCGAGGGCCTGGAGAATGGTGATCCTCTCCGATGTCACATTGTACGTCCCGGGATTCTTGACTTCGCCCAGTACGGTGATCTTGAAATTCGCGAACGAGACATAGACTACAGGATCCTTGACTTCCTTCCTGAGTTCCTTCGTCAGGAATTTTACCAGATCCTGTCTGGTCATGCCGAGGACCTTTATCCTTCCGAGCACCGGAAAATCTATGTATCCGTCCTTGTCCACATGATACTGGAGAGTGGAATTTTCAGGAGAAGAGTTGCTGTAGGTCGTGACCTCGCCGAGAGTAAGGTTGTACGGCTGCACGACGAGCTTGTCCGGGCCGGACACCACAATCTTCAATATGTCATCCCTCTTTATGACAGGCTCGTAGTCAGTCACGATCCTGTCAATCTCCGCAGTGTCGATATCCTGAAAATAAAGAATCTGCTTGGTAGTAGTGCAACTTACAGCCATAGCAGCCACACATAAACTCACTATAGCCAGCTTCAGTAAATTAAGATTCACGATATTTCAAGTTTAAAATTTCTATGAAATTCCGATTTGCAAAAGTAGGCAAAATTACGCTATAAAAAAAATTAAATCTTCATGTAATGTGTCAGTAAACCTTGACCTCCAGTTTCGAATACGCCCTGTTCACCTTGTCAAGGGCATCGGCTACAGAATCAGCGGTAGCCAACAGCACTCCGAGACGTCTGTGCCCGGATATTTCAGGTTTCCCGAATATCCTCATCTGGACACCGGCTTCCGAAAGCACGTTTTCCAGATTCCTGAATTCGTATTCGCGGGTGTCTCCTTCCACTACGACAGCCTTGGACGCAGACGGGCCGAAGAACCTCACTTCAGGGACAGGAAGACCGAGTACGGCTCTGGCATGGAGGGCAAACTCGGACATATCCTGGGAAATCATGGTCACCATGCCTGTATCGTGCGGACGCGGAGATACTTCACTGAATATCACATCCTCGCCTTTTACGAAAAGTTCCACACCGAATATCCCGTATCCGCCCAATGCATCCGTTATCTTCTTCGCGATATCCTGGGCCTTGAGTACGGCGGCTTCCGGCATAGGCTGCGGCTGCCACGACTCACGATAATCCCCGTCCACCTGATGATGGCCTATAGGTTTCAGGAAAGTGGTACCAGCACAGTGGCGTACTGTCAGAAGGGTGATCTCGTAATCGAAATCCACGAATCCTTCCACGATGACTTTCCCGCTTCCGGCACGTCCGCCTTCCTGGGATACATGCCAGGCACTGTCTATATCCTCCGCGCTCCTGATGACACTCTGTCCGTGGCCTGAAGAACTCATCACCGGCTTCACCACGCACGGCATTCCTATTTCCTCCACGGCCTTGTCGAATTCAGTCCTGTCCGCCGCGAACCTGTATCTGGATGTCGGCAGACCGAGAGTCTCGGCAGCAAGACGTCTGATTCCCTCCCTGTTCATGGTCAGGAAAGCGGCTTTCGCAGTCGGAATCACATTGTAGCCCTCCTTTTCCAGCTCCACCAGCACATCCGTAGCGATGGCCTCCACTTCAGGAATGATAATGTCCGGCCTCTCCTGCTCGATTATTTCCCTCAACGCCTTTCCGTCGAGCATGGAAATGACATGGAAGGAATTGGCCACCTGCATGGCAGGAGCATTTTCATATTTGTCCACTGCCACTACCTGCACCCCGTAACGCTGAAGTTCGATAGCCACTTCCTTGCCCAGTTCGCCGGAACCGCACAGAAGCGCCTTTTTCCCGAATTTGGTAAAAACAGTTCCTATGTTAGCCATATCCGTTACATTTAAAATCATATGTACCGACACAATAGATGCAATCCCGCACCGATATGTTCCGGTTATTTTCCGAATCTTTTCAATATGTCACCGAAAGCGTCTATCCTGCGGTCCCTGAAGAAAGGCCAGCCCCTGCGGACATATTCGGTCCTTCCGAGATCAACGCTCACGACCCTGACATCCTCTTCGGTTCCGAACTGGGTAAGAATCTCACCCTGAGGCCCCGTAGCGAACGAGTGCCCCCAGAATTCAAGACCCGGAGTGCAGCCGGACGGATCATCCTCATGCCCCGTCCTGTTCACCGTGATGACAGGAAGACCGTTTGCCACTGCATGCCCTCTCTGGACCAGCTGCCAGGCATCACGCTGAAGAGCCTGTTCGGAAAGCGGATCGGTAGCCACCCCGCCTATGGCAGTAGGATAGATAAGGATGTCAGCCCCGTTCAGAGCCATAATCCTCGCGGCCTCAGGATACCACTGATCCCAGCATACGAGTACACCTAGTTTCCCCACGGAAGTCTCCACAGGCATAAAACCCAGATCACCGGGGGTGAAATAAAATTTCTCGTAGTAGCCCGGATCATCGGGAATGTGCATCTTGCGGTATTTGCCGGCTATGGTGCCATCCTTTTCGATCACTACTGCCGTATTGTGATATATACCGGGCGCCCTGCGCTCGAAAAGCGAAAGGACCAGGACCACACCCAGCTCTTTGGCCAAGGCCCCGAACGTCTCGGTGGACGGACCCGGCACAGTTTCCGCCAGGTCACAAAGAGACGCATTTTCACTCTGGCAGAAATACACCGTATTGTGCAGTTCCTGCAGCACCACGAGCCGGGCCCCCATACCGGCACATTTCCGTATGTTGTCCTTGAGTTTTCCGATATTCGCCTGAATATCGTCAGTGCATGACATCTGCACCATTCCTACTTGCAACAGTCCCATATTGTATTTTTCAGTATAAATTTTTCCGTATTATAATCCGGCCGACGATATTTTCTTGCATACCGGAATCACTTTTCCGTCCTCAGATAGCCTTCCGGGAACTGCATGGTGACACAGTGAAGGGATCCGTGGCCGGACAGCAGAGGCCTGCAGTCAATCACGGTTATCTCCCTGTCAGGGAATGCCTCCTGAAGGCGCATGCGGGCTATCCCGTCCATCGGGGAACCAGCTCCCGGAAGCAATACAGCCCCGTTGAGAATCAGGAAATTCGCATAAGATGCCGGAAGCCTGTAGTCATCCAGATACAGCGGTTCCGGAAGCGGCAGAGGAATCAGCCTGTACGGCTTTCCGTCCAGTGTCCTGAATTCCCGCAGCTGCCTCTCCATCGCCGAAAGGTCTTCATAGTTCGGGTCATCAGGATCAGTACACTGCATATAGGCTATGGTATCAGGCGAGCAGAATCTGGCCAGTATGTCCACATGGCTGTCAGTATCGTCTCCTATGATGGACCCATGATCGAGCCACAGAATCCGCTGCAGGCCGAAAGCACCCTTGAGTTCCTGCTCTATCTCCTCCTGAGTCAGATACTCGTTCCTGTTCAGGGAACACAGACACTCGCGCGTAGTGAGCATCGTCCCGCATCCGTCACTGTCGATGCTTCCCCCCTCAAGCACATAAGGCCTCATGTCCACACCCAGCACATCATCGCAGAACGCCCCCTGGCCGAACAGGTTCCTGGTGATCTGATTGTCCAGATCCGACGCGAACTTCAGTCCCCATCCGTTGAACACGAAATCATACAGGTACTTCTCCCCGCCGTCACCGCAGACCGAAATGCCGCCGTGATCCCTCGCCCACGTATCATTGAGAGGGGTTTCATAAAAGAACATGCGGGACCAGTCCATTTCCAGCCCTTTCTCTTCCGAGATACGGGCAATGTCGGCTTTCGCCTCAGAGATGTCCCGGCAGGCTATCATCAGCGGCTCGTACCTCAATATGTTATAAGCTATCTCTACATAGCAGCGGAGAACATTCTCCAGATCATACCACTCCGTATCGCAATGCGGCCATGTCAACTGCACGCCGCTCTGTTTTTCCCATTCAGCAGGTAAACGCATAATCAACGCCGGTCCGACGGGAACATGATACTTTCAACCGGGACACCCGTCGGACATGTTTCTTCCCGGTTAAAAGCAGAGGAGACCCCAAGCCGGGATTCCAGGCTTGCGCAACGCAGAAACCCTTCGGGGTCACCCTCATTGAAAAGTTTTTACGTCCAGTTTCATAGTTAAGCATTTCGCGGACGCATGCCAAAGATACTCAATTTTCCGTCAATTGGTATCAGTCGAGCAGATTTTTCCCTTCCATCACCACTTTCCGGTAGATATTTTCGGCTATGAAGAAATCCAGAGGAGTATCTATGTCCACCGATTCCATTCCGGAAGTAGTGACGAAAAACGGATTGTCACCTATGATATTCCTGTTTCTGACCAGAGACTCGCGCCTGACCATGGTAAAACCGAAATTGAGAGCCTTCACATCAGGCAGGTCCTGGCTGTTCGGAGCATTCTTCCTGTCATAATTCAAAGGTCTGCCGTCCATCCACAGAAACTCTTTCACATCGGATACCGTGGACACGCAGTCACAGCCCCCGGACATCTTCTCCTCGAACAACTCCTTGCACTTCTTCATCGTCTCCACAGTCACGAAAGGCGAAGTCGCCGGACAATAGCAGAAGATATCGCAGTCCGTCACCAGACCGAGATGCTGGAAGAATTCACTTCCGGAACATGCGGACGATGCATGATACGGTTCACGCCTGTACCATGAAACTCCTTTGGCTGCAGCCATTCCTATAGCAGCCTCGGAATCAGTATTCACTATGATATCGTCGAAAAATCCCGCTTTCTTGAGCACTCTGATCTTGTTTTCAAGCAAGGTCGTGTCGCCGAACGGCCTTATATTCTTGTCCGGCACTCTCTGAGAACCTTTTCTGACAGGAATCACAGCCTTTATCACCATATTCTGTCTGTCTTTCATAAAAATATCCGCTACCTTTTACCGTACATCCCGTCGTAATACTTCATATACTCTCCGCTGGTCACCATGTCCATCCATTCCTGGTTATCCAGATACCAGCGCACCGTCTTCTCTATCCCCTCCTCGAACTGGAGACTCGGCTCCCAACCCAATTCCCGCTGGAGTTTCGTAGAGTCTATCGCATACCGCATATCATGGCCTTTTCTGTCGGTGACGTAAGTGATCAGACCCATATCCTCGTCTTCTGATCTTCCCAGAAGTCTGTCTGCGGTCCTTACCAGGACCTTGACAATGTCGATGTTCTTCCACTCGTTGAAGCCGCCGATATTGTATGTCTCCGCATCCTTGCCTTTGTGGAAAATCAGGTCGATGGCTCTGGCATGGTCCTCGACATAAAGCCAGTCACGGACATTCTCCCCTTTTCCGTAAACCGGAAGCGGCTTGCGATGACGGATATTGTTGATGAAAAGAGGTATCAGCTTCTCCGGAAACTGGTACGGTCCGTAGTTGTTCGAGCAGTTCGTCACTATCACAGGCATCCCGTATGTGTCGTGAAACGCCCGCACGAAATGGTCGCTCGATGCCTTCGATGCAGAGTACGGACTGTGCGGATTGTATCTGGTCGTCTCGTAGAAGAACGTGTCTCCGTAGGCCAGATGATGTTTCCCTGACGAGGCCTTCGTCGTGAAAGGCGGCTCTATACCCTCTGGATGCGTCAGTTCCAGGGCTCCGTAAACCTCGTCTGTCGAAATATGGTAGAAACGCTTGCCGGAATACCCTTCAGGAAGAGATTCCCAATATTCCTTCGCGGCCTGAAGCAGCGACAGAGTGCCCAGGACATTCGTCCTGGCGAATGTGAACGGATCCCTGATGCTCCTGTCCACATGGCTCTCGGCAGCCAGATGGATGATTCCGTCCACGCGCTCCGCCTCCATCAGGGTGCGCATGG
Source organism: uncultured Bacteroidales bacterium (assembly GCA_944326365.1). Classification (GTDB taxonomy): domain Bacteria; phylum Bacteroidota; class Bacteroidia; order Bacteroidales; family UBA932; genus Cryptobacteroides. The sequence goes on along the minus strand of CALVDR010000015.1, from coordinate 32,523 downwards.
CCTCGAAATCGCAGATGTCGGCCTTCACGAACCTGTAGTTCGGCCGGTCTTCCACGTCCTTCAGGTTGGCAAGATTCCCGGCATAGGTCAGCTTGTCCACGTTTATGATCCGGCAATCCGGATATTTGTCCACGAACAGCCTCACGACATGGCTGCCTATGAAACCGGCGCCACCGGTGATGATTATTGTTTTATTCATATCGAATTTATCCTTATTCTGTTATTCATATCCGCAAAGCTGCCCCTGCGTGTCATGTCGAGCGCAGCCGGGACATCTGCAATTTCCGCAGATAACATCATTGGCCGCAGGCCGGTCAAATATTGGCGTCAGCCTGGGAAATATTGTCCAGACAGCGTCTGAGAGAATCCGTCCAGTACGGGATAGCGAGGCCGAACGTCTCCTTGATCTTCGTCTTGTCCAGCACGGAATAACTCGGACGGATGACTTTCGAGGGATATTCGCTGCTGTGGCACGGAAGTATGCGGCAGTCTGTGTGCCCCGAATACTCCGCTATGGCTTTCGCGAAATCGTACCAGCTGCATACGCCCTCGTCAGAGTAGTGGTAAATGCCGCTGCGGCCCTCATACTTCCGGGTCTCCATAATATTAAATATGGTCTCGGCCAGATCCCGTGCATAGGTCGGAGTCCCTGTCTGGTCGAATACCACCTTCACCTCGGACTTCGTCCCGGTCAGGCGCAGCATCGTCTTCACGAAATTCTTTCCGTACTCGCTGTAAAGCCATGCCGTCCTGATGATCAGATAATTACATCCAGACAATAGTACCTCCCGCTCTCCTGCCAGTTTGGTCCGTCCGTACACTCCAGTAGGCGTGCCTTGCCGGTCCTCCCTGCAAGGTACGTTGTACGGTTCCTTTCCGAACACATAATCAGTGGAAATATGCACCAGAAGTCCGTCTGCAGCCTTCATAGCCTCAGCCAGATTCTTCACTGCCTGACGGTTCAGAATGTCTGCCGCGGCCCGGTCATCCTCCGCCTTGTCCACGTCAGTATAGGCCGCACAGTTCACGACGGCCCCTATTCCGCACGTCTCCACCATATCGTTCACGGCCGCCGCATCCGTGATATCCAGATACACCGTTTCCACCCCGGGAAGGTCAGAGACATCCGTAAAGATGTACCTGTCAGCGCTTCCTGCACTCACTATGCGCATATGAGTCCCGAGCTGGCCGTTCGCCCCTGTCACCAGTACGTTCATAGCATGTCCCTTTTATCCTCTGTTTACGCCCTGCATTCCACTGTGTCTGCAATCGTTACTCCCCGTACAGGTCTTCCCCGTAGCTGAAGAGCCAGTCCGCATCCCTGAGACGGGGATGACACCTGTCCTTTCCGGACAATATCGCCTTTCCGGCAGGAATCCTCCAGTCTATCCCGAGGTCCGGGTCATCCCACGCTATCGCGCCCTCCGACGAAGGAGTGTAGAAATTGTCGCTCTTGTACTGGAAAACGGCTTCGTCTGACAGCACGCTGAACCCGTGGGCAAAACCTCTGGGTATGAAGAACTGCCGGTGGTTTTCTCCGCTCAGTTCCACTGCCACATGCTGTCCGAAGGTGGGAGAACCTCTTCTGATATCCACCGCCACGTCCAGAACTGTCCCCTTGATCACCCTCACCAGTTTCGACTGGCAGCAGGGCGGCTTCTGGAAATGCAGGCCTCTGATGACTCCGTACCTGGAACTACTTTCATTGTCCTGGACGAACCTGATTTTCCCGACCAGCGCATCGAATTCTTTCTGCGAGTATGATTCGAAAAAATATCCGCGGTCATCCCTGAATATCCGAGGGGCGATGACCACGACTCCTGATATTTCCGTTTCGATCACTTCCATAGTTCCGGCCGGTTCCGATTTCGAAATACGTCTGTCCGATTCACGTTATTTGCGAAAATCATTATCTTTGCAAAGATAAGATAAATTCATATACCATGTCAAAAAAATTAACTGTGGGCATCACCCAGGGTGACAGCAACGGCATAGGCTACGAGGTCATCATCAAGGCACTCGCCGATGAAAGAATGCTGGAATTCTGCACTCCTGTAATATACGGTTCCTCGAAAATATTCGGATTCTACCGCAAGCAGATGCACAACATCGGACAGATGAACACGAATGTGATTTCGAATGCCAGGGAAGCCCATCCGAAAAGGATAAACATACTGAACTGCGTACCTGACAATACCGTCATCGAACCGGGCCTTTCCACACCCGATGCGGCCAAGGCGGCAATACTCTCTCTCGAAAGAGGCGTCAGCGACCTGAAAAACGGTGAAATAGACGTGCTTGTCACCGGACCTATAAACAAGAGGGCCATGAACAACGAAGGCTTCGGGTTCACAGGACACACGGAATTCCTGAAAAAATCTTTCGAAGCGGACGACGTGACCATGATCATGGTAGCGGAACAGCTGAAGGTGGGGATAGTCACCAGCCATATTCCGCTCAAGGATGTGCCGGGCGCTCTGACAGTGGAGAAGATACTCGGGAAACTCAGGGCCCTGAAACATTCCATGGAAAGGGATTTCGGCATCCACTCTCCGAAAATAGCGGTGCTCGGTCTGAATCCTCACTGCGGGGACGGAGGCCTGCTGGGAGATGAGGAGCAGTCAGTCATACTGCCTGCCATAAATGCGGCTACGGATGAAGGCATCCTCGCATTCGGGCCATACTCTGCCGACGGATTCTTCGGACTGGGAAACTACAGCCAGTATGACGCTATTCTCGCCATGTACCACGACCAGGGGCTGGCTCCTTTCAAGGCCATAGCCTTCGAATCAGGCGTGAACTTCACGGCAGGACTTCCTGCTGTCAGGACATCCCCTGACCACGGCACCGCATACGAGAAAGCCGGCAAGGATGCCGCGGACCCGAGATCCATGATATCCGCCATATATACGGCCATGGACGTCTACAGGAACCGCCTGGCTTATGACGAACTGGTAGAGAACAGGATGCAGGTCAAGCTGCCGGACAGCACCATCAGGCCGAAAGGCGGGAAAATCATAGAATAATGGGAGAGAACAGACCTCCCATATATCTCTACACCGACGGAGCGTCGAGCGGAAATCCCGGGCCAGGCGGATATGGAATCGTCCTCAAATGTGCGGGACATGTCAGGGAAATGTCAGGGGGCTATGCCTATACTACGAACAACAGGATGGAACTTCTCGCCGTCATCATAGGTCTGGAGACAGTAAAATGGAGGAATGCCGACATCACGGTGATCAGCGACTCCACGTATGTGGTCAAGGCCGTCAAGGAAGGCTGGGTGTTCAACTGGGAGAAAAAAGGATTCGCGAAAGCCAAGAATCCGGACCTGTGGATGAGGTTTCTGAACATATACAGACAGCACAGAGTGAAGTTCCAGTGGATAAAAGGACATGCAGGACATCCGGAAAACGAAAGATGCGATGCATTGGCCGTAGCCGCCGGAGCAGGTGCCGCAGCTGCGGGGAAGAAGCTTCCGGATGATACGGGATATCTTGCCAGCCTGTAACCTGCCGGGAATATCACTGTGACGGTATGAAGAATACGTCAGATGGACCATGGAAAGAAACGCATTGCAGACAGACATCCAGTTTCTGCCCGGAGTCGGGCCGAAAAGAGCTCAGCTTCTCAAAAAGGAACTGAATGTCAGCACTGTGGGTGACCTTATCAGGATCTATCCTTTCCGTTACATAGACAGGAGCAGCATCATACCAGTCAGTTCTGCCACGCCCGACATGGCCTACATCCAGATCCGGGCCAGGGTGATGGAAATCCACCTGTTCGGGAACAAGGGAGGGATAGACCCGGAAGATGTCAGGTTCAACGCGGTGAAAAGGATGAGTGTGACTGTCTCCGACGGGACGGGCTACATGGAACTGGTATTCTTCAAAGGCATCAAATGGATGCACGCGAAACTGAAACCCGGGGAAGAATACATCTTCTTCGGGAAACCGGCCATCTTCAACGGACGTCTGAACATGGTCCATCCCGAGGTGGATGCCGTATCCGAAAACTCCGCTTCAGGACAAGGCTCCATGAACAACTCCATGACAGGAGTATATCAGTCTACTGAAAAACTCAGGAACGGAGGAATCACAGGCAAAGTGATGAACAGGCTGATGGAAAGCGCCCTGAACATGGCGCTTCCTGATATCGGGGAAACTCTGCCGCAATATCTGATGATGGAAAAGGGACTTGTCCCCATACACTTCGCCATCAGGAACATCCATTTTCCGAAAGACCTCAACGCTCTTGAAAAGGCGAAATACAGACTGAAATTCGAAGAGCTTTTCTATCTGCAGCTATCGCTTCTGAAACAGAAATATGTCCGCAGCAGGAACGAAAACGGCATCCGTATGCCGAAAGTAGGCGAGGCGTTCAATACATGCTACAATTCACTGCCCTTCCAGCTCACCGGAGCCCAGAAACGGGTGATCACGGAAATACGGAACGACATGAAGAGCGGACACCAGATGAACAGGCTTCTTCAGGGCGATGTAGGCAGCGGGAAAACCATGGTGGCCGTACTTTCGGCCCTGATAGCCGTGGGAAACGGATACCAGGCCTGCATCATGGCCCCGACGGAAGTACTCGCGCAACAGCATTTCAAGAACATATCGAAATATCTGCAGGGTACTGGAGTCCGTCCCGCCCTGCTGACAGGAAGTTCGAAGACCGCAGAACGCCGGGACATACACGCCGGACTCGAAGACGGCACCATAGGAATCATAGTCGGCACCCATGCCCTCTTCGAGGACAATGTCATTTTCAGGAATCTCGGACTCGCCATCATCGACGAGCAGCACCGTTTCGGAGTGGAACAGCGGGCAAAACTCTGGAGAAAGTCCTCTTGCGGACTGCCCCCTCACATACTGGTCATGACAGCCACTCCGATCCCTAGGACTCTCGCCATGACACTTTACGGAGATCTGGACGTGTCCGTGATAGACGAACTTCCTCCGGGACGGAAACCGATACAGACCATCGCCGCCACCGAGGGTAGGCGTACCGCCATGTTCCGTTTCCTGAAAGAACAGATAGCTCTCGGCCGTCAGATATTCATAGTCTATCCCCTCATTTTCGAAAGCGAGAAGATGGACTACAAGAATCTGGAAAAAGGCTATGAGCAGGTAGTGACGGCTTTTCCTTTTCCTCCCTACAAGACAGCCATAGTGCACGGTCAGCAAAGCAACGAGGAAAAGAAATTCAATATGGATGCTTTTGCTGCCGGAAGGGCCGATATCCTGGTGGCCACATCCGTGATAGAAGTGGGAGTCGATGTCCCGAATGCTTCCGTGATGGTGATAGAAAGCGCGGAAAGGTTCGGATTGAGCCAGCTGCACCAGCTTCGCGGCCGTGTGGGACGTGGCTCGGAAAAATCGTACTGCATCCTGATGACAGGAAACAGGCTGAGCAAGGAATCCAGACACAGGATAGAACTGATGTGCGCCACGGAGAACGGTTTCGAGCTGGCGGAAGAGGATATGAAGATGCGCGGTCCGGGCAGTCTGGACGGGACACAGCAGAGCGGACTGCCGGTCGACCTGAACATAGCTTCCCTGGCGAAAGACGGACTGATACTCAACGATGCCCGCCAGTGCGCACAGTCAGTGCTCGACAAGGACCCGTCTCTCAGCCTGCCTGAAAACAGGCTTCTCGCGGAAGAGATACGACGGACCAAATATCAGGTACGCGACTACAGCCGGATAAGCTGAGTTCGCGACTCCATCAGGGCCGATGTCGGAGCGGTTAAAAGACAAGTTCTTCAATCACGGCTTTGTCAGATCCGGATATGGGCAAGGATGTCGGAGGCGTTCATGGATTCTTCGCCGATAAGGGCTGCGGCACTGTCTCCGGCATGGCCATGAATCCACACACCGGCTGCAGCTGCATCAGCCGCAGTGAAACCGCGGGCCAGCAGGCCTGTAACCAGCCCCGTCAGGACATCGCCGCTGCCTCCTTTCGCCATGCCGGGATTCCCGGTGGTATTGAATTTCAATGTACCGTCCGGAGAGCAGACCATGGTGTGCCAGCCTTTGACCACGACCACGGCACCTGTGGCGGCGGCAAGACTTTCCACCAACGCGGTTTTCTCTTCTTCTGTCTGCCATACCTGGTCCGGTTCCGCCTGGCCGGCATGTCCGCAAACCGCATCGGCACAGACGCCGTGAATCCTGCCATCATCGGATTTCCAGTCTGAAACGGATAGTTCCGGACATCGGATGACAGAAGCAGTCAGAGCAGAACGGAGCAGGCGGCGGAGTTCGCCTATATGAGGGGTGAGGACCGAGCCATGCGGGATGTGCGCGAAGAAGTCCGGATGGGAGGATATCAGATTCAGGGCATCCGCATCCAGAACCATGGGCAGGCCGGCTTTCATGAGTCCGAGCAGGGCGGAGGCAGTCTTTTCCGACTGGCCCAGACCCGGGCCTGCTCCCACGGCTGTGTACCTGGTCATGTCTGAAGGAAGTTCCGAGAAACAGATGTCGGGGTCAAGACTCAGGATGGCCGACGGATGAAGGATGTGGACTGCAAGCCTCTCGTCCGCAGGGATGTGCGCGGTGACGAGGCCGCAGCCGGAGCGGAGAGCCGCCCCTGTCGCCAGGAGGGCGGCTCCGAGCATGCCGCGCTGGCCTGCGACCAGCAAGGCATGCCCGAAATGCCCCTTGTGGGCATTCCGCTCCCGGCGCGTAAACATCGCACGGACCATCCGCTCATCGATCCGCTGTCCTGAAATATCATAATCCATAACGTAAATTTACCAAATTTTTCATTTAGTGAAACTGAGTTAGTGAAATTACTGCTAAATTTGTCCGACAGAGGAAGAATTCAAGAAGAATGACACTTTGACTATGGACGAAAAGATGAGAGACAGGCTCATGGCATGGGCCGAGAAATACAACGACCCGCAATACTTCCAGGAAGACCCCGTCATCTTCCCGAAACACTTTGTCTCCGGACCCGGAAACACGTACCGCCTGGCAGATGTGGAAATAGCTGCTCTCATCGCCGCCCATCTGGCATGGGGAAGACGCTCCATGATAGTGAGGGACTGTACAAGAGCCCTGGACGAAATGTCCTGGAAACCATATGAATATGTCATGGCAGGAGAATACAGGGATGACAATTCCAGTCTGCACAGGACTGTGAAATGGAGCGAATTCGCCATGATATGCAGGAATCTCCGCGACATATACTCGCATACTGACAGCCTCGAAAACCTTGACTGCCAGCAGATACGCACACAGGTATTCGGACAGAAGGAAGACCTCAGGGCCCCGAACAAAAAGATAAACATGATGCGCAGATGGATGGTCAGGGATGACGGGAAAGTGGATCTCGGAGTATGGAAACACACCGGCAAAAGCTCGCTTCTCATACCTCTCGATGTCCACGTCTACGAGATGGCCGCAAGCCTGGGGCTCACATCCAGAAAACAGAAAGACATCCGCACAGTGCAGGAAATAACCGATGCATTCAGGGAAATCTTCCCTGATGACCCGTGCAAGGGGGACTTCGCCCTCTTCGGCTATGGCCTGTACCGTCAGGAAGAAGCATAAAACGACACTGCCATGCCGAGAATGTTCATAATATCAGGATGCAACGGAGCCGGAAAGACCACGGCTTCATACACGTTGCTGCCGGAAATGCTCGAATGCAGCCAGTACGTGAATTCGGACGAATTCGCAAAAGGACTTTCACCGTTCGATCCCGGATCAGTAGCCGTTCAGGCAAGCCGTCTCATGCTGCTCAGGATAAGATACCTGCTTAAAAGGAAAGAAGATTTCAGCATAGAGACCACTCTGGCTACCAGAAGCCTTCTGAAAATGGTGGCGGACGCCCAGGCAGAAGGATATACGGTCACCCTGCTGTATTTCTGGCTCAATTCTCCGGATCTGGCCGTAGCCAGGGTAAAAGCCAGAGTCGCCGCAGGAGGACACAATATTCCGGAAGAAACTGTCCGCCGCAGATACCGGGTAGGACTCAGCTATTTCTTCAAGGATTACGCACCTCTGTGCGACCGCTGGATTCTGGCTGACAATTCCAAGGTGCCGTTCAGGGTCATCGCCGAAGGATACAAGGATGACGTGACGGTCATAAAGGACCACGAAACCTACGACAGGATCAGGGAATCGGCGATGATCGGACCGGAAGAGAAGGACGGGAAACCCTCCGGGGACTGATGTCATTCAGGACTGGTGCCGTGAAGGACAATCCGTCGGGCAGACGTTATACCAAGGATAGAATGGAAACACAATATTTTCTGAACAGATTTCACGTGACTGTCCCGCAGCTAGAACAGCTGGCCGGGACTTCACTTTCACAGGGAGGCGACTTTGCCGACCTCTATTTCGAACATACGGTATACAATGACCTGCTGCTGAGGGACCATGAAGTGTCCTCCGGAGGATTCCACATCGACTATGGTGTCGGAATCCGGGTCCTGAAGGGTGACAAGACAGGATATGCGTACTCCGAAAATACCGAAATGCCTGATATGCTCTGCGCCGCCAGGGCTGCCGCCCAGATCGCGCAGGCCAATGTCATGCCTGACGGGCATTCTTACAGAATTAAAGGATCGGGGCCATGTCACAGGCAGGACACTTATTATCATGCTGGAAAGATGTGGAGCGACAGCGAAGCTCCGGCTTTCATTCCCATACTCAAGAAACTGGAATCCATGATCCTGACCCGCGACAGCCGTGCAGTGAAAGTCATAGCCAGACTGGCATGGTCCGAAAGCGACATCATGATGTACAATTCTTTCGGAGAACTCACCTGCGATTTCAGGCCGATGGGCAGCATCGTCGTCTCGGTAATATTTTCAGAGAACGGACAGAACGAAAACAAGACTTCATCGAGGAGTTTCAGGACAGGGGCTGAAATGATCACCGACAAGCTGCTGGAAGAGATGGCTGAAGAAGCGGTGTCAGGCATAGATGCCCGTTTTCAGGCCGTCAGACCCAAAGGAGGTAAAATGCCTGTGGTGATGGGAGCAGGGGCATCGGGCATACTCCTGCACGAAGCGATGGGACACGCATTCGAAGCCGATTTCAACAGGAAAGGCCAGTCCGTCTTCGCAGGAATGATCGGGAAACAGGTCTGCAATCCGTCCATCAGCATAGTGGATGACGGCACCCTGCCGGGCAACCGGGGAGCATGCAACTACGATGACGAAGGCGTGCCGGGACAGAAGACATACATGGTGAGGGACGGCGTGCTGGAGTCCTATCTTCACGACCGGATAAGCGCCCGCTGGTACGGAGTCCCGCCTACCGGCAACGGAAGGCGGGAATCATTCAGATTCAACCCCATACCGCGCATGAGGGCCACATACATGGAAAACGGCGAAGCCACGAAGGACGACATCATAGCCTCGGTAAGGAAGGGAATCTATGTGGACGAGTTCTCGAACGGACAGGTGAAGATCGGCGAGGGCGACTTCACCTTCTATGTGAAGAGCGGCTTCATGATCGAAAACGGACGTCTCACAGCTCCTGTGAAGGATATAAACATCATCGGAAACGGTCCCCAGGCTTTGGCTGACATCACGGCGGTCGCAGACGACCTGAGAGTGGACAACGGTACATGGACCTGCGGGAAAGACCAGAATGTTCCGGTGTCATGCGGGATTCCTACGGTGCTGGTCAGGAGTCTGACAGTAGGAGGTGAATAATTTTTCAGAAAATGGATAAAAAAGAGAAAATAAATAGCAAAAAAGAGAAAAATCTGACGGGACTGATATCGGAAAAGGAAAAATCGCTGGCTCTGTTCTGCATGGAAGCGGCCCGGAGACATGGTGCCTGTCAGGTCAGGGTGTCACTGAGCAAGAGCGTGCTGGATTCATACAGCATGCTGAACGGCGAACTGGACAAGGTGGCCCATTCAGCCGACAGGTCCATATTCCTGTATGTGTTCGCTGACGGCAAATACGGGACTTTCTCCACGAATATGCTGGAGGAGGCGGAACTGGACAGGTTCACGGCGCAGGCCGTGGCTTCCGTCAGGATGCTGGCGGAAGACCGGCACCGGAGGCTGCCGGAGCTGTCCAGAACTGCAGATGATGCCATTACCGGACGGGAACCCGGACTGTATGACGGGACATATGAAGACATGTCATCGGAGGACAGGCTTCAGCTGGCTGAAAACGAGTGCATTTTCAAGAACATTGCCGCTGACGCCGCGCTCCAGGACGCGGATGCTTCTTGTGATTCCGGATCACTACGCGACCGTCAGTTCAGGGTCATATCCGAAGAATGCGAATATTCGGACTCTGTGGATGACAACTTCACGGCTGACTCCAACGGATTCCGCGGCAGACACACGGAGACCTCTTTCGCCATATGCTCGGAAATCACCATAGAGTCTGACGGGAAAAAATACTCCGGCTACTGGTGGGATTCCTCCCCTTTTCTGGCTGGACTGCAGAAAGGTAAATGTTCTGAAACGGCATTGGAGAAAGCCTTGTCCCAGATAGGACCGAAACGGCACAGTGGCGGGACATTAAATATGGTCGTGGACAGGTCAGTAAGTTCGAGGCTGATTTCTCCTGTGATTTCCGCCCTGAATGCTGCATCCATACAGCAGGAGAGCTCGTTTCTGAAAGATTCGCTGGGGAAGAAAGTCTTCTGCGACGGGTTCACTCTCGTGGACCTGGCCAGGACTCCCGGGAAACCCGGGACAAGGTTCTTCGATACGGAAGGCGTAGCGACCCACGACATGGACATCATCAGGGAAGGTACTGTGAAAACCTGGTTCATAAACACTTACATGGCATCGAAAATGGGGATGGAACCTACAGTCGAGGGAGTATCGAGACCTGTGGTCCTCCCTTATTCTGCAGGGATATGCTCTGATGGCAGTGTCCTGCAAGGACGGTTCGGTGCAGCTGAAATGATCTCGGAATGCGGCTCAGGCATCTATGTCACCGGTTTCAACGGAGGGAACTGCAACCCTACCACCGGGAATTTCTCATACGGTATAGAAGGCTTTGCATTCAGGAACGGAAAAATCACGCATCCGATCAGGGAAATGGTGATCACCGGGAACATGACGGAACTGTGGAACAACCTGAAGGCTGCCGGCAACGATGCACGCCCGTGCACAAGATGGCAGATTCCGAGCCTGTGTTTCGCGGATGTATTTTTCAGCGCATGATTGGGAAAAATATTCTATCTTTGCCGACCTTAACTGACAGGCCGGCAATATCGGCCGAATAGCCGCAGAAAAATCAAACACAATATATTATGAAGATTGAAAAGAACAAGGTCGTCGAACTCTGCTACGAACTCGTAGTGGACGGCGAAGTAGCTGACAAGACCACCAAGGAAAGGCCTCTGGACTATATCCACGGTACCGGAATGCTTCTGGAGAAATTCGAGAAAAATGTCGAGGGACTGGAACCGGGAGGAAAATTCAGTTTCACCCTGACTCCTGCCGAAGGATATGGCGAAGTGGATCCCGACCGCATCATAGACCTGCCAAAAGAGGCGTTCGAGGTGAACGGACAGATTCAGGAAGACCTGCTGGTGCCTGGCACCACAGTGCCGCTTCTGAACGGGAGAGGACAGGTCATTCCAGGCAAGGTGCTGGAAGTGAGCGAAAAATCCGTAAAGATGGACCTGAATTCTCCTATGGCAGGAAAGACTCTGAATTTTTCCGGTGAGATCGTCTCCGTGCGTGAGGCTACCGAGAAAGAGCTGAAAGAGGGTCTGCATGGCGAAAATGTGCATCAGTGCCACTGCGGCGGCGGACATGGAGAAGGCTGCGGCCACGAAGGCGGCTGCCATGGTGACGGTGACGGGTGCTGCGGTCATGGCGAGGGCCATCACGAAGGCGGCTGCTGCCATGAGGGTGAAGGACATGGAGAAGGTTGCTGCCATGAAGGAGAGGGACACAAGGAAGGCTGCTGCGGACATGGTGAAGGACATCACGAAGGCGGCTGCTGCCACGGGGAAAAAGACAAATAGCAGAGAATGTGGCTTTTACTCGCGTTTGTATCTGCAGCGCTTTTAGGCGTATATGATGCATCAAAGAAGTCAGCACTGAAAGACAATGCAGTTCTTCCAGTGCTGCTTTTGAATACTGTTTTTTCCACTCTGATTTTCGCTCCGTTCATTCTGGACAGCATCTTGGGGAGCGGATGGTTTGCAGGGACGGCGCTCGACCCTGCACCGTTTTCGGGACATCAGGAAGGGAGCCTGCTTCACGCTCACTTTCTGGTCATCATCAAGTCGCTGATCGTCCTGACTTCATGGATTTTCGGATATTTCGGGCTCAAACACCTGCCCATCACCATAGTCGGTCCCATAAATGCGACCAGACCTGTGATGGTGCTGGTCGGTGCAATGCTCATTTTCGGAGAACGTCTCAACTGGTGCCAGTGGACAGGTGTAATTCTGGCAATCATTTCCCTGTTCATGCTCAGCCGTTCCAGCAAAAAGGAGTCAGTGGACTTCACGCACAACAAATGGATAATGTTCGTGGCCATAGCTGCAATAGTAGGTGCCGTGAGCGGACTGTACGACAAGTATATCATGACCGAACTCAGTCCGATGTTCGTGCAGGGATGGTACAATTTCTACCAGATGCTTATGATGGGGATCATTGTAGGGATACTCTGGTATCCTCACAGGAAAAGTACTACTCCATTTCATTGGAGCTGGGCGATTCCGTTGATATCAATCTTCATTTCTGCTGCCGATTTTTCATATCTGACAGCCCTGAACCAGGAGGATTCGATGATCTCAGTCGTTTCACTGATTCGCAGGGGGTCAGTGATAGTATCGTTCATCTGCGGTGTATTGATTTTCCACGAGAAGAATCTGAAGGCAAAGGCGCTGGACCTGGCTCTGATTCTGGTCGGCATGGTCTTCATCTGGCTCGGTTCGAGGTAATTTACGCTATAAACAAGGACTAAGGCAGTCATTTTTTCCGGGCCGGAAAAGGCCCGGAAATAAATGCTGCCTTAGTTCGTTAAAATAGTGTCAGAACTATTCTGCTATGACATCATCAGGAGTCTGGCCTGACGGCATTACCCAAACTGTCATGTTATCGGTACTGTTGTCAGGGTCATGCTTTTTCATGTCAACGTAAATATCATATTTCTTACCGGCTTCAGTTCCGGTAACTGTTATATCTTTAGTATCGGTATGACTCCATGCTTTGAAAGAGCCTCCTACAGCAATCTCATCACCTTCATTTGGGGCACCTATATTAAAACTGCCATTCTCATTCCACTTCCCGGTTGTCCTAATCTTGAAGATATTTCCTGTAAATTCAATGCCTTTAGCAACGAGCCATCCATTCTCCACAACCATAGGAAAATCTGTATTATATGGAGTATTGTTTATATTGCCAATCACACTGAGTGCAGCTGTTCCGGTTTCAGTAATGATAACTTTCTTGGTATCTTCTATAAAATATATGTCATAACCGATTTCGCTTGGAGCAAGATTAAGAACACCGTCCTGCCCTAGATATGTACCGTATGGTATCAATTCAGGTACATTTGTGGACTGCTGATCACCATAACCGATACCAAATATCTGGTTCTCATCATCTGCATAGCGGATATTGAATTCATTATGGCCTTCTGCTGCAAGAACGTTTGAACAATAATATGCGCCATGACCACCTTGAAGTTCAATCCATGTACCTTCTCCTCCTGTAATAGTACCATAAATATTCCAGCCCTGCGGGGTCACTACTGGAAGGGCGGACTTGATCTTGAAGATAGAACCGGCCTGCAAAGTCATGGCATTACCGCCTGTAGTCTTGACAGTGGAGTTGCCGTTGGTTTCATTCACAGTTACTTTGAAACCCTGGGTATATTCACCCGGAATAACGACAAAATTGAATACGGTGGCGGCATCTTCCGAAATCTGTACTCCAGATTCGCCGCAATCCAATGTGACTGTGGCGGAGTTGCCGGCCGAGAGGACAGGAGTTGCACCGGAGAAATCCACTGTTGCAGCACCTGCAAGGCCTTCACCGCCTACGGCCTCGATGCTTATCGAGCGTACGACTGCATCACCCTGCAAAGGAAGGCTCAGCACTGTAGCGAGGTTCTCGAACAGGAAGTTCTGTCCGTCGGAGGTGACGGCTGCCATAGGGTATTCGGCCGGGAAGCCGGCTGCATTGTAGGTCTGCTCGGCTGCGACTGAAACTGCGACCTTATCCTCACTTAGGGTTACACCCTCAGCGACTGCAGGATAAACCGCATAAGCCTGGACCTGGGCAGGGAGTTCGCCTTCCGCCTCGAACGTACCGACAGTAGCACCGGCACCTTCTGTCAGAGTATATTTCACAGAAGCACCGTTTTCGCCGAACAGAGTGATGGCATCACCTTCTTCCCAATGGATATTGACACCGTCCAGAGCAGTCTTCGTGGCTGCAGACGAAGCGCTGATCACTGACTGAGGTGCGAAAAGAGCTGCCTCGCCGCCATTTACAGGACCGTTTTCCACACCCTCGGTTTCTTCCTTGCTGCAGCTGACAGACAGCGCGGCGGCCATAGCCAGAACAGGAACAAATAAAGTCTTTTTCATTTTCACGTGATTTTCAAGGTTAAACTTCTGTTACTGCCACTGAATGGAATATGTTTCCTCATTCAGGCTCTGGGTTCCGATACCTTCTTCTCCGCTGGCAGCGAACCCGCTTTCGACCGCTACGATCTCCTCGGATATCACCGGAGACGCATAGACTTTTTTCATCAATTCATTTCTTTTCATGACTTTAAAAATTTAGTTAGTTGTATTAAACGATTCGATTCATTCCTTTAATCCTCACACGACCGGCCGGCCGCAGCTGTCATCTTCTGTATTCCACTACCAGCACCTGGCGAGGCCCCACTACAGTCGTATCCGATACCGTTACAGGCTCCCCCGTCACCACATTGCGTCCATCATGCAGACCTTCGGCTATCTCGACATAATGGGACCAAGGCACATGTTTCTTTCCGCGGGAATTGTTTATGAACACGAAGACGGCATCGGTGTCATCGTACCGGAAATAAGCGTAGGTGTTGTCCCGGGACAGGAAATGCATGGTCTTTCCGTCGTGAATCACTTTCTTTCCTTTCCTCCACTGGAAAAGGGTCCTGGTGTAGTCGTGCAACGCCGCTATCTGTCCCTGAGGTACAGGTTTTCCGTCCGTACCGGCATTGGCCGCCGCGCGGCCATCCTCAGTGAAGAAATCCGTCTCATCTCCAGCCCAGCCTCCGGGAAAATCCACACGCAGACCGCCATGGCCCTGCGACCTGTCCTTCGATACGAACATCATCTCGTCACCGTAGAAAATCTGAGGAATTCCACGCATGGTAGCCATCATGGCCAGAACTATCCGCTGCCTGTCCGGATTCTGCCTGAGCACATCCCCAATACGGTCCATATCATGGTTCCCCGCGAAAATCATCATCTTCGACAGGTCGTGATAGACGAAATCATGGGAAAGGCAGTCATATACTCTCACCATGCCTTCGCCCCATGCATGGGAATCGGAAGGGACACCCTTGCATATGGCTTCCTGCAGCGGAAAATCCATGATGGACGGCAGATGGGAATCGAAGCCGTCACGGTTTGCATTCCCGCCCTGCCAGTAGGCCAGCTGCGGTATCGAAGAAGTCCAGCACTCGCCCACTATATTGAACGAAGGATATTCTTCCAGGACGGAAGCGCACCACTCACTCATAGGGCCTTTTTCATTGTACGGATAGGTATCCACCCTGAAACCGTCAAGACCCGCATACTCTGTCCACCACACGGCCCACTGACGGAAATAGTTCAGTACGAAAGGATTGTCCAGATTCATATCCGGCATCGACGGTACGAACCAGCCGCTTTCCTGAAGATTCAGGTCATACTTCGAGGCATTCGGGTCCATGTTCGTCGAAAAGCAGATATTCGTACCCGTATACTCCGGAAACTGATGTATCCAGTCATGGAAAGGCAGGTCCTCCATCCACCAGTGGGCCGCTCCGCAATGGTTCGTGACCACATCCATGATCACTTTCAGCCCATGTTCATGAGCCTTGTCCACAAACTCCCTGTAAAGGGCGTTCGATCCGAACCTCGGGTCTATATGGTAATAGTCGGCGCAGGCATAGCCGTGATAGGAGTCCTCAGGCTCATTGTCAGCAAGCATCGGAGTACACCAGACGGCTGTCGCACCGAGATCGGCTATATAGTCCAGATGATCGATGATGCCCTGTATGTCTCCCCCGTGACGTCCGAAAAATGCAGACCTGTCAGCCTTTTCCGCCATGTCAGGAGAAGAATCATTGGACGGGTCGCCGTTGGCGAACCTGTCCGGCATGATGAGATAGATCATGTCTGCTGTAGAAAAGCTCCCGCGTGAAACGGAACCGGCCTCGCGGGCTGCTATCTCATAAGGATATTTGAAACTCTCACCGTTTCCGCTGAAAACCATCCAGTACGTACCCGGGACAGCCGTATCGGAGATGACCACATCGATGAAAAGGTAGTTCGGACTGTCGGCCTTATGCACTGATTTCACTTCCACTCCGTCAGCCCCTTCGATACGCACATCATACTCACCGATGCCTTCTCCGTAAACCATCAGCTGGAGAGGCGTCTTCATACCTGTCCACCACGACAGCGGTTCCACCCTTGAAATATGGTTTCCCGCATCCTGCACTGAGTCAGGATCGAAAATACCGCCGTTTCCGCATGAATGGAGTGCCGCTACAGCCATAGACATCATCAGAATATTTCCTGTCTTTTTCATATAGGATCCGAGTATTGTTCAAAATGAAACATTTGAAGGTCTGCCAAGTCATTCCGTCCGTATATCCCAGTCCCATGGAGGGCACATCCGCACGGAGACTTCCACCCTGTTTCCAGGCAGCGTCCTGGTGAAGACCAGCGTACTGTCCGCGGTCGAAAGCACCTCGAAATCCCCGCCCTTTTCACCTGCCGCCAGCGCCGGATTCTCATGTCTGATACGGATCAGTTCCCTGTAGAAATCAGTATATCCGTTTTCCTCCCATGAGGGTACAGGATCCTTTTCGAAAAATTCGAACCTGTGATTCCAGCCCATCTCCTGTCCGGTGTAGATCAGGGGCTGTCCGTTCGGAAGGGTAAAAGTCAGCACCGCCATGGCCCCGGCCGCATCACCCATACGCTCGAACTCGGTACCTGCCCATGAATTCTCGTCATGGTTCGAAGTGAACATGAGCCTGAAAGCATCCTCAGGACAGGCAGCCGCATCCTTTTCCACATAAGCCACCAGATCTGCGGCAGACTTGCGTCCCTGTGCGATATCGTTCAGCAGATGATGCAGTTCCCAGGCATATGAAGCATCGAAAGCATCACGGTGCAGTTCCGGATTCTCTCCTTCAGCCAGGAAATAGGTCCCCGGATACTCGCGTCTGAGTTCAGGCAGAGTCTCCCTCCAGAAATCCATCGGCACCTCGCAGGCCATGTCGCAGCGGAAACCGTCCACACCCTTGTCCAGCCAGAACCTCATACAACTGCGCATCTCCTCACGCATATCGGCATTGTCATAGTTCAGCTCAGCGATATCGGTCCAGTCATATTGGGTGACGGTACGCCCGAGAGAATCGCGCACATACCAGTCGGCGGGCTTCCCGGACTCCCACACGGCATCGGGAGAAGTATGGTTGGCCACCCAGTCGAGAATCACCTTGAATCCCAGGTCATGGGCCTCCGCCAGAAAGTCATCGAAATCCTGCATGTCACCGAATTCCGGATTAATGGCACGATAGTCCGAAATCGCATAATAAGACCCCAGAGTGCCTTTCCGCTGCTCGACCCCTATCGGATATACAGGCATCAGCCATATCACATCCACCCCGAGTCTCTGCAGTCTCGGAAGTTCCTCAGCCGCAGCCTCGAAAGTCCCCTCAGGCGTATACTGACGCACATTCATCTCGTAAATGACGGCGTCATAAGACCAGTCGGGATGTACGGATTCCTTCTTTTCCGGGTGGCCGGAGCATCCGGCCAATATCATAGCGGCCGTCAGGACGGCCAATCTGAATATCTGTTTCATAGTCATGTCTGTCCTTTTCTTTCTGATCCGATGGCTGATCGCCCTGACGGGCAATTCTCAGAAATTGACCAGAAGTATATACTCGCCTGCTCCAAGTACAATTCCGGCCGCAGGCTCGCCGTCTTTCTGCAGATAACCGTGAGAATCGAGAGAATATGTCTCTTCCGGATCGGCATAATTCCTCCATTTCGAACCCAGGGCGATATCACCTGCAGCATGATTCATGTCAGGAAGGACTATCTTGCGTGTATCGGTGTCGAAGTTCCCTATCACGACAAACGCTTTCTTCACTCCCTGGTTCAGTCCGGAATCAGCCCCCGGAGCATATCCTATGATGTATCTTCCCTGAGTCCAGCATCCGTCATCGACTGCAATGTATCTGTGGGAGTCGATATCGAAGAACTCAGGGTTCTCTTTCCTGAAGTTCAGGATATCGGCATAAGACTCATACAGTTCCCTTCTCGGGCCTTCGGAATCGTAATATTCCCAGTGTACCGGCTTTTTCGCCGTACGTCCGCCCTGCTCTATGGAAATGTCGTAGCCGAGTTCTCCGAACTGCCAGATCATTTTGGGCCCCGGAAAGGTGAAGAAGAATGCGGCATTCGCTTCCGAACGTTTCATACGGGCGGAAAGATCTCCCTTGACGGATGAAGGAGCGTACTGGAGCACCTTGTACTGCTGTCTTTCCTCGTCATGGCTCTCCATGAATGCCACCTGCTGGCCGAAATACCCCTCATCCGAGCCCCAGGTACGCAGGGTCCAGGCACTGGAGAAATCGCTGCCGTTGCTGTAGCCCATGGCACTCTGATAGTAAGGATCCGTACATTTCTTCCACAGCTTGATACCGCTGCGTGCCAGTTCCTTTTCTTCGTCGTCAGAGCAGAAATGCTCGCATATCATGACCAGAGGCTTTCCGGTATCCTGGCTCAGGGACCGGATCAGGGCATTGTACTCTTTCAGATTGTCGATTCTCTGCTGGTTCCAGTCGCTGCAGTCATTGCCTGACGGAGTATCTGTCAGGCCCTTGGTCAGGTCGAAACGGAAACCGTCTACATTGTATTCCTCGACGAGATAGCGGATATTCCGTTTTACCAGTTCTTCTTTCACGAACGCATTGCTGTGCCTGAGATCATGGTAGACACTGAACGGATGCGGGGCGACTACGTTGAACCACGGATTCACGTCAGCGGTGGTGTTCTCTTTCGTATTCCAGTACATCTTCGCAGGTGTGGCCGAACCTGTCATATGGTTGTACACCACATCCAGGATCACGGCTATGCCGCGGGCATGGCACTCGTCTATGAACCGCTTGTAGTCCTCGCGCGTGCCGTAGGCCTTGTCCATGGCGAAATAGGAGTTAGTGTTGTAGCCCCAGCTGTCATTCCCGTCGAATTCCTGGACAGGCATGAGTTCTATGGCGTTGATACCGAGTTCCTCCAGATAGTCCATTCTGGCAAGCGCGCCCTTTATGTCACCTGTTTCAGTGAAATCACGGAAAAGCAGTTCGTAAATCACCAGGTCATCGATATCCCCGATACTGAAACTGTTCTCAAAGACGTAATCCTTCGCCGGGCAGTTTACCTGAAAGGCGGATATGAGTCCGCTTGTCTGCGAAGACGGATATTCCCTCAGATCCGGATAGGTTGAAGAGGTTATCCACTGGTCATCGGAACTGTAGATGATCTCACTGAACGGATCGCTGAGCCTGAGAGTCGTCCATGAGTCATCGAGAGTGCCGATGTAGTACTGGAACATGTATTCCTCGTCAGGATCCAGGGCTTCCACAGTCTCCGGATTCCGGTCAGGGTCATTGAGATCCAGGGTATACCACCAGCATTTCATGTTCTCGTCCCAGTTCATGGCATAGGCATCGGACGGGGTCCAGTCATTGAACTCGCCTATCAGATAGGCGAAGTCATACTGCTCCGCCTCCTCTTTCAGGGCGAAGGTGACAGTGGTGCTTTCATAGTTGATTCCATATCCGGTGCCGGAAGGGGCTGCCGCCGTCATTTCGGACTTAGGCCTGTGCTCCAGAGTGTACTTGCTGTCAGACACCTTGATGATCTTCGCGTTCTTGAAGGCAGTGGTGCTCTGGTCGGCCGGACGGATGATCACACCGATCTCCTTTATCTGCGTTGTACCTGAGTCGAACCATTCGCGTACCGTAGGGGTCAGTTCGATAGTCCAGGTATTGTCACCGATATTAGTCATTTTGCCTTTCTCCGCATTTGTACTGTAGTCGGACGGAGTGTATCTCCAGAATTCTCCGTCCACTACCCCTATGTGCGCATAGACATCGTTCAGACAGCCGAAGATGGCATTGTCCACTCCCGGCTTGAAAGTGATGGTCAGAGGCTTGTCAGGATCTACCGGATATGCCGGTTCCCCGTCAGCAGGATCAGGATCGAATTCCACCATCTGCCCGTCTATTTCCTGTGTCACCGTGAACTGCTCGTCCTTTTCCCCGTTCTGGATGATTCTGATTTCCACCGGCTCGCATCCCGGTGCATCCAGGACCAGGACCGTACTTCTTTCAGTATCGGGATTGGCCGTTACGGCCACCTCAAAAGACGATGACACGGTACCTTCCGTCTTGCTCAGAGTGCACCACAATTCGGATTCGGTATCCTGGACTATATTCCAGGCTCCGGCATAAGTGCGGAGTTCGACCAGCTGCGAACCGCCTGAAGCATCGAACCAGAGGGTCTCGGATTCTACCGACAGTATTCCCTCTGTCAGTGCGTCTTCAGACATGTCTGTACAGCCCTGAATGACAGCCGCACATATCGAAAGAAATATGATGATGTATCTTTTCATAGTCTGTCAGTTTATTCCGTTAAAGTTCTTCAGGGGTTCTTCCGTCATTTATCAGATAAAGCTCGGCTACGGTCGAATCGCCTTCCACATAAAGCCAGATGTCGTAGGTACCCGCCGGAGCGAACATGTCATGGTCATCAGGATTGTAGACCTCCACTTTGCCGTTTACCGGCAATACGGTATTTTCCAGATATCCGAATTCCCTTTCCCACTTGTTGTCATAGCGGATCTTGAATCTGTCCGAATCGGAAAGTGTCACGTCTTCCGCCACCCAGTAGCTTCTGCCGCCTGACTGCCGCCTGGTCATGGCTATGTCAGGGGCTCCGTCCATGCCCCAGTTCGTGAACGTACCGCACAGTCCCGGTGCGGAACCCTGGTCGCCTGCATCGCCGGGATGCCTGCCGTCTGTCATGATATAAAGTTCCGAAGCGTTCATGTCGAACCATATCTGATATGAGCCTGCAGGCACTTCCACCGGCAGGGCCGCATCACCTGTCACCACCGGGATTGCCACGTTTATCCCCGCCACGGAAGCAGCGGCTCCGTAGGCTATGCCGTCATTGTCGCTGATACGTATTCTTATCCTGTCATCCTGAGGGAAGACTGCCTGATACCAGACATGGAAGTCACCTTCGAGTTTCATCGGCACATCAGGGATGCCTGCCGTCAGATTCTCCGCCCATACGCCGACACTGTACGGTGACGGAGCAGGTGCGTCTTTCTCATTCATGTAAATGATACCGTGATCAGCATCGAAATAAATGTCATAAGTACCTGACGCCGCCGTGATGTTCCGTGCAGATGCATCGCTGCTGAGCCGCACAGCCGTATTCAACCTGTCTATGCATGCATCCGCATCTGAAGGCATGCCGAATTCACGGCCTCCTGAAGTGTTTCCGTATCTGATGATGAAACCGTCTTCAAGACCTGAGGCCGGGTCATATTCAGGTATGCTGATTCCCCTTATCACATTATATCCGTCCTCATATGTCATGACCGCATCATTGTTGTCCTCCCAGCCGGTGAAATATCCGCAGAGACCCCAGCCTACAGTAGCAGGCACGTCTCCGTCCGTATTGCGGACCATCATGGCATTCTGGTTCGGATAGAAATAGACATTGTATGTTCCGGTTTCGGCTACGGTGATATTGGCGGAGCCTCCGTCGGTGCTGAGAGAGACTGTCCTGCCTTCGCTTACAGGCTGCTGCGTGCCTGCAGGGAGTCCGCGGCCGTTGTCCGAATTCTGGTTCCACCAGTTCCCGTATCTGATCTTGAAGCTGCTTGCTTCGCCTGAAGCGTCATTCACGCCTGTGAGTTCCAGACCGGTCAGCACGTAATAGTCTGTACCGTTCACTTCCTCCATCAGCAGGTCATTCCCAGGCAGCCAGTCCCCGTCTATGCCGGTTATGCCCCATGTGACATCTCCAGGAGCCGGAGAACCTTCCGGCCTTACATGCAGTGCGCCCAACTCAGGATTGAAATACAGGTCATATGTACCGCCTGTGCTTACCGATATGTTGTTCGGACTGCCTTCGTTCAAAACCTTGACCGCCGGTACAGCGACGCCTTCCGACTGTGTCACTATGACATTCCCGTCAACTCCGCCGAAATTGTCCGTATTGTCATCGTTCCAGGTATTGGCGAAACGTATCTTGAAGGCATCTTCGGCAGTAAGTTCGACCGTAGCCTTGAACCAGTCGCCGGTCTCCGTCATCGGGATATCTGGGATACTTTCATCTTCTTCGGTATTTTCATCATCCTCACCGCCCCAGTCAGTCATGGTACCTACGATTCCCCAGGTCTCGCCTACAGGCACGATATCCTCATCATCCTTGCCCGGCTCCTTTCCGAAATCATCGGCATTGAACTCGTAAGTCATTTCTTCAGGATTGTTCATCTCGACATAGACCCTGTAGCTCCCGGCTGCAGGAACTGTCAGTGGCTTGTCACTGCCTAAAGACAGGAAACCTTTTCCCGGCTCGGCAGACGCCTCTTCGGATGCCCCGAGGGCAATGTCTCCGTCAGTTCCGCCGCCCTGACGGACAGCATCCTTGAGAGTCAGGACTATGGTCCCTCCCTCTCCGGCATCGACATCGAAATAGAAGCGCTGGTTCGCCGTGTCGAAAAGAAGTTCAGGCTCTTCAGTCACTGCCGTACCGGATATTGACATCCCGTCGAATGAGAGAAGCTTCTCCAGAAGCAGCGAATTGACAGTATACCTGAGCTGGTAATATCGTTTCTGGAATACCTTGTTTATGTTTCCGCCACCGTTCCCGAGCTGGATCTCATCCGTTTCGTAATCCTCATCGGTAATCGCTCTGGTCATGCCCCAGTTTCCGGTACTGTTGCTCCAGTTCGCAGCTCCTGTCAGCTTGAAACCGCAGTCGCTGGCATCCCCGTAATTGTCTGTATCGGCATTTTCTCCGAAATCCACCAGGCCTTCATACACTCCGTCATTTCCGAAACTGTAGAGATACTGCGAGCGGGAATGTTCCCAGTTCGAATATTTACCTATCACCCACACTTTCGGATAACGCGGTTTCGCATAAATCACCGTCACATTCAGTTCCACAGGCTCGGACCGGCTTGTCTGCGTACCGTCCCCTATGTAGGCACAGACATAGAAATTCACATTGCTCGGAGTGTCCAGAGGCACTCCGGCACCGCCCAGCTGTGTATCGAGTCCGAGCACATAGTTCAGTTCCTCATAGGAAATCTCCAGTGAAGTGCCTGAAATGCCGGGAAAGACTTCGATCACTCCGGACTCACCGTATTCTGCCTCCAGATTGTAACTGACAGGTGTCCTCACTCCGAAATCGGCAGCATCCCAAGCGAAAGTCACGACATCATCGAGCTTGCTGTTTGTGACCGCTATGTTTCCCGGGGTCACGGAATTGATATGAGGCGGCCGGATCCCGTCCGGTGATGCCATCCGGAGTTCCTCCATCCTGCTGCAGCCTGAAAGCAATGCAGCTGCAGCGATGATCATTGTAATATACAGTCTTGATCTCATATTCTGCTCAAATTTTCCTATCTGTTGTCAGGATAGCCTTCATTCTGTTTCAGGGTCGGATTCGCCGCCAGATCAGTAAGAGGCAGGGCGAAAAGATTCTTGTATCTCTCGAAACTCTGGCCTCCGAAAGATTCTCCGCCCTTGTAAGGCCAGAGGAAGTCACCCGAATGGAATTTTCCGAAACGGATAAGGTCGGTACGGCGGTGGCCCTCCCAGTAAAGTTCCCTCGCACGCTCTTCTATCAGATAATTCTCGGTGTAGGAAGCGGCCGGGCCTTCTACACCTGCCCTCTCTGACAATTCCTGCAGATAAGGCAGGGCCTCATCCCTGTCATTGAGTCTGAAACAGGCCTCGGCATAGATGAGATAGATCTCGCCGAGTCTTATAAGAGGATAATCTATGTCGCTGTAGGCCTTCGCAGCAGCCTCGGCATACCAGTACAAAGGCTCCGTGTCATGAGGGACATTGTTGAATTTCAGGCAGGACCAGCCGTTTGTAAACTGATAGAGGGCGCCATCCATGGATTCCTCACGGCCCTTTATATAGAACATCTGTCCTCTGGCATCATCGCACTCATACGAACCCTTGCCGTAGTCGGCATCCTTCACGCTGAAATACTTCTGCACGAATTCATAAGGAATCCTGATACCTGCCCACCCGTTGTTCACACCGTTAGGATAGAAAGTGACCATCGTCTCTTCCTCAAGGGGATTCCCGTCCTCGTCCTCAAACACCGGCATCTGCTGTATGTCGTCGGCAGCTATCGCTGCCAATGTCAGATATGTCGTTCCGCCATATGACTGGGACTGTTCGGCGTCATATGCTGCAGCAAAGATGAATTCCTTCAGGGCTTCCGGATTCTCGCCGTTGTCTCCGCGGAACAGGTCCGCATAGTTTCCGCAGAGCCCGTACCCCATATCGAAAATATCTTCGCAGGCATCCTTGGCTTCCTGCCACATGGCCGTACCCGTATATACTTCCGCATTCAGATACATCCTTGCCAGAAGGCCGCATACCGCCCCTTTGTCGGCTCTCGGATAGTTCGAACGCGGAGCAGGCATGGCACTGGTCGGGGAAGCCAGGTCTTCGAGTTCTTCGATGCAGAAGTCGAAAAGTTCCTTTCTGGTTCCCTGCTCCGGATATACTCCGGTACCGAAAGGCGAATCTTCGGTCACGAACGGCACGTTCCCGAAAGCGTCGATGGCCATCCAGTAGAAAAACGCGCGGAGAAATCTGGCTTCAGCCCTGAACTGCGCCACCCTGGCTTTCACTCCGTCATCGACTCCCCTTTCATCGAGTTTCACGTCCGTAGTCTGACGGAGGAATTCGTTTACATATGAAATACCTTGCAGTGTACGGATATACACGGCATATGTGGCATCATTCTGCGCTTCAGTCCATGTATCGGTGTTCAGTGCACGCACCCAGGCATCATTGCTCCATGCGCATTTGGCCTCGTCCGTAGTGGTTTCCTGAATGGACCAGTAGGCCCTGATGAGTTCGGACGCACCGCCGTCACTTACCTGAAGGTCTTTCGTATCATTCGAAATCAGGTGGAAATATATCTTCGACAATCCCTGCAGATACCCGGCTTCATCGGTGCCGTATGCTGTCTCCGGAACCTTGTCGTAAGGGTTGAGCGGCACGGTGTCCAGATCACCTACGCATGACTGGAGCCCGAATACGGCAGATACCGCAGCGGAAATGACTATCAGTTTTCTATATACAGTCTTCATAAACATCCTATTAGAAGTTAACATTCACACGCAGGGAGAAAGTTCTCGGACGAGGCCAGATGGTTCCGTCTATACCTGTCGCGTTCGAGCATTCCGGATCCACTCCGCTGTACCCGGTGATGACAAACACGTTCTGGGCACTCAGGGCGAGACGGATATCCCCTCCCCAATTCCTTATGTTGCGGAAAGTGTAGCCGAGATTTATGTCATCCATTCTGAAAAACGATGCATTTTCGAGGAACATGTCAGAATACCACTGCTCACCGCTGTTCGCAGCAGTAAAACCTGTCTCTTTAACATATGTGGCGAAATTCGGAAGGTTTCCAGCATTCACATCCAGATTCGATGTCGAATTCGACGACGCGAAATCATTGAACAGCCAGTTTCCGGCAGAGCCGTGACCGTTGAAACCGAAATCCCAGTTCCTGTACGAAAGTTTCAGGTTCAGTCCGTAGAAGAACTTGGCATTGGGACTCTTGCCCGAAATATAGCGGTCGTTGTCGGTGATGCTGCCGTCCCCGTCCCTGTCCACCAGAGCATTCTGTACAGGATTCCCCTCTGAATCATATACCTGCTGGAAGGTACGGTACGAATACGGGGCATAGCCTACCTTGTGTACGCTTAGCAGACTCCCGGTTCCCTTGCTTATGCCTCCGACCTGGATAGCATAGGAAGGATCGTCGGTACTGTTCAGTTTCGTGAATCTGGTATCCTGGAACGTACCGTTGAATCCTATGGACAGATGCCAGTCCTCCGTCTCTACCGGAACGGCATTCACGGAAAATTCGAGTCCCTTGTTTTCCATGGAACCGATATTGGTCAGCACCGAGTTTCCGAAATTCGATCCCATAGGTGCAATGACACTGTTCAGCAGGTCCTTGGTCTGGCGCAGGTATACATCCACATTACCGGTGATACGGTCGTTCAGGAAGCCGAAATCGATGCCGGCATTGTATGTCGTCGTGGTCTCCCACCTGATATCAGGGTCATAGGCGCCGGGAGTGTAATGGAACTGATACCCGTCAGAGCCCATCAGATAGTGTTTATAGACATCTGTAGACTGGCTGTAGATGGACATGTACGGATAGTTGCTGCCTATTTCCTGCTGTCCTGTCTGACCTGCACTCAGACGGAACTTGAGCTGCGAGACAGGAGAGACGTTTTTCAGGAACTGCTCTTCCTTTATATTCCATGCGAATGCCCCTGAAGGGAAAAGTCCCCAACGTGTCTGAGGAGAGAACCTCGACGAGGCATCGTTTCTCAAGGTGAAAGTAAAGAGATATCTTGAATCTATCGAATAGTTGATACGTCCGTAGAACGATACGAGATAGCTTTCCTGCCTGTTGGCAGGATAACGTGAGTCATCGCCTTTCTGCTCGCCGGTCACGTTGAAATAGGACACGGACCGGTCATAACTGTAGAAATGCTGCCAGGAGTAACCGGCCATCACGTCCAGATGATGGATACCCCATTCCTTGTTGAAATTCGCATAGAATTCCAGAACCTGGTTCCTGCGGAACTGTACGGACTCCGAATACTGGCCTATGCCCCTGTTCTCCGTATCTGCATAAGCCTGGAAGGAACCGGGATTCACTCCGTTGTGGGAATTGTATTGCGACAGATCCAGACCGAGACTGAGGTTGAATTTCAGAGCCTCGAAGCCGTGCACCTTGTAGTCTGCCTGCGCATTCCCTATCATACGCATGGCGCTGCCGTAGTTGTCTACATCATAAAGCTGGGACAGCGGGCCTACTCCCAACAGTGTATTCGGGGTAAAGTTCTCGCCCCTTCCGGTACCGTAGTTCCAGAAACCGTTCGTGGTGGTATAGTCTATGGAACCGTCTTCATTTCTGAAATAGGGGTCCTGGGTCGGGTTGAAGAAAGCCGCATTGCCGACGGCGCCGCTGTCGGCATATTTCTGATTAGTATACACTCCCCGTCCTGAAAGGCTGACAGTGAGATGGTTGTCGAAGAAATTAGGGGATATGCTGATATCGAGAGTCCCTCTGTCATATTTCGAGGTATGCAGAGTACCCTGCTGGCTGGTCCAGCCTACCGAAGCACGGTAAGGCATGCGTTCCTTCACGTTCCCGCTCAGGCTCACATTGTGGTCATGTGAGATGGCCGTGCGGAAAATGAGGCTCTGCCAGTCAGTGTCCACATTACCGAGATGAGACTGTACATAGTCCCCTGTCGCCGTTCCTGCCGGGAACGTCTCGGCCACATACTCGCGGAACTCGCCGGGAGTCATGACAGGAATGCGCTCCGAATTGGTCTGTACGCTGACACTTCCGCTGTAGCTTACCTGAGGACGGCCTCCCTTTCCGCGCTTGGTGGTGATGATGATGACACCGTTCGATGCCCGTGAACCGTAGATGGCCGCGGACGAGGCATCCTTCAGCACGGTGAAAGATTCTATGTCGTTCGGATTGATGGTTTCAAGAGGATTCGCCATACCGGCGCCACCGTCCGCGGCAATAGGGACTCCGTCTATCACTATGAGAGGATCATTGGAGGCATTGAGGGATGCTGCTCCACGTATACGTATCGTGGAACCGGACCCAGGCCCTCCGTCTCCCGGGATGATCTGCAGCCCCGGCACTTTTCCCTTGAGCATGTCCTGCGTAGATACCACTGCACCTCTGTTCAGCTCTTCGGTCTTGATGGCCACGATGGAGCCTGTCATGTCTTCTTTTTTCACGGTACCATAGCCGATGACCACGACATCATCAAGGAAGAAGGTATCCTCCTCAAGCATGACTGTGGCAGGGACCTCGGATGCCTTGAATATCTGTGTCTTATAACCTATGCAGCTGAATTCGAGCATGGCATCTGGACCGGAAACGGCTATGGTATAGTCTCCGTCAAGTCCGGTAGATGCCCCGTTGGTCGTCCCCTGCTCCATGACAGTGGCTCCTATGACCGGGCCTATCTGGTCCTGTATGACACCTTTCACCACATATGCGTCCTGAGCGGCCGCAGACAAGGTGGAGATGACCAGCATCAGCACAGTGATCATTGAATGGAACTTGTTCATAAATTGACTTGGATTTCAGTTAATTATACGGTTAAAATCAGTTTGCGCCCTGTTGTGTCCCGGAACTCCTGCCGACAAAGGCGACGGAGATTGCCGCAAGCAGCATGAATACTCCTGCAAGTCCCAGCATATAGATGGCCTGAGAGCCGAAAACCCACTTCACTATCAGCCCTCCGGTCAGTCCGATGACTATCTGGGGTATCGTGATGGTGAAATTGAATATACCCATGTAGGCACCCATGTCCGATGCATTCACGCTGCGGGAAAGGATGGAATACGGCATGGCCAGGATGCCTGCCCATGCAATGCCGATACCTATCATCGGAAGCAGCACCAGATACTGGTTGTGAATGAAAAGCAGGGAGACGAATCCGGCAGCACCGCACAGCAGACAGGCGGCATAGACTGCCTTGTTTCCATATCTTGCGGCGATTCTTGCCAGAAAGACGGACACTATGCAGGCCGGTATCGGGTAGATTCCGTTCAGGACTCCTACCCAGGTCTGCGTGGCTCCTTCAGCCAGAACCGCTCCGGTGGACGGATCGAAAACGTTGCCGGTAATGGCCGGTTTCAGATATGTCCACATCATGAACAGGGCTGCCCATGAAAAGAACTGCGTGACGCCGAGCTGCAGCATGACTTTGGGGATATTGCGCATCAGGGCCAGAAAACCCGGACGTTTTCCGGCGTTGACGCCGGCATTGGCCTGGAAGGCCTCATTTCCCTTTAGCCGATGGCACTTGCCGGCATCGTCATTGGCCGGGATGCCGGCGTCGGAATTGTATTCGGCGAACTTTTCGGGAGGGTATTCCTTCGTCTTGAAGGCGGTCACGAGTACGGTCAGCAGCAGAATCGCGCCGCCGGCATAGTACGAACAGGCGATATGTCTGGAAACTGTGCCCGGAACCGCTTCGTCCGAAACTCCTGCCCATGTCATGATCAGCGGAAGGAAAGCCCCTATGACTGCGCCCATGTTTATCAGGAATGTCTGTACGACATAGCCTTGTGTCTTCTGGGAGTCATCCAGCATGTCTGCCACGAGAGCGCGGAAAGGCTGCATGGTCACATTGAAAGAGAGGTCCATGAAAAGGAGGATGAATGCTCCCATGGCCAGAGGTGCCACAGCCAGAAGGACAGGACAGTTCGGCATGAGCATGAGGGCAAGTGCCGATATGACAGCACCGCCCAATATATAAGGTATGCGGCGTCCGAGACGGGTCCATGTCCTGTCGGAAAACATGCCTATGATCGGCTGTATGACCATGCCTGCCAAAGGTGCGGCCAGCCAGAAATAGCTCAGATGGCTCACATCGGCTCCGAGTGATTCGAAAATCGATGAAGTATTCGAGTTCTGAAGCGAATATCCTATCTGGACTCCTAAAAATCCGAAACTCAGATTCCATATCTGCCAGAATGACAATCTCGGTTTTTTCATTTCAATGCTATTGTGGTTATGCAAATCTAAAAATGTCATTTTTCCTATGGAAAAGTCCCGGGACGAACGGTGGGAAAGGAATGATGAACGGTAGGATTTTCAGGATGAATGAAAAGCCACGAAAGGGAATGATAGTTTTTGGCCTTACGGCAAAAAATCGTAAATTTGAATTTCGTGCCGTCATTCCTGTCATAATCAGGAAGCCGCACATACTGCATATGAATCTGAGAACGGACATCATCATACATGCATTCGCATTCCTGCACCTGGCGGTGGCCCTATGCTGTCGTCTGGCAGATATCAATGACGAAATCATGCTCACTCTTCTGAGCGTACTGATGGTGACTCTCCTGTGCGTGAAGATGAATGCCCGTATGGAAATCATAGTCTCCAGCATCATCCTGACAAATGTGGCCGGCTATGTTCTGGGCGTATACGGAGCCAGGCTTGTCGGACTGCTTTCCGGTTCGGCCCTGCTGACACATTCCGTATCCACTTTCATGACTACGGAGGTCATAGGCTGGTGCACGTTTCTGCTGCTGAAAGCTTCAGTCAGGTGGAAAATACCGGCCCGCACCGGTACTGTACCCCCCCCCCACAGGAAAAATCACCAGAAAGCATATCTTTCTTTTATCCGCAGTCATAGCGTTGATCATAGCGATACGTGCGGCCATCTCCCTGCTTTTTTCCAACGGTCCTGAATACAGTCTCGGAGATATAGTGCTGATGCTTGTTTCCAGGTCCTGGATGACTGTGGTGATGCTGGGGCTGCTCCTGCTTCTGGTCAGGTATATCAGACAGCATGACTGGAGTACTGCCGCAAAATCCGGTATAGTCATGGGCGCATGTCTTGTCATGGCCTTGCTGGCCGTCCTGGCAGTAAGTCTGGACACTTCCTACGGTCCGGCGTTCAGTTTTTCATTCGGGGAATCCGTCCGGATTTTCACTGTGGCGGCCACTATGGAGCTGATAGGTTTTTCCGCAGTGTATATCACGGATTATGCAATCGGACTCAAGGAAGCAGTGAAGGCCGAAAGAGACAAGGCCAACAATGCCGAATTCCAGTATGTAAGGTTGAAACAACAGGTGAATCCTCATTTCCTGTTCAACTCCCTGAATATTCTTGACTGTCTGGTCATCGACGGAAAGACTGCCCAGGCGAGCACCTATATACACAAGCTTGCAGGTATATACAGATACATGCTCAGATATGATGACAGGACCACGGTATCTCTGGAAGACGAGATGAATTTCGTCGGCATGTACGCGGATCTGCTGAAAGTACGGTTCGGGAACGGATTCACGCTGGAAACCGGCATCCCCGAAAGGCTTATGTCAGGCCATGTCATTCCATGTTCTGTCCAGATGCTTCTGGAAAATGCCATCAAACACAACAGAACGGGTGAAGGCCATCCGCTGAAAATCAGGATCTCGGCTGAAGGATCAGAACTGACCGTATGGAACGAACTGAGGCCGAAACTGAATAGCGGAGAATCTACCAGGGTCGGCCTGGACTACCTGACCCGCCAGTACAGGGATCTGTACGGAAAGGACGTGAAAGTCTCGTCCGACGGCAATGCTTTCGCAGTGACAATCCCCGTCCTGGATGCCGGTGCGAAGAGGTGCTGATGACCGGAAGCGATTTAAAGGAAAAAAGATATGAATGTACTGATAGTCGAAGATGAAATGATGGCCAGAAAGAAACTGGCAGCTAACCTGACCGGACTGTATCCGGGAATGAAGATAGCCGGAGAGACAGGTTCAGTAGAGGAAACCCTGTCTTGGCTAAGGGATCCGTCACATAAGGCTGACATCATATTCATGGATGTGGAACTGTCTGACGGGAACTGTTTCGAAATTTTCAGAAAAACAGATATCAAGGCAAATGTGATCATGACTACGGCCTACGACAGCTATGCAGTGAAAGCTTTCGAGGTGGAAAGTATCGACTATCTGCTCAAGCCGGTAGAGGAAGAGACGCTGAAACGTGCCGTAGACAGGTGTATTTCAAGACAGGGCGGCAGGAAAGGAGGAACGAGAAAGCGCATTTTAGTGAAACTGAACGACACCATCGTACCTGTACTGGTGTCTGACATAGCATATCTGTATGCCGAGGACAAGTCCACCTATCTGGTCACGAAGAACAAGGGAAAGTATATAGTGGACTTTTCTCTGGACATAGCCATGGAGCAGCTGGATCACGAAACATTCTACAGGATTTCGAGGAACTGCATCATTTCGATGCAGGCGATTTCCAGAATTGTGAAAATCGGAAGCAGATACAAAATCGACGCGCAGCCTGCTGCATCTTTCGAAATGATCGTCAGCCGCTCACGGACAGATGATTTTCTGGATTGGCTCGAAGAAAAATAAATAAAAAAAAGACCGGAAGTCATTCTCTGACATCCGGTCCTCTAGCCTAAAAGCGGCAGCTACCTACTCTCCCACC